>NZ_JBIMEU010000002.1:0-643780 GCF_051262555.1 Aeromicrobium sp. CF4.19 | reverse complement strand
CGGGCGCAGCGCCCGCCTGCACAACCGGGCGCAGCGCATCGCCATCGGACTACGCGACGGCGGCTGCACCTTCCCCGGATGCGACCGACCACCCGGATGGTCAGAGATCCACCACCCCCAGCCATGGTCCGAAGGAGGCCGCACCGACCTCACCGGAGTGATGCTCTGCCCGCACCACCACCGCCACATCCACACCAACGGCTGGAGGGTCAGACACCGGGACGGACACGTCGAGTGGCAACAACCCGGCGACACCCTCTGGCGCCGCAACCACCGATGGCGAGCCTAGAGGCGGGCCGGTCCTGTCGACGGCGACTCGGACCACTGACTGGAGCACGGCACTGCCGCCGGTGGTCCTGGACGTGGGTGCGTCTGCCCGTGCGACCCCGTAGGTTCGGGACGTGCCGCTGACCATCCACCGCGCCGAGCGTGCGGACGTGCTCGTCGACGCGCTGGCGGGCCTGCTCGGGACGCCCCCGGACGACCCGTTCGAGAGCGACGTCGTGGTCGTCGGGGCGACGGGCGTGGAGCGCTGGCTCGCCCAGCGCCTCAGCCACCACCTCGGCGCGGCCGAGGGCCGTCAGGACGGCATCTGTGCCGGTGTCGACCTCGTGCGTCCGGCGCACCTGCTCGCCGAGCTCACCGACCGTGACGTCGAGGACCCATGGGCACCGGGACGCCTGGCCTGGACGGTGCTCGACGTCATCGACGGGGCCATCGACGAGGACTGGCTCGCCATCGTGGCCACGCACGTTGGACGAGGCCTGCCCGAGCGGGACGAGGCGCTGCGCCGCAGCCGCCGGTACTCCACGGCACGACGCACGGCGGCCCTCCTGCACGGGTACGCGGTGCAGCGGCCATGGATGGTGCAGGCGTGGGTCGCCGGCGACGACACGGACGGCGAAGGCCATGGCCTGCCACCGGAGTGCCGGTGGCAGGCCGAGCTGTGGCGACGAGTGCGGCATCGGCTCGAGGCACACCCGCCCCCGGACCAGCGTCTCGCCGACGCCGCGACCGCACTGCGCGCCGACCCCACCCGGGCCAGCCTTCCGCAGCGCCTCTCCTTCCTCGGGCACACCCGGATGCCGTGGGCCGAGCTCGACGTCGTGGCGGCCCTGGCCGAGCACCGCGACGTCCACCTGTGGTTGCCGCACCCCTCCGCGGCTCGCTGGCAGGCCACCACCGGCGGCGACACCGAGCGCCGCCCGGGCCCACGGGGCGCGGCCGGACTGCCCGAGGGCGGCAACGCCCTGCTCACCAGCTGCGGACGCGACGTCGCCGAGCTGCAGCGGGCCCTGCAGACCCTGCCCGGCGAGGCCGCCGTCGACCACCTCGCCCCGCCCGAGCGGCCCACCACGCTGCTCGGCCACCTGCAGTCCGACCTCGGCAGCGACGCCCCGGGCCCGGGCGCTGACCGCCTGCTCGACGAGCAGGACACCTCCGTCCAGGTGCACGCCTGCCACGGGCCGGCCCGCCAGGTCGACGTGCTGCGAGAGGTCGTGCTCGGCCTGCTGGAGGACGACCCGACGCTCGAGCCGCGGGACGTGCTCGTCATGTGTCCCGACGTCGAGACCTTCGCCCCTCTCATCCAGGCGGCGTTCGGCCTGGACGACGTCGCCGGCGACCGCCATCCCGGGCACCAGCTGCGGGTCCGTCTGGCCGACCGCGCGACCGGCGCGGTCAACCCCGTCGCCGAGGTGCTGCAGCGAGTCGTGGCCATCGCCTCCCGGCGGCGCACCAGCGTCGACGAGGTCCGCGATCTGCTCTCCCTGGCCCCCGTGCGTCGACGCTTCGGTCTCACCGAGGACGACCTCGAGCAGATCGACACGTGGACCGTCCAGACCGCGGTGCGCTGGGGCGTCGACGCCGAGGCCCGCACGGCGTGGGGCCTGGGCGGGCTCGCGCAGAACACGTGGCAGTCCGGGTTGACGCGACTGGCCGCGGGGGTCGCCGCGGCCCCGGGCGGCGGTGCCCGGCCCGGCGGCGTCCTGCCCCTGGACGATCTCGCCAGCACCGGGGTGGACCTCGTCGGCCGGTTGCACGAGGCCCTGGCCCGGTTGGGCGACGCGCTGGAGGCCGCGCGCCCCGGGCCCCTGCACTCGTGGATCGGCCTGCTCACGCACGTCGTCGACGCCCTCACCGCGGTGACCCCACGCGACGTCTGGCAGCGCGAGCAGGTGGTGCGGATCCTCGCCCGGCTCGGCGCCGACGACGAGTCCGTCGGTGAGCTCACCGTGGTGGAGGTCGGCGCCGTCCTCGACGACGCCTTCGCCGCCCGCCCCACCCGCACGAGCTTTCGCACCGGATCGCTCACGGTGTGCACGATGGTGCCGATGCGCTCGGTCCCGCACCGTGTGGTCTGCCTGCTGGGGCTCGACGCCGACGTCTTCCCGCGCACTCCCACGCCGCTGGGCGACGACATCCTCGCCCGGCGTCCGCTGGTGGGGGAGCGGGACGCCGCCGGCGAGGACCGCCAGCTCTTCCTCGACGCGATCATGTCCGCCACCGAGCACCTCGTGATCACGCACACCGGCGCCAGCGAGCACACCGGACGTCCGCTGCCGCCGGCCACACCGGTCGGTGAGCTGCTCGACCAGCTCGAGCGCACCGTCCCGGGGCGGGACGTCCGCGGCCACGTCGTCGTGCGGCACCCGCTGCAGGCCTTCGACGCCCGCTCCTTCACCCCCGGGGCGCTCCTGCCCGGACGCACGTTCAGCTTCGACGAGGCCGCGCTGGCCGGCGCACGGGCCACGCTCCGGCCGGCCACCGCGGCGCCCCCCTTCATGGCCGAGGCGCTGCCCCCCGTCGAGAGCGACGTCGTCACGTTGGAGCAGCTGCGTACCTTCGTCCGCCACCCCGTACGTTCCTTCGTGCGCGATCGCCTGGACATCACGCTGCCCTACGAGACCGATCCGGACGACGACGCCATCCCCCTGCACCTGGACCACCTGCAGCAGTGGCAGGTCAACCAGCGCCTGCTCGATGCCGTCCTCGCCGGGGCCACCGGCGAGGAGGCCGAGGCCGACGAACGTCGACGCGGGCTGCTCCCTCCGGGCGTCCTCGCCGACGGCGTGCTCGCCTCGGCCCGTGACCTGGTGGGGCAGCTGGCCGTCCTCGCCGCACCGCTGCGCGTCGACCCTGCCCGCGGCATCGACGTCGACGTCACGCTGCCCGACGGCCGCAGGGTCGTCGGTACGGTGGCGGACGTGCACACCGACGGGATCGTGCGCGTCACCCCGTCCACGCTCAAGGGTCGCCAGCTGCTGCTGCCGTGGGTCGACCTCCTCGTGCTCGCCGCCTCCGGCGCGGGAGTGCCCGCGCACCTCGTCGGCCGTGTGCGCCGCGGAGCGCGCGCCTCCCCGGGCGTGCTCGTCGTCAAGCCACCCACCACCGCCGAGGCCGCCCCTCTCCTGACGGACCTCGTGGACCTCTGGCACCTGGGCAGCACCCGGCCGTTGCCGCTGCCGGTCAAGACCTCGCAGGTGGTCGCGGACCAGCTGCGCCGCCACGATCTCGACGCGGCAGAAGAGGCCGGCGCCCGGGAGTGGGTGGGCAACCGCAGCCGCAACATCGACGGCGAGGACGTCGACCCCTACCACGTGCTCGCCTTCGGCCGCGGAAAGCCACTTGCCGAGCTGATGGTCGCCGGGCTCGACCAGCACGCGATGCGGCTGTGGACGCCCCTGCTGGACCGGATGGACGTCTGATGGCCGATCCGACCGAGTTCCGCATCACCGACCCCATGCCCCGGGGCAACGCCACCACCCTGCTGGAGGCCAGCGCGGGCACCGGCAAGACCTGGGCCATCGCGGCCCTGGTGACCCGGTTCGTCGCCGAGGGGCACGCCGAGCTCGACGACCTGCTCGTGGTCACGTTCGGCCGGGCCGCGAGTGCCGAGCTCAAGGACCGGGTGCGTGAGCGGCTCGTCGAGGCCGAGGCCGTCCTCACCACGGGGCAGGCCCCGGCCGGCGACCCCCTGCTCACCCTGCTGCTGGAGGGCGACGAGGCAGAGCGAGGCGAGCGGCGCCGTCGGCTGCGGCGGGCCGTCGCCGGTTTCGACGAGGCCACCATCACCACCACCCACGGCTTCTGCCACGCCGTGCTGCGCAGCCTGGGCACCACCGGCGACGTCGAGCCAGGCTCGGCGCTCGTGGAGGACGACGGCGACATCGTGGAGGACGTCGTGGCCGACCTCTACCTGCAGGCCGCCGGACGACGGATGCCGCCACCGTTCCCACCGGCCGAGGCTCGCATGCTCGGCGACCGCGCCGTGGGCGACCCTGCAGCGGAGCTCCTGCCCGTCGACGCCCCCGCCGACTCCCCACCGGACCTGCGCCGCCGCTTCGCCGCTGCCGTGCGCGACGAGGCGGCCCGCCGCCGGCTCGCCGCCCGCACCCTCTCCTACGACGACCTGCTGCAACGGCTCGCCGAGGCACTGGAGCCTGAGGGGTCGGCCGCACGCACCGTCATGCGTGAGCGCTGGCGCATCGTCCTGGTCGATGAGTTCCAGGACACCGACCCCGTGCAGTGGCAGATCCTGGAGCGCGCCTTCGTCGGGCACGCCACGGTGGTCCTCGTCGGCGACCCCAAGCAGGCCATCTACGGCTTCCGGGGAGGCGACGTCCACACCTACCTGCGGGCCGCCGCACTCGCCGACGTCCGCCACACGCTCGTGCTCAACCACCGCAGCGACGCACCGCTGGTCGCCGCCGTCGACGCGGTGCTGAGGGGATCGGCGCTGGGCGACCCCGAGATCGTCGTGCGTCCCGCGCGCGCCGCACTGCAGGGCAGCCGACTGGTGGACCCCGAGCACCCCCACCCCTTCCGCCTGCGGGTGCTGACCCGTGAGGACGCCGGGTTCCCGGCCGGCAAGACGGTCAAGATCGGACCGGCGCGCGAGCGCATCGCTGCGGACGTCGCAGCCGACATCGCCGCGCTGCTCACCCGGGACGCCACCTACGACGACGGCACCGGTCCGCGTCCGGTCGGCGCGGGCGACGTCGCGGTGCTCGTGGAGCGGCACGCCGAGGCCGACCTCCTGCAGAGCGCCCTCACCAAGGCCGGGGTCCCGGCCGTGCGTGGCGGCGGGGCCGACGTGCTGCAGAGCGATGCGGGTGCTCACTGGGTGACCCTGCTGTATGCCTTGGAGTCCCCGCACCGCAGCGGCTTGGTCCGCGCCGCCGCGATCGGCCCGTTCGTCGGGCACACCGCCGCAGGGATCGCGGGCCCCGACGCCGACCAGCTCACCGACGCCATCTCCTCTCGTCTGCGCGACCTCGCCGACGTGCACCGAGAACGCGGTACCGCCGGTCTCGTCGAGGCGCTCATCGGTGACGCCGCCGTGGTCGAGCGGGTCCTGGGCCAGGTCGGTGGCCGGCGGCTGCTCACCGACCTCGAGCACGTCGGCCACGTCTTGCAGCGCGCGGCGCGCGAACGAGGGCTCGGCTCGTCCGGCCTGCTGCGCTGGCTGCTGGACCGCCGGGCCGACGGCGCACAGGCCGGTGATCGTGCCCGCCGGCTGGACAGTGACGCCGAGGCGGTGCAGATCGTCACCACGTTCGTCAGCAAGGGACTGCAGTACCCCGTGGTCTACGCGCCGTTCCTGTTCAACCGCTACGACGCCGAGCGCGACGTCCTGCGCCTGCACCGGGACGGCCGACGCTGTCTGGACGTCGGCGGCGACGGCCCGTCCTGGAAGGAGCACGCCCAGCTCGCCGCCTCGGAGCGGGCGGGGGAGTCCCTGCGGCTGCTCTACGTCGCCATGACCCGCGCCCAGTCCGGACTCGTCATGCACTGGTCCCCGTCGTGGGACAGCAAGAACGCCGGCCTGCACCGGCTGCTCCTGCGGCCCGACCCCGACGATCCCGCCGTGCCCGACCAGCTGCCGCCTCCGTCCGACGTCGAGGCCGTCGCCCGGCTGCGAGCCTGGCAGGAGCGCGGCGGTCCGGTCGTGGAGCGGATGGAGACGACGTCGATCCTGCTGCCGGAGTCCACGGACGCCCGGGCCGAGCTCAGCGCCCGCCGCGTCACCCGTGACATCGACGTCACGTGGCGGCGCACGTCCTACTCCTCGTTGGTGCGCCGCGAGGAGGAGGTCTCCGTCGGCAGCGAGCCGGCCGCCGTGGGGCCCGAGGACGAGCAGCCCGTCGAGACCGGTCCATCGCCGGAGACCGCCGGGCTCGGGCCCTCCCCGTGGGCCTCGCTGGCCGGCGGCGCGGCGCTGGGCACGCTCGTGCACGGCGTCCTGGAGGAGGTCGACGTCGAGGCGCCCGACCTCCCGGCCGAGGTGTGGCGCTGCCTGGAGCTGGAGCAACGACGCCGACCGTTCCCCGTGGACTCCGAAGTCCTGGTGGCCGCGCTCACCGACGTGCTGCACACCCCGATGGGCCCGCTCGTCGACGAGCTCACACTCGCCGAGGCGCTCGCGCTCAGGCCGCTGCGTGAGCTGGACTTCGAGCTCCCGCTCGCCGGTGGTGACGTCGTGCGTGGCCTGCAGCAGGACGTGGGCCGGCTCGCCGACGTCGCCGACGTCATGGAGGCCCACCTGGCCCCGGACGACCCGCTGCGCCCCTTCGCGGCGGACCTGCGCGACGCCACGCTGGCCGGCCGCACCCTGCGGGGCTACCTCACCGGATCGATCGACCTGCTGCTGCGCACCCCGACCTCCCGCACCCTCGTCGTCGACCACAAGACCAACCGGCTCGAACCCCCCGACGGCGGGCTCGAGGCGTACGCGCCGAACCGGCTGGCCGGGGCCATGCTGCACACCACCTATCCGCTGCAGGCGATGCTCTACACCGTCGCGCAGCACCGCTTCCTGCGCTGGCGGCTGCCGGGGTACGACCCGGACGAGCACCTCGGGGGAGCGCTGTACCTCTTCGTCCGCGGAATGACCGGGCCCGACGTCCCCCGCGACGCGAACGGCGCGCCCTACGGTGTGTTCGCCTGGCGTCCGCCGTCCTCCCTCGCGCTGGCTCTCAGCGACCTGCTCGACGGAGGTACGTCATGACCATCGACGAGACCGCACCCCTCGATCCCTTCGACGTGCAGGTGGTGCAGGGCGCCACGGGCGTGCTCGGGCAGCTCAACCGGGACGGCGTGCTGGAGGCGGCCGACGTCCACGTGGCCCGCACCCTGGGCCGGCTCGGCGGGGAGGAGGACGAGTCCGTCCTGCTCGCGGCCGCGCTGGCGGTGCGGGCCGTGCGGCTGGGGTCCTCGTGCGTCGACCTCAGCACGGCAGAGGTCGAGTGGCCGGCCGAGGGCTGGTGGGAGCGCGTCGCTGCCAGCCCCCTGACCACCGGACCGGACCGGGTCCTCGTCGCCGAGGAGCCGCTGCTGTACCTGGCGCGCTACCACGACCTCGAGGTGTCCCTGTGCGAGCGGCTCACCGACCGCCTGCAGGTCCCGCCGCCGGACGTCGACGATCCACGGCTCACGGCCGACCTCGATCGGTTGTTCGCTCAGGAGTCGTTCGCCGAGCAACGTGCTGCCGCGGGCCGCGCGGCACGCGGCTGGACGTCCGTGCTGACGGGAGGGCCGGGCACCGGCAAGACCACGACCATCGCCCGGCTCCTGGTGGCGCTCTCCGCCCAGCACCTGGGTCGGTCCTCCCGTCCGCTCACGGTCGGGCTCGCCGCACCCACCGGCAAGGCGTCGGCCAGGATGCGCGAAGCGATCGTCGAGGCAGCCGGCGCGGAGGTCTTCACCGACGCCGAGCGGACGTGGCTCGGATCGTTGGAGTCGCTCACGCTGCACCGCCTGCTCGGCCCCCGCCCGGACCACCGCACGGCCTTTCGTCACCACGCCGGGCAGAAGCTCCCGCACGACGTCATCGTGGTGGACGAGACCTCGATGGTCTCGCTGCTGATGATGGAACGGCTCGTGCAGGCGGTCTCGCCGACGTGCCGACTGGTGCTGGTCGGCGATGCCGAGCAGCTCGCCTCGGTCGAGGCGGGTGCCGTGCTGCGGGACGTCATCGACGGCCTGGCCGGGTCGGCCGGCGAGACGGTGACCCGACTCACCCGGGGGCACCGCTTCGAGGGTGTCATCGGCGACCTCGCCGAGGCAGTCGTCGGTGGCGACGCGGATCGCACCATCGACCTCCTGCAGTCCGGCGACGAGGCCCTCACCTTCGTGGGCCCCGAGGCGCTCGACCGTGTCGTGTCGGTCCGGCCCCGAGCCCAGGCCCATGCCGTTGCCCAGGCGGCGCTGGACGCCGACGCCGATGCCGGGCTGGCCGCTCTCACCGAGCACCGGCTGCTGTGTGCGCATCGCGACGGTCCGTGGGGCGTGCAGACGTGGAACGAGCGGCTGGAGCGCGCGGTCCGGACCTTCCCCGACCCCGCCCGCCCGTGGTTCCCGGGTCGCCCGGTCCTCATCACCCGCAACGACGCCTCGCTGGGGGTGCACAACGGTGACGTCGGCATCACCCTCGACGACGCCGGCCGGCTGGTGGTGCGGCTCGACACCGGGCGCTCGGTCTCGGCGGCCCGCCTCGCATCGGCCCGGAGCGCCTACGCCAGCACCGTGCACCGCAGTCAGGGCAGCGAGTTCGAGCACGTCACGCTGCTGCTGCCGCAGGAGGAGTCCCTCGTGCTCACCCGAGAGCTGCTCTACACCGCCATCACCCGGGCTCGCACCTCGCTGACCGTCGTGGGCACGCCGGACGTCGTGCGAGCCGCGGTGGAGCGTCGCACCGCCCGGGCCAGCGGCGTCGCCCAGCGGCTCCGGGAGATGCGGGCCGCCGCCCGTCCGTGAGCGCTGCTAGCCTCGGCATGCGCGGGAGCCCGGATCGAGCCGGGCTGAGAGGGCATCGCTGCCGACCGCTGAACCTGATCTGGATCATGCCAGCGAAGGGAGCATCGGATGAGCCGTCTCGTGGTCGTCGGCCACGGCGTCGTCGGCGCGGTCGCGTGCTGGCGTGCCGCTGAGGCCGGGCTCGACGTCACCTGCCTGGACCCCGCACCGGCACAGGGTGCCACCCACGCCGCCGCCGGGATGCTCGCACCGGTCACCGAGACCGAGTTCGGCGAGTCCGAGATGCTGCGGCTCACGCTGGACTCCGCGGCCAGGTGGCCGCACTTCGCGCAGCAGGTACGGGCAGCCTCCGGCATCGACGTGGGGTATCGACGGTGCGGCGTCCTCTCGGTGGGCTACGAGCGTGCGGACGTCGAGCAGCTGGGCCGGCTGGCCGCCCTGCAGCGCGAGCACGGCCTGCGCGTGACCGAGCTCGGCTCCGAGGAGGCCCGACGACGTCGGGCGATGCTCGGTCCGCGGGTGGCCGGCGGGTTCTGGAACGACGAGGACGGTCAGGTGGACCCGCGTCTGCTGATGCGTGCGCTCGCGGTGATCGCCGAGCGTCGGGGTGTGCGCCTCGTGCGGCGATCGGCCGTCTCGCTGCTCCGCACGGCCGCCGGCGGGGTGCGGGGAGTCATGGACGACCACGGGCAGGAGCACCCTGCCGACGTCGTCGTCCTGGCCACCGGGCACGCCGTCGGCCCGCTGCTCGAGCGCACGGCGGTCCTCGCACCCGTCCGACCGGTGAAGGGTGAGGTGCTCAGGCTCGTCGGGACCGGGCCGGAGTGGCCGCGCGAGCCCTGCATCGTCCGTGGTCTGGTCCAGCATCGCCCCGTCTACGCGGTGTTCCGCGGCACGGAGTCGCCGGGTGACGGCGAGGTGGTCCTCGGGGCCACCTCGACGGAGTGGCCGGATGACCGGCGCGTCACGGCCGGTGGCCTCTTCGGGCTGCTCAGGGACGTGCGGGCGCTGATCCCCGGTATCGACGAGCTCGCGGTCGCCGAGCACCTCGCGCGGGCCCGGCCGGCCACCCCGGACAACCTGCCGCTCCTGGGGGCGACCTCGGTCCCGGGGCTGGTGCTCGCGACGGGGCACTACCGGCACGGGATCCTGCTCGCGGCGTCCACGGCCCACGCTCTGGACGCGATCCTGGCCGATCGGCCGGTCGACGACATCTGGCAGGCGGCCCACCCGGAGCGGTTCGCGGCGGCATCTGCCCCGACGAGAGGAGCGCACGCATGAGTGAGCCGATGGTGCTCGTGGTCAACGGTCGCGACCGGGAGTGCGACCCGGCGGTGACGATCCCGTCGCTGGTCGGTGAGGTGTCGCCGGCCACGACCGGGA
Organism: Aeromicrobium sp. CF4.19; assembly: GCF_051262555.1. Lineage (NCBI taxonomy): Bacteria > Bacillati > Actinomycetota > Actinomycetes > Propionibacteriales > Nocardioidaceae > Aeromicrobium > Aeromicrobium sp. CF4.19. The sequence goes on along the minus strand of NZ_JBIMEU010000002.1, from coordinate 633,640 downwards.
TCGCGGTGGCGGTGAACGGCACGCTCGTGCCGAGGAGCCAGTGGCGGACCACGCCGCTGGTCGACGGTGACCGGGTGGACGTCGTCACCGCGGTCCAAGGCGGATGAGGAATCAGATGACACAGAGGACGACGGACGACCCGCTCACCATCGCCGGTGTCCCGCTGGGATCCCGGCTCATCATGGGCACCGGGGGAGCGCCGAGCCTGTCCGGTCTGGAGGACGCGCTGGTGGCCTCCGGCACGGAGCTGACGACGGTGGCCATCCGTCGCGTCAGCCTTCCGGGTGGCGACCCCGACGACGCCGGCGCCGCGGACGGTTCGGTGTGGCGGATGCTGACGCGCCTGGGCATCCGGGCCCTGCCCAACACCGCTGGTTGCTTCTCGGCTGCTGACGCGGTGCTCACCGCTCGGCTCGGCCGTGAGGCCTGCGAGACCAGCTGGGTCAAGCTGGAGGTCATCGCCGACGAGCAGAGCCTGCTGCCCGACCCGGTCGAGCTGCTGGTGGCGGCGCGCGAGCTGGTCGCCGACGGATTCGAGGTCCTGGCCTACACCAACGACGACCCGGTCACCGCCCGCAAGCTGCAGGACGTCGGCTGTGCCGCCGTGATGCCGCTCGGGTCGCCGATCGGCTCCGGGCTCGGCATCCTCAACCCGCGCAACATCGGGGCCATCGCCGCCGGGCTGACGGTCCCGGTGATCCTGGACGCCGGCATCGGCACGGCATCGGAGGCGGCGCAGGCGATGGAGCTCGGGTGCGACGGGGTGCTGGTCGCATCGGCCGTCACCCGAGCGGCCGACCCATCGCGGATGGCACGGGCGATGCGTGCCGGTGTGGAGGCCGGACGCCTCGCGTCCCGCGCAGGGCGGATCCCACGCCGGGAGCACGCCATGGCGTCCTCGCCGCTGGACGGCCTCGTCGGGGCACCGGGCTCACGGTTGGACCTGTCGCTGTGAGCGGGAACGAGCTGCGGAATCGACTGGACGCCGCCCGGCTCTACCTGTGCACGGACGCCTCGGCCGGGGAGCGGGCGACGCTCGATCTCGTCCGCATGGCCGTCGAGGGCGGAGTCGACGTCGTGCAGCTGCGGGACAAGACGCTGTCCACCCGCGACGAGCTCGCGCTCCTGGAGTCGGTCCGAGAGGTGTGCGTCGCGGCCGGAGCCCTGTTCGCCGTCAACGACCGGGCGGACGTCGCACGGATCGCGGGGGCGCAGGTCTTCCACACCGGCCAGGACGATCTACCCATCGAGGCTGCGCGCTCCCTGCTCGGCGAGGACGTGCTCCTGGGGCGGTCGACGCACTCCGCTGAGCAGGCCATGCTGGCCGCGCAGGACCCGGACATCGACTACTTCTGCATCGGGCCGGTGTGGGAGACCCCCACCAAGCCGGGGCGGCCGGCCGCGGGGGTTGAGGCGGTCAGGCACGTGGCGGCCAGCGACCCCGCCACCCCGTGGTTCGCGATCGGTGGCATCGACCTCGAGCGACTGTCCCGGGTGCTCGACGCCGGAGCACGTCGCATCGTCGTCGTCCGCGCCATCACCCGGGCCGATGACCCGAGGGCCGCCGCCGCGGCCCTGCGTGCTGCCGTGTCCTAACGGCCGGCTCCGAGTGTCGTGAGCCGTCAGGTTCTGGTGGACGAGTTGATCCCGGAGTCCCGCTCATTGGCTGCACGACTGCCGATCGTGCGAGAAGTTTCTGGCAATCCCAGTACACCAGGTGTCTGATCTGCCTACTGTTTGCCAGTCGTGGAGAGGACTTTCGTCCCTAGCTTCTCGTCGACCGCGACGGAGGGAGCCGATTCATGACTGTCTGGCAGTGGAACAACCCGCCCGGATGGCCCAACCGCCCCCGTGAGTGGCGCCCACCTGAAGGATGGAGACCAGATCCCACGTGGCCACCGGCGCCTGAAGGATGGAGCTTCTGGGTTCCCGACGAGACGGAGCGCAATTACGCGACGTCGTCTGTTGCAGACAAGCCGCCCGGAGCGGGGAGCGGTCGAGGCCGCGGGGCAAAGCGGGAGGCTTCGGGCCGATTCGGAAAGTCCATGATCGGTCTGACTGCAGGAGTCGTCGGTCTCATCGTCGGCGTGGGCTTTGGCGGCACTGATGTGGAGACGATCGAACGCGATGCTCAGGCAAGTGCCGACGAGCGGATCGATGAGGTTGAAGATGAGGCCGCCAAGGAGGTCCGACTGCTCCGGGGCGAGCTTGATGAACAAATCGACTCGGCGGTGACAGACGCAGTTGACGAGGCCGTCGCTGAGGAGAAGGCCAAGCGATCACGGCTGATCAAGAAGGCCGTGACTAAGGCTGTCGATGAGACGACATCTGAGATGGAGGCACAACAGCTAGTCAGCCAACCCGAAACTGTCGAGGACTCGACAGACCCTCAGTTCGACACTTGTGGTGCGGCCAATGCCGCCGGTTACGGCAACTATCGCGAGGGAGCTGACCCGGAGTACGACTGGTACCAAGACCGTGACAACGACGGAGTGGTCTGCGAGTAGGACCGTATGTGTGCTCGACTGATCGCGCGGGTTCACTGTGTTCAGCGTCCGTGGCGAGGCCACCAGAGCTCTGTGATGTGACGCTGTGGGCCCGTTTGGCAGCGACGGCCGTCTTATGGGCCTGGTGGTCGCCGCGAGGCGGCGTGAGACACCGTCGAGACAATTTGCTCCAGCGGGCCCCGCCGGCCGAGAGCAGCGAACACCGCACCGAGCACGGTCACGACTGCGATGTGCCACCAGAACGTGCCGGGGTCCTCGGTGGGCCACACCTGCGGGGTGCGCATGACGGCGTGCAGGCAGTACAACGTCAGCGTCATCGCCCCGCCTCCCAGTGCCACGGCCGTCCACCGTGAGGCTGCGGAGGGTGCCAGGTGCAGCACGAGCAGACAGGCGCCGGTGATGGCCAGCGCGCTGCCGATCGTCTGGGCCAGGTCGAAGGGCGTCGCGGTGTGCGGCGTGGCGACCAGCAACCACTGCCATCCCTGGCCGGTCGGCGTCGTCCCCAGCGTGACCGCGTCGGCCCAGTCCAACAGCTCGGTCGTGGTCGCAGCACCAGAGGCCCGAAGGAGCGGGTCCATGAGCTCGGGCCGAGCCAGGAGCGCCCGTGAGAGGGCGGTGGCGCCCGTCGCGAGGCCGAGGCCGGCCACCGTCGTCAGGGCCAGCACCCGTGTGGAGCGAAGGTCGAGCCTGGCCAGCCCCATGCCAGCCAGGAGGTAGGCCAGCCATGGAACGGCGGGGTAGTACCCGGTGATCGTCAGCTCGGTGAGCAGGCTCAGTGGATCACCCAGCTGGTCGAAGGACGGGTTGTCGGAGCGGAAGAGGGGGAGCGTCGGGCGGAGCAGGTGGGAGAGCACCGGGGTGACCACCACCCAGAGGCCGGCCAGCAGGAGCAGCGTCCGGGCCCCGAGGCCGACGAAGGGCGTCGCGAGGAGGAACAGCACGCCGTAGTAGGTGAGAATGACCGCCAGCCCCGTGTCCAGCTCGCCGAGGGCGAGACCCAGCAGGGCGATCAGCAGGCCCCGCACGGCCAGGCCGGCCGTCCGCGCGGCCCAGGAGCGCGCCGTCGACCTGCCGGTGGTGCGCTCGGGCGCCACGGCCAGCACGATGCCGACCCCGGCGAGGAACGCGAACAGCGCCGAGGCGCGGCCGTTCGCGAACGAGGAGAGCCATGCCTCGCCGTCGGTGAGGACGTGGGTCGAGATCATGCCGACCAGCGCCAGGTACCGGGCGGCGTCCACCCCCACGAGGCGCTTCACTCGTGCTCCCGCAGCTCCAGGCACTCCACGGGCACACCCTAGACAGGCCTGTGGTGACCGCGGCGTCAGGAGAGTTTGACCTCGGTTCGCCCGGGAGTATCGAGACGATGTGACCCACCCTCGGGGCATGCTTCTTCCACATCCGGGAGAGGGAGACTCGTGGACACGAAGCAGATCAAGATCCTGTCGCTGCGGCGCGACGGAGCGTGTGGGTGTGGTGTCGCCCTGCGTCGTGGCGCCCGAGCCGGTTGGGACCGCACGAGCAGGACCGTGGTGTGCCTGTCCTGCCTGCAGCCAACGGATTCCGGCGAGCAGATGGAGCACATCGTGGAGGTCGGGACGCCTGGCGCGTCACTGCAGCAGACGTACGAACGTCGCCTCGCTCTGCGCGAGCAGCGGGTGATGACCAAGCACCCACGGATCGGACGCCTCGTGCTGCGCCTGCAGCGGCCGAAGCAGACCACCCAGGCCTTCGCCACGGGAGCGGAGGGGGAACGGCGAGTGGCCGAGGTCCTCCAGACGAACCTCGAGGACGCCCTGTTCCTGTTCAACCGGCGGCTCTCGGCGAGCTCACGTCACGGCGACGTGGACCTGATCGCGATCACCGCGAGCGGCATCCACGTCATCGATGCCAAGCACTACGCCGGCCGCCGAGTCCGGTCGACCCGCAAGGGTGACGCCTTGGTGGTCGATGGCCGGCGCCGTCAAGGACTCGTGGCCGGGCTGCACCGTCAGGTGGCAGCAGTGCAGGAAAGCGTCGACAGCGGGCCGGTCCCGGCCAACGTGCACGGCGCCTTCTGCTTCCTAGAGGCAGACCTGCCGTGGGGTCGGCTGGTCGTGGACGGAATCCCGGTGCGTGGACCCAGGACGACGCGTAAGGCGCTCGCTCGGCCCGGGACACTCCCGTCCGAGGACAGGCGCCTGCTGCACGAGCACCTTGCCCGTAATCATCCGTCGGCCTGAGGCCGCTCCACCTCGGGTCACTCGGTGGGGGCGCCGGAGGCGTCGAGACGGCGTCGGACGTCAGCCAGGACGCGGTCGGGGAACTCCGAGGTGCGGCGGCACCACTCCACGAGGTAGACGATCTTGTTCAGGCGGGCGCCCGGCAGCTCGATGCGCCGCGACTCCAGGGCCGGTCGAAGGACGTTGCGCTCGAAGGTCCCCGCGCTCGGCTCCTCGATGCCCCGCCAGACGGCAAAGGCATGCTTGAGGTCGCCGTGGCTCACGACGCCGTGCTCAGGGGACAGGGCGACGGCGATGGCGGCGACGATCCACGCGTCCTCGCCCTGGAGGGCCTCGACGCCGAGCTGCTCGGTGCCGGAGCCGCGGGGCCCCGAGTCGGGACCAGTGTCGGGGCCCCCGATGTCGACCGTCAGCGCCACCGTGACGTCGGGGAGGCGCAGCTCCAGCCGGCTGCCGCTCTCTGTGAGGGAGAACCTCTGCTTGGGGGCGGGGCTGCTGGACTGCCCCGACGGCGTGGTCAGCTCGACGATGGCGCCGTTGGCCCGCTGCCCGCGGTAGACCACCGGCTGGCCGTCGGTCGCGGTGACGACGAGGGCGGGGTCGCTCGCGTAGGGCAGGCGTAGGAAGACGTAGCGCGAGCCGTCGACCCGCTCGGTGGCCACCAGCTGCTGCTCCGGCAGGGCCATGCGTCGTGCGACGACCAGCTTGGCCCCGGGCGCGAGCAGCTCAGTCCCGGTGAGATCCCCGCACGACCACTCGATGCGCAGCACCCGACCCTCCTTCGTGGAACGCGTTCCGCAGCGGCTCGACTCCGACGCCGTCGCCGCCGACGATGATGCCATGAACACCTCTCTGACCGGCTTGCTCTCCAGCCTCTTCGCCTTCGCCCTGCTCGTCGGGGTCGTGCTGGTGGGCCTCACGGTGGCCCGCAGCGTCTTCGGCACGGGCAGTCGGCGGGCGGCGGCCACGGAGGTGGCCGCCAAGCTCGTCTCCTACCCGGCCGCGTCCGACGGAGTGCTGCGTCGCCGGTTCGTCCGGGCCCTCACCACCCAGCACGTCGTGATGCCGAGCGGGCAGCGGCTCGCCTTCGGCGACCTCACGGTCCGGGTGGCTCCCGAGGACCTGCAGCGGCTCGATCCCGACGGCGACGTCGAGCGGCTCGGCGACGATGCCGCGACGCTCTACCGCACCCATGCCGAGCGCGAGGGCTGGGCGACGCCGGCGGAGGTCGACGTCGTCGTGGAGGTGGACCCGGGCCTACGGGCCGGCTGGGTCCCCCCGGCACGCGGTACCCGCCGCAGCGAGCCGCTCGGCGTGCTGGGCTTCTCCCGCGATGCCCAGCAGGAGGCGCCCCGGACCGGCAGCGCCCCGCCGGCCTGGCTCGGGTGGGAGGCCGTGGGTGACGACTCCTCCACCGTCACGGACGCTCCGTTGCCGCGTGCTCGACCGCGGGCCGTGCCACAGGGCACCGTGGCCTTCCCCGCCGTGCGTGCCGTGGAGGCCGACGACGCCCCCACCGTCACGAGCGGTGCCGGACTGGTCCTGGAGCACGACGGCCAGATCGTGCGACTCACGCCCGGTGAGTCCGTCGTGCTCGGGCGGGCACCGAGCAGCCCGCTGGGGTTCGCCGAGCAGGAGGTCTCCTCGCGGCACACCGCCCTGCGGTGCCGGGAGGGGCGCTGGCAGGTGCGCGACGTCGGCAGCACCAACGGCACGACCCTCGACGGTGAGCCGCTCACCGACGGCTGGACCCCGCTGACCCGTGGCGTCCTCGCCCTCGCCGGGGTGCCCGTGACGGTGTCGTCGCCCGCACCGGGGACGGTGAGCCTTGAGAGTGTCAGGGGCCGATAGGGACAATGGTCGACGACGGGGCACGGTCGTGCCCCTGAACCTGTCGACCATGAGGAGGATCGCGCTCGTGACCGATCCTCTCGTCACCCGACCCGTCCCGGGCGAGGACGACGACGCCACGCCGACCGTCCGGGTCGGTGAGGGCGCGCCGACCGTCCGGGTCGGTGGCACCGCGTCGCCGGAACCGGCCGCGACACCCGGCCAGCCCCGGTTCGCCCTGCGTGGGCGGATCGGCGCGGGCAACCACGGCGTGGTGTTCAGGGCCCGCGACCAGCAGCTGCACCGCGACGTCGCCATCAAGCGCTTCTCGCACTTCCTTGCTGACGACCCGCGGGCGATGCGTCGGATCACGCGGGAGGTCGCGATGCTCGCGCGGGTCTCGCACCCGAACGTCGTCACCGTGCACGACCTCGTCCACCTGCCCGACGGCGAGGGCGAGATCATCCCGCACCTGGTGATGGAGCTGGTGGAGGGCACCTCCCTGCGTGACCTGCTCGCGACCCACGGCCCGAGCCCGCGCTCGGTCATCGCGGTGCAGGGCGTGCTGGAGGGCCTGGCCGCGTGCCACCGGGCGGACATCCTGCATTTGGACATCAAGCCGGCGAACGTGCTCGTCACCACCGCCGGCGGCGTCAAGATCGTCGACTTCGGGATCGCCCGCGCGGCCTCGGACGCCACCGCAACCGTCGCGGGAACGCCGCACTACATGGCCCCGGAGCAGTACGACGGCAGGGCGGACCAGCGCAGCGACATCTACTCCGTCGGCTGCCTGCTGTACGAGTGCCTCACGGGCAAGCCGCCGTTCGAGGGCACGATGGCCAGCCAGCTGCTCGCGCACCGCACCCAGCCCCGGCCGGACCCGCGCGCGCTCGCCCCGAACGTGAGCCCCGGCCTGGCCGGTGTGGTGATGCGGGCGATGGCCGTCGACCCGGACCAGCGCTACGCCTCGGTCGGGCAGATGCTGCACGCCCTCGCCGACGTCGAGACGATGCCCGTGCCACCACCGGCCACCGGCACCGTGCCGGTGCACCGACCGACCGCCCCGCAGCCCAGGCAGGCGCCCCAGGCGACCGCCGCGCTCGCGCCACCGACGACGACCGGGCCGGTCGTCACCCGCTGGAACCGCGGCCTGCGGCTCTCGGTGGGGCTCACCCTCAGTGCCCTCGTGATCGCACTGGTGCCCGGGCTCGTCTGGTTGACGACGGCGATCCCTCCGGCAGCGGACCTGCGGCCTGACGCGATGGCCTCGAGCACGCCGTGGTGGCTGCTCGCCGTCGGGCTCGCCACCCTCCACCTGCTGGGCCGACGAGGCGTCTACCTCCCGCGGCTCGGCGGACCGCCGCGTGGCTGGCCGCAGCCGGAGCGTCTCGTCGACGGCCCCATGCGATCGGGTCTGCGTCAGGCCGTCGGCGCGGCCCTGCGGGGGTCCGTCCCGATGCTGCTGCCCTGGTACGTCCTCCTGGTCGCCGCGCTCACGGCGGCCATCGATCTGCCCTGGCCGGGCGACCCGTACGAGTCGACGTGGACGATCGTCTGGCTCATGATGCCGCTGTCGTGCCTGGTCCTGGCCTGGTTGGCGCTGGCCCGGCTCCGGCCGCGTGTGGGCCGCGTGCTGCTGTGCCTGCTCATGCTGGGTGGGTCCGCACTGGCGGCCGTCGTCTTCGTCGCCTACCCCGCGCTCGCCTTCTGAGGGACCGTCAGCAGGTCGGCGGCGTGCGCGAACGCCTCCAGGGTGAGGTCGCTGTTGCGCCGACCGGTGGTGCGGTCACGGGTGTTCCAGGCGAGTGGGCTCGGGTGCGGGCCGGTGAGCACCGGCAGGTCCGCCGAGCCCGCGGCAGCCCAGGCGCGCGAGGCCTCGCGCCCCAGGAGCAGCACGGCCTGCACGTGGGGGAGCAGCGTGAGCAGCTCCGCGAGGTGCGGGCGGGCTCGGCGGGCCTGGCTGACGACCGTCCGCGGCCCGCAGACCTGGTCCCCTTGCGGGTTGCGGATCCACCACGGCACCACGTTCCAGTGCAGGGTGTCGGTGCGGGGGATCGCCGCCCGGTTCATCGCCATGGTGGTGTGGTGCGCGGCGGCATCGTCGTTGTCGATGCTCGCGAACCCCGATCCCTGCGTGGCCAGGCAGCGAGGCTCCTCCCGGAGCACCAGCAACCGCGCCATGGTGCCGCCGGAGAGCGGGTCGAACGACGGGACGGACTCATTGGTCGTCGCCCGCAGGCGAGCGGCCCAAGCCTCCAGCGCCACGACGTGCGGCTCCTGCAGGAGCCGTCGCCGATCGACGAGGGAGCCGGGACAGGCGGTCTCGTTCAGCAGGGTGCCTGACCGCTCCGCGAGAGGGTTGCGCACCGCCATGTCCTCAGCGTCCCACGACGCCCGGGTCAGAGCGACGTGCCGTCCTCCAGCCGGAGGAACTCCAGGTGGCTCTCGTAGGCGTCGAGCACGTCGTCGATGACCTGGCCCTGGGTGTAGCCCATGACGTCGTAGCCCTGGCCGCCCTCGTGCAGGTGCACCTCGAGCCGGGAGTAGTAGTCGTCGCCGCGGGGCACCAGGCTGCCGCTGTAGACCGGGATGGGAACCTCGCGGCGGCTGATCCGGTAGCGGAACGGGAGGGCGTCGCTGATGGCGACGGCCAGCTCGACGCAGGGTCGGCCCTCGTCGTCGGTGTGGGTCCGCACGGTGGCCTCGGTCCCCGCCTCGTGGAGCTCGCGGGCGACCTCCTGCAGGGCGGGCTCGGCCACCCGGTCCATGTAGTCGTCGACCTTCTCCTGGCTGGGAAAGCTCATCACCCGGCGGAGCCGGGCCTGCCAGTGGCCGCCACCGTGCCGGTCCGGGGTGCTGCGGCCGGACAGCGCGCCGTGCATCCCCCCGGCGCGCGAGTCCGCCAGGAACGCCTCGACCCGCAGCGCCTTGTACAGCCCGATCATCACCAGCACCATGACGACGGCGAACGGGATGCCCATGATGATGGTGGCCGACTGCAGCGTCGCGATGCCGCCCACGGCCAGCAGGGCGATGGTCAGGAGGCCGGTCACTGCGGCCCAGAAGATGCGCAGCCCGCTGCCGGCGTCCGCGTGCACGTCGCGCATCCGTGAGGACAGGTTGGCCATGATGAGGGCGCCGGAGTCCGCCGATGTGACGTAGAAGAGCAGACCGACGAAGGTCGCGATCGAGGCGATGAACGTGAAGCCCGGGTACTCCGCGAGCATCGTGTAGAAGCCTTGCTCAGGGGTGTTCATCGCCAGCTCCCCGAAGTCGGCGTTGCCCTGGCGGACGAGGTCGATGGCAGCGTTGCCGTAGATGGAGATCCACATCAGGATGTACATGAACGGGATGATCAGCGTGCCCGCCACGAACTGGCGGATCGTGCGGCCGCGGGAGATGCGCGCCAGGAAGAGCCCGACGAAGGACGCCCAGGCGATCCACCAGGCCCAGAAGAACAGCGTCCAGTCGGCCATCCACGTGCCGGTGTCCTCGAACGCGAACGTCTGCATCGTCATGTCGGGGAAGAGCCGCACGAAGTCGCCGACGTTCAGCACGAGTGCGTTGAGCAGGTAGGTGGTCCGGCCGGTGAGCAGGATCCAGGCGGCGAGCAGGAGCGCCAGGATGACGTTGGCCTGGGAGAGCCACTTGATGCCCTTGTCGACGCCGGAGACGGCCGAGAGCGTGGCCATGGCGATGCCCACCACGATCAGGGCGATCTGGGCCGTGAGGCCCATCGGCACGCCGAAGAGCATGTTGAGGCCGAAGTTGAGCTGCACGACGGCGATGCCCAGCGTCGTGGCGACGCCGAAGATCGTGCCGAGCACGGCGGCCAGGTCCACCGCGTCGCCGATGACGCCCTCGGTGCGACGCCCGATGATCGGGGTGAGCGCCGAGCGGACCGCCAACGGCAGGCCCATCCGGTAGGCGAAGTAGCCCAGGGCCATGCCCATCAGCGCGTACATGCCCCAGCCGGTGACGCCGTAGTGGAACAGCGTCCACACGGTGGCCTCACGGGCCGCCTCGACGGTCTCGGGGTCGCCCGACGGGGGAGCGAGGTACTGGGTGACGGGCTCCGCGACGGCGAAGAACATCAGGTCGGTGCCGATGCCGGCGGCGAACAGCATCGACGCCCACGCGAAGGTGCTGAACTCCGGCTGGGAGTGCTCCGGACCGAGCTTCGTCCGGCCGAACCGGGAGGCGGCGATGTAGATGACGAAGACCAGCACCGTCGTGGCGAGCAGGACGTAGAACCAGCCGAACCAGTCCGTCGCCCAGCCCACGAGGGTGCCGAGCGTGGCGTCAGCACCGCTGGGGGAGATCAGCGCCCACGCCGTGATGGCGACGACGACGACGCTCGAGCCGACGAGCACGGTCAGGTTGACCCGGCTGGCGGGTTCCTGTGGGTTCTCGTCGGGACTGGCCTGGGGATCGACGGTGGGTGCGCTCACGACAGAACTCCTCGGGGGTTGGCTTGAAGGTAGTAGACGGCTCGAGGCCGGGCAATAGTCATGTGGGGCCGTCCTGAAGGTCAGCGCGGAGCGCGGCCTCGGCCTCCGCGTCGCTGCCCAGGTCTCGCGAGCGACGGATCATGGACCACGGCGTCACGAGCCAGGCGAGGTCGAAGGAAGCGTCGGTCAGGGGAGCCGGGGCCGGGGTCGTGACCTCGGCGGCGGCCCGCGACCGCTCGAGGGCCTCCTGCTGGGCGGCGTGTCGTCGCAGGAGCTCATCGCCCACCCAGCGTGGCGGGTCGGAGCGTCGGTGCCGGGTGGCGTAGAGCCGGAGGAGGTCCTGCTCCCTGCTCTCCCAGTCGTCGAGCTCCTCGGCACGCGGCCAGTCCGGCTCGGGCAGGTCGTGCAGCGCTCGGAGCCAGTGCTGGGGGTTGCGCCGCCGCCACCAGTGCCCGGCAGCCATCTGGTCCGCCACCGTCGTGGCACGTGCGCTCATGATGGCGGCGGCGGTCCTCGCCCGATGGGTCCGTGCCTGCTCGGGGTTCGGGCGGCGCTCGCCGGTGGGGTCGCCCTCCAGGCTGCTGAGCCAGGCGGCGGCGTCCTCGACCGACGAGCGCAGGCCCTTGGCGGCGAAGGACCCTGCCGCAGCGAGGAACGGCGCCAGCACCGGGCGCCACCGTCCCCTGCCTCGCATCGTCCCGGTGACGACCAGGTGGGCGTCGGCCCCGCGCTGCTCGACCGCGGCCGAGAGGTGCACGCGCAGCCAGTCGAGCCGCAGCTCGACGTCGAACGGGGCCGTGCTCGAGGTCGAGGCCGAGACGTCGAAGGCCAGGTGCTGCAGGTCGCTGGAGGCGCGCAGGGACCGGAGGCCGTCCAGGCCGTCGAGGTCCACGACGACGCGACGCTCGTCCGCGAGGTGCCGCAGCTGGGCGTGCACGAGCCTGCGATCGTCGGGACCACCGATCCCACCGGCGGCCGCCACCGTGGTGACGCCGGACATCTCGGCCTCGTAGAGGGCGCCGGCACGCAGGTGCTCGCCCGCGGTGAGCCGGAGCCGGGTGCCGGGCGGCAGCTCGTCCTCGAGCCCGTCGACGTACCCCTGCTCATCGGTCGTGGAGGTCGGCAGGTGGCGCGTCTCGTGCTGCCACCACGCGTCCCAGGCTGGGCCAGAGGGCCAGGAGACCGGTGCGTCGGCGCTCAGTCGCACACCGCCTCAGCCCGCGACGGTGCCGGGGACCGCGTCGTTGCGCGGGTCACCCTCGGGCCACAGCGGCATGTCGCTGCCGTGGCGGTAGAACGGCGCGTCGAGCGCAGGCAGGGGGGTGTTGCCGAGGATGAGGTCGGCTGCCTTCTCGGCCACCATCATCACCGGCGCGTAGATGTTGCCGTTGGTGACGAAGGGGAACACGGAGGCATCGACGACGCGCAGCCCCTCGACACCGTGAACGCGCAGCGTGGCCGGGTCCACGACGCTCATCGCGTCGGTGCCCATCCTCGCGGTGCAGGAGGGGTGCAGGGCCGTCTCGGCGTCCTCGGCCACCCAGTCCAGGATCTCCTGATCGGTCTGCACCGAGGGACCGGGCGAGATCTCACCGCCGCTGAACGCGGAGAACGCCGGCTGCTCCAGGATGTCGCGGGCGGACCGCACCATCTCGATCCACTCGCGCCGGTCGTTCTCGGTGGAGAGGTAGTTGAAGCGCAGGGCCGGGTGCTGGAACGGGTCGGTGGAGGTGATCTTGACGCTGCCGCGGACGTCGGAGTACATCGGGCCGATGTGCACCTGGTAGCCGTGGCCGTCGCTGCCGGGCGCGTCGGCCGGCTTGGAGCCGTCGTAGCGGATGGCGATGGGCAGGAAGTGGAACATCAGGTTCGGGTAGGAGACCTCGTCGTTGCTGCGGACGAAGCCGCCGGCCTCGAAGTGGTTGGAGGCGCCCACGCCCCGACGCAGGAACATCCACTCCGCCCCGATGCGTGGCTTGTGGCGGTGCTTGAGCCACGGCGCGATCGAGACCGGCTGCCGGGACGCGTGCTGGATGTAGACCTCGAGGTGGTCCTGCAGGTTCTCGCCGACGCCGGGCAGGTCGACCATCGGCGTGATGCCCAGGGCGGAGAGCTCGGCGGCGTTGCCGATGCCGGCCAGCTGCAGCAGCTGCGGGGAGCCGATGGCGCCACCGCACAGGATGACCTCCTTGGCCTCGACGGACCGACGGAGCTTGCCGCCGCGCAGGTAGTCCACGCCCACGACCCGGTTCCCGCGGGTGCGCAGCCCGGTGACGTGCGACAGCGTGTGGATCGTGAGGTTCTTGCGACGCCGGATGGGCGTCAGGTACGCGCGGCTGGCGCTGAGGCGACGTCCGCGGTGCACGTTGCGGTCGAACTTGGCGAAGCCCTCCTGCCGGTAGCCGTTGACGTCGTCGGTGAGCGGGTGACCGGCCTGCTGCACGGCCTCGAAGAACGCACCGAACAGGGGCGACGTCGCGGGACCGCGCTCCAGCGCCAACGGACCGGACCCGCCGCGCCACGCGTCCGCACCGGCCAGGCAAGTCTCCATGCGCTTGAAGTAGGGCAGGCAGTGCGCGTAGTCCCAGTGCTCCATGCCGGGCTCCGCGGCCCAGCGCTGGTAGTCCATCGGGTTGCCGCGCTGGAAGATCATCCCGTTGATGGAGGACGACCCGCCGAGCACCTTGCCGCGGGCGTGGAAGACCTTGCGGCCGTTCATGTGCGGCTCTGGCTCGGACTCGTAGCGCCAGTCGTAGAGCGGGTTGCCGATGGGGTAGGGCAGGGCCGCCGGCATGTTGATGAACGGGTCCAGCTTCGTGTCCGAACGACCGGCTTCCAGGACGAGGACGGAGGTGTCCGGGTCCGAGCTCAGCCGGTTGCCGAGGGCCGAGCCGGCGGAGCCGCCGCCGACGATGACGTAGTCGTAGCTCGTGGTGCGCATGGGTCGTGTGCTCCTGTGCTCAGGCGTCGGGACGGGTGGACGGGAACCAGTACTGCGCCCCCGGGCGGGTGTTGTGCCAGACGTGCTTGGTCTCGCGGTACTCCTCGAGCCCGGCGAGTCCGAGCTCGCGCCCGATGCCGCTCTGCTTGAAGCCGCCCCACTCCGCCTGGGGGACGTACGGGTGGTAGTCGTTGATCCAGATGGTGCCGTGCCGCAGGCGCGCGGCGACGCGCTCGGCCCGGCCGGCGTCGCCGGTCCACACGGCCCCGGCGAGACCGTAGATCGTGTCGTTGGCCAAGGAGACTGCGGCCTCCTCCAGGGCGTCGGGGGAGTCGCCGGTGAACGTCTCGACCGTCAGCACCGGCCCGAAGGACTCATCCTGCACGCAGGACATGTCGGCCGAGCAGCCGTCGAGGATCGTGGGCGGGAACCAGTGGCCCTCGTCCCAGCCCTCGCCAGTGGGACGCGTGCCGCCGACGCGCAGCACCGCACCCTCGGCCAGGCCGGCGGCGACGTAGGCCTCGACCTTCTCGCGGTGCGCGGCGCTGATCAGTGGCCCGGTCTCGGCCTGCGGGTCGTCCGGGCCACCGAGACGGATCCGGCCGGCCCGCGCCACCAGCTCGTCGACGAACTCGTCGTGGATGGAGTCCTCCACGATGAGGCGGGCGCCGGCGGAGCACACCTGGCCCGAGTCGAGGAAGATCGCGGTGAGGGCCATGTCGAGCGCGGCCTCGCGGTCGGCGTCGGCGAAGACGATGTTGGGGTTCTTGCCGCCCAGCTCCAGGGCGACCTTCTTCACCGTCGGGGCGGCCGAGGCCATGATGCGTCGACCGGTCACGAGCCCCCCGGTGAAGGAGACGAGGTCCACCTCGGGCAGCTCGGTCAGTGGGGCGCCGACCCTGTCGCCGGCTCCGAGGACGAGGTTGGCCACGCCGTCGGGCAGCCCCTCCTCGGCGAGGGTGCGCACCAGCCAGATCGCCGTGGAGGGCGTGAGCTCGCTCGGCTTGAGGATGAACGTGCACCCTGCGGCCAGCGCCGGGGCCACCTTCCAGGAGGTCTGCAGCAGCGGGAAGTTCCAGGGCGTGATGAGGGAGCAGACGCCCATCGGCTCGTGCACGATGCGGCTGGCGACGTCGGGCATCCCGGGGTCAACGACCCGCCCGGCGTCGGCCTGGGCCAGCGAGGCGAAGTGCCGGAAGACGCCGATGATGTCGTCCATGTCGACGCGGGCCTCGACCATGCGCTTGCCGGTGTCCATCGCCTCGAGCCGGGCGACGTCCTCCTTCTCCGCGGTGAGCCGGTCGGCCAGGCGATGCAGCAGCGCGGCGCGCTCGGGCGACGGCGTCCGGGGCCAGGGCCCGTTGTCGAAGGCGTCGCGTGCCGCGCGCACGGCGTCCACGGAGTCCTCTGCGGTGCCCTCGGGAACGGTGGTGACGAGTCGGCCGTCGGCCGGGCAACGGATCTCCCGGGTGGTGCCGTCGGAGGCATCGCGCCAGGTTCCGCCGATGAGCAGCTGGGTCATGGTTCTCCTCCGGGGGACGACGCGAGCACCTTGACTCAACCGAAAGCTGGCGGGTCCGTCAAACCGGCAGGACGAACGGCCCCTCCCGGACGATGAGCGGTGTGCCGAGCTCAGTCGGTGTGACCCGCCTCGCGCACGGCCGCGATGGCGTCGACGACCACCTCCGGCAGGGGGTCGTCATGGTCGAGCGCGACACCGTGCTCGTCCTCGCCCAACGGCTCGAGGGTGTCGAACTGGGACTGCAGCAACGAGGGCGGCATGAAGTGCTCACGCTGCTCCATCCGCTCCAGCAGGACGTCGAACGGCAGGTCCAGGTGCAGGAAGAAGGTGGCGTCCACGGGGGCATCGGCCCGCAGGATGTCCCGGTAGGACCGCTTGAGCGCCGAGCACGCCAGCACCGAGCCGATGCCGGCGCGACGGTTGGCCTGCAGCAGCTCGCCCAGCTCCTCCAGCCAGGGTCGACGGTCGTCGTCGTCCAGCGGCTCTCCGGCGGACATCTTGTCGATGTTGGCCTGGGGATGGTGCTGGTCACCCTCGATGAACGCCAGTCCCATGGCCTCGGCCACGGCGCGTCCCACGACCGTCTTGCCGGTCCCGGAGACACCCATCGCCACCACCTGCAGCGGTGGGCCGGGGGCCGTCACAACGCACCGGCCAGCGGCCACGCGATCGCCGCGACGGCGAAGGCGGCCAGGCCGAGGGTCGTCTCCTGGACCGTCCAGGTCTTCAGCGTGGTCTTCTCATCCATCCCGAAGAACCGGCTGACCAGCCAGAAGCCGGAGTCGTTGACGTGGCTGAGCACGGTGGAGCCGGCGGCGATGGCGGTGACGAGCAACGCGATCTGCACGTCGCCCAGCCCCTCGGCCTGCGACGCCACGAGCCCGGCCGCGGTCGTGAGCGCGACCGTGGCCGAACCCTGCGCCACACGCAGTGCGGTGGCGATGAGGAAGGCCTGCAGCAGCAACGGCACGCCGATGCCCGACAGCGAGGAGGTCAGGGCCTCGCCGATGCCGCTGGTGCGCAGCACGCCGCCGAACATGCCGCCGGCGCCGGTGATGAGGATGATCGAGCAGATCGGCGCGAGAGAGGCATCCAGCATGGAGGTCGTCTCCGACATCGTGCGACCCCCGCGCGGTCCCAGGACGCCGATCGCGACGAGCAGGGTGATGAGCAGTGCCACGGGCGTGTTGCCGAGCAGCACGAGCACGTCCACGAAGGTGTTCCCCTCGCCGATCACGCCCTCGGTGATGAGTGTGGTGAGCACCGTGTTGAAGGAGATCAGCACCAGGGGCAGCGCCAGGATCGACAGCACGAGAGCGAACGACGGGGGAGCGATGGTCTTCGTGGCGCCCTCGCCGTCCGCGTCCTGCCCGCCGTTCTCGGGGCCGAAGAGCAGGTCGGGCAGCGGCACCATGATGCGGGCGGCGAGGAAGCGGGACACCAGCATGACGCCGACGTACCAGGAGATGATGACGATCGGCAGGTTGACCAGCAGCACGACGCCCGCGTCGCCCCCCAGCACGGAGCCGGCCGCCACGGGCCCGGGGTGCGGAGGGACGAGGGCGTGCATCGCGGCGAAGGCGCCGGCGGCCGGGAGCGCGTAGGTGATCACGGACCCGCCGAAGCGTCGGGCGACGGTCAGGATGATCGGCAGGAACACCACGAGCCCGGCGTCGAAGAAGATCGGGAAGCCGAAGATGAGCGCGGCGACGCCGAGCGCCAGCGGGGCGCGCTTCTCCCCGAAGCGGTTGACGAGGGTGTCGGCGAGCACCTGTGCACCGCCGGTGACCTCGAGGAGGCGGCCGATCATGACTCCGAAGGCCACCAGCAGGGCCACCGAGGCGAGCGTGGAGCCGAACCCGTCCGTCAGCGCGACGGGGACGTCGGCCACCGGGATCCCGGCCACGACAGCGGTCACCACGCTGACGAGGACCAGGGCGATGAAGGCGTGCAGCTTGACCTTCATGATGAGGAACAGCAGCACGGCGACGGCTGCTCCGGCGATGAGCAGCAGCGTGGCGGTGCCGTGGACGGGCTCGATGGGGTCCATCGGAACTCCTTGGCGGGGACGAGGGGAGCGGTGCGAGGCGGATGCCCGGTGTCCACAGTCTCGCCGTCTCCAGGGTGTTGTCCACACCCGGGGTTCGCGTCGATGTCCTCCCGGGGCCATGCCGCCTATGGTCAGGTCCTCTGCGGCTGGAGGGGCGGCGAGACATGGAGACCACGACCACGATGCCCATGCGCTGGAGTCCTGCGATCGACGGGGTGGACGTCCTCGTGCGTCTCGTCGCCGCCGAGGGTGAGGGGCGGCCGCCGAGCACGGTGCGCCGCTACGAGCGGGTGCTCGCTCACCTCCTGCTCTTCCTGGACCACGTGGACGTGCAGCCACAGCTGGGAGTCGAGGCCGCCGCAGCCCTGGCGGCCGAGCGCGACGTCGGACGGGAGGGTGCGTTCTTCCGGGTGCTCGGCCTCGATGATCTGATGGCGTGCCTGCCCGTGTTCCTCCAGCCGGGCTGGTTGGCGGTGCGTTCGGTGGAGCGCAGGACCCAGGTGAGCCTCGTGGCCCGTCTGGTCAGGGCGCTGCAGGCCGAGGGCAGGGTGACGGGCGACCTCCGCCCGTGGCGGGCGGCGCTTCGCTCGGCCCGCCAGATCTCGACCTGAGAATGACAGTTGCAGAGTGACGTGGGTCACTGACACGCTGGCGGCCACGCCTGCGGGGGAGCGGGCCCGGTCGAAGGACAGGTCATGGGAACTCGCACCATCGTCGTGGGCATCGCCACCGCGCTGCTCGGATCCGTGCTGCTGGTGGCGCCGGCCGCCGCAGCCGAGGACTTCTACCAGCCACCGGAGGTGCTCCCGGCGGGCAACGGCGACGTGATCCGTACCGAGGACTCGGTGTTCCACCTCGACCCGCTCAAGCTCGTCCGGGCCCAGGCCGACGTCACCCGGGTCATGTACGCCAGCGAGGGGGCTCGAGAGCGCGTTGCCGTGACCGGCTCGGTCATCGTGCCCCGTTCCACCTGGAAGGGTCCCGGCGCCCGCCCCGTGGTGGCCTACGCGGTCGGCACGCAGGGCATGGCCGACCGATGCGCTCCGTCGCGCCAGCTGGCTGCCGGGTCGGAGTACGAGGGCCTGTTCATCCAGGGCCTGCTGTCGCGCGGCTACACGGTGGTGGTCACCGACTACGAGGGACTGGGCACGCCCGGGGCCCACACCTACGTGAGCCCCGGGTCGTTGGGACGGTCCGTGCTCGACTCCGTCCGGGCCGCTCAGCGCCTCGACCTCGTCGAGGACGAGGCGCCCATCCTGCTCTCGGGCTACTCCGAGGGCGGCAATGCCGTCGGTGGCGCCGTGGAGCAGGCGACGGCCTACGCGCCGGAGCTGGACATCGCCGGCGCCTACGCCGGAGCGGTCCCGGCGGACCTCAAGCGCGTCGCGCCCAAGCTCGACGGCTCGCTCTACGCGGCCTTCCTGGGGTATGCCGTCGTGGCACTTGACGCCACCCATCCCGAGCTCGACCTCAGGTCGCTGCTGAACGAGAGAGGTCGGCGCCACCTCGAGCAGGTGGAGGACAGCTGCACGATCGACGGGGTGGCCCAGCTCGCGTTCACGCAGAGCCGGACCCTCACGACGGACGGGGCGCCCGTCATCGAGAAGCTCGACCGTCCGGACATCTCCGCGGCGCTGGAGGAGAGCCGGCTGGGCACCCGCGCACCATCCGTTCCGACCCTCGTGGTGCACAGCCGTCTCGATGACGTCGTCGACTTCGCCCAGGGTCGTGACATGGCGCGGTCGTGGTGCTCGCTCGGCGCCGAGGTCGACTTCCGGGCAACCCTCACGCCCACCCACGTGGGCGCGGCCGTCACGGGGTTCCCGCGCGCCTTCGCCTTCCTGGAGGCCCGGATCGCGGGCAAGCCACTCTCGGGCAACTGCGGTCGCTTCTAGCCCAGTTCCTTCCGCCCAGGGACGCACGGTGCCGGTACGGCGGGGCCTCTGCACGTCCTCGTGACACGTGCCTTACTCTGAATGGGAATCATTCTCAAAAGGAAGGCTTTCCATGACCACGATCCTGAAGTCCCGGCGGGCGGCGGCGGCAGCCGTCTCCTGCCTCGCCCTGGTCCTTGCCGCCTGCTCCGGCGAATCCGATGAGTCCGAGGCCGGCAGCGCCGAGGGCAGTGCGGAGGGCCGGGAGCTGGAGGCCGGCCGCGTGGCGGTCACCTACGACGGTGGTGTGATGGTGCTCGAGGGCGGCACCCTGGAGGTGGTCGACGAGCTCTCGCTGGGCGGTTTCCTGCGGGCCAGCCCGATGGGCGACGGCCGACACGTCGCGGTCTCGCGTGACGGCGGCTTCACGCTGCTGGACACCGGCGTCGACGTCGAGGAGCACGGGGACCACAACCACTACCGCGTCGCGGGCGACGTGGCCTGGGGAGCCGAGCACGAGGCGCCCGAGCCCGGGCACGTCGTCACGCACGCCGGTCGGACGGCGCTCTTCAGCGACGGCACGGGCGAGATCGAGCTGCTGGATGCCCTCGATCCCTCCCGGGGCGTCGGGGAGGCGTCCGTGGACGAGCCGCACCACGGTGTGGCCGTGCCACTCGAGGGCGATCGTCTGCTGGTCACCACCGGCAACGCCGAGGAGCGCAACGGTGCCGAGGTCCTCGCGGACGGTGAGACCGAGTCCAGCACCAACGAGTGCCCCGGCGTCCACGGCGAGACCGTCGCGGCACAGGGCCGCGTCGTGCTCGGGTGCGAGGACGGCGCGGTCGTCCTGGATCGCGACGGCTTCACCAAGATCGATGGCCCCGGCGACTACGCCCGCAGCGGCAATCTCGCCGGCAGCGAGGCCTCGCCCGTCGTGCTGGCCGATCACAAGGTGGATGCAGAGGCCGAGCTGGAGCGGCCGGAGCAGATCGCGCTCTTCGACACCGAGCAGGGCGAGGTGGACCTCGTCGACCTCGGCACCAGCTACACCTTCCGCTCGCTGGGGCGCGGTCCCGAGGGCGAGGCGCTCGTGCTCGGCACGGACGGCGCTCTGCACGTCATCGACGAGGAGTCCGGCGAGAAGGTCGATGCGATCGACGTGCTGGATGACTGGAAGGAGCCGGTGGACTGGCAGCGGCCGCGCCCCGCCCTGGAGGTGGTGGGTGACCTCGCGTACGTCACCGACCCTGCTGGTTCGGCGATCCACGTGGTCGACCTGGCTCTGGGTCAGGTCACCGAGACCGTCGAGCTTCCCCACGCCCCGGACGAGATCGTGGCGGCCGCGCACTGAGCGCGCGCCCCCACCACGGGGCAGGCACAGTGGTGGGAACACCACAGGGAAGGACACCATGAAGCTCAAGCTCATCATCGGGTTCGGCATCGGGTACGTGCTCGGAACGCGAGCCGGTCGACAGCGCTACGAGGAGATTCGTGACGTCGCGTCGCGAGTCGGTGAGGACCAGCGGGTCAAGGACGCGGCCGCCAAGGCCGAGGGCCTGGTCCGTGAGACCGTCGAGTCCGCGCGCGGTGCGGCGGGTTCCGACGAGGTCCGCGAGGCCGCGAAGAAGGCCGGGAGCAAGGTCCGCGAGACCGTCGACTCCGTCCGCAGCGCGGCTGGGTCCGGCGAGGTCCGCGACGGCGCTGGCCAGACCGGGAGCCAGCAGGACGAGTCGGCCCCCTCGTGGCCGGATCACCCGGACACCCACGTGGAGGTGCCGGAGGACGAGGTCGTCTACTCCGCCGGGCCCGAGTCGGAGTCCGGGCAGCGCTGAGGGTTCACCGCTGGCCCGGACGCCCACCGTGGTGTCCGGGCCCGCTCAGCGGCGCAGCTGGACGAGCTCGGCCAGCTCGGTGTCGGAGAGCTCCGTGAGAGCTCCCTCCGCGGCGTTGACCACGGCGTCGGCGAGGGCGCGCTTGGTGGCGATGAGCTCGGCCACGGACTCCTCGATGGTGCCCTCGGCGATCAGCCGGTGCACCTGCACGGGGTGGGTCTGCCCGATGCGGTGGGCCCGATCGGTGGCCTGGTCCTCGACGGCGGGGTTCCACCACCGGTCGACGTGGATGACGTGGTCGGCGCGCGTCAGGTTCAGGCCGGTGCCTGCGGCCCGGAGCGAGAGCAGGAAGACCGGGACCTCACCGGCCTGGAAGCGCTGCACCATGCGCTCACGCTGGCGGACCGGTGTCCCGCCGTGCAGGAACTGCGCGCCGATCTCCCGATCTGCGAGATGGCGCTGGAGCAGCAGACCCATCTGCACGTACTGCGTGAAGACCAGGGCGGCTCCGCCGCTGGGGACGATGTCATCGAGCAGCTCATCGAGCACCGTCAGCTTGCCCGACCGGCCGGCAAGGCGTCCCTTGGGCTGACGCAGGAACTGCGCGGGGTGGTTGCAGATCTGCTTGAGCTGGGTCAGCAGCTTCACGACGAGCCCGCGCCGGGCCATGCCGGCCGTCCCGGAGATCTCCTCCATGGTCGAGCGGACCACGGCCTCGTAGAGCCCGATCTGCTCGCGCGTGAGGTTCACCCGGTAGTCGGTCTCGGTCTTGGGCGGCAGCTCCGGGGCGATGCCGGGGTCGCTCTTGCGGCGCCGCAGCACGAAGGGTGCGATCAGGCTCGACAGCTGGGCTGCGCGGTCGGTGTCGCCGGACTCGATGCGCCGCGACCAGCGCGAGCGGAACTCGTCGCGGCCCCCGAGCAGACCCGGCGTGGTCCAGTCCAGGATCGCCCAGAGCTCACCCAAGGTGTTCTCCACCGGCGTGCCGGTCAGGGCGAGCCGCACCGTCGAGGGGATGGTGCGCAGGGCGCGGGCGGCACCGGAGTGCACGTTCTTGACGTTCTGTGCCTCGTCGGCCACCACGAGGTCCCAGCCGCCGGCGTGATCACGGAGCAGGGCGGCGTCACGACGCATCGTGGCGTAGGTGGTGATGACGAAGCCGCCGGCGAGGCCGTCCAGGGAACGTCCCGCACCGTGGTGGCGACGCACGGGAACACCCGGCGCGAAGCGTCGCACCTCACGCTCCCAGTTGCCGACCACGGACGCCGGGCACACCACGAGCGTCGACCCTGCCGAACCACCGTCTTGCTCGGCCTCCGCGGCACGGTGCAGGTGGAGAGCGATCAGCATGACGGTCTTGCCCAGGCCCATGTCGTCGGCCAGGATCCCGCCCAGGCCGAGGTTGACCAGCTGGGCCATCCAGCGCAGACCGCTGACCTGGTAGTCGCGCAGGTCACCCGCGAGCGAGGCCGGCTGCTCGACGGGCTCTGAGTCTCCGCGCTCGGCGAGGCGGCGACGCAGGTCCTCCAGCCAGCCCACCATCTCCACGGACGTCGTGACGCCGTCGATCTCCACCTCGCCCGTGGCCGCGGCCCGCAGCGCCTCGACGGCCGTGAGCTCACGGGTGCGGTGCTCCAGCACCCGGCGCAGCCTGCTCGGGTCGACGAAGACCCACTGGTCACGCAGCTTCAGCAGACCGTGCTGGGAGGTCGCCAGCTCGTCCAGCTCGTCCTGGGTCAGGACGTCCCCGCCCACCGCGAGGCGCCAGTCGAACCGGAACACCTGGTCGGCGCTGAAGACTCGCCGTCGACCTGGCTCGAGCGTGTGCCCCGCCCCGACCGTCGCACTGGTCTCCAGGTCGCGCACGAGCTCGTCGGGCCAGCGGATCTCGATGCGTTCGGCGCCGAGGCGCGTGGCGATGCGGGGGACTCCGAGCTCGGCGAGCTCATCGGTGGTGACGAGCAGGGGGGCGTCGTCCTCCAGGAGCGTCGTGAGCCGAACGGCCGGGGGCCACTCGCCCGCGACGCGGCCGACGAGGCCACGGACGGCCTCGCGGGAGCCGGCCCCGAAGTGGTGGTTCTCGCGTCGCCAGAGGTCGCGGGCGTCGGCGGCGGCCCAGCCGGCATCGAGTGGCTTGACCAGCAGGGCGACGCTGGCGACGTGGTCGCCGTCGGCCTCGGCGTCGTCGAGGAAGGCGACGTCCAGGGTGGCCGAGAAGGTCCTGGCCCTGACGCGCTCTCGGGGCACGACCGGCGGCGCCTGCGGGTCGGGGCGGCCACGGCCCACCCTGGGAGCACCGCGAGGAGCCTGGGGCGTCGTGGCCACCGACGGGGCGTCAGCCGCGAGCGCGGCCAGGAAGCCCTCCACCTTGGCCCGGGCTGCGGCCGGATTCGGGTCCACGGCGCGGGAGGCGTCCTGGAGCTGCGAGCGCTCAGAGGCCGCGGGGTCGGCGAGCTCGCCCTTGGCCATGAGGCGCAGCGCCAGGATGGCGGGAGTGGCCCACGCCCGCACGCTGGGGTCGGCGGCCATGGACCGGATGCCCTGGCTCAGCGGCCCGACCGCCTCGCTCGCGCGGGCACGGCGCTCGCCCTCCGGGGTGACGAAGACGAACCGTGAGTCCTGTGGCTCGTCGGCGAGCTCGAAGTCGACCGGGTGGCGCAGCAGCAGGCGCAGCTCGGTCACAGTCGACATCCTTGTATTCTCCCCCGAGCCCGGCCGTGATGACGAATCGGGATCAGTCGACGGACATCTCGCCCAGCTCGGCCCAGTCCTCGGCGCTGATCGACTCACTGATCACCGCTGGGGTGCGGGCCAGGGCACGCGGCAGGTCCTGCTGCGCCTGCTTGAAGTGGTCGCTGGTCACGTGCGCCTCGGCGGCGTCATCGTCGAACGCCTCCACGAGCACCCACTCGTGCGGGTGGTCCACGCTCCGGGACCAGTCGAACCACCGGTTCCCGGGCTCGGCACGGGTGGCCTGGGTGAAGGGCGCGACCAGCTCCATCCAGCGGTCGGTCCACTCGGGCTTGGTCTCGAACTTGGCGACGATGAAGATCACGGGACTCCTCCTGGGGCACGACGTCTGGTGTCCCGGCCAGCCTACGAGCGGATCTGGAACAGTGGCACGGGTGATCCGACCGGTGGCCGTGCTGAGCCTGCTGCTGGTGGTCGGCTGTGCCGGAGATCCGGACGCGTCGCCCTCCCGGGAGGTGACCTCCCCGTCGGCGACGGCGAGCCCCTCGGTCGAGCCAGCGCCGACACCGACCCCGGAGGCCGTTCCCGGGGAGACGTGGGACCGTGACGAGCGCGGCCGGTTCGGGGACCTCGACGCGATGCTGGACGGGGCGGGCAGCTCGTGCGGGGTCGTCGTGTCCGACGGCGTCATCGTGCACGAGCGATACACCGCAGGAGCCGCCGAGAGCACGACACGGCCCGCCTACTCCATCACCAAGTCCGTCACGGCGCTGCTGGTGGCGATGGCGATCGACGACGGAGACCTCACGCTGGACACGCGTGTGGCCGAGCACGTGCCGGGCTGGCGTGACACCGCGTCGTCGCAAGTCACGGTCCGAGAGCTCATGGCGAACACCTCGGGCCGCGCATGGACCTGGGACCTGGACTACGGGCAGATGGTCCGTGAGGCGAGCGACAAGACGGCCTTCGCCGTCGGCCTCGACCAGCAGCACCCACCGGGTGAGCACTGGGAGTACAACAACTCGGCCGTCCAGGTGCTGGAGGCCGTGCTGCGCAGTGCCACCGGGCGTGAGGTCCGCGACTTCGCGGCCGAGCGCCTCTTTGAGCCTCTGGGCCTGCAGGACACCTCGTGGGAGACCGATGGTGTCGGCAGCACCACGACCTACTCGGGCCTGGCGTCCTCGTGCCGTGACCTGGCCCGCGTGGGCCTGTTGGTCGCCAGACAAGGGCAGTGGGGCGATGAGCGGCTCGTCCGTACCGAGACGATCGACGAGCTCGTGAGCCCCTCCTCACGACTCAACGCCGGCTACGGGCTGCTGTGGTGGGTCAACGGTGAGGGGCGTGTGCAGACCATCGACCGGGCCACGGGCTTCGCGGCCGACAGTGAGCCCTTCCGAGGGCGTCTGGGCCCGAAGGTCCCGGACGACGCGACGTGGGCGATCGGGTTCGGCAACCAGGTCCTCGCCGTCGTGCCGTCGCGTGACGTCGTCGCCGTCCGGATGGGCCCCCTGCCCGCCACGCCCGACGCCTTCACCCTGGACGGGTTCACGACGACCGTGCTGGCGGGCCTGCGCTGAGCTCGCTCAGCCCTCGGGCGTGGCGCCCTGCTGCTGGGCGGCGTCCTGCTCGGCCCGCGCCTGCTCCACCTGGCGGTGGACCTCGTCCATGTCGAGGTCGCGCACGGCGGAGATGACCTCCTCGAGTGCCTCGGAGGGCAGCGCTCCGGGCTGGTTGAACACGAGCACGCCGTCGCGGAAGGCCATCAGCGTCGGAATGGAGGAGATCTGGGCCATCGCGGCCAGCTGCGGCTGGTTCTCGGTGTCGATCTTGCCGAACGTGACGTCGTCGTTCTGCTCGCTGGCGGCCTCGTAGACCGGCGCGAACTGCTGGCAGGGACCGCACCAGCCCGCCCACCAGTCGACGAGCGTGATGCCCTCGCCGGTGACGGTGGTCTCGAAGTTCTCGTCGGTCAGCTCGATGGTGCTCATCAGGGTCGCCTCTCTGTCGAAGTCGTGGCGTTCTCCTGGGCACAACAGGACCGAGCGGCACAACATTCCACGGCCCCGGCACTCCCATCTGCGCGACGTGGGCCGGCCGGGCATGATCGAGGGCATGCTGGCACGACGAACCTTCCTCACCGGCACCGCGGCAGCGGGTGCCCTCGCGCTCGTCGGGTGCAGCGGCCGGGACACGCAGCCCACCCCCACCACGTCGGCGCCCTCGCCGACCCGGACGTCTGCCTCGCCGGAGGAGATCGCGCCCTCGGTCGCGGGCACCGTGGTCGAGGGGCTGAACGTGCCGTGGAGCATCGTGTTCCTGGCCTCGGGCGACGCTCTGGTCTCCCAGCGCGACGACGCGGAGGTCATCCGCGTGTCCCCGGACGGTGCGACCACCGGCCTCGGGCCGGTCCCGGGCGTCGAGGTCCGTACGGGCGCGGAGGGTGGCCTGCTGGGCCTGGCGGTCGACCCCGACGAGGACGACGTCGTCTACGCCTACGTCACCACCGCTGCCGACAACCGTGTGGTGCGGATGCGCCTGGAGGGCGACACGCTGGTCTCGCCGACCGTCATCCTCGAAGGCATCCCGCTCGGATCCAGCAACCACCAGGGCGGGCGACTGCTCTTCGACGGCGAGGGGTCACTGTTCGTCTCCACCGGGGACTCCGGGTCCGCCGATCTCGCGCAGGACCGCGGGTCGCTCGCCGGCAAGATCCTGCGTGTCGACCGAGACGGGGAGCCGGTCGACGGCAATCCCTTCGACGACCGCGTCTGGTCCTACGGACACCGCAACGTCCAGGGCCTGGCGTTCGACGCGGACGGGCGTCTGTGGGCGAGCGAGTTCGGCGCGCAGGAGACCGACGAGCTGAACCTCGTCGAGCGCGGTGGCAACCACGGCTGGCCGATCGTGGAGGGGGAGTCCGACGATCCCGAGCTGGTGGCGCCGCAGGCCACCTGGTCCACCGACGAGTGCTCGCCGGCCGGCCTGGCCATCACCCGCGACACCGCCTTCGTGGCCGCACTGCGGGGGCAGCGGCTGTGGTCCGTGCCGATCGGTCCGGACGGTGCGGGGGAGCCGAGCGCGCTGCTCGACGGTGAGTACGGGCGCATCCGTGACGTGGTCGTCGCGCCCGACGACAGTCTGTGGGTGTCCACGAGCAACACCGACGGGCGGGGTGACGTGCGCGGTGGTGACGACCGCATCCTGCGGATAACGCTCTGAGTCCGGCGAGACTACCGAGCGGTAGCCGGCCGCGCTCGGCGCCCCTTGCGCCCCCGAGCACTCCGCTGCGCTCCGTGCAGGGTGGTACCCCCAGCTTCGCTCGCGGCGCGCCTTCCGCTCGATCCTGCCACTCGCCAGGGCTCGCGTCAGGCCGGCTGCTCGCTCCCGCTCGACGGGGTGACGATGCACAGACATGACGGTATCCTCATGTTCATGGACGACACCATCTTCGACATCGAGCAGGGCCAGCTCGCCGAGGGCTGCCGCCGCTTCCCAGCGCACCGTCGCGACGTCCGCCACGCTCGTCCGGCGGCCGACCTCTCCTACCTGCACGAGGGCGGCGACTTCGGTCGGCACGCCTGGGACGAGGGTGGACGGCCCTGACCCGCTCCTGAACGCACGAACGCCACCTCCGCGGAGGTGGCGTTCGTCGTTCGTGGGGCGCGTCAGTTCTTGAAGGCGTCCTTGACGTTCTCGCCGGCGTTCTTCAGATCCGCCTTGGACTGGTCCTTCTTGCCCTCGGCCTTCAGCTCGTCGTCACCTCGAGCGTCGCCGGTCTTCTCCTTGGCGCTGCCGGTGACCTTGTCGACACTGTTCTTGATCTTGTCGTCGAGTCCCATGAGATGTCTCCTGACGTCAGGGTCCGCGTGTGCGGCTTGGTGCCAGTCAACCCAACGAGGGGCAGATCGCAAGTCGAGCACGGCGTCCTGTGGTCAACCTCATGCGACGCGGAAGGGCCCCGACCGAGCGTGCCGGTCGGGGCCCTTGCGCGACGTCCGAGGTGGGTTCCCTCAGGTCAGAGGGGACGGCTACGCCGTCCCCGGCACCGGTGGCGGATCACCAACGGACCGTGGAGAAGACCGAGCGACCCTTGGGTCCTCGCGTCAGAGGGGCTTGATGTTCGCGGCCTGCAGGCCCTTCTGGCCCTGCTCGACGTCGTACTCGACCTTCTGGTTCTCCTCCAGCGAGCGGTAGCCGCTCGACTGGATCGCGCTGAAGTGTGCGAAGACGTCCTCGCTGCCGTCGTCGGGGGCGATGAAGCCGAATCCCTTGTCAGCGTTGAACCACTTGACGGTTCCCGTTGCCATACCTACTCCTTCGAGATGAGCGCCCACGCCTGTCGTGGACACGTCGTGCGTCGCTTCACCCGGAGGAACAACCAGCCCGTACGGACCCGAGATCTCACGCGGCCAAATCAACCACACCAACGCGCCCAGCCTATGGCACGCGTGGGGGCGGAGTCCTCGCGGACACACCGGGGAGCGAGCGTGGGTCAGATGCCGTAGTCGATGACCAGGGGGGCGTGGTCGGACCAGCGCTCGCCCCAGCTCGCGGCGCGGTCGACCGTGGCCGACCCGGCAGCGGCAGCCAGCGCCGGCGTCGCGATCTGGTAGTCGATGCGCCAGCCGGTGTCGTTGTCGAAGGCCTGCCCCCGCATGGACCACCACGTGTAGGGGCCGTCGACGTCGCCGGCGAGGGCCCGGTGGACGTCGACCCAGCCGAGCTCGCCGACGAACCGGTCGAGGTAGGCCCGCTCCTCCAGCAGGAATCCCGCCTTGTTGCGGTTGCCCTTCCAGTTCCTGATGTCCCGCTCGGTGTGGCCGATGTTGAGGTCGCCGGTGAGCAACCCGTGGTCGGCGAGGCCGGCGATGGCGTCGAGCCGGGTCGAGGCCTGCTCCAGGAAGCGGTACTTGTCGTCCTGCTTGGGGGCACCGAGCTCACCGGAGTGCACGTAGGCAGAGACCACGGTCAGCAGGGAGCCGTCAGGCAGGCGCAGGTCGGACTCGATCCATCGGCCGGAGGTGTCGAAGTAGTCGTCACCGCCGCCCACCCGGTGCGCGACGGGCTCGCTGCGACTCAGCACCGCCACACCGGCCCGGCCCTTGGCCTCGGCCTCGGTGTGCACGACGTGGTAGCCCAGCGGCTCGACCAGCTCGCGCAGGATGTCATCGGGGGCCCGCACCTCCTGCAGCGTGACGACGTCGGGGTCGCTCTCGGTGAGCCAGTCGCCCATCCCCTTGCGGAGGGCGGCGCGGATGCCGTTGACGTTGACCGTGGCGATGCGAAGCACGCCCGACACCCTAGGCCCGACCGGGGCTCGTGGCCCCTGCGACGTCGATGATCCAGGCGAGCTCCCAGGCGCGCTCCTCCCAGGAGTGGTAGCGGCCGCTGACTCCGCCGTGGCCGGCGTGCATCTCGGTCTTGAGCAGGACGTCGACCTCGGTGGCGGTGGCGCGCAACCGCGCGACCCACTTGGCCGGCTCGACGTAGGCCACCCTGGTGTCGTGCAGGCTCGTGACGGCCAGGATCGGTGGGTAGCGCTTGGCCTCGACGTTCTCGTAGGGCGCGTAGGACTTCATGTAGGCGTACACGTCGGCGTCGTGCAGGGGGTTGCCCCACTCGTCCCACTCGATGATCGTGAGCGGCAGGCTCGGGTCAAGGATCGTGGTCAGGTTGTCCACGAACGGCATGCTCGCGACGATGCCGCCGAACGCCTCCGGCGCGAGGTTGGCCACGGCGCCCATCAGCAGCCCCCCGGCACTTCCTCCCTCGGCCACCAGGCGCTGCGGGCTCGTCCAGCCCTCGTCGACGAGGTGGCGTGCGGCCGCCACGAAGTCGGTGAAGGTGTTCCGCTTGTGCAGGAGCTTTCCCTGGTCGTACCAGGCACGACCCATCTCACCCCCGCCGCGCACGTGGGCGATCGCGAACACGAAGCCGCGGTCCAGCAGGGACAGGCGCGAGACGGACAGCCCCGGGTCCATGCTGATCTCGTAGGATCCGTAGCCGTACAGCAGGGCCGGGGCGGTGCCGTCGCGGGCGACGTCCTTGCGGGCCACGATCGAGACCGGGACGCGGGTGCCGTCCTCGGCGGTGGCCCACGTGCGGTGCTGCTCGTAGTCGTCCGGGTCGTAGCCGCCGAGCACGGGCTGGCGCTTGCGCTCGATGAGCTCGTCGGCGTCGACGTCGTAGTCGAACAGCGTCATCGGGGTCACGAGCGAGCCCATCCCGACCCGGATGAGGGGCTGGTCCCACTCGGCGTTGGCGCCCACTCCGGCGGTGAAGAGCTCTTCGCCGAAGTCGATCTCGCGGGGCTCGCCGAGGCCATCTGTCCCGGCGGGCAGGATCGCGATGCGGGCCAGGGCGTCGCGACGGTAGGACAGCACGACGTGACGGGCGAAGACGTCGACGTCCTCAAGCCGGACGCCCGGGCGGTGGCCGATGACGACCTCGGGGGAGTCGTACGGTCCGTCGGCCGGCACCGCCACGAGCTCGAAGTCCTCGGCGTCGTCGTTGTGCAGCAGCAGGAAGACGTCGCGCTCACCCAGGCGGGCGTGCTCCAGGGAGTACTCCACGCCCGTGCGCCGGGGCAGCACGATGCGGAACTCCCCGGTGGGGTCGTCGGCCTCCAGCACTCGCGCCTCGCTGGTGATCTTGGATCCCGCGCCGATGACGAGGTACCGCTCGGACTGGGTGCGACCGACGCCGGTGAAGAAGCGCTCGTCCTCCTCACGATGCACCAGGACGTCCTGCTCCGCGCTCGTGCCGAGCTCGTGGCGCCAGATCTCGTGCGGGCGCCACGCCTCGTCGACGCGGGAGTAGAACAGGTGGGACCCTGCGGCGGACCACGTGGCACCGTGGCCGACGCCGGGGATCTCGTCGCCCAGCAGCTCGCCCGTGCGCAGGTCCTTGACACGGATCGTGTACCGCTCGTCACCCACGACGTCGACCGACCAGGCCAGCAGGTGCTCGTCGTCGGAGACGCTGAAGGCTCCCAGCGAGTAGAAGTCGTGGCCCTCGGCCTCGAGGTTGGAGTCCAGCAGCACCTGCTCGCCCGGCACCTGCTCGCCCGGCACGAGGACGGGCGGGGTCCAGTCGTCGGGGTCGGCGAGCGGGCAGCGGCAGCGGATCGCGTACTGCTGGCCCTCGACGGTGCGGTTGTAGTACCACCACCCGCCGCGTCGCACGGGCAGGCTGAGGTCGGTCTCCTGCGTCCGGGAACGGATCTCCTCGAAGATCGTGGAGCGCAGGTCCGCCAGGTGCGCGGTGCGCTGCTCGGCCCAGGTGTTCTCCGCCTCGAGGTGTGCCAGCGTCTGTGCATCGTCCTTGTCACGCAGCCACTCGTACTCATCGACGAACTCATCGCCATGGTGGCTGCGGACGTGGTGGCGGCGGGGAGCGACCGGTGGCTGCGTCATGACTCGACGCTATCGGCCGGACCCTGCCCGCTGCGGGGGGTGTCATGACCAGGGGAGAGGCGTGCGTCGTCGGTGGCGAACGTGTGCACCGGACCGGCCGGTGTCGCCCGTGTCTCGAATCGGACGGTGACCCGGCCGAGACCCGCTCCCCACACCCATCCGTCGCCATGGGCCTGGTGGTGGACGTCCATCCCGGGCACCCAGGTCCGCGGCCCGAGGTCCGGGGCGGGCTCGAGATCGTCCCCGTCGGCGACGGGGTCCTCCTCGACGGCGAAGAGGTCCTCCTGGACCCAGTCGGCGAGCCCGCTGACGCCGACGCCGATGAGGCGCAGCCCACCGGAGAGCTCGGTGTCGGCGAGCAGGCCGGCGGCCGTGGCCGCCAGCACGGCGGGGGAGTCCGTGGGTCCGGGCAAGGTCGTGGAGCGGGTGTGCGTCTGGAAGTCGTGGTGCCGGACCTTCAGGGTGACGGTCCGGCCCGAGTGCCCGCTTCGACGCAGGCGGCCGGCCACCGAGCGAGCCATCCGCTCGACCTCGCGACCCAGGCGGGCGCGGTCGGTGACGTCGTCGGGGAAGGTGTCCTCCACGCTGACCGACTTCGCCTCCCTCGATGCCTCGACCGGACGGTCATCCTGGCCCCGGGCGAGCCGCCAC
The DNA here is from genome assembly GCF_051262555.1 of Aeromicrobium sp. CF4.19. Lineage (NCBI taxonomy): Bacteria > Bacillati > Actinomycetota > Actinomycetes > Propionibacteriales > Nocardioidaceae > Aeromicrobium > Aeromicrobium sp. CF4.19. Next base: position 601,657 of record NZ_JBIMEU010000002.1, on the reverse strand, counting down.
AACGAACGTCCGGACGCCTGCCCCAGCAGGCGGACCAGCTCGTCCTCGGTGGGTCGGCGCAGGTCCTCCACGGTGTGCACGCCGAGGCGCCGCAACCGTTCTGCCGTCGCGGGGCCGATGCCCGGGATGGCTGTGGCCTGCATCGGGCCGAGCACGTCCAGCTCCGTGCCCGGCGCGACGACGAAGGCGCCGTCGGGCTTGTTGATCTCGCTCGCGATCTTGGCCATCAGCTTGGAGGAGCCGACGCCCACCGACGCGGTCAGCCCGTTCGTCAGCGTCGTCACGTCGGCCCGGATGGTCTCGACGAGCTCGGGGACTGCCTCGGGCCGGAAGTCCGGCGCGGCCGCGAGGTCGACGAACGCCTCGTCCAGGGACAACGGTTCCACGAGGGGCGACGCTCGTCGCAGCCGCTCCATGACGACCCGGCTGGCCTCGCGGTAGGCATCGAACCGGCCGCCCAGGAATGCGGCGTGCGGACAGCGAGCCCGTGCCTCGGCCATCCGCATCGCCGACCGGACGCCGTGCACCCGGGCCTCGTAGGAGGCGGTCGAGACGACGCCGCGGGAACCGAGCCCGCCGACGATGACCGCCTTGCCGCGCAGGGACGGCTTGTCCCTCTGCTCCACGGAGGCGAAGAAGGCATCGAGGTCGAGGTGCAGGACCGACGCCGTGGTGCGCATGGTCCGAGAGTAGGGCCGGTCCCGGCCCGGCCGGCGTCCACAGTCCTCCGGCCGCTCCGGCCTCTCGAGCGACGATGTCCACAGCGTTGCCGATCAGGCCTGTGGTGGCCGGCCCTCACTCACGAGGCTGGACGCATGTCCTCCTCATCGTTGTTCACCGCCCACGACGTGCCCGACCTCATCGGCGCCCTGCCCACCCGCTTCGGGTTCGTGCCCGAGGAGTCCGTGTGCGTGATCGCCACCTCGGGGCCGCGATGTCGTCTCGGCTTCAGCCTTCGGCTGGACCTCCCCGACGCACACAGCATCGTGCCGGCGGCCGAGCACGTCGTGGGGCACCTGCGTCGCCAGGATGCCGAGGGGGCGATCATCATCGCGGTCTCGCAGCGGCCGGAGCTGGCGGGCCCGGCCGTGTGGGCGGTGGAGCAGGCGCTGGGCGACATCGCGCCCGTCGTCAGCGCCTGGGCCACGACCACCCGCTACTGGACGACGTTCCACGACTGTGATCCCGAGGGGTATCCCTACGAGCCGTCGCCGCACCACCGGGCCGTGGTGGCTGCGATCGCGGCAGGGCAGGAGATCCTGCCGGACCGGGCGGCACTGGAAAGGCGCTTCCAGCCCGAGCAGAGTGCCCGTCGTCGATGGCTGGAGCGCACGGTGGACGGCGTCGCCCTCGACGCCGCTCGACAGATCGCCGTGGCCGACGCCCCCGCGGTGGAGGTCGGCCGGCGCGTGCTGGAGCCTGTCCTGGAGCGTGCGCTGCTTGGGCAGACCCCGACCGACGGGGAGGTGCTGCAGCTCGCCGTCTGGGTGACCACCCTGCCGGTGCGGGACTTCGTCTGGGGCTGGATCAATCGCGAGACGGCCCACGACATGCTGGCCCTCTGGGCCCACGTCGCTCGGCTCGCGCCAGTCGGCCTCGCGGCGGGCCCGCTCTGCCTCGCAGCCCTCGCGGCCTACCTGCGAGGCGATGGCGCACAGGCGCTCATCGCTGCTGAGCGGGCACGAGACCTGGAGCCGCACTACACCCTCGCGAGCCTGGTGATCGATGCGCTGGAGCGGGGGATCAGTCCCCAGGAGATGGGGCGGGTGAGCGATCAGCTCAGAGCGGACGACGACGCCTGAGACCTGCCGCTACGCTCGCCCCATGTCACCGCTTCGGGGTCTGCTGTCCGTCGCTGCCGCCTGGTTGCCCTGGGTGGCGGGCCACGCACTGGTTGCCTGGCAGGGGCTGGAGCTTTATCGGCCGATGGCCATGATGCAGGACGGCTTCTCACCGTCCGTCCTCGGTCCGCTGCTCGCTCTCCTGCTCGGGGGTGTCCTGCTCGGCGTGAGCGCGGTGAGCCTGCTGCTCTCGCCCCTGGGGCTGCTGACCGTCGGCGTCGCGCAGACCGGGCTGGCCCTCGCAACGGGTTTCCTCTGGGTCCGCGACGTCTTCAGGCTCGTGCCCGACCCGCTGCAGAGCACGGCCTATCCCTTCCATCTCTTCCTCGGTGTGTGGCTCGTCCTCGGACTGGCAGCCACCGGCCTCGCCTCGGCCTCCTGGGTCCGCTCGCGCGTCGGGCGCCGTGAGGGGTCTGCGACCCGCCGGCTGCTGTCCCTGGGGGCAGTGCCGGTCGTGCTGGTGGTCCTGCTCCCGCTGCTGCAGGGTGCCGCCACGAACCTGCAGACCTTCCAGGCGTTCAGTGGGGTCGACCTCGTCGGGTTCGGGCTGCTCGTCGTCGCCGCCGCCATGCTGGGAGCCGTGGCTGCGACCTCCGGCGTGAGCGCCGTCGGTCCGGCACTGAGCGGTGCAGTCCTGGTGGTCATGGCCCTGGGTGCGCTGCTGTCCCGCACGCTCGTGATCGACTGGGCCGGGGTGGAGATCTCGTTGGGCTGGTCGGCCATGATCGCCTCCGGGGGTCTGCTCATCATCGGGGTCTTCCTGGCGGTGGGGAGCCTGTGCGTCGCCGCGGCCGCGCACCTGCCCGCCACCCGGTCCGCGGACACAGACCTCCCGCTGACGCATCGGACCGCCTGACCGCTCGGCGGGCAAGGGGCGCTGGTGCCGCCGCGGCACTACGCTGTCCGAATGGGTCAGGACGTCGAGCACCGGCACTTCACCCGGGAGGACCGCACCCGCTATCGGGCCAAGGTGCGGCGCTGCCTGGACGTCTTCGCGAGGATGCTGAGCGAGCACGACTTCTCGGTGCAGCACCCGCACGTGGGCATCGAGATCGAGTTCAACCTGATCGATGCCTCCGGGGACCCGGCCATGAAGAACGCCGAGGCTCTCGCCGCGATCGCCGACGATGACTTCCAGACCGAGCTCGGGCTGTTCAACATCGAGATCAACGTGCCCCCGGCCCGGGCAGCCGGCGACGGTCTCACCACGTTGGAGGAGGCCCTGCGGGCCGACCTGAACCAGGCCCAGGTCAGGGCGGACGAGGTCGGGGCCAAGCTCGTGATGATCGGCATCCTCCCGACGCTGCGTGACGAGCACTTCACGGCCGACTCGCTCTCGCCCAACCCCCGGTACCACCTGCTGTCGGACCAGATCCTGGCTGCGCGCGGTGAGGACATCGAGATCGTCATCGACGGCGTCGACCGGCTCGAGGCCACGGCGGACACCATCATCCCCGAAGCGGCGTGCACGAGCACCCAGCTGCACCTGCAGGTCGAGCCCGAGGACTTCGCCTCGATGTGGAATGCCGCCCAGGCCATCGCGGGAGTGCAGCTGGCCGTCGGGGCCAACTCCCCGTTCCTGCTGGGCCGCCAGCTGTGGCACGAGACCCGCATCCCGTTGTTCGAGCAGGCCACCGACACCCGTAGCGAGGAGCTGAAGACGCAGGGGGTCCGCCCCCGCGTGTTCTTCGGCGAGCGATGGATCACCTCGGTCTTCGACCTGTTCGAGGAGAACGTCCGGTACTTCCCGTCCCTTCTGCCGATCGTGGAGGACGAGGACCCGCTCGCCGAGCTGGAGGCGGGACGTGTGCCCTCGCTGCCCGAGCTCCGGCTGCACAACGGCACGGTCTACCGCTGGAACCGGCCGATCTACGACGTCGCCGACGGCCGACCCCACTTGCGGGTGGAGAACCGCCTGCTGCCCGCAGGCCCGACGGTGGTGGACACCCTCGCCAACGCGGCCCTCTTCTACGGACTCACGACCGTGATCGGCCACAGCGAGCGCCCGTTGTGGTCCCAGCTGTCCTTCCGTGCCGCCGAGGAGAACTTCCACTCCGCGGCGCGCACCGGCATGGAGACGGACCTGTACTGGCCGTCGGTGGGCACGGTGCCGGCCCGGGAGCTCGTGCTGCGCCACCTGCTGCCGATGGCCGCCGCCGGGCTGGAGCAGATGGGCGTCGACGACGCGGTCGGTGGCCGGTTGCTGGACGTCATCGAGCGGCGATGCGTGACCGGGACCAACGGAGCGTCCTGGCTCATCGAGGAGTTCACCCGCCGGGCCGACGCCGGGGCGGACCGGGTGGAGGCGCTACGCTCGACGACGCGCGCGTACGAGGAGCACATGCACGCCAACGATCCGGTGCACACCTGGACCCACGGCTGAGCGGCCCCCGCGCCGGCCTCTTGAGGGCCGTGGCACAATGAGATGCAGAGGTTGACCACAGGCCTCTTTGTTGCGCCCTGATGCCGAAGCGAGAGGTGGACGACTCGGTGAGTCCCGCTGCTGGATCGAGGTTGATCGCCGCTGGCGCAGCCGTGACCAAGCGGCTGCGAGGCTCGCAGGACGAGGAGTCCTCCGGTCGCGACGGACCTGTTGAGGCGCCCCCGAGCGCCGCGAACGATGCGTCCCTGCCCACCACATCTCCGAGGTCCGAAAAGACTGTGACGAAGACTCCCTCGACCGCCAAGTCCACCGCCAAGAAGGCACCGTCCGCGAGCGCCGCCAAGGCCCCGGCCCCCAAGACCACCGCGGTCAAGAAGTCCGCTCCGGCGAAGTCCACGTCCCCGGTGAAGAAGACCGGGGCGGGCAAGAAGACCTCGGCCGCCGCGAAGAAGTCGACCGCCACCAAGGCCACGTCGACGGCCAAGACCAGCGCCGCCAAGAAGGGCAGTCCCGCCAAGAAGGGCGTCTCGCCGGCGAAGGTCGCGGCCAACAAGGCCGCAGCGAGCGATCTCGCCGACGCCAAGCCGGCCGCTCCCGTGGACATCGCCGAGGCGCTCGACGTGCCCGCCGCGGGGGGCGCCGTGCTGGTGGACGCCCAGGGCAAGAAGATCCTCCCGGACATCCCTGACGAGGTCTTCGAGAAGGACGTCAAGACCGACCCCACCATCAAGGAGGACGAGTCGGCGGCGTTCACGCTGTCGGCGGCCGACGAGTCCGACGAGCCGGTCCAGCAGGTGCTGGTCGCCGGTGCCACGGCGGACCCGGTCAAGGACTACCTCAAGCAGATCGGCAAGGTCTCGCTGCTGACCGCCGGCGAGGAGGTAGAGCTGGCCAAGCGCATCGAGGCCGGCCTGTTCTCGGAGGAGAAGCTGGCCAAGGGTGGCCGCATCTCCGAGAAGGTCCGCGGCGAGCTCGACTGGATCGTCATCGACGGTCGCCGGGCCAAGAACCACCTGCTCGAGGCCAACCTGCGCCTCGTGGTCTCCCTGGCAAAGCGCTACACCGGTCGCGGCATGCTGTTCCTGGACCTCATCCAGGAGGGCAACCTGGGCCTGATCCGCGCGGTGGAGAAGTTCGACTACACCAAGGGCTTCAAGTTCTCCACGTACGCCACGTGGTGGATCCGCCAGGCCATCACCCGCGCCATGGCCGACCAGGCCCGCACCATCCGCATCCCGGTGCACATGGTCGAGGTCATCAACAAGCTGGCCCGTGTGCAGCGCCAGATGCTGCAGGACCTGGGCCGCGAGCCCACTCCCGAGGAGCTGGCGCTCGAGCTGGACATGACGCCCGAGAAGGTCGTCGAGGTCCAGAAGTACGGCCGCGAGCCGATCAGCCTGCACACCCCGCTCGGCGAGGACGGCGACAGCGAGTTCGGTGACCTCATCGAGGACTCCGAGGCCATCGTCCCGGCCGACGCCGTGTCCTTCACGCTCCTGCAGGAGCAGCTGCACGCCGTGCTCGACACGCTCAGCGAGCGGGAGTCCGGCGTCGTCTCGATGCGCTTCGGGCTCACGGACGGTCAGCCCAAGACGCTCGACGAGATCGGCAAGGTCTACGGCGTGACACGCGAGCGGATCCGCCAGATCGAGTCCAAGACGATGAGCAAGCTGCGCCACCCGTCCCGCTCGCAGGTCCTGCGTGACTACCTGGACTGAGTCCGGATGGTTTCACGTCTGGGAACCCTTGCATGCGCAGCGGTTTCTTGAACTTGTGAGCGGACGCGTTTGCACCTCATAGTGCCTCTAGTCCCGACATCGCACACAGACTGAGGGCGTGTCAGAGAACCACAGTCCCGCGCCGTTCGGACCGTTACGGATGGCCGACAAGGCCGGGGTCTAACGCTTCCACCCGCACCTGCTGCGCCGCACCGATGGCTGCCCCGGGTGGTTCCGAGGGTGGACTGACGGCGGTGGCCGGCTGGACCCGCCCCGACATACCCATGCGGCACACCAAGGCCCAGTCCAAGTCCCGAGCCGCCGAGGAGCCCAAACGGCTGAACTTGGGCGACCCTTAGGTCAACTCGTCCGATCGAACCATTCTCGGCCCGCTATTGGGTTCTCCCGGCGCCAAGGCCCGGTCTCGCCCTACGGTTCGAGGATGAGCAACGGCGACGACGAACAGACGCCTACGCGGGTTTGCCGAAAGTGCAGCACCCAGAGTCAGACGTCCGGCGACTTCTGCCCCCACTGCGGCACGTCCTACATTGCCACCAGGCGACGTCCATCAAAGCGCGTTGCGATCATCGTCGTAGTGCTCGTCCTGGCCTTGGCGGGTGGTGGAGTGGCCTTCGCGATGAAGCAGCGGGGTGACGCCGAAGCGGCCGAGCAGGCTCAGAGGGAACGTGACGACGAGGCCGAGAAGCTTGAGCGCCAAGAGGCGAACGAGCGAGCTGCCGACCAGAGCGAGCGCGAGCATCGGACGACGCTAGTAGAGGAGCTCGAGAAGAACATCACCAATAGCGCCAAGGAGGCCGTTGATGACGGGGTGCTCGAGGGCCCGATCCTCAGTTCCAGCTGCACCGCAACCGGCGGCTCGGTTGACGATCTGACCTCGCTCACCGGCACCTTCAGTTGTATCGCAGTCAACAAGGAGAACGACGACGGCACGGCCAATGGATTCGAGTACGCAGGCACCGTCGACTGGGACAGCGGCGAACTGCAGTGGCAGCTCGGAGGATGATCGCGACTCGCTGCACGCTCTGCTCACCGATACGTACCTGGAACGGATGAGGAGCAACAAATGAGGAGCAACAGATGACCTAAGGGCCGGGCACCTACGGCGTGCCGAGTTGCTGGGAGGGACGTTCAACCTCGTCGATGAGTGCCGAGACACCTGTTGCGATAGGGAGTTCCTGGCTCGATCGTGCCATCTTTCCCAGTTCGGCTTCCAGGGGCTCGGCCGCGGACGTAACGTTTCCGCAACACGCCGCAATCGCGCAAGAGCGCCCACGAGCGACACCAACAACACCGCCCCAAAGGCTGGCAGGGATACCGTAATGAAGATCGTCCTCGCGATCGCTGCTCTCGTTCTGACCCTCACGGCGTGTGGCACATCCGCTGCCGATGAGCCCGCCGGGTCCCCGTCACCTGAGGTGACCAGTGAGCCACCCGCCGAGCCGGAGGCGGAGCGCCCGCCCGTCCTTGACGGTCGCGCGGAGGAGAAGAAGTTCATGAAGATCTCTCACCATGATCCCGAACCCGAGACTGCTCTCACGCCCGCTCCTGTGGAAGCGGAGCCCGACGTGTGCATCCCCGATCCCAACTACGGCTGCCATGGACCCGGCTTCGACGAAGAGGTCGCCGCCCTCAACGAAGAGTTGGAGGAGGGTCAATGACGAGGCACCAGCCACCTCTGAAGCCGACCAGTGACTGCCGAGGTCACCAACCTGTAGTTCGAGATCTCTGACGCCGAGCATCGCCAGCGGCGCAAACTCCTCCATCAGGCGACACCACCGGCGTCGTCGATAGCGGTTGAGGCGATGTCGTCGCGAACCTGGAGCAACATCTTGGTGTGCTCCACGTCAAGAGTTGCGGGATCTCGGTGGCGAGCTGCCTGAACTGGGGTAGGTCTGCGACATAGTCATCCACCACCGAGTCAGGGTGTCGTTACGGTGGATGCATGAGCGATCCGGAACATGTCGCCTTCGGGGGACGTCGTTGGTTCTCCTCGACGCTCGCGCTCGTGCTCATCGCCTTCTGGGTCGGCGTGATCGTGGTCGAGGGCTTCAGCTGGGCCTCGGCGGCCGGGATCGCCGGGATGGCGATCCTGCTCGGTTCGCACCTGTGGGACTGGCGACGCGAAGTGCGTCGCCGAGCCGCTGGCCGTTCGGCTGAGGTCCCGCGGCGCCGTTAGGGGATTGCAGATTAGGGGATCGGGGTTGGACGAACCACAGCCGCCTCCGGTCCGGTCGTGTGATTCTGGTGGACGTGAAGCGTCGCCTCGTGGCCGTGTGCGCCACCGCCCTCGTGCTGGTGGCCTGCGGCCCGGGGGACCTGGAGTCGTTGCAGCCCGTCGAGTCCGAGCCCTCTACGCAGCCGGAGGAGACGCAGCCGGAGCCGACGCCGACCCCGGAGGAGACCGAGGACGCGCCGGAGCCGACATCGGCCCTGGACGCGGCCGGCCTCGACTGGCCGGAGGTCTCGCCGGACAGCGTCGACTGGGCGGAAGTGCCGAAGGCACCCAAGGGCTTCACCGACGCTGACGTCGCTGGGCTCGCCAAGGCGTTGCGGAGCTGGGCGGTCCGCGCCGCTCTCGACCCCGGCGTCTGGTCCGGGAAGACCGCTCCCGCGGAGGTGCTCGCCCCCATCGGCGCCACCTCGCGGCACGCCGTCGCGGCGGCCGGCCGGTCCGTGAGCCCTCGGCTCGCCGTCGGCAACGTCTTCGGGAAGGGCGTCGATGTGATCGGCAGCCCGCGCATGACCACGGCGTGGCGGGTCGAGACCAAGCACAGCACACACGGCCCGGTGGTGCGGCTGTGGCTGCAGACTCGCACCGGCTACGAGGTGGAGCGCGACGGGACGACGAGCGTCGTCGGGGTCATCCGCGAGCATGCGCTGGGCGCCCTGCGCGGCGGCCCGCCCCAGGGCAGTCTCAGCGTTGCCGGCTGGTTCGAGTTCGGTGCTGACAAGTGCCCGCTGGCTCTCGAGGACGCCTTGGTGCCGGGAGCCGGGGGCACGGAGAAGTCGCTGGAGCGGTTCGCCAAGCTCGGCTCACGCGAGGCCTACGCGCAACCACGGCTCGGTGACGACGAGCGCATCGACGCCGGCTACCTGAAGCGCTGCAAGAGCAAGACCTGACCAGGCCCGCTCCGGTGCCCTCAGGCCTGGGCCCGGGGTGGAGAACGCCTCAGGCGTCCAGCGCCCTGGTGCAGAAGAACGTCGCGCCCGTGGTGTCGGCGAAGACGGGGCCGTCGCAGTCCTCTGCGGTCGTCACCTGCTCGACCACCTCCACGTTCGCACTGGAGCCGCCGCAGTCGACGACGCCGCCCTCGGCGTCCAGGCACGCCCCGACGTAGTCCTGCGGGCCTGTCGTCCCCCCGCCGAGCTGGGTCGCGGCCAGGCCGGCCCCCACGACGACGACGGCTGCGGCCGCCACCAGCAGGGACGTGCGTCGTCCGCGCCGGTGCACCGGCGCGGGTTCCTCGCGCTCGGACTCATCGACGTGGGGAGAGCCCTCACCGGAAGCCAGGGCCGGGGGCTGGAGCTCGTCGCGCAGCAACCGCCATGCTGCATTGATCCGCGCCATCTCGTCGGCCGCTGCTGTGCGATTGGCCGGGGAGGCCGTGTCGGGATGGCTCTCCCGGGCTCGGCTGCGGTAGGCGCGGTGTGCCGTCACGTAGTCGGTTCCCGGCTCGATACCCAGTACCCAGCAGGCCTCGTCGAACGTCATGGCGCCTCCCTCAGCCGCAGACTACGGGCTCGCGGCGCCCCCGTCCCCGGATCCGGCAAAAGGGTTGCGACACACGACGACGGGGCCGACCGGCGAACCGGTCGACCCCGTCGTGAAGCGGTGGGTGTCAGGCGTCCTGGGACGGCTCGTCGGCGAGACGGCCGGTCTCGTCGTGGATCGTCACGGCGACCTGGCGAAGCTTCTCCTCGTGCTCACGGGCGTGGTGTGCGCAGAACAGGAGCTCAGCGCCGCCCTCGAGCTCGACGCGGACGTACGCCTGTGCTCCGCAGCGGTCGCAGCGATCGGTCGCGTTCAGACCGCGCAGCTCAGCAAGTGCTGCCATGGTGACCTCAATTCAATCGGAGCGGGTTCTGTCTGCATCAACATCCAACCATGTCGCGGTGTTCCGCGCGGCATGAGTGACCTACGACATAGATACTGCCCGGGCGGGTCAAACTGGTGGCGACACGCGGGAGCTCTGCGTGTCTGAAGGGCCGCCGAGCTCGTGCTGACTAGGCTGACCGCAGGGGCGCCTCAGCGTGCTCCCGAACCCGCCGAAGCACCCCTTGGAGGCCGCCCTCGTGTCGACGTACGACGCTCGCAACCTGCTCGTCCTGGAGGGGCTCGAGGCGGTCCGCAAGCGTCCGGGCATGTACATCGGCTCCACCGACACCCGTGGGCTCATGCACTGCCTGTGGGAGATCATCGACAACTCCGTCGACGAGGCGCTCGGGGGATTCGGCAGCCGCATCGGGGTGACGCTGCACGCCGACGGCTCGGTCGAGGTCTCCGACGACGGTCGAGGCATCCCGGTGGACACCGAGACCAAGACGGGTCTGTCCGGCGTCGAGGTGGTCTTCACCAAGCTCCACGCCGGCGGGAAGTTCGGTGGGGGCTCCTACAACGCCACCGGTGGTCTGCACGGCGTCGGCGCCTCCGTCGTCAACGCGCTGTCGGCGCGGCTCGACGTCGAGGTCGACAAGGGCGGCGCCACGTGGGCGATGTCCTTCCGGCGCGGTGAACCCGGCGTGTTCGCCGAGGACGGCCCGACGGGAGGCTTCGCCCCCGACAACACGTTGCACAAGCGTGGCCGCGTCAAGAAGGCCGTGACCGGCACCCGGGTGCGCTACTGGGCCGACCCGCAGGTCTTCATCAAGACGGCGACCTTCTCCTACGAGGAGCTGGTCAACCGTGCCCGCCAGACGTCGTTCCTCGTCCCGGGGCTGGAGATCGTCATCAGCGACCTGCGCGGGGACGAGCCACGCGAGGAGTCCTTCCGCCACGACGGCGGCATCGCGGAGTTCTGCGACTACCTCAGCGAGGACGAGGCCGTCACCGACGTGCTGCGCCTGCAGGGCACGGGTGCCTTCACCGAGACGATCCCGGTGCTCGACGACAAGGGCCACATGACGCCGCAGGAGACCGAGCGCGAGCTCGGTGTCGACGTCGCGCTGCGGTGGGGGACCGGCTACGAGACGCAGGTGCGCTCGTTCGTCAACATCATCGCCACGCCCAAGGGCGGAACGCACGTCCAGGGCTTCGACCGAGCACTCACCAAGACCTTCAACGAGGTCCTCAAGACCACCCGTCTGCTCAAGTCCGGCGACCCCGACGTCATCAAGGACGACATCCTGGAGGGCCTCACGGCCGTGGTCACGGTGCGTCTGGCCGAGCCGCAGTTCGAGGGGCAGACCAAGGAGGTTCTCGGCACGCCGGCGGTCACCCGCATCGTGACCAAGGTCGTCGCCAAGGAGCTGACCTCGTTCCTGACCTCCACCAAGGCCGCCCAGAAGGCCAAGGCCCGCCTCGTCATGGAGAAGGTGGTCGGCGCCGCGCGCACCCGGCTGATGGCGCGTCAGCAGCGCGACAACCAGCGCCGCAAGAACGCCCTGGAGTCCAGTGCGCTGCCCGCCAAGCTGGCGGACTGCCGCGCCAACGACGTGGAGCGCACCGAGCTCTTCATCGTCGAGGGCGACTCCGCGCTCGGCACGGCCAAGTCCGCCCGCAACTCCGAGTTCCAGGCCCTGCTGCCCATCCGCGGCAAGATCCTCAACGTCCAGAAGGCCAGCGTCGGCGACATGCTCAAGAACGCCGAGTGCTCCTCGATCATCCAGGTCGTGGGCGCCGGATCCGGGCGCACCTTCGATCTCGATGCAGCCCGCTACAGCCGGATCATCTTCATGGCCGACGCCGACTCCGACGGCGCACACATCCGCTGCCTGCTCGCGACGCTGTTCTTCCGCTACATGCGTCCGCTCGTGGACGAGGGGCGCGTCTTCACGGCCGTCCCGCCGCTGCACCGCATCGAGCTGACCAACCCCAAGAAGGGGCAGGAGAAGTACATCTACACCTACTCCGACGCCGAGCTGCAGCGGATGCTGGCCGACCTCAAGCGCCGCAACCTGCGCTGGAAGGACCCGATCCAGCGCTACAAGGGCCTCGGCGAGATGGATGCCGACCAGCTGGCCGAGACCACCATGGACCCACGCCACCGGACGTTGCGCAGGCTCACGGTCGACGACGCCGAGCGCGCCACCGGGATGTTCGAGCTGCTGATGGGCAACGAGGTCGCTCCGCGCAAGGAGTTCATCGTGCAGAGCGCGTACGACGTCGACGCCGAGGCCATCGACGCCTGATCGGGCTCAGCCCAGGCCGATGCGGCGCAGGATGCCGCCGGCCAGCACGACCGCCGAGCCGTCGGGGAGCTCCCGCGCCGAGTAGAGCTCGGAGTCCACGAGGGCTCCGCGCGTGTCCCCGGTCCGGGCGTCGAGGATCGTGGCCTGCGATCGGGGCGCGTCGGCACCCAGCGCCAAGGCCGGCCAGAGACCGCCGTGCCGATGCAGGACGGAGACCCCGCCGCCGGCGGTCTCCACGCCCGGGTACCTGGCGGCGCCGTCGTAGGTCTCTGACCTCGGCCAGCCGTCTCGCGTCCACAGCTCCTCCCCGGTGTCGGGGGAGTGGCCGGTGAGGGAGTACTCGTCCTGCACCACCACGACCTGGTCACCGGCGACGACGCGCCCCTTGGACTCCGGCGTGAACGCACGCCAGCCGTCCTCGAGCACGGCGGCGTCCCCGGTCCGGAGATCGAGCGAGACCATGCCCTCCCGGTCACCGCCGCCGCGCTCCAGACCGACGTAGAGACGGTCCTGCAGGACGAGGCGCGGTGCGAAGCCCGGAAAGCGCCGTCCGCCGCAGTCGATCGTGGTCGACCACACCTCACGGCCGGCACGCAGCGCCCTGAAGCTGCACCCTTCCTCGTCGGCGCTGCTCTCCACCAGCAGGTCGGCCGCCAGGGCGCTGTCGGCGAAGGGGATCGTCCCACCGACCGTGCGGCCCTCCTCGTCGACGACGCCGACCCGCCCGTCGCGGACGACGGTCGGCACCGTGGGGACCATCGCGCTGTTGCTGGGACGCAGCACGTCGTCCTGACTGCCCACACGGGACCAGTCGGAGCCGGACCCTGCGGCAGGATCGGTGCTGACACGAGGCCGCGCCGACCAGAGCTCCTCGCCACTCTCGTCCACCGTCGTGACGGTGCACCGTCGCTCGCCGCAGGAGGTCAGGGTCACGCCCTGCTCACCGATGGCGCTCACCCGGGCCAGGTCGTCCTCGGTGCGGGTCCACAGCGGGTTCCCGTCACGGTCGTAGGCGGCGTACTCGATGGGGCCGGTGATGTCGCCCTGCACGACGAACGTCCCGTCCTCACCGAGCCACATCCTCGTGGGCACCAGCCGCTCGGAGCCCGCCGGCTCCGAGCCCCACTCGTGCACGAGCCCGCCGTCCTCGAGGTCGACGATGTCGACGGACTCGCGCTCGTCAAAGACGTAGACGCGGTCCGCGGCGACCAGGACCGTCCCGGAGGACTCGACCTCGGTGGCCCAGGCCGCAGCCCCGCCGGTGAGCTGGTGCAGCCGCCAGTGCGCGTACCCGACGATCCCGCCGAGGACGAGCAGCGTCACCAGGAGCACCGTCAGTGCTCGACGCGTCGTGACCCCCACGAGTGACGACCCTAGCGCCCAGGCAGCGGGGCTGCGGGCTCAGTCCGCGCCGATGCGGTGCAGGAGTCCGACGCAGGTCAGTGTCGTCGGGCCCCCGGAGCCTCACGCGGACGGGACAGGTGCTCCGCGGTCTGCTGTACCGTGCGTTCGTGCTCGAGCCCGGTGACCCGTCCCGTGCTCGACGGCGCGACAGGAGGCGCGCGAGACGCGTGCTCGAGGACGCGGTCGCCTCAAGGAGCATCACCGCGCCCGACCGTTCGTTGCGTGAGGCGCAGGTGCAGGCGGCGGTGACCCGCGGCGACCTCGCCACGGCGGTCCGTGGGCTCGGGCCCCCCGAGCCGACCTCGACGTCCAGTGCAGGCGCCTCCGCTCGTACTCGGAGGTCGACGACGGAGCCATGGCCCTCGTCCGCCCCCACCACTGGACGGCTACCGCCGTTCGGGGAGCGTCTCATGCCCCACCTGGATGCTGCTGCTCACGTCGTGCTGCGGCGGTGGCGTCGTGAGCTTCCGATCCACGAGTCGCTGGCGACCAGGAGCGACCGAGTCGCGATGGCCCTGGCCAGGGCAGTCGTGATCCTCATGGTGATCGGCGGCGGCATCGTGACGGTCGGGGTGGTGGGCGCGGGCCTGGCCCAGATCCTGCCCGAAGACGACCCGCGTCCTGCCGTGGCGCGTCCCGAACCCGTCAACGACCCCACCACCATCGAGGGCTGGCAAGCGCTGCTGGGAGGGATGGACGACCGGTTCGGCTCCACGGAGGTCTACTCCCTGGAGCTGACCAGAACCGTCGCCACCATCGAGCTGGTCGATGACGTCACCACGCCGGCGTACAGCTGGCGCCGGGTCGGAGGGTGGCAGCCCGCCGACAGGTCTCGGCCGGTCGCCGGTCTCATTCCCATCGAGCTGCGCAGCCTGCGTGACGACCAGGTGGCTGCGCAGCTGGAGGTCGCGTACGAGCAGGCCGGCCTCGACCCGCAGGAGGAGGTGGAGCATCGCATCGAGCTCCTCCGTGACGGCGCGGGTCTGGTCGTCCTGACCGTTGAGCTCTCACCGCGAATCGGCGAGAGGGTCTCCCGCCGCTACACGCTGGGACCACCGCAGCCCTGACGTTCCGGCTGCGGTCTCAAGCGACCTGCTCCAGCAGACCGGTGTCGACGTCGTAGAGGAACCCACCGACCTCGACGCCGGCCGGGACCAGGGGGTGTGACTCCACCCGGTGCACGTCCGTGCGCAGGGTGGCCTCCTGGTCGGTGATGGCGCCCAGCGTCATCCACGACGCGTCGGTGCCGGCAGCCTCGCCCACACGGCGTCGCAGCTCCTCCTCCGGTGCGGAGGCCATGGCGCAGCGGGTGTGCTGCACCACGAGCACGCGCTCCACCTGCAGCAGGCTCACGCCGAGGACGACTGCGACGAGTGCTTGGTCGGTGACTCGACCGCCGGGGTTGCGCAGGATCTTCGCGTCACCGGGGGAGAGGCCGATCATCGCGAGCGGGTCGATGCGCGAGTCCATGCAGGTGACCATGGCGACGCCCGCCCGGGCGACGCCGTCGAACCCGGCGAGGTCGAAGGACTCCGCGAACTCTCGGTTGGCGGTGAGCAGATCGTCGAAGGGCATGGGTACAGATTATCGGTCGTCGCTCGGTGAGGGGACGCGTCCGGTCTCGCGCAGGAGCAGCAGGGCCAGCACGGCGGCGACGACCGCACAGACGGCCGCCCCGACGAAGACGGTGTGCAGCTGGGTGATGCCGGCCTCCCGCACGGCGTCGCGATAGGCCGGACAGGCGGCACTGGCACCGCCGCACAGCTCGGCTGCCGGGGGGATCCGCTGGGAGGCGGAGTAGAAGGCTCGCAGGCCGATCGTCGTGAGCGCCGAGATGCCGATGAGCATCCCGACCATGCGGGCGACGATGAGCAGGGCGCTGGCCACCCCGTGGACGGCGTCAGCGGTGTGCGCGAGCAGGGCGGCGTTGACCGGCGCTATCGCCAGGCCGAAGCCCAACCCACCGGCGACGAGTGACAGGGTCTCCCAGCCGCTGTCCAACGACTGCGCGTCCCAGGTGGCCATGTGGGCGAAGGCTCCGGCGCTCAGCAGCATCGCCCCGGCGGTCAACCACGCGGCCGGGACCCATCGCAGGAGCCACCCGCCCAGGACGGCGCCCACGGGCAGCGCCACGAGGAAGCGGACAAGGACGAGTGCGGCGTCGAGCTGGGAGTCCGGGTGCACCGTCAGACGGGCGAAGAAAGGGATGTCGACGAGCGCGGCGATGAGGCTCGCGCCGACGAAGAATGACACCGCGAGCGCACCCCACGCGACCCTGCTGGAGAGCGCCCCACGGGGGATGAGCGGCCGGGGCGCGACGCGTTGACGCCACACGAACCCCCCGAACGACAGCGCCGCGAGAGGGAGCAGGACCGGTGCGGAGTCCGAGATGGCCGCGCTCTCCGGCTCGGCCGACGCGAACGCCACGATCACCGAGCCGAGCCCGAGAGTGAGCAGGCCCGCGCCCAGCAGGTCCGTCTCCCGCCCCAGGGAGCCCCATCCACGCCAGTCCAGCAGGGGTCGGTGTGCAGTGAGCTGTCGCAGCACGAACAGCACCGCCAGCCCGATGAGCGTCAGGCCCATCGGGGTGAGCCAGCGGGACTCCCCGACCACGGGCAGGAACGCCAAGCCGGTCGTCACCCCGGTGGCGAGCGACTCCGGCTCGAGCATCACGAGGGTCAGGGTGAGCAGGACCAGGATCGCGAGGACGATCCCGAGAAGGTCCGGGTGCCCGGGACGCCGGGCCCGCTGCCGGTCCTCGTCGCCCTGCGTGATCATCGCGGCGGCCAGCAGCAGTCCCACCGCACAGTTGAGCCAGAAGATGTCGCGCCACGAGCCGAACGCCAGGACGACGGCGCCGTACAGGGGGCCGATCACGCTGCCGAGCTCCTGGACGGCACCCACGACGCCGAGCGGCAGACCACGACGCTCGGGCGGCCAACGGTCCGCCACGAGGGCGAGGGTCGGCGGGATGAGGCCGCCCCCACCGATGCCCTGCAGCAGACGGCCCGCGACGATCGACTCGAGGTCGTAGGCGGCCGCGGTGACGAGAGACCCGACGGCGAAGACGACGAGCGAGCCCAGGAGCACGGGGACGCGTCCGCGCAGGTCCGAGACGCGTCCGATCAGCGGCAGGACCCCCACGTAGCCGAGCAGGAAGCCCGAGACGATGGGCGCGGCGCGCTGCAGCTCGTCGACGGCGAGGCCGCTCGCGCTCATCATGTCCGGCAGCGCGAGCACCACCACGTACGTGTCGGCAGCGGCGAACGCGATCGCCACCGAGGCGAGCCCGAGCAGGACCCGCGGTGCCGCCTGACGCACGGTCGGGTCAGCTCCCGCCGACGCCGGCGGGTGCCTCGATCTCGACGGGCTCGTCGGAGGTGGTCAGCGCGAGCCGGTAGGTGACGTCCCGGCCGCCGGGGTAGAAGGGTCCTGCGATGGAGGCGTCCCGCAGGACGTCGTCGTCGGTGAGCCGGTATCGCACCGTGAAGGTGGCCTCGGTGTCGGCAGTCGGGATGATCGACGCGATCGCCTCACCCGGGAGCGTGCCGGCGATGGTCGTGAGGACGTCGTCCCCGTCGCGGGACTCACCGTCCTCGGTGACGTCCTCCGTGTCCTCCAGGATCGTGCTGACTCCGTCCTCCGGGTCGAGCAACGTGGCCGGGTCCGGGGCGCCGAGGGTGCTGGGGTCCAAGGACAGGAACGTCGGCGCGAACCCGGTCTTCGCGTACAGCTCGCCGTCGACCGCGACCACCTCCGCGTCCAGGCTCGTCCCGCCGGCGACGACCGTCACGTCGCCCTCGAAGGCTGGGTCGTGGTTGCCACGACCCTCGGCCGTGAGCAGGCCCGTGACGCCCTGGGGGAGCTCCTCGGTCGAGAGGGCGAGCTCCAGGCTCTCCGCCTCGTCGATCACCGTGCGAGCGGCTGAGAGACGCTCCGACAGCTCTGCCGGGTCGGCGCTCTCGGACTCCTCGCCGCCGGTGCAGGCGGTCAGGAGCAGGGCGAGGAGGGCGAGAAGTGACAGTCGGTTGCGCACGGGGCCAGTCTGGCACGCAGCCGGGGCCCCGGCCGGTGTCCCGTGGGCGTTGCTCACGGCTGCGAGAAGGTCGCTGCGGGACTGGAGACCGTGAGCACCGGCTGCGGCAGGGGCACCCCCGAGCCGTCGCGGCGATCGGTGGGCTCGGGCAGCGCCACGGCGGTGCCGCTCGTGGCGCACGCCAGAGGTAGACCGTCACCGACCCAGCCCAGCACGAGGTTGTCCTCGCCCCGGAGAAGACGCTGGCAGCGCACCCCACCGGTCGCGCGTCCCTTGGCCGGGTACACCGAGAGCGGGGTCACCTTGGCGGTGCCGGCCTGGGTGCCGGGCAGGGCGTCGCCGGAGCCGGCGATGCCCACCACGTGGGCGGACGAGGCGTCCCGCACGGCACCGAATCCCACGACGCGGGCGCCGGGCGAGAGCTTGATCCCTGCGACGCCACCGCCTGTGCGCCCTTGGGGCCGGACGAGGGAGGCCGAGAAGTGCAGCAGCTGGGCGTCGGAGGTGATGAACGCGAGGTCCTCCTCGCCGGTGCGAAGCATCGTCGCACCGACGACAACGTCACCCTCGGCGAGGCTGATGACCTCCCACGAGTCACGGCCGAGGTGGTCGGGCTTGACCCGCTTGACGACACCCTGCCTGGTGCCGAGCGCGATGCCGGGGCCGTCCTCGTCGAGGCTCATCAGGCCCAGGGGCGTGGCGCCGGGGTCCACGAGCTCGCGCAGGGGCACGCCGCCCTGCAGGTGGGGGGCGGAGGCAGTCGGGGGGAGCGCGGGAATCTCCAGCACGCTGAGCCGGCGCACCGTGCCGTCGCTGCTCAGCAGCCCGATTTCCCCGCGTGCCGTGGCACGGACGGCGGACAGGATCACGTCGTGCTTGGCGCGACGTTCGTTCAGCCCGAGTGGGGCGTCGTCGCTGGTGCGCGCCAGCAGCCCGGTGCCGGACAGCAGGACCCAGCAGGGCTCGTCCGGGACCTCCAGCGGGGCGGCCGCCGAGGTGACTGCCGTGCCCGCGGACTCCAGGAGCACCGTGCGGCGTGGCGTGCCGAAGGTCCGGGCGACCTCGTCGAGCTCGTTGCTGACGACCGCGCGGAGCACGGCGTCGTCGCCGAGGATCTCATCGAGCCGCTCGATCGTCTGACGGAGCTCGTCGGCCTCCTTCTCCAGCTCGATGCGCGAGTACCTGGTGAGGCTGCCCAGGGTGCGGTCGAGGATGAAGTCGGCCTGTACCTCCGAGAGGTCGAACACGCCGATCAGCCGGGTCCTGGCCTCGGAGCGGTCGTCGCTGCTGCGGATCAGCTGGATCACCTCGTCGATGTCCAGGATCGCCACGAGCAGCCCCTCGATGAGGTGGAGCCGGTCGGCGGCCTTGCCGCGACGGAACTGGCTGCGGCGTCGCACCACGGACAGGCGGTGCGCCAGGTAGACGTCGAGCATCTCGCGCAGCCCCAGGACGCGCGGCTGGCCGTCGACGAGGGCGACGGCATTGACGCCGAACGAGGTCTCCATGGGCGTCTGCTTGTAGAGCTGCTCCAGCAACGCCTCCGGGACGATGCCGTTCTTGACCTCGATCACGAGGTTGAGGCCCTTGTGCCGGTCGGTGAGGTTCTTGATGTCGGAGATGCCCTGCAGCTTCTTGGCCTGGACGAGCTTCTTGATCGCCTCGATGACCTTCTCCGGGCCGACGTTGTAGGGCAGCTCGGTGACGACGATGCCCTTGCGACGAGGGGTCACGTTCTCGATGCGGGCCGTGGCGCGCATCCGGAAGGACCCGTTGCCGGTGGCGTAGGCGTCGCGGATGCCGTCCAGGCCGACGATCTTGCCCCCGGTCGGCAGGTCCGGGCCCGGGATGAACCGCATCAGGTCGTCGAGGTCCGCCCCCGGGTGGTCGATGAGGTGCCGCAGCGCCTGCACGACCTCCACCAGGTTGTGGGGGGCGATGTTCGTGGCCATGCCGACCGCGATCCCCGAGGCGCCGTTGACCAGCAGGTTCGGCAGCGCGGCCGGCAGCACGACGGGCTCGAGCTCGCGGCCGTCGTAGTTGGACCGGAAGTCGACGGTGTCCTCGTCGATCGAGCCCGTCATCGCCTCCGCGGCCAGGTCCATCCGGCACTCGGTGTAGCGCATCGCGGCGGGCGGGTCGTCCGGGGAGCCGAAGTTGCCGTGACCGTCGACCAGGGGCAGACGCATCGACCAGGACTGGACCAGCCGCACCAGGGCGTCGTAGATGGCGGAGTCGCCGTGCGGGTGGAGCCGACCCATCACCTCACCGACGACGCGGGCGCTCTTGACGTGCCCACGGTCGTGGCGCAGGTTCAGCTCGTCCATCGTGTAGAGGGTGCGACGCTGCACCGGCTTGAGGCCGTCGCGTGCGTCGGGGATCGCGCGGGAGTAGATGACCGAGTACGCGTACTCGATGTAGCTGGCACTCATCTCGTCGCTGATGTCGGTGTCGATGATGTGCTCGTCGAACTCCTCGGGAGGGTTCGGGGTCGTGCTGCGGGCCATGCGGTCCTCTCCTGTGGCAGGCGGTGCTCCATTCTCCACCGCAGGCCGCCACGGCCCGTCGTCGCCACGCCGGGGGCGCTGTCACCGAGGTTCGGTAGGTTGGTGACGTGGAGAACCTGTCGTCACAGAGCCCGGTGGTCGATCGCGGCTGGGACGCGGACATCCTGCTCAAGGACGGCCGGGTGGCACAGCTGCGTCCGGTCGTGCCCGACGACGCCGAGCGCCTCGTCGCCTTCTACTCACGGGTCTCCGACGAGTCCAAGTACTACCGCTTCTTCGCGCCTTACCCCGAGCTCTCCACGCGTGACGTCACCCGGTTCACGACGGTCGACCTCGACCGTCGGGTCGCCTTCGTGATCACGCTGCAGGACGTCATCATCGGCATCGGCCGCTATGACGCCGTCTCCGACGACCAGGCCGAGGTGGCCTTCCTCGTCGAGGACGCGCACCAGGGCCGCGGCGTGGGCCAGCTGCTCCTGGAGCACCTGGCGCAGGCGGGCCGTGAGCGGGGCATCAAGGTCTTCACTGCCGACGTCCTGCCCTCCAACACCCGGATGCTGCAGGTCTTCCGCGAGATGGGCTACCAGGTCGGGGGCAGCGTGGAGGACGGCGTGCAGACGCTGGTCTTCCGCATCGACCCGACTGACTCCGCGGTCGGCGTGATGCGCTCGCGGGAGCAGCGGGCCGAGGCCGCCTCGATAGAGCGCATCTTCGCCGCCCGCAGCATCGCGGTGGTGGGCGCCAGCCGTCGCGCCGACTCGATCGGTCTCGCCCTCGTGCGAGGGCTGGTCCTGGGCGACTACCAGGGCGCGGTCCACGCCGTGAACTCCCAGGCCGAGTCCGTCTCGGGCCTGCCGGCCCACAAGAGCGTCAAGGACATCCCGGGGGAGGTCGACCTCGCGATCGTCGCCGTCCCCGCGGACTCGGTGAAGGAGGTCGTGCTGGACTGCGCCGCCAAGGGGGTGCACGGCCTCGTCGTCATCTCCGCCGGATTCGCCGAGGAGGGCCCCGACGGTCGGCGTCGCCAACGCGAGCTGCTCAACCTGTGCCGCTCCTACGGTCTGCGGCTCATCGGCCCCAACTGTCTGGGCATCATCAACACCGAGCACGACGTCCAGCTCAACGCTTCTCTCGCCCCCTCGATGCCGCCGCAGGGCCGCGTCGGCTTCTTCTGCCAGTCCGGTGCTCTCGGCACCGCGATCCTGGACTCCGTCGGTCGTCGCGGGCTCGGCCTCTCGACCTTCGTCTCGGCCGGCAACCGAGCCGACGTCTCAGGCAACGACCTCCTGCAGTACTGGCAGGAGGACGCCGCCACCGAGGTCGTGCTGCTGTACCTGGAGTCCATCGGCAACCCGCGCAAGTTCTCGCGCATCGCGCGTCGTGTCTCTCGGGTCAAGCCGGTCGTGGCGGTCAAGTCCGGCCGCTCGACCCAGGGCGTGCCGATGGGGCACGCGGTCAAGCGCAGCACCGCCCCGCAGGCTGCGGTGGACGCGATGTTCCGCCAGGCGGGCGTCATCCAGGTCGACACGCTGGAGGAGATGTTCGACGTCGCCCAGCTCCTCGCCCACCAGCCGCTGCCCAGCGGCAACCGGCTGTGCGTGGTCGGCAACTCCGACGCCATGGGTCTGCTGATCGCCGATGCTGCCGCGGCCTCGGGCCTGCAGGTCGCCGATCCGGTCCCGCTCGGCGCGAACGCCGGGGCCGACGACTTCGAGGTGGCCGTGGAGTCCGCCCTGGCCAACCCCGGCGTCGATGCGCTGATGGTCGTCTACGTCCCTCCGCTGAACACCTCCGGTGAGGAGGTCGCCGACGTGCTGGCCTCCATCGGCGAGCAGTCGGACAAGCCGATCGTCTCCACCTTCCTGGGCACCGAGGGCGTCCCGGAGCTGCTGCGCGTGACCGACGTCCTCGGCGGCTCGGCGGGGCGCGGCTCGGTCCCGTCCTACCCGGCCCCGGAGTCCGCGGTGCGCGCGCTCGCCCGCGTCGTCACCTATGCCGAGTGGGTCGCGAGCGACTCCGGCGAGTTCCAGACCCGGCCGGACCTGCGCACGGGCGACGCGAGGGCCCTGGTCCGCGACGTGCTCAAGCGTGCGCCGCGGGGGGCGGTGCTCTCCACCGAGCAGACGCACGCGCTGCTGGAGTGCTACGGCATCGACCTGTGGACGTGGACCAACGTGCACACCAAGGAGGAGGCGATCGCGGCGGGCGAGGAGCTCGGCTGGGACGTCGTCCTGAAGGCCGGCAGCGAGCACCTGCGTGCCCGGCCCGACCTCGCCCACATCTGGCGCGGCATCCACGACGCCGACGACATGGCCGAGGCCTGGGACAACCTCACCACGTGGCGGGGCATGCGCCAGGAGACCCGCTTCTTCGTCCAGCGCACCGCCACCGACGGCATCCCGCTGTCCTTCAGCGTCACCGAGGACCCGTTGTTCGGTCCGCTCGTCTCCTTCGGCCTGGCCGGAGCCCCCAGTGAGCTGCTGGGGGACCGGTCCTACGGCATCCCGCCGCTCACCGACTCCGACGCTGCCGCGATGGTCTCCCAGCTGCGCTCGGCCCCGCTGCTGTACGGCTACCGCGGCAGCGACCCCGTCGACGTCAGCGCCGTCCAGGACACCATCCTGCGGCTCGCGGCCATGAAGGACGACCTGCCCGAGATCGTCGAGCTCGACCTCGAGCCCGTGCTCGTCAGCACCGACGACCTGACGGTGCTGAGCGCACGCGCCAAGGTCGTGCCGTCCGCGGACCGACGTGGCGAGTGGTACGT
Organism: Aeromicrobium sp. CF4.19; assembly: GCF_051262555.1. NCBI lineage: Bacteria > Bacillati > Actinomycetota > Actinomycetes > Propionibacteriales > Nocardioidaceae > Aeromicrobium > Aeromicrobium sp. CF4.19. The sequence goes on along the minus strand of NZ_JBIMEU010000002.1, from coordinate 578,632 downwards.
ACGGCGGCTCAGCCAGCCGGCGCAGGGAGATACCCTCGGATGATGCGACGCGACCGACGCTCCGACGTGTTCCAGGAGATCTCCCGCAGCGGGTACCACCCGCAGATCGTCTCCGAGGGTCTGCAGGACGCCCTGGCCGGCGAGGAGGTGCGGGCCCACGTCGTGCACCACGAGCCGACCTTCGACCGCGACGAGGTCCGCCGCCACATGACGGTGCTCGTCCTGACCGACACCCGCGTCGTGCTGGTGCACACCGACGAGCACCCGCCCGACGACCTCCTGCCCGCGCCCTACACCTCCACCACGAGCGAGGCCGTGGCCATCGAGCAGGTGCGCTCGGTCGTCGTCTCGCGGATGGTCTCCGCCGACACCCAGGACCTGGCCGAGGCGGTCATGACCATCGGCTGGGGGGCGGTGTCGCGGATCGACCTCGAGCCGGCGCAGTGCAGCGACCCCGAGTGCGAGGCCGATCACGGCTACACCGGGAACCTGACCGGCGACGACTTCTCGCTGCGCCTGAGCGCAGCCGCGGATGGCGGGTCGGCGCTGGAACGTCTGCTGGAGTTCGCCCGCGTCCTCTCGGTCGCCACGACCGGCAGCCGGGCCGGCCAGACCTGATGCCCGGGCTCCACGAGCTCCTGCCGTCGGTGGGAGCGGCCGTCGGCGCGCCGGGGTTCAGCGACACCATCGGCCTGCCCCGGGCGCCGCGCTACGTCGTCATGCTCGTGGACGGCCTGGGAGCGCACCTGCTGGCCGAGCACGCGGACGCCGCCCCGTTCCTGGCCGGCCTGCACGGTGTCACGGACGTCCGCAGCGGCATCCCCTCCACCACCGCGACGAGCCTGACCTCGCTGGGCACCGGCCTGGAGGCCGGGCGGCACGGCGTCGTCGGCTACACCTCCCGCGAGCCCGCCAGCGGCCGGCTGCTGAACTCGCTGAAGTGGGCCCACGACGTCGACCCCCTCCAGTGGCAGCCGCACACCACCGTGCTGGAGGCCATCGCAGCGGCCGGCATCCCCGCCTCGGCCGTCAACGACTCGGCGTTCGAGAGCAGTGGCCTCACGCTGTGCAGCCAGCGTGGCGTCCCCTTCCACGGCATCGACTCGGTCTGGGAGCGCCAGGACGTCGTGCTCGACGTCGTGGAGGAGACCGAGCGGGCCGTGGTCTACGCCTACGAGTCCCGCCTGGACCACACCGGTCACAAGCACGGGTGCACGTCACCGCAGTGGCGGGAGATGCTCTCCACCATCGACGCCAACCTCGCGACGCTGCGTGCCGAGCTGCCTGCTGACACGGTGCTGCTCGTGACGGCCGACCACGGCATGCTCGACCTGCCGGCCGAGGGCCGCTTCGACCTGGAGACCGTGCCGGCGCTGCGCGACGACGTCACCCTGGTGGCGGGGGAGGCGCGCTTCCGCCACCTCTACGTCCGCCCGGGGTCGGCGGACGCCGTGGCCGCCGCCTGGGCCGACGTGGTGGGCGAGCGGGCCGTCGTGCGGACGCAGGAGGGCCTGGAGGACTGGTTCGGCCCCATCGACGACCGGGTGCGACCACGCATCGGGGACGTCGTGGTGGCGGCGCTGGGCGACTTCGCTGTGTTCTCCTCACGAGACTTCGCGATCGAGCTGCAGATGACCGGGTTCCACGGCTCGATCACCGAGGTCGAACGAGCCATCCCGGTCCTCATCGCCCCCTGAGGCTGGCAGGATGGACTCGTGGCGGCACTGGACTTCTACTCGGGAACGATGGACTGCGGCAAGAGCACCCTTGCCCTGCAGCTGGACCACAACCACCGTTCCCGTGGCCGGGTCGGGCGCGTGTTCACCAGCCACGACCGGGCCGGCGAGGCGACGCTCTCCAGCCGGCTGGGGCTCTCGGTCGACGCGATCGAGGTGGACGAGCACTTCGACTTCTGGCAGCACGTCGTGGGTGAGCTGACGCAGGGTGGTCGCATCGACTACCTGGTGTGCGACGAGGCGCAGTTCTACACCCGGCACCAGATCGACGTCCTGGCCAGGATCGCCGACGAGCTGGAGATCGACGTCTTCTGCTTCGGCATCCTCACCGACTTCCGCACCCGCCTGTTCGAGGGCTCCGGGCGTCTGGTGGAGCTGGCCGACCGCGTCCACACCCTGCAGGTGGAGGCGCTGTGCTGGTGCGGGGAGCGGGCCACCCACAACGCGCGGACCGAGGACGGCGTCATGATCACCGAGGGTGAGGTGATCGTCGTCGGCGACGTCGAGCAGACCGGCCTGCCGGCGCCCACCGTGGGCTATGAGGTGCTGTGCCGCCGGCACCACCGCCGGCGGATGACGGCCGCGTCGGCCAAGGCGGCCGCGCTCTCGCCGGACGTCCTGCCGTTCGGGTAGGGCCTGTGACGGTCAGTCGTCACGTCCGCCGAACATGATCTCGTCCCAGCTGGGAACCCGGCGGCGCTCGGCCTTCTTCTTGCGCGGACCGACCGAGTCGGGCACGGCGAGGGGACGGTCGTCGACCTCGTCCTGCACGTCGTGCTCGAGCTCGGCGGAGTCCTCGTCGTCCTGGGCGTCCTCGGAGTCCACGTCCTGCAGGGTCAGCTGCTCCTGGGCGCGTCGGTCCCGCGCCTCCTTGATCGAGGAGATGCGGGCCGGGGGTGCCACGTCGTCCTCGTCCGAGACCACCGCGTCCTCCTGGGCCGCGGCCGGAGCGGCGGGCTCCTGGGACTGCAGTGCGTCGGCGATGGCCATCTCCGAGGACGTCGCGACGGCGACGTCGCCCACCAGGTCGTGGGCCGGTTCGTCGGCAGGCAGGACGTAGCGGCTCTTGTGGTCGTACAGGAAGGAGGCGCGGATGCCCGACAGGGGCGTCACGACGACGTGCCACCGTCCGTCCTCGCGACGCCAGGCGTCCCACAGGGCGTCGTCGGGGCTGGAGCCGTCGTCGACGATCTGCTCGTCGACGATGGTGCCGAGCACCACGGGAGAGCCGCCGACGTGCTTGCGGCGCACCGGCGTCGACCTGGCCTGGCTGACCATGTGCTCGCGCTCGGCCAGCACGGGCCCGGCGAAGCGCTCGATCTGCTCCGTGGGCACGCCGGCCGTCTCGGCGACCTGGGTCACGGACTCGCCACGTCGGATGCGGGTCTGGATGTCGCGGGGGCTGAGGCTGCTTTCCATCGTGAACTCCATCTGGCCGGACGAACGGTCCCGGTGCTGGGACGCGGCGTCGATCAGGGCCCTCAGGCGACGATCGGCGGGGACGCGGAAGGCCTCGGGGCCCGAGGGGTCGCGCAGCAGGACGTATCGCCCGTCCTCACTCAGCCGATCCGGACCGAGATCGCGCATGTGTGTCGCCTCCCACGTGGTTCCCGCCCATGCTAGGCAAGGGCGTCGGTGAATCCGGGACGACACGCTCGACCGGTCGACGCACGTGTCCCGGCCCTGTGGGCCGGCGGCCCCCGGATGCCGCTAGCGTCGATCCATGCCCGACCTCGCCCTGCTGCTGCTCGACCTGCTGGGCATCGCCGTGTTCGCGGCGACGGGGGCGCTCGTGGCCGTCCGCAAGGAGCTCGACGTCTTCGGCGCCATCGTCCTCGGTGGCATCACCGGGCTCGGGGGCGGCGTCCTGCGTGACCTGCTGATCGGGTCGGTGCCGCCGGCGGCGCTGGTGGACTGGCGCTACCTCATCACCCCGGTCGCCGCGGCCGTGATCGTCTTCGTGTTCCACCCGGCCGTCGGCCGGATGGAGAAGCAGATCGGCGTCCTCGACGCCGTGGGCCTCGCCCTCTTCTGCGTCACCGGGGCCGTCAAGGCCCACGACGCCGGGCTCGGGATCATCGCCTCGGCCCTGTGCGGGATGCTGACGGCGATCGGTGGCGGCATGATGCGTGACGTCCTGGCCGGCCGGGTCCCGGTGATCTTCCGTGAGGAGCTCTACGCGACGCCCGCCTTCACCGGTGCCCTGCTGGCCGTGCTGGCCGCCGAGATCGGTCTCGGCCCGTGGACGTACGTCGTGTCCGCCGCGATCTGCCTCGTGTGGCGCCTGCTGGCGTTGTGGCGCGGTTGGCGCGCCCCGCTGCCGCCCGGGCTCGACCGCGGCTGAACGGGCCCGCACACGCCGCTCCGGGTCGATCGCGAGTGGCGCAAAGCCGGCCCCGAGCGGCGCAGATTTGCGCGACACGCCGTCCCAGAATCGCGGATCTGCGCCACTCGGCGGGGGCCCGGCGTGGGGGTCAGTCGCGGGGGAGGACCGCGTCGAAGGAGGCGTCGTGGTTGCCGAAGCGGTGGGTCGTGATGCTGACGGCCTGCTCGCGCAGGAACGGCAGCAGCTCGACCCGACCCGACCAGGTGACCTCGCCGGCGTGGATCGCGACGTCCGGGTCGCCGCCGACGGCGTCGGCCACCTCCAGGGCGAGGGACTCCAGCAGGCGGATCCGGCTGGGCCGCTCGGTCGCGATGCGACGCAGCCAGTCGGCGGGCGTCTCGACGACGTGTCCCGGGGCGAGGCCGTCGGGCAGCGGGATCGGGCTGGAGACCTCGATCGGCGCTCCCGTGCGACGTGCCGCGGCGAGGACCCGTGCGGTGGCCAGGAGGTCATCACCCGAGCGCACGTGCACGGCCGTCGTCCGGTAGCGGAAGACGTTGCGCTCCACCCCGAGGCCGGACACGTCCTTCTCGACGCCGAACTCGCGCTGCCACGCCAGCTCGTCGGACCCGGTCGCGGCGCGCAGGAGGTCACGCGACGCCTGGTCGAGCGCGTCGTCGACGGCGTCGACCAGGGCGAGGACCTCCGGCGTGAGGGTGACGTCGCGGTCGGTGGCCCGTGGCGGCCGGGGGTGCCAGGAGCCGAGGTGCGTCAGGTAGTTGGGTCCGCCGGCCTTGCAGGTCGTGCCCACCGAGGAGCGCTTCCAGCCACCGAAGGGCTGACGCTGGACGATCGCCCCGGTGATGCCGCGGTTGACGTAGAGATTGCCGGCCTCGACCCGCTCGATCCAGGTGTTGACCTCGTCGGGGTCGAGGGAGTGGATGCCGGCGGTGAGCCCGAAGTCCGTGGCGTTCTGCCAGGCGAGGGCCTCGTCGAGGTCTGCGGCGGCCATGATGCCGAGCACCGGGCCGAAGTACTCGGTGGTGTGGAACTCGCTGCCGGGCCGCACACCGATGCGCACGCCGGGTGACCACAGGCGGCCGGACTCGTCGAGCCGGCGGGGCTCCACGAGCCACTCCTCGCCCTCACCCAGGGTCGTGAGCGCGTCGCGGAGCTTGCCGGTGGGGGGCTCGACGACCGGCCCCATCATCACCTCGGGGTCGTCGGGCCAGCCGACCTTGGTGGAGGCGACGGCGTCGAGCAGCTGACGGCGGAACCGCTCGGAGCTCGCGACGGACCCGACCAGGATGCCCAGGCTCGCGGCCGAGCACTTCTGGCCCGCGTGGCCGAAGGCGCTGCGCACCAGGTCGGACGCCGCCTGATCGATGTCCGCGCTCGGGGTGACCACGAGCGCGTTCTTGCCGCTGGTCTCGGCCAGCAGCGGAAGGTCCGCGCGCCACGAGCGGAACAGGCTGGCCGTCTCCCAGCCGCCCGTCAGGATGACCCGATCCACCGAGGCGTGGGAGATGAGGGACTTGCTCAGCTCGCCCTCCTCCATGCTCACGTAGCGCAGCACGTCGCGTGGGACGCCGCCCTGCCAGAGCGCCTCGACCACCACGGCGGAGCAGCGCGGACTCTGCGGAGCGGGCTTGATGATGACGCCGGAGCCGGCGGCGAGGGCGGCGAGCATCGAGCCGGCGGGGATGGCCACCGGGAAGTTCCACGGCGGAGCGACCACGGTGAGGGCGGCCGGCTCGAAGCGCGCGCCGTCGACGACCTCCAGTCGCCGGGCCGACTCGGCGTAGTAGTGCGCGAAGTCGATCGCCTCGCTGACCTCGACGTCCGCCTCGCCGATCGTCTTGCCCGTCTCGGCAGCCATGACGGCGATCAGGTCACCGCGGCGGGCCGCAAGCGCCCCGGCCGCCTGGTGCAGGATCCAGGAGCGCATCTCCGCCCCCCGGGACGCCCAGGCGTGCCCGGAGCGACGGGTCTGGCGGATCAGCGTCTCCAGCGAGGCCGGGCCGTACACCTGGCTCGTGCTGATGGTGTTCGTGCCGAGCTGGGTGTACGTGGAGCGGTGCAGCATCTGCCGACCCCACTCACGGTTGCCGGCGACCGAGGGATCGGTGTCGGCGGTGTTGCTGAAGCCCTGAGTTCCGCCGGAGATTCGCTCGTGGCGTCGGTCCTGGACGCGATGGGGCTCGGGGACGGTCTCGTCGAGGGCCTTGACCGACGCCAGGAAGCGCCCGGCCTCTCGCTCGAAGGTGTCCTCGTCGGAGGCGAGGTCGAAGGCTGCGGACATGAAGTTCTCGTCGCTCGCGTTCTCCTCCAGCCGGCGCACGAGGTAGGAGATCGCGACGTCGAACTCGTCGGGGTGCACCACCGGGGTGTAGAGCAGCAGGCGACCGACGTCGTCGCGGACGCCGCCCGTCGGTCCGGAGTCCATCCCCAGCAGCATCTCGAAGTCCACCCCGTCGGTGACCTCACGGTCCTGCGCGAGCAACCACGCGTAGGCGATGTCGAACAGGTTCTGGCCGGCCACGCCGATCTTCACGGCGTCGGTGCGCTCCGGCGTGAGCGCCCAGCGGAGCACCCGCTTGTAGTTGGTGTCGGACTCCTGCTTGGAGCCCCACGTCGCCAGCGGCCAGTGGTGCATGACGGCGTCGACCTGCTCCATCGCCAGGTTGGCGCCCTTGACGACGCGCACCTTCACCCGGGCGCCACCGTCGGCACGGCGGCGCGCAGCCCACTCCTGCACCTGCTGCATCGCGCCGAGCGCGTCCGGCAGATAGGCCTGCAGCACGATCCCGGCCTCGAGGTCAGGGAAGCGGTCCAGCACCTGGGTGAACACCGCGAGCGTCAGGTCGAGGTCGCGGTACTCCTCCATGTCGAGGTTGATGAAGGCGCCGTTCTCGGAGGCGAGCTCATAGAGCGGCATGAGCCGCTCGATCACGCGCTCGACCGTCTCGTCGAAGGCCCACATCGACAGCTGGCTGGCGACGGAGGAGACCTTGACCGAGACGTAGTCGACGTCGTCGCGGCGCAGCAGCTCCAGCGTGTTGTCGCGCCGCCGGAGGGCCTCCTGCTCCCCGAGGACGGCCTCGCCGAGCAGGTTGAGGTTGAGTCGGTCGCCGTTCTTGCGGAGCTTCGCGATCGTGCGGCCGAGCTTCTCGGGGCGGGCGTCGGCGATGAGGTGGCCGACCATCCGACGCAGCGTCCAGCGGGCGGTCCCCACCACCAGCGCCGGGAAGAGCACCGAGAACACCGCACCGGTCTTGATGAGCAGACGCTGGAACCACGGCAGGAAGCGCGGTGTGCTCTTGGCCAGGCGGCGCAGGTTGAGCGCGGCGACCTTGGCGTCGTCGGGCCGCACGACCCGGTCGACGAAGCCGATCGTGAACTCCAGACCGGCAGGGTCCTTGAGCAGCTTGGCCAGCCTGCGGGCAGAGCGGTCCGGTCGACGCGATCGACCCTTCTGCGGATCGATCCATGAGCGGACGAGGGCGACGCTGCGGTCGGCGAGATCAGGATCGGTCATGGCACCCCAAGGCTAGTGCGTGATCGGGTCCGGCACGAGGCCGCGGTCGGCGGGTGGGCCGGGCTTGAAGCACCATGCCACGACGGCGGCCGTCGCCGCAGCCACCAAGGGCACGCTGAACCACGCACGGGCTCCGGCATGGTCCACCACCCAGCCGACCAGCGCGGCGCCCAGGGCGACCCCGGCGGAGAGTGCCGTGATCGTCCAGGCCATGCCCTCGGTGAGCCGAGCCGGGTGCACGTACATCTCGATGATGCTCATGGCCGAGATGAGTGTCGGCGCGATCATGAAGCCGGCCAGGAACATGCCGACGGCGAACCACGCGGTGCTGGGCACGAGGAACAGCGGCCCGAATCCCCCGCCGCAATGCGCCCTGTGCGGGGGTACCCCCATGCCCGGCGAGGACGACGGTGGTCCACCGGAGACGAGCGACGGTGTCCTTCGGCGGCGGGAACGCACCGACGAGCACCCCGGCGGCGAGGCTGCCTGCGGCCCAGACGGCCAGCACGGCCCCGGCCCACGAGCGCTGGCCCTGCTCGGTGGTGAAGGCCACCACGACGACCTCCATGGAGCCGAACATCGCCCCGATGCCGACGGCAGCCAGCATCACCGGACCCAGCACGCCCCAGCCCATGGGCGCGCGACGGTCGGCGGTCAGCGGCTGCGGCGGGGGCTCGGTGGAACGTTGAGCGGCGAACGCCCACGCCCCCAGGGTCCCGGCGGCACCCGCGACGGCCAGCCCCGACCAGGGCGTGACCCCGAGGGTCAGGAAGGTGACGAGCACGGGGCCGACGATGAACACGACCTCGTCGAGCACGGCCTCCAGGGCGTAGGCCGTCGTGAGCCGGTCCCGGTCGTCCCGCAGCACGTGCGTCCAGCGCGAGCGGACCATGGCGCCGGTCTGGGGCGTGGACAGCCCCGCGAGTGCCGCGGCGAGGTGCGTCCACGGCGGGCTCGCGTCCACGTCGACGGCCAGCAGGAGCAGCGCGACCCCGACGGCGAACACGGTTCCGGTGGTCCACAGGACCAGGCCCTGCCCCCAATGGTCCGCAAGGCGTCCGTGCAGGGGCGCACAGGCCGCGAGCGCCAGCACGTAGGCCGCGGACACGAGCCCGGCCCGCCCGTAGGAGCCGGTCTGCTGCTGCACGAGGAGCACGATGCCCAAGGCCGCCATCGAGCTCGGGAGGCGGGAGACGAGGGCCGCCAGGCTGAACCGCATCGCTCCCGGCCGGGTCAGGATGGCGGTGTACGAGCTCACCGTTCCTCCCCGTCCTCGTCCGGCGTGACGGCGTCAGACTAGCCGCCGGGTGCCGTGGTGGTCGTGGGACGATGGCGACATGTCCGACCTGCCGTTCGACGCCCTGCTGCTCGTGTCCTTCGGAGGTCCGGAGCGGCCCGAGGACGTGGTCCCGTTCCTGGAGAACGTCACGGCCGGTCGAGGCATCCCGCGGGAGCGGCTGGAGGAGGTGGGGGAGCACTACTTCCTGTTCGGCGGACGGTCCCCGATCAACGACCTCAACCGCAGGCTCATCACCGCGATCGAGTCAGACCTGGCCGACCATGACGTCGACCTGCCGGTGTACTGGGGCAACCGCAACTGGGACCCGTACCTGCGGGCGACCATGGAGCAGATGGTGGCCGACGGCGTGCAGCGCGCCGCGTACGTCGTGACGAGTGCCTACTCCTCGTACTCGGGATGCCGTCAGTACCGCGAGAACCTCGCCGCGGCCGTCGACGGCCTGGACCTCGACCTGGTCCGCGTGCGGCTGTACTTCAACCACCCGGGGTTCGTCGGTGCCTTCACCGACACCACCCGGCAGGCCTTGGCGGACGCACCGGCGGGCACGCACGTCGTGTTCGTCACCCACTCGATCCCGGACACGATGAACGACGCAAGTGGGGGGCCGGGCGTGGGTGCCTACCGCCGTCAGCACGAGGAGGTCGCGCGGCTCGTCGGCGAGGGTGCCGGGGCGGAGGCCACCTCGCTCGTCTACTGCTCGCGGTCGGGCTCCCCGCGCACACCGTGGCTCGAGCCCGACGTCAACGACCACCTCGAGGCGCTCGCCGCCGATGGCGTGGAGTCGGTCGTGGTGGTCCCGGTCGGTTTCATCTCCGACCACATGGAGGTCATCTACGACCTCGACACCGAGGCCAAGGCCACTGCGGAGCGTCTCGGCCTGCGCTTCGTCAGGGCGGACACGCCCGATGACCACCCGGCCTTCGTGGCGATGGTCCGCGAGCTGGTCCTCGAGCGCGCGGCGGTCCTGGCCGACGACTCCGCTCCCCGCGCGGTGGTGGGGTCCTGCGCACCGAACCCCGAGGTGTGCGCCGTGGACTGCTGCGCGAACCCTCGCGGTGCCGTGGCGGCCGTCCGGTGAGCCTGCGCTTCGACGGCGGTGCTGAGGACCTGCACGGGCACGCCCCGGCCGGACTCGTGGAGATCGCCCGGGCCGTGGGCCTGGAGGCGGCGTCCTTCGTGGCCGCACGTCGACCCGCGGGTCGTGTGCCCGTGGCCGCCACCAAGAGCAGCCCCACCGACGTCGTCACCGAGGTGGACCGCGCCTGTGAGGAGCTCATCCGCGAGCGTCTCCTCCGGCAGCGACCCGACGACGGCTTCGTGGGGGAGGAGGGCGACGACGTGCCGGGCACGAGCGGGGTGGACTGGATCGTCGACCCCATCGACGGCACGGTGAACTTCGTCTACGGCATCCCCGCCTATGCCGTCTCGATCGCCGCGAGCATCGCCGGTCGACCCGTGGCCGGGCACGTCGTCAACATCGCGACCGGGCAGGAGTGGGGCGCTGTGGCCGGTGGCGGTGCCTGGCGGTGGGAGGGGCGGGGACGCACAGTCCTGCAGGCCCCGGAGCCACCCGGCCTCGACCAGATGCTGATCGGGACCGGCTTCAGCTACGTCCGCTCGATCCGTGAGCACCAGGCCGCAGCCGTCGCCGCGCTGCTCCCGCACGTGCGTGACGTTCGTCGCATCGGCTCAGCCGCGCTGGACCTGTGCGCGCTCGCCGAGGGCCGCCTGGACGGGTACGTGGAGCAGGGCCTGCACCCGTGGGACCTGGCAGCCGGGGGCCTCGTGGCGAGCGAGGCAGGAGTGCGGCTCGGCGGCCTGGAGGGCGGCCCGGACCTGCGCCTGACGATGGGGGCGCACCCGGTCGTCAGCAAGGAATATTTCGACCTCGTGAGGACTTGCGGCTTCTGACGGCGAAACCCGTGCCCCGATGTGGCACAATCACGCCGGTTCATCACACACGGAGGGTTCATGGCTACCGACTACGACGCACCTCGCAAGACCGACGACGAACAGTCCGAGGACAGCATCGAGGAGCTCAAGGCGCGGCGCCACGAGAAGAACTCCGGCAAGGTCGACGAGGACGAGGTCGAGGCCGCGGAATCGTTCGAGCTGCCGGGGGCCGATCTCTCGCACGAGGAGCTGGCGGTGCAGGTCGTGCCCAAGAAGTCCGACGAGTTCACTTGCTCGTCCTGCTTCCTGGTCCACCACCGGTCACAGCTGGCCAGCGAGAAGAACGGCCGGCTCATCTGCCAGGACTGCGCCTACTGAGCGACTCCGCGCCTGCGCTTGCGCTCGCGCTTGATGTCCGGAGCCGGTTCCCGAGTGGGAGCCGGCTCCTTCGGCGTCACGGACCCGACCACCGACGGCTTGACCGGCTTCATGCCGGGCGGGAGGGAGCCGGTGGAACGCACCCAGTACCCGGCGGTCCAACGACGGACCAGCAGCTTCACCAGCTCCACCAGGGCGCCGCCGACGACGGCCCAGGCCACCGCCTCCCGGGTCTCGACCTCGGGATTGCGTCCGGCCACGGGGGGTTTGCGACCCGTGGCCGCCCGCCAAGCGAGCTGGGAGACCTCACGGGCCAGCAGACCGGCCGCGACCGTGGATCCACGGTCCATCACCTTCCAGGCTCCGCGGCCGCCGGCTGAGCCCTTCTTCCTGCTCTTTCGGGCCTCGTCCTTCGCGGTCTTGTCCTTGCTGGACGAGCGACGCTCACGCTTCGCCATGGGATCCTCCCGGGTCGGTGGTGGGCAGGTCGGTCGGTACGGGAGCCTCGGGGCACGCGAGCGCGGCCGCGAGCCGGTGGGGGTGCCGCGAGCTGACCAGCCAGTACGGCGTCGGGTCGGCAGGGTCCGCCACGAAGATCATCGCGCCCCCGGAGACGTAGGCGCGGTGCATGAGCCATGCTCGCACGTCGGCCTCGGGTCCGTGCCTGCGTCGCATCGCGGCTGCATCGAGGACCTGCACCTCCCCGACATGCCGAGGCTCGAGGCGGGCGCGGCCCACCGCCAGCCCCTCGGGCCCGACGGCGATGACGATCGAGCCGCCATAGGTCCACAGGGCCAGGGCGATCACGACGCCGAGGGCCAGTGCGACGACGACAGCAGCCGTGGGACCCGCGACGACCAGCACCAGCCAGCCCCAGACGACGGCGAAGAACGCCCCGGCCAGCCACCACGAGACGGGCGGAACCAGTCGCTCGCGGTAGGTGGTCACGCCCTCAAGCCTGCCGCATCCCCGCCTGTCCGGCGAGAGTAGGGTCGGCGCATGGTCGCCGTGGAGATCACCAGGCTCGACACCGGGCTCCCGCTCCCCTCCTACGCCCACCCCGGCGATGCGGGAGCGGACCTGCACACGGTGGAGGACGTCACCCTCGACCCGGGCCAACGGCGACTGGTGAGGACCGGGCTGGCGATCGCGCTCCCCCCGGGGCTGGCCGCCTTCGTGCACCCACGCTCCGGCCTCGCCCTGCGGCACGGCCTCTCGATCGTCAACGCTCCCGGCACCATCGATGCCGGCTACCGCGGCGAGATCGCCGTCCTGCTCGTCAACCTCGATCCGCAGGACGCCGTCACGCTGAGCCGGGGGGACCGGATCGCCCAGCTGGTCGTCCAACGGGTCGAGCACGTCGACTTCCTGGAGGTCGACGCCCTCCCCGACTCGGTCCGGGGTGCCGGCGGCTACGGTTCCACAGGGGTGGCCGTCGCGGCCCCCGGGGAGGACGCGAGATGAGACGTCGCAAGCAGCAGGAGCAGGCCGAGCAGGCCCAGGAGAACGCCGACGAGCAGGTCGTCGACGGGCCACGGTCCAACGGTCCTTGGGACCGTGCCGAGAAGGAGCCGTCCGAGCGACACCTCGACCTCGGGGCGCTGCTCGTCCGAGGTCGCATCGGCACCGACCTGAGGGTGCCCACCGAGGCTGACGGCAACCGTGCCGCCGTCGTCCTGCTCACCGAGGACGCCGGGCTGGAGATGCGCGCCTTCGCCGCGCCCCGCAGCGGTGGACTCTGGGACGAGGTGCGGGTGGAGATGGGCCGGGAGGTCGAGCGTCTCGAGGGCAGCTGCGAGGAGGTCGCGGGCCCGTTCGGCACCGAGCTGCACGTCCGGCTGCCCGCCACCACGCCGGAGGGCGAGCCCGGGGTCCAGCCGACGCGGGTCATCGCCGTCGAGGGTCCGCGCTGGATGCTGCGGGGCACCTTCCTGGGGCGGGCCGCGCTGGAGCCCACCGACGAGGGCATCCTGATGGAGTCCTTCCGAGACACGATCGTCGTGCGGGGCGTGGAGCCACGGATGGCGCGCGAGGCCCTGCCGGTCGCACCACCGGTCTCCGCCCCAACCGATGGCACCGCCGCCGACGACACGTCGGCCACCTAGGACACGGTGATGAGCGAGCGCCAGCGACCGAACAATGAATCACGAGTGCGAGCACGTTCCTACGGTGGTTCTTCTGAGGACGTGATCGCATGAGCGGACACGCGGAGACCGTCGAGCAGCTCGTCCGCTCCCAGCTCTCCAAGGCGCTCGGGGGCGGCCGCGGGGTCGTCGAGAGCGCCATCCCGACGATCGCCTTCACGATCTGCTGGATCGCCACGAACGACTTGCGCACGTCCTTGTACGTCAGCATCGGGCTGACGCTGGTCCTCCTGCTGGTGAGGCTCGTGCAGCGCACGACCATCCAGTTCGTGATGACGGCCCTGTTCGGCATCGGCATCGCCGCGCTCTTCGCAGCACGCAGTGGAGAGGCGCGGGACGTCTTCCTGCCGGGGATCCTCTACAACGGCGGCTACGCCGTCGTGCTCGTCATCTCCATCGTGGTCGGTTGGCCCGTCGTGGGCTTCATCATCGGCAGCATCACCGGTGAGCCCACCGAGTGGCACGACGACCGGGGGATCGTGAGGCTCTGCTCCACGCTGACGTGGCTGCTGGCCGCACCGTGCGTGCTGCGCGTCCTGGTGCAGTACCCCCTCTGGGCCTCCGACCAGGTCGCCCTGCTCGGCACCTCCAAGGTCGTTCTCGGCTGGCCGCTGCAGGTCGCCTCCTTCGCCGCGATGGCCTGGGTGCTCTCCCGGAACAAGACGCCGCTGGCCGATGACGAGCCGCAGGGCTCGTCGCAACCGTGAGCAGCACCGGCGCGGCTGATCTGCTGCCTGTGGTCGAGGTCGGTCCCGTCACCCACTGTGCTTTTCGGGTGCTGCGCGCCTGGGTGGTCGACGGGACGCGGCATGGTTGACCAGCTGCCGATCGTCGACGTGGGTCCCGTCGCCCACGGGGGCCACTGCGTGGCGCGGCTCGACGGCCAGGTCATCTTCGTCCGGCACACCCTCCCCGGGGAGACCGTCCGCATCCGCATCACCGACGACGCCGGACGATTCCTGCGCGCCGACGCGGTCGAGATCCTCCAGGCGGCCCCCGGACGCGTCGCTCCACCGTGTGCTCTCGCCGGGACGTGCGGCGGCTGCGACTTCCAGCACGTCGACCCCGCCGTGCAGCGCGGGCTCCTCGCGGACGTCGTGCGCGAGCAGCTGCAGCGTCTCGCCGGGATCAGCTGGGAGGGAGAGGTCGAGGCGATCTCTCCCGAGCTTGGCTGGCGGACACGCATGACCTGGGCGGTGGACGACGCGGGCCGGCCCGGCCTGCGGCGGCATCGTTCCCACGACGTCGTTCCCGTTCCCCACTGCCCGATCGCCCACCCGGACCTGCCCGACGTGCTCGGTCACCGATGGGACGACGAGGTCGTCGAGGCGACCGTCTCCTCCACCGGCCAGCGCCTCGTCGGTTGTGACGGCCCGACCCCCAAGGGCCTCGACGTCGACGGGATCGTGGACGGGGACGGCGCCAGACGCAGCGGGCGGGCCCACGTCCTCGAGCAGGTCCGGGACCACGACTTCCGCGTCAGCGGCTCGGGGTTCTGGCAGGTCCATCCCGAGGCTGCGACGACGCTCGTGGACGCCGTCCTCGACGCAGCAGGAGTCCGGCCGGGGGAGTCGGTGGTCGACCTCTATGCCGGAGTGGGGCTCTTCACCGCCTTCCTGGCCGAGGCCGTGGGTGCGAGCGGGTCCGTCGTGAGCGTCGAGGCGGACCCCGGTGCCGCCAAGGACGCTCGACGCAACCTGCACGCGCACCCGCAGGTCTCCCTCGTGCAGGAGACGACCGAGCGAGCCCTGCGATCGGACCGGGTGGGGCCGGTGGACGTCGTCGTGCTCGATCCTCCTCGAACCGGGGCGAAGCGCGCGATCAAGGACCTGGCTGCCCTGGGTGCCAGGACGATCGTCTACGTCGCGTGTGACCCCGCAGCCCTGGCCAGGGACGTCGCGTCGCTGGAGCAACGCGGGTACGCGCTGGAGTCGTTGCGGGCCTTCGCGCTGTTCCCGATGACCCACCACGTCGAGTGCGTCGCCACCCTCACGCGGTCCTAGTCAGCGTGGCCGCTTGTCTGCCCCACCCCGGAACGGCAGGGTGTCGCCATGACGTTCGCCGACCCGCAGCGCTGCCCTGACTGCCGAGGGCATCTGGAGGGCGGCCCCCACTGCCCGACCTGCGGCCTCGACCTGACCAGCGACGCGGCCCGCACCCTGTGGCAGGCGTTGCAGTCGGCGGACGCCTGGCTGGTCAAGGCGCGAGAGCATCGCGTGCCGCTCGGACCACCCCAGCCGGTCGAGGACGCGCCGATGTATCCGCAGGCCCCGATCTCGGTGCCGGACCCGATGCCGGCACCCGAGCCGGCCGCTCCCGGCCCGGGGCCGTCCGCGCCCATCGAGACCGACCTCGTCGCTGCAGCCACGGCGCCACCACGCCGACGGCTCTCGGTCGGCACGGTGCTGCTGGCGCTCGGCGCACTCTCGCTCATCGTGGCGGGCAGCATCTTCATCACCGTCTACTGGGACGTGATGGGACTCCTGGGCCGCGCCCTGGTCCTGCTCGCCGTCACGGCCGTCTTCGGGGCCCTGGCCGTCTGGGCGACCCGGCGTGGCCTGCGCGGCTCGGCCGAGGCTCTCTGGTCCGTCTTCCTCGCGCTGCTGAGCCTGGACTGGCTGGCCGCGCGGAGCCAGGGACTGCTCGGGCTCGACGACGCTCCGGCCGCGCCGGTGGAGCTCTCCTGGGCGATCGTGGTGGTCGGGCTCGCCGTGGTGGCCGTGCGACTGGGTCACCGACACCTCGCGGGCGAGGACTCCTCGACCTCCGTGACCCTCGTCGTGCCCTCGGTCGCAGCGGGCCTCGCCGCCACGTACGCGATCGTCGGCCGTGGCCCGGACCTCACCGAGGCGGGCCTCGAGCTGTTCTGGGCGGTGCTCGCCGTGGCGCTGCTGCTTGCAGCGGCCGCTCTGGGCTTGTGGCGCCTCGCCCTGCGGATCGGGGCCCTCCTGATGGCCGTGCCGACAGTGGGCTACGGACTCGTCGCGATCGTCATCTCCGTCGACCAGGCCGTCACGCATCCCGAGCTCCACGCACTGGCGGTGCGGGGCGAGGGGGTCCCGCTCCTGGTGGTCGTGATCGCCACGCTGGGTGCCGCCGTGGTCGTGCGCAGCAGGGCGGTGGTGGTGAGCGCCCTCGTCGCCGCGGCGACGCTGCTCGCGACACTCCTGCTGGTGCTGCCGGTTGCCGCACAGTGGCAGGCCGGTGGTGCGGTGGTCGTCCTCGCACTCGTCCTCGTGGGCCTCGTCGTCACACCCGCGGGCGCGTGGGGTCGCGGTGGTCGCTGGGCCGCGAGCGTGCCGGCCGCGACGTTGGCCCTGGTGCTGCTGCTGCGCCTCGGTGTGTTCGTCGGGGCCGTCGCCCTCGCGCTGGAGGACGTGGGCAGCGCCTCGCTCCTGTCCCCGCTGGAGGCACCCGGTGAAGGCGGGGACGCGTGGCTCGCTGCCGTCGCTGCGCTGGCTCTCGCCGCAGCGACCCTGCTGCTTGGCCGACGTGTGCCGGTCGTGGCCGCACGGGCCGGACATGCCGCCACGGTCGCCGTGGTGCTGCTGGTCGCCGGCGCTTGGGCCACACTCGCCTCCTACGAGGTCCCAGCACTCGTGCTCGCCCTCGCCGTGGTGGCCGGTGGGCTCGCGATCTGCCTGGTGCCTCGCCCCGCGCTGGACGTCCGCACCGTGCTCGGCGCGTCCGTGGTCGCTGCGGCCCCCCTCGTGGCGTTCGAGTCCTGGGTGGCCTGTCTCGTCGTCTGGCCGCTCGCCGCCGTGGGGCTGGTAGTCCTGTCCCTCCGACCGGCCCACCCGCGCTGGCGCGACGCCACGGCCGCCCTGGCCGCGTGGTGGGCGGCGGCGAGCGTGGTGCCGTTGGTCGAGGTGCTGGGCCACGGTCCCGAGGTGCGGGCCTACGGACTGCTCGCCGCCGGTCTGGTCCTGCTGGGCGTGGCCGCGTCCTGGCTCACGGCACGCTCCGGGCGTGCCGGAGTCGAGGTCGCCGCGGCCGTCGGCCTGCTGTGGTCGGTCGGGCAGGGGTCGGCTGCTCTGGCCCCGGAGCCGTTCGCGCTGCTGGTGCTGGTCCTCGGCGGGGTCGTCGTGGGGCTGTCCCTCGTGCCGGGCGGGCACCGGTGGTACGGCCTGGCCGGCTCGCCGTTCGCTCTCCTGGCGGTGCTGACCACGATCGATCGCTGGGACGGAGCACTCTGGGTGTGGCCGGCCGCCGCCGTCGTCGTCGCGGTCGCCGCCGTGCGCGTGGGAACGGGGCACGCCCGCACCGGCCTGGCGGGGGTCGCGGCCCTCGTGGCGGGATCCTGCGTCGTCCCGACCTGTGAGGTCCTGGGCGCGGGACGCACCACCCTGATCGTCGCCCTGCTGGCAGCCGGGCTCCTCCTGGTGGCGGGGGCGCTCCTGGCATTGTCTCGGCAGGCCGGGGGTGACGGTGTCGAGGTCGCGGGGGCCGTGCTCGTCGTCCCTGCGCTCGTCGGCGCCTGCGTCCAGCTGGACCTCGCGACCGTCGCGGTCCTCTTCCTGGTCACTGCGGCCTCGGCGATCGGTCTGGGCTGGTTCGTGGAACGTCGACGCTGGTACGCGCTGGTGGGGGCCTCGACCGCGGCGCTCGTCGTGCTGGGCACGATCGAGAGCTGGCCCACGGCCGTGTGGGCCTGGCCCGTGGCCGGTCTCGTCATCGGCGCGGCCGCGGTACGTGTGCGGCCCGGGTGGGAGCGCTCGCTCGTGGCGGGCGGCTCCGCCCTGGCGCTCGGTGCCTCGGTCGTCCCGGCGGCCGAGGTCCGTGACCTGCCGGTGGAGACGTGGACCCTGCTCGTGGTGGTCGCGAGCTGCCTGGTGGCCCTGGTCGGGCTCCTGCTGGTGGGTCCGACCCGTGGCGGTGACGGGGTGGAGGTCGCCGGCGCCCTGCTGCTCGGCCTCGGACTGGTCGTGTCCGGCGTCGAGACAGGCCCTGGGCACGTCGCCCTGCTGCTCACCGTCACCGGGGTCGTCGCGGCCGCGGTGTCGCTGCTGGTCCGTCGTCGATCCTGGTACCGATGGGTGGCGGTCGCAGCGCTGGCCGTCGCCTACGTGCTGCGGCTCGTCGCCAGCGACGTCGGGGTGGTCGAGGCCTACACCCTCCCGTTCGGTGCAGCGCTGCTGCTGCTCGGCGGGTGGGTGATGGTGCGTCCGCCCGCCGGCCGGGGCGAGCTGGGCTCGGTGGTCGCGCTCGGGCCGGGCCTGCTCCTCGTGCTCGCCCCGAGCCTGCCGCAGGCGCTGGCCGACCCGGCCAGCCTCCGGGCCCTCGCCCTCGGGCTCGGCGCCTTCGCCGTGCTGGTCGTCGGGGTCCTGCGGCGATGGAAGGCCCCGTTCCTGCTCGGTGCGCTCGTGCTCGGGCTCGTCGTCCTGGTGAACCTCGGCCCGCTGGCGTGGGGGCTCCCGCGGTGGGTGCTCATCGCGGCGGCAGGTGCGATCATGCTGGGAGCCGGTGTGACGTGGGAGAAGCGGGTCCGTGACGGACGCGCCGTGGTGCACTGGGTCGGGACGATGAGATGAGGAGGCTGACGGACGTGGATGACCCCCAGCTCGTCGCCGAGCCTCAGCGCAGCGTCTCGGACCTGCGGCGCTCGGCCTTCGGGCAGGACGTGCTGCTGTTCTGCGTCGCCTTCACGTCCGGCGCCGTCCTCTACCTCGCCGGACGTCTCGTGACCGGGCCGGAGGGAGACCTGTGGTCCGTCGGGCTGTCCGACGACCTGCTGCTGAGCGGGCTGGTGGCCGGCGAGCTCTTCCTGCTGTGGAACAACGGCTGGCGGCAAGGGCGCCGTGGGCACAGCATCGGCAAGCACCGTTCCGGGCTCGTGGTCGTCGATGCGCGCACGGGGGAGCGGCTCGGTGCCCTCCGCGGCCTGGCGCGCGGGATCGTCATGGTCGCACTGGTGGACCTGGCGGTCGCCGCCATCCCGGTCGGTCTGCCCACCGTGCTGCGTCGCTTCACGCCGGACGCCTGGCACGTCGGTGCGGCGGCCTATCTCGCACTCCTGGTCCTGCTCGTCTCGCTGCTGCCGCTGACGCGCAACGTGCCCGACGTGCTGGTGCGCAGCCGTGTGGTCCGCAGTGCAGACGTCACCAGCGAGCGTCGACGCCGTGC
The DNA here is from genome assembly GCF_051262555.1 of Aeromicrobium sp. CF4.19. Classification (NCBI taxonomy): domain Bacteria; kingdom Bacillati; phylum Actinomycetota; class Actinomycetes; order Propionibacteriales; family Nocardioidaceae; genus Aeromicrobium; species Aeromicrobium sp. CF4.19. The sequence goes on along the minus strand of NZ_JBIMEU010000002.1, from coordinate 559,194 downwards.
GCTCGTCGTGCTCGACGTCGTGGGGGTGGTCGGCGTGGTCGGTGTCTGTGCCGCGTACCTGGCCTTCTTCTGGCCGCTCATCTGGCAGCTGCCGGCCCTGCGGTGAGCACTCGACGCCCGGACCCGTCGTGTGGTGGGGGAGGAGTGCACTTCGTCTCGACGTCATGTATCTTGATGTCAAGAGACTTTGACCGGCCGACTAAGGCTCACCTGACGTGGCGCTGAAGCGCCAGGCTCGGCAGGATGGGTTCGACCCCGCGAAGGAGACATGATGAGCGTCGACAGCTTCCAGTCCAAGCAGTCCCTCGAGGTGGGTGATGCCTCCTACGAGATCTACCGGCTCGACCAGGTCACGGGGGACGGGCTCGACGTCGCCTCGCTCCCGTTCAGCCTGAAGGTCCTGCTCGAGGCGCTGCTGCGCACCGAGGACGGTGCCAACATCACCAAGGCCGACATCGAGGCCCTCGCCGGCTGGGACGCCTCGGCCGATCCCAGCAAGGAGATCCAGTTCACGCCCGCCCGCGTGATCATGCAGGACTTCACCGGTGTCCCCTGCGTCGTCGACCTCGCCACGATGCGTGAGGCGATGGCCGACCTCGGCGGCGACGCCACCAAGATCAACCCGCTCGCCCCGGCCGAGATGGTCATCGACCACTCCGTGATCGCCGACGTCTTCGGCACCCCCGAGGCCTTCGAGCGCAACGTCGAGATCGAGTACGAGCGCAACCGTGAGCGGTACCAGTTCCTGCGCTGGGGCCAGGGCGCCTTCGACGACTTCAAGGTCGTCCCGCCCGGCACCGGCATCGTGCACCAGGTCAACATCGAGCACCTCGCCCGCGTCGTCTTCACCCGCGACTCCGAGGGTGCCGTCGTGGCCTACCCCGACTCCTGCGTCGGCACCGACTCCCACACGACGATGGTCAACGGCCTGGGCGTCGTGGGCTGGGGCGTCGGTGGCATCGAGGCCGAGGCCGCGATGCTCGGTCAGCCGATCAGCATGCTCATCCCGCGCGTCGTCGGCTTCAAGCTCTCCGGCGAGCTGCCCTCCGGGGCCACCGCCACCGACCTCGTCCTGACGATCACCGAGATGCTGCGCGAGCACGGAGTCGTCGGCAAGTTCGTGGAGTTCTACGGCTCGGGCGTCAGCGCCGTCCCGCTGGCGAACCGCGCGACGATCGGCAACATGAGCCCCGAGTACGGCTCCACGATCGCGGTCTTCCCGATCGATGAGGAGACCACCACGTACATGCGCCTCACCGGGCGCAGCGAGGAGCAGATCGAGCTCACCGAGGCCTACGCCAAGGCCCAGGGCCTGTGGCACGACGCCGACGCCGAGCCGCGCTTCTCCGAGTACCTCGAGCTCGACCTCTCCACGGTCGTGCCCTCCATCGCCGGGCCGAAGCGTCCGCAGGACCGCGTCTCGCTCACCGACGCCAAGGGATCCTTCCGCACGGCCCTCGCCGACTACGCGGAACAGGACGTGAACGGCTACGACGAGGCCGTCGACGAGTCCTTCCCGGCGTCGGACTCACCGAGCAGCTCGGACTCCGGCACCAACGGCGACAAGCCGCACGCACCGGCCCCGTCGGGTACCGGCCGGCCCAGCAACCCGCAGCACGTCACCCTCGAGGACGGGACGGAGTTCGACGTCGACCACGGCGCGGTCACGATCGCCGCCATCACGTCGTGCACCAACACGTCCAACCCCTCGGTCATGATCGGCGCGGCGCTGCTGGCCAAGCGAGCCGTCGAGAAGGGCCTCTCGAGCAAGCCGTGGGTCAAGACGACGCTCGCGCCCGGCTCGAAGGTCGTCACCGACTACTACGAGAAGTCCGGCCTCACGCCCTACCTGGAGAAGCTCGGCTTCCACCTCGTGGGGTACGGCTGCACGACGTGCATCGGCAACTCCGGTCCACTGATCCCCGAGGTCAGTGCTGCCGTGAACGAGGGCGATCTCGCCGTCACGTCGGTGCTGTCGGGCAACCGCAACTTCGAGGGCCGGATCAACCCGGACGTCAAGATGAACTACCTCGCCTCCCCGCCGCTGGTCATCGCCTACGCGCTGGCGGGCTCCATGGACGTCGACCTGTTCAACGACCCGCTCGGCCAGGACTCCGAGGGCAACGATGTCTTCATGAAGGACATCTGGCCCTCGCCCGCGGAGATCGAGGAGGTCATCGCGTCCTCGATCGACTCCGAGACCTTCAGCTCGGAGTACGCCGACGTCTTCGCCGGTGACGAGCGCTGGAAGAACCTCTCGACCCCCGAGGGCGACACCTTCGCCTGGGACGAGGACTCCACGTACGTGCGCAAGGCGCCGTACTTCGACGGCATGGAGCTGGAGCCCGCACCGGTCACGGACGTCTCCGGCGCCCGGGTCCTGCTCAAGCTCGGTGACTCCGTCACGACGGACCACATCTCGCCGGCCGGTGCCATCAAGAAGGACAGCCCGGCGGGGACGTACCTGTCCGAGCACGGGGTCGCCCCGCGCGACTTCAACTCCTACGGCTCGCGCCGTGGCAACCACGAGGTCATGATCCGCGGCACCTTCGCCAACATCCGTCTGCGCAACCAGATGGCACCGGGCACCGAGGGTGGGTTCACCCGCGACCTGCTGGGTGGCGGCGAGGTCACCACGGTCTTCGAGGCCTCGGAGAAGTACATCGAGGCCGGGATCCCGCTGGTCGTCCTCGCGGGCAAGGAGTACGGCTCCGGGTCCTCACGTGACTGGGCGGCCAAGGGCACCGCGCTCCTGGGTGTGAAGGTGGTCATCGCCGAGTCGTACGAGCGGATCCACCGCTCGAACCTCATCGGCATGGGCGTGCTCCCGCTGCAGTTCCCCGAGGGGGAGAACGCCGAGTCGCTCGGGCTGAGCGGTGAGGAGACCTTCGAGGTCACCGGCGTCACCGCGCTCAACGACGGTGAGACCCCGCGCACCGTGACGGTCAAGGCGAATGGGGGTCCCCCCACCACTGAGGGCGTAGCCGGTGGGGGAGACATCGAGTTCGAGGCCGTGGTCCGCATCGACACTCCTGGTGAGGCGAGCTACTACCGCAACGGCGGCATCATGCCGTACGTCCTGCGCTCGCTGCTGGACTGACCTCGGCACGCTTGACGACGGCCCCGGGCACCGAGCCCGGGGCCGTCGTCACGTTCGGAGGCCTCGGGGAGAAGAAATTGTTGTCTGGGACGCGAAATGTGGTCCGAAACGCTGGACGTGACCGCAGTCACGCTATAGGTTCTCCCAAACAACAATTTTTGCGTCTCGATGAACGACGGGTGTCGTTCGTGTGTCGCACACGAGGAACAAAGGAGGCGGTCGGTGTGAAGCGGACCCGCAATCTGGTGCTCGCCGCGGCGAGCGCTGCGCTCGTCCTGAGCGGATGTGGCAGTGACTCGGGGGATGACGGTGGCTCCGAGGGTGGTGAGGGCAAGATCGGTGTGATCCTTCCCGACACCGCGTCGTCGGTGCGGTGGGAGAGCGCCGACCGGCCGGCCCTGGAGTCTGCGTTCGACGAGGCCGGCGTGGAGTATGAGATCCAGAACGCCGAGGGAGACGCCGACCAGATGGCCACGATCGCCGACGGCATGGTCGCCGACGGCGTCACGGTCCTGGCGATCGTCAACCTCGACTCCGACTCCGGTGCAGCCATCCAGGAGAAGGCCGGCCAGCAGGGCGTGCGCACGATCGACTACGACCGGCTCACGCTGGGCGGCTCGGCCGACTACTACGTCTCGTTCGACAACACCGTTGTCGGTGAGCTGCAGGGTGAGGGCCTGGCCCAGTGCCTGGGCGAGGACGAGGCCGACGTGATCTACCTCAACGGCGCCCCGACCGACAACAACGCGACGCTGTTCTCCGAGGGTGCGCACAGCGTGCTCGACGAGGGCCCGTACGAGAACGCCGGCGAGCAGGCCGTGCCCGACTGGGACAACGAGCAGGCCGTGACGATCTTCGAGCAGCTCTACACCCAGGCCGACGGTCAGGTCGACGGCGTCTACGCCGCCAACGACGGCCTCGCGGGCTCGGTCATCTCCATCCTGGAGAAGAACGGCCGTGCGGGCGAGGTCCCGGTCACCGGTCAGGACGCCACGGTCGAGGGTCTGCAGAACATCCTCGCGGGCGACCAGTGCATGACGGTCTACAAGTCCGCCAAGCTCGAGGCCGGAGCGCTCGCGGAGACCGCGATCGCCCTGGTCAACGGCGAGGACGCCGAGACCAACGGCACGACCGAGGACGTCGACGGCGACCGTGAGGTGCCGTCGGTCCTGCTGGACCCGGAGTCCATCACGCAGGACAACGTCAAGACCGTCGTTGACGACGGCGGTGTCACGGCAGAGGATCTCTGTGACGGCGAGTTCGCCGAGATGTGCGAGGAAGCCGGCATCTCCTGAGGTGCTCCCGCCGGTGGCGACGCCTGAGCGTCGCCACCGGCGGGCCCGGCCCTGCCCCGTTCGTCCCTGAGGAGTCCCGATGAGCACGACCCCCCTGCCCGAGCCCCTGCTGGAGCTGCGCGGCATCAACAAGAGCTTCGGCGCCGTCCACGTGCTGCACGACGTCGACTTCGCCGTCTACCCCGGACAGGTGACCGCCCTCGTGGGCGACAACGGCGCCGGCAAGTCCACGCTGGTCAAGACGGTCGCCGGCATCTACTCCGCTGACTCCGGGCAGCGCTACTTCGGCGGACAGCCGGTCCAGATCGACAGCCCCCGGGACGCGGCGGACCTGGGCATCGAGGTGGTCTACCAGGACCTCGCGCTCTGCGAGAACCTCGACATCGTCCAAAACATGTTCCTCGGCCGTGAGTCGATGAAGGGCGCCGTGCTCGACGAGATCGCCATGGAGACCCGCGCCCGGGAGACCCTCGCCTCGTTGTCCGTGCGCACCGTCTCATCGGTCCGCCAGAGTGTCGCGAGCCTGTCCGGCGGCCAGCGTCAGACCGTGGCGATCGCCAAGTCGGTGCTCTGGAACTCCAAGGTGGTGCTGCTCGACGAGCCGACGGCCGCGCTCGGCGTCGCCCAGACCCGCCAGGTGCTCGACCTGGTCCGCCGCCTGGCCGACCAGGGACTCGGCGTGGTGCTGATCTCGCACAACATGGCGGACGTCCTCGAGGTGTCCGACCGGGTCACGGCGTTGTACCTCGGTCGCGTCGCTGCCGACGTGCCGACCAGCGACGTGACCCACAGCCAGATCGTCGAGCTGATCACCGCCGGACGATCCGGTGACCTCGGCCTCTCCGCCCCAGCCACCGCCTGACTCGCAAGGAACCACGATGACCACCACCGAATCCTCCAGCTCGGCGAGCCTGGCCGAGACCGACTTCGCCGGCGACGCCCGGCACGTGTCGACGCTGGGCGAGGCCGTCCGTGCCTACGGTGTACGCCTGCGCGGCGGCGACATGGGGGCGTTGCCCGCCACTCTTGGCCTCGTCGTCCTCTTCATCATCTTCGGGGCTGCGAACAGCTCCTTCCTCTCGGCGCTGAACATGGCCAACCTCATCACCCAGGCCGGGGCCATCTGCGTCCTGGCGATGGGCCTGGTGCCCGTCCTGCTGATGGGCGACATCGACCTCTCCGCCGGCGTGGCCGGTGCCGTCTCCTCGACGGTGGTCGCTCTCTTCATCGTCGAGCAGGGGCTGCCATGGTTCCTCGCCGTCATGGGCGGGGTCCTGAGCGGCTTCATCATCGGCTTCATCATCGGGCTGCTCGTGGCCAAGCTCGGCATCCCGTCGTTCGTCGTGACGTTGGCCTTCTTCCTCGGTCTGCAGGGCGTCACCCTGCGGCTGATCGGCCAAGGCGGCTCCGTCCGCGTCGACGACCCGGTGCTGCGCGGCCTCACGATCGAGAACCTGCCCGTCGTCGCTGGATGGATCGTCGCGATCGGCATCATCGTCGCCTTCGCCGCCCTGTCCCTGCTGCGGCACCGCAGCCAGGTGCGCCGAGACCTGCAGCACGAGCCGTTGAGCGTCCTGCTGCTCAAGATCGCCGGTCTGGCCGTCGTCGTGATCGGTGTGACCGCCGTGCTCAGCGTCAACCGCAGCCGCAACCCCAACTTCCCGATCGAGGGCGTGCCCTACGTGCTGCCGGTGGTCGCGGTGCTGCTGATCTTCTGGACCTTCGTCCTCACCCGCACGCGCTACGGACGCCACGTCTACGCCGTGGGCGGCAACCGGGAGGCGGCCCGTCGGGCCGGCATCAACGTGGACCGGATCCGCGTCTCGGTCTTCATGATCTGCTCCTCCATGGCGGCGATCAGCGGCATCATCGCGGCGTCCTACTCCGGAAAGGTGTCGCCGTCCTCCGGTGCCGGCAACACGCTGCTCTACGCAGTCGGTGCGGCCGTCATCGGCGGCACCAGCCTGTTCGGTGGCCGCGGCAAGGCCCGCGACGCCGTGATCGGTGGCGTCGTGATCGCGACGATCGCGAACGGACTGGGTCTGCTCAACCAGGCCGCCTACATCAACTTCCTCGTCACGGGTGGCGTGCTGCTCCTGGCGGCCAGCGTCGATGCGATCTCTCGTCGTCGTCGCTCGGCCTCCGGGCTGGGGTGACCTCGTGGTCAGGGCCGGCTCGGGGACCAACCAGGAGGCGGTCCGGCGCCACAACCTCGGGACACTGCTGGGGCACGTGCACCACGGTGGTCGGATCTCCCGTGCCTCGCTGACGACGATGATGGGGCTGAACCGCAGCACCATCGCCGGGCTCGTGGGGGAGCTGGAGTCTCTCGGGCTGGCGGAGCAGTCCGCCCCGACGGCCTCGCGACACGGTGCTGGACGACCCTCGCCCGACGTGGTGCCGATCGGCGACGGAGCCTACGTCCTCGCGGTCGACATCCGCGTCGACGGGCTCGCCGTCGCCCGCATCGGGCTGGGTGGCACGGTGCTCTCCAGGGCGACCGGTCCCATCCCGACCACGCGGACGCCCGAGGCCACCGCCGACGCCGTCGTCGAGCTGCTGCGCATCGTGGTGCGGGAGGCACCGGCCTCCTCGGCCCTCGTGGGCGTCGGCGTCTCGGTGCCCGGCCTCATCCGCCGGACCGACGGGCTGGTGCGCCTGGCCCCGAACCTCGGGTGGGTCGACGTCCCCTTCGGCCAGATCCTCGACCACCGCCTCGGCGGCGTGGCCACCGTGCACACGGGCAACGACGCGGACCTGGGTGCCCTCGCCGAGCACCTGCGCGGGGCCGGCGTGGACGGCTCGGACCTGATCTACCTCTCCGGCGAGGTCGGTGTCGGTGCCGGCATCATCGTCGATGGTCACCACCTCGGTGGTGGCGGTGGCTACGCGGGCGAGATCGGCCACCTGCAGATGGATCCCGCCGGCCGGCTGTGCCACTGCGGGAGTCGGGGCTGCTGGGAGACCCAGGTGGGGGCGCCCGCCATCGCCGAGGCGATCGGGTGTCCGCAGGACCGGATCGCGTCCCTGGGTGACGTGCTGGACGGTCTGGCCGAGGCCAACGAGGGTCTCCGGGAGGTCGGCCACCTGCTCGGCAGCGGCATCGCGAGCGCGGTCAACCTGCTGAACCCGCGGGTCGTCGTGCTCGGCGGGTACCTGCGCTCCCTCTACCCGCTCGTCGGCGCCGAGGTGGAGTCAGGCCTGCACGACCGCGCGCTGGTGGCTCCGCGGGAGCAGGTGCAGGTCGCCCTGCCGGTGCTCGGCGGCGACACGGTGATCGTGGGTGCCGCGGAGATGGCGTTCGCGGCCCTGCTGGAGGACCCCGTGGCGTGCCTGGCGAACGCTCGCACGGACGTCGACCGCGCCCTGGGCGTCGTCGCCTGAGATCAGATCGGGACCGAGCCGTCGAGCACGCCGGTCAGTGCGTGCTCGGCTGCCCCGACGGCCGCGGCCTCGATCCCCAGGGCGCCGGCACGCAGCGTCGGACGGTGCCGGTCCGCGGACGGCAGTCGCTCGTCGATGACGGCGGAGGCCACCGGGAGCAACCACGGGGCGAGGGGGACGAAGTAGCCCCCCAGCACGACGGCGTCAGGATCGAGGATCGAGGTGAGCGAGGCGATGCCGTGCCCGAGCCGGGACCCGAGCTCGGCGAGGGCTGAGCGGACCGGGGCCTCCACCTCGGCGCGCGCCGCGACCGCGGTGGCGGACTCCGTCGGGTTCGCGTGCTCGGGCTCGCCCACGGCGCGGAGCATCGGCCGAAGGCCGACGGTCGCCTCCCAGCAGCCGAGCCGGCCGCAGCCGCATCGCGCATCGGGCCGTCCGATCGGCATGTGGCCGACCTCTCCGGCGAATCCGGCGCCGCGCACCAGCCGGCCGTCGTCGACGATCCCGGCCCCGATCCCCACCGTGCCGGTGAGGTACAGGGAGTGTCGGACGTCCAGTGCAGCGCCGTGCGCGCCCTCCGCGACGGCCGCCAGGTTGGCGTCGTTCTCGACGACGACGCGCAGGCCGAGCGCCTCCGAGAGGGCCCGGCCCGGCCGTGCGTCCTCCCACTCGAGGTTCGGCGCCCAGGCCACGGTGCGTCCGTCGGTGTCGACGAGCCCGGGGACCGCGAGGCCGGCCCCGACGACGGGGCCGGTCGCCTCCTCCTGGACGGAGACGGCCAGGCCACGCAGGACCTCCAGCGGTGAACCCGTGCCCACCGCGGTGGTCCGAGACGTCACCACGCCCCCTGCGACGTCCACCAGGGCAGCGGCCACGTAGTCGACGTTGGCCTCCATGCCGAGTCCCAGCAGGCCCGACGGGGCCAGCGAGACCGGACGCGAGGGTCGCCCACGGGCCCCGTTCTCGGGCGCGCCCTCGGCGACGACCCCGCGCTCGAACAGGTGGCCGACGATGGCCCCGATCGTCGCCTTGGCGAGCCCCGTGCGCTCGGCCAGCAGCGATCGGCTGGCAGGACCGTGCTCACGCAGGGCGACGAGCACGGCCGCGGTGTTGAGTCGACGCAGGCGTTCGGTGCCCACGGCACCCAGGGTCATGTCAGACCACCCAGGGTCACCGGACGCCGTACAGGTGCTCGAGGGCGAGCTGGTCGAGGTGCTCGAAGGCCGAACCACGGGCGCCGAGGGCCTCGACGTCGGGATCGATCTCGTCGCGTACGTCCGCCCAGCCCTCACCGGGTGCCAGCGTGGGGATCGAGAGCTCCGGCAGCCGGGCGGCCTCGAGCGCAGCCTGCACCTCGGGGTCCGCACGGAAGGCCTGTGACTTCTCCCTCAGGACGAGATAGTTCGTCATGCAGGCCGCCGCGGCGACCCACACGCCGGCCTCGTCCTCGGTCCGGGGCGTCTTGAAGTCGAAGTGGACCGGCCCGTCGTACCCGCCCTGCAGGAGCGTGTCCACGACCCAGAACGCCCCACGGGCGTTGCCGGCGCCGAAGCGGAAGTCCTGGTCGTAGCGCGGTCCGGTCTGCCCGTTCAGGTCGATGTGGAAGAGCTTGCCCTGCCACATCGCCTGGGCGTACCCGTGCGCCGCGTTGAGACCGGCCATCTCCTCGTGCCCGATCTCCGGGTTCACGCCGACGAGCTCCGGCCGCTCGAGGGTCTCGATGAAGGCGAGGGCGTGGCCGATGGAGGGCAGCAGGATGTCGCCACGGGGTTCGTTGGGCTTGGGCTCGATCGCGAACCGGAGCGAGTAGCCCTTCTCGGTCACGTAGTCGCCCAGGACGTCGAAGGCCTCCTTGTAGCGCGACAGCGCCGCCTGGACGTCCTTGGCAGCGCCGGACTCCGCGCCCTCGCGCCCGCCCCAGCAGACGTAGGTGTCGGCGCCGAGCTCGGCTGCGAGGTCGATGTTGCGCATCACCTTGCGGATGGCGAAGCGCCGGACGGCGCGGTCGTTGGAGGTGAAGCCGCCGTCCTTGAACACCGGGTGGCCGAAAAGGTTGGTCGTGGCGGTGGTGACGGCGAGCCCGGTGTCGGCCAGGCCCTTCTTCCAGCGCTCGATGATCGCCTCGCGCTCGGCCTCGCCGGTGCCGAACGGGATGAGGTCGTCGTCGTGGAAGTTCACGCCGTAGGCGCCGAGCTCGGCGAGCTTCTCCAGCGCGTGCACCGGGTCCATCTCGCCACGCGTCGGGTCACCGAACGGGTCACGACCCTGGTAGGCGACGGTCCAGAGCCCGAAGGAGAACTTGTCGGCGGGGGTGGGGGTGGGGACGCTCATGCGATTGCCTTTCATCATGACCACGCCGCAGTGCGGTCGCGGAGGAGTGCGTAGGCCTCACGCACGGAGGTGAGGGGGTCGCCCTCGAGGTGGTGGTCGATCGGCAGGGGCCAGGCCGGTGGGGCCTGACCGCCCAGCAGCGCCCAGGCCGCCTGTCGCGCGGCGCCGAGGGCGACGTGGTCGCCGTCCGCGGGCAGCAGGGCGTCCTGCCCGAGGACGGCCGGCGCCAGCGCGCGGACGGCCTCGCTCCGCGTGCCGCCCCCGGTGAGCAGCACGCGCTCGGGTCGGCCCGAGATGGCGGCGACGGCATCGGCTGCGTCGGCGAGCGAGCACAGCAGGGCCTCGACGGCAGCGCGGGCGAGGTCCTCGCGCGTGGTGGCGGGGGTGAGCCCGTGCCACGTGCCGACGGCCGCCGGTCGGTTGGGGGTGCGCTCGCCGCCGTAGTAGGGCAGCAGGGTCAGGCCGTGGGCCCCGGGCACCGACTGCAGGGCCAGTCGTGACAGGCCCTCGTGGTCGACGTCCAGGAGCCGGCACTGCAGGTCCAGGATCCGGGCGGCGTTCAGGGTCGTCGCCATGGGCAGGAAGTTCCCGGTGGCGTCCGCGAAGCCGGTGACGGTCCCGGTCGCGTCGGCGGGGGGCGTCGTGCTGATGCTCGAAGCGACGCCCGACGTGCCGATGGACAGGGCCAGGTCACCGGGTCCCATGTTCAGGCCGAGAGCCGCGGCCATGTTGTCACCGGTCCCGGCGGCGACGAGGACTCCCTCCGGCGTCTCGCCCCCGGCGTCGCCCGGCCCTACCAGGCGCGGCAGCGACACCTCGTGCCCGAGGGCGGCGGCGGCGAGGTCGGGGCGCCAGTCACGGCTCGCCGTGGCGTAGTAGCCGGTGCCGGAGGCGTCGCCGTGGTCGGTGAAGGGCGCGGAGCGACGTCCGGTGGCGTGCCAGGAGACGTAGTCGTGGGGGAGCAGGACCGTGGCGACCCGCGTCGCCGCCTCGGGTGCGTGGTCGCGCAGCCAGCGCAGCTTGGTGGAGGTGAAGGAGGCGACGAGGACGCTGCCGATCTCCTCCGCGCAGCGCTCCGGCCCGCCCATCTCGGCGACGAGCTCCGTGGCCGCCGCTGACGAGCGCGTGTCGTTCCAGAGCAGGGCGTCGTGGACGGGCTCGCCCTCGGCGTCGAGGGCCACCATGCCGTGCTGCTGGCCGGCCACCGAGAGCGCGTCGGCGCGCGGGAGCAACGGGCCGGCAGCGTCGTCGAACGCTGCGAGCCAGGCCCGGGGGTCGACGGACGTCCCGTCCGGGTGGGGCGCTGTGCGCCGTTCGACGACGCTGCCGTCGTCGGTGTCGACGAGGACGGCGGTGGTCGACTGCGTGGAGGAGTCCACGCCGATCACGAGAGGCATGGGTCTATTTAATACGACACATGAATTAAGTCAAGAGCCCGGCATGTTGCGCCGCTGGCTGCCCGGAGGTCTCCGACTGGTCGACCGGGGTTCATCCAGTGCCGTTGCCGTGGGGGCATGAACACTCGACGCGACCTCATCCGCACCGGGACGATGCTCGGCGCCGCGGGGGCTGTGGGCATGGGGACCGCGGGCACGGCCTCGGGGGCCGTGCCCGACACCCGCGCCCACGCCGTCCGTCTGCGCCGCGACCCCTTCACGCTCGGCGTCGCCAGCGGTGACCCCGAGCCGGACGGATTCGTCCTGTGGACCCGGCTCGCCCTCGACCCGCTGGCTGCCGACGGCCGGGGCGGCATGCCCCCCGGGGCGGTGCCCCTGCGGTGGGAGGTGGCCACCGACCGTCGCTTCACGCGGATCGCGCAGCGTGGCACCGTGGTGGCCAAGCCGGGGACGGCCCATGCCGTCCACGTCGAGGTGGAGGGTCTGCGTCCCGATCGGCCCTACTGGTACCGCTTCCGTGCCGGGAAGCACGTCTCGCGCGCCGGCCGCGCACGCACGTCACCCGCTCGCGGCACGATGCCGGAGGCTCTGGACGTCGCTTTCGCCTCCTGCGCGCAGTACGAGCACGGCTACTTCGGCGCCTACCGTCGCCTGGCCGAGGACGCGCCCGACCTCGTCCTGCACCTCGGCGACTACCAGTACGAGTACACGGCGGGGGACTACGTCGCGCCGGGTGGCAACGTCCGCGGGCACGAAGGCCCTGAGACGGTCGACCTCGCGTCCTACCGGCAGCGCCACGCCCAGTACAAGACCGATGAGGACCTGCAGGCGGCGCACGCCGCCGCCCCGTGGCTCGTGGTGCTGGACGACCACGAGGTCGACAACAACTGGGCGGCCTCGATCCCGGAGAATCCTGACGAGACGGTCGGCTTCACGCGTCGTCGGGCTGCCGCGTTCCAGGCGTACTTCGAGAACATGCCCCTGCGCAGGCGCTCGTTCCCCCGTGGCGAGCACATGCAGCTGTTCCGGCGGCTGCACTGGGGCGACCTGGCCAGCTTCCACATGCTCGACACCCGGCAGTTCCGCTCCGACCAGGGGTGCGGTGACGGCTACCAGGCCGACTGCCCCGAGGCGAGCGACCCGGCCCGCTCGATCACCGGGCCGGCGCAGGAGCGCTGGCTCCTCGACGGGTTCCGGGCCTCGCGGTCCCGGTGGGACCTGCTGGGCCAGCAGGTCTTCTTCGCCCAGCGCGACAGCACCGAGGGGCCGGTCACCACGGTGTCCATGGACGCGTGGGACGGCTACGCGGCCTCCCGCGACCGCATCACCCGCGGCTGGGTCGACGCCGGCGTCCGCAACGCGGTGGTGCTGACGGGCGACGTCCACGCCCACTGGGCGAGCGAGCTCAAGCTCGACTACGCCGACCCCACCACGAGGACCGTGGGGACGGAGCTGGTGTGCTCCTCGATCACCTCCGGCGGTAACGGCGAGGACGCGGAGCTCGACGCGCACCCCTGGCTGCGGTGGAACCCGCACTTGAGGCTGCAGAACAACCTGCGCGGCTACGTCACGGCCCGGATCACCCCGAGCGAGATCACTGCCGACTTCCGGGCCCTCGCGCAGGTGCGGTCTCCGGGCGCCGAGGTCTTCACCCGCGCGACGATGGTCGTCGAGGACGGCAACCCGGCCCTGCAGCTCACCTACGACCGCGGCGTCCCGGGGGCCTCCGTGCGCTCGGCGCGCGGCGACGCCGAGGTCACCCGCGAGACGATCGAGCTGGAGACCGAGCGCCCCTGACCGCGGGGGCAGACACTGCCTAGGCTGGGTGGGTGACCATCCACACCGACCACCCCTTCCAGCCCGGCGAGGGCGACCGCGACCCGCTGCGCCGCTTCCGCGGCCGGATGTCCTCGGCGGTCTCGGTGATCACCACGGGTTCGCACCGAAGACGCGCGGGGCTGACGGTCTCCTCCTTCGTCGTCGCCGAGGGGGACCCCGGACGGGTGCTCGCCCTGCTCGATGAGGACTCGACCCTCTGGGACGCCCGTCCCGAGCGTGTCGTGGTCAACCTGCTCGCCATCGAGCACGCCTGGCTGGCCGAGGCGTTCGCGGGACTGGTCCCCGCACCCGGTGGTCCCTTCACGCTGGGGGAGTGGACCGCGTCGGCCTGGGGGCCGGTGCTGACGGGCGCTGCCGGGTGGCTGGGGGTGGCCGTGGACCGCTCGGAGCCACGGGGAGCGGGCTGGTCGGTGCTGCTGGAGGGATCCGTGGAGCACGTGCAGGTGGGCGAGCCCGACGCTCTCACCCACGTGCGCGGGCGCTACGGGGGCTGAGGCGGGGCCCGGGCGCGGTGTGGCGTCGTCGCTAGACTGTCCCAATGGCCGGACCTGCTGAGCGCGAGACCCCCGGAGTGCTCGACTCCATCTCCGGACCCGACGACCTCAAGCGCCTCGACGACGCGCAGCTGGACACGCTCGCCCACGAGATCCGCGAGCGCACGATCGATGCGGTCGCCGCCAACGCCGGACACCTCGGACCGAACCTGGGAGTCGTGGAGCTGACGATCGCGATCCACCGGGTGTTCGAGTCCCCCCGTGACCGGGTCGTCTGGGACACCGGGCACCAGTCCTACGTGCACAAGATGGTCACCGGACGCGCGCAGGACTTCGGGTCCCTGCGTCAGGAGGGTGGGCTGTCCGGCTACCCGTGCCGGGCCGAGTCCGAGCACGACTGGGTGGAGAACTCCCACGCCTCGACCAGCCTGTCCTACGCCGACGGCATGGCCCGCGCCAACCAGGCCCTGGGTCGCGACGACCACGTCGTGGCGGTGATCGGCGACGGCGCCCTCACCGGCGGCATGGCGTGGGAGGCCCTGAACAACATCGCCGCGGGCCAGGACCGACGCCTCGTGGTCGTGGTCAACGACAACGGTCGGTCCTACCAACCCACGGTCGGAGGGCTGGCCAACCGGTTGACGGAGATCCGCACGAGCCCGCGCTACGAGCCCGCGCTCCACGCGATCAGGGACCGCCTCAACCGCACCCGCGCCGTGGGCCCGGTCACCTACGACGCCCTGCACGCCATCAAGAAGGGCCTCAAGGACGTCCTCGCGCCCCAGGGCATGTTCGAGGACCTCGGGATCAAGTACATCGGTCCCGTCGACGGGCACGACCGCGTCGCGATGGAGCAGGCCCTCACGGCCGCCAAGCGGTTCGGGGGGCCGGTGCTCGTGCACGCGCTGACCACCAAGGGCCAGGGCTACGACATCGCCGTCGAGAACGAGAACGACCAGATGCACCAGGCTCCCGCGTTCGACCGTGAGACCGGCGACGCGGTCGCGGTGGCCCCGGCAGGGTGGACGTCGGTCTTCCGCGACGAGGTCGTCCGCATCGCCGACGAGCGGCCCGACGTCGTCGGCATCACTGCGGCCATGCTCTACCCGGTCGGCCTCGACGCGTTCGCCGAGAAGTTCCCCGACCGCGTCTTCGACGTCGGCATCGCCGAGCAGCATGCCGCCACCAGCGCCGCCGGCATGGCCATGGCGGGCCTGCACCCGGTCGTGGCCGTCTACGCCACGTTCCTCAACCGGGCCTTCGACCAGGTCCTGCTCGACGTCGCGATGCACGAGTGCGGCGTCACCTTCGTGCTGGACCGGGCCGGCGTCACGGGCGACGACGGCGCCAGCCACAACGGCATGTGGGACATGTCGATGCTGCAGATCGTGCCCCGGCTGCGCCTGGCTGCACCCCGGGACGGGTCCCGCCTGCGCGAGCTCCTGCGCGAGGCCGTCACCGTCGACGACGCCCCCACCGTGGTCAGGTTCGCCAAGGGCGCCGTGCCCTCGGACATCCCCGCCGTCGACACGGTCGGCACCGCGGACGTCCTCGCGCGCGGCGAGAGCGACGACGTCATGGTCCTCGCCGTCGGGTCGATGGCCGGGTGCGGCCTGGAGGCGGCTGCCAAGCTCACCGCGTCCGGGATCGGTGTGACGGTGGTGGACCCGCGCTGGGTCAAGCCGTTCGACCCCGCCGTCGTCGAGCTCGCAGCCCAGCACCGGCTCGTCGTGACCATCGAGGACAACGGCCGCGCGGGCGGCGTCGGTGCCGCCTTCACCCAGGCACTGCGCGACGTCGAGGCGCTCGTGCCGGTACGGGTGCACGGAGTCGCCCAGGAGTTCCTCGAGCACGCCAAGCGACCGGTGATCCTCGAGCGGCTCGGCCTGACCCCCGAGGCGGTGGCCGCGGACACGCTCGCGGCCTGGACCCGGAATACCCACGGGTCATGAGGCGCTGACTCATCCGTGTGGCCTTCTCGACGTGAATCCGACAGCACCAGCCCGCGCCCCCCGGGGCCGGTCCTGATCCATGCCCTCGACGGCTTCCTGACCGCCGGCGGCGCCCCACGCATCGCCGCGGAGCAGCTGCGCAGCGGTCATGGCGAGGTGGTGCACACCTTCGACGTCGACGAGCTCTACGATTACCGCGCGCGTCGGCCGTTCATCACCTTCCGTGAGGACCACTACCAGGACTACGACGAGCCGCGCCTGGAGGTCGTGCGCGAGCACGACCAGGAGGGCACGCCGTACTTCCTCCTGTCGGGCCCGGAGCCGGACTTCCGCTGGGAGGCCTTCGCCGCGGAGATGCTGGAGGTCATCGAGGACCTTGACGTCTCGCTGACGCTGGGTCTCGGCGCCGTGCCGATGGGCGTGCCGCACACCCGCCCGCCGATGATCACCGCCCACGCCACCAAGCCCGAGCTGGTCGACCGCAAGAACCTCTGGCAGGCCGAGGTCCGTGTGCCCTCCTCGGCGCAGTCGTTGCTTGAGTGGCGCCTCGCCGAGCACGACGTCGACGCGGCCGGCTACGTCGTGCACGTGCCGCACTACCTCGCGCAGGTCGACTACCCGCAGGCCGCGATGGCGCTGCTGGACGCGGTCACCGACCGTCTCGGCCTCGTGCTCGACCTGGAGGAGCTCCGCGCGCTGCAGAGCGAGGCCGCCGCGCAGATCGAGGAGCAGATCGCCGAGCAGGACGGTGAGGGCATCCTCTCGGGCCTGGAGGAGCAGTACGACGCGTTCACGCGCGGCGCCGCGCAGTCGCTCCTGGCCGACGACACGTCGATCCCCAGCGGCGACGAGCTCGCCGACCAGTTCGAGCAGTTCCTGGCGCGACAGCGCAAGGACGACCAGGACTGAGGGCACCCGAGCGCCTCGCTAGGATCGTCTCGTGCCTGCATCCCTGGACGAGCTCGTCGACCTGCTGGACCTCGAGCAGCTCGAGGTGGGGCTCTTTCGTGGCTCCCAGCCCGAGGACTCCTCGCTCGTGCGGGTCTTCGGTGGTCAGGTGGCCGCCCAGGCGGTGATGGCGGCCCAGAGCACGGTGGAGCCCGATCGGCACATCCACTCGCTGCACGTGTACTTCATCCTCGGCGGCGACCCCTCGATCCCGATCGTCTACGACGTCGAGCACGTGCGCGACGGCGGCTCCTTCGCGACCCGACGCGTCGCCGCCCGCCAGCACGGCAAGATCATCTTCTACATGACGGCCTCGTTCCAGAAGTCCGAGGACGGCTGGGACCACCAGGACCTGATGCCGGAGGTCACAGCACCGGACGAGACCACGCCGCTGGTGGACATCATCGCCTCGGTGTCGCCGGAGCGGCTGCCGGAGTGGCGTCGGGAGTGGTCCTCCTTCGACCTGCGCTACGTGGGCGACAACCGGGCCGAGGACGACACGACCCGGGCCACGGTCCCGGCCGTGCAGCGACTGTGGTTCCGGGCCGACGGCGCGCTGCCGGACTCCCAGCTGGTGCACAACGCGGCCTTCACCTACATCAGTGACTTCAGCCTCCTGGGCGTCGCGCTGCTCCCGCACGGCGAGATCATCGGCTCGCCGAGGGTCCAGCCCGCCTCGCTGGACCACGTCATCTGGTTCCATCGTCCGATCAAGGCCGACCAGTGGTTGCTCTACGACCAGACGTCCCCGTCGGCCTCGGGTGCCAGGGGTCTGGCCACGGCCCGGGTGTTCTCCGAGGACGGCCGGCTCGTGGCGACCGTCGCCCAGGAGGGGCTCATCCGGCAGATCGGCTGAGCCGCCGGCCGGTGAGCTGACGACCGAGGGTCAGCGAGTCGGCGACGGCCCGCTCAGAGGCTCGTGACCCGCCCGACGAGGTGGGTGGCGCTCTTCTTCTGCGCCTTCACGCCGAAGCGGATCGCGTCACCGTCGGTCTCGTAGCCGAACACGACGGTGCTCGGCAGGAGGATCGGCTTCTTGAACTCGACGTCGACGACATGGGCGTCCGGCAGCCTGTTCTGCAGCGCCGCGAGGCAACGCGCCTTCGTCCACATGCCGTGCGCGATGTTGCGCGGGAACCCGAACGCCTTGGCAGTGAGGGGGTGCAGGTGGATCGGGTTCCGGTCGCCTGACACCGCACCGTACCGTCGGCCGAGATCGCCGCCGAGACGCCAGTGCACGACGCCGGACGGCGCGTCGACGCCCTCGAGCGGAGCGGCGGAGGTCTCCGCACCGCTGCCCGAACCGCGCGAGAACAGCGTCGTGACCTCCTCCCACACGACGTCCCCCCCGGCCGTGACGGTCGTGAGGAGGTCGATGAGCCGCCCCTTGGGGTGGGGGCGGAGGTCGTCGGCCCTGACCGAGACGTCGAGGACGTCGTCCGGGGTGACGGGACGGTGCTGCGTGATCCGGTTGCGCAGGTGGACCAGGCCCATCGGTGCGAACGGGAACGACGTGTCCGTCATGAGGGCGAGGTGCAGCGCGAACGCGGACATGTGCGGGTACGTCGCCGGGACGGCGTCCGCGTGCCCGAACCCGCAGACCTCCAGGTACCTCTGCAGGTGCTCCGGATCGGTGACCACGCCACCGCGCTCGAGCACGAGGTCGGGGACGTCGCGTGAGGTGTGCTTGACGCCGGGCAGGGAGCCGACGCCGGGGACGGCCGGCAGGGCCGCCCTGAGCATGAGCGGCAGGGTCGACGGTGCCTTGTCGAAGCTCTTGGTCGTCACGACGCCCCCAGCAGCATCTGGCCGTTGACGCCGAGGACGTTGCCGCTGACGGCGCCCGAGCCCGGGTTGGCGAACCAGGCGATCGCCTCGGCGACGTCGACGGGGTGTCCGCCCTGGGACATCGAGTTCATCCGTCGTCCGGCCTCGCGGATGCCCAGGGGGATGGTCTTGACCATCTCGGTCTCCATGAAGCCCGGCGCGACGACGTTGGCGGTGATGCCGTCCCCGGCCACCCGTACGGCCAGGGACTGGATCCACCCGATCACGCCGGCCTTGGCGGAGGCATAGTTGGTCTGTCCGTTGTTGCCCGCGATGCCGGCGATGGAAGCGATGCCGATGACGGTGCCACCGGTGTTGATCAGGCCGCGGGAGAGCAGCTCGTCGGTGATCCGCTGCGGGGCGCCGACGCTGATGTCGACCACGAGCTGCCAGTTCTCCGGCTTCATGTTCCGCAGCCGCTTGTCCCGCGTGATGCCGGCGTTGTGCACGACGACGTCGACACCGCCGTGGTGCTGCTTGACGTGATCGGCGATCATCGCCGGGGCGTCGTCGGCGGTGATGTCACCGACGATGTAGTCGCCACCGAGCTCCTCGGCGAGCGCCTTGAGGTCGGCCTCCAGCGGGGGGACATCCAGGCCGATGACGGTGGCCCCGTCGCGGGCGAGCGTGCGCATGTCGGCCTCGCCGAGTCCGCGGGAGGCCCCGGTGACCAGCGCGACCTTGCCGGCGAGTGGCTTGAGCAGCTCGGCGGCCGGGGGAGCCTTCGTGATGCCGGTGGTGCCGACGCGCACGACCTGGCCGGAGACGTAGGCCGACTTGGGGGAGAGCAGGAAGCCGAGGGTGGAACCGACGGCCTTCTCGGCGCCCTCGACGATGTAGAGGAGGTTGACGCTCGAGCCGTTCCCGACCTCCTTGGCCAGTGAGCGGGTGAAGCCCTCCAGCGCGCGCTGGGCGATGACGTCGTCCTCGGCGCTCAGGGTCTCGGGGGCAGTGCCCACGACCACCACACGGCCGCAGGACTGCAGCTGGCGCAGCACCGGCGTGAAGAACTCCTGCAACGCCACCAGACCTGCGGCACCGGAGATCCCGGTCGCGTCGAACACGAGGCCCTTGTACTTCTTGCCCTCGGCACGGACGCCGGTGGACTCGATCCCGGCGGCCTTGAGGGAGGCGGTGACGGCCTTGGCCACGGGGCCGGGCGACGCGCTGCCGGTCAGCACGGTGCCCGCGACCAGCGGGCCGCCTGAGTAGCGCTCGAGGTAGGGCGGGTCGGGCAGGCCCAAGTTCTTGACCACGAACTTCCCGATCGGGTTGTGGGCCAGGTCCTGGTAACGATCGCTCATCGCCGGATGTGTCCTATCTCTCGCATACCATTGGTATCTGAAATCGCACTCGAACTGTAACTTGGTGTGACAGTTGAGGTCCACCGCCCTCGCAGGAGGCGTACGTCACGACCGTGCGACCCGTCGGGCGGCATGATGGGCCACGACCATCGTCCCGCACGAGCCACGCGCCCGACACCCCAGCACGGAGGAGCACCTCATGGCGGACACCACGCCTCCCACGAACTCTGGCACCGCGAAGAAGCCCGCGGCCAAGACGCCCGCGAAGAAGACGGCAGCCCAGAAGTCGACCGCCAAGAAGGCCGCGAGCAGCGCGGCCGGCGGCGGCGAGCAGACCATCCGGCGCGTCGCCGTGATCGGCGGCAACCGCATCCCGTTCGCGCGCTCGAACACCGTCTACGGCGGAGTCTCCAACCAGGAGATGCTCACCGCCGCCGTGGACGGGCTCGTCGACCGCTTCGGTCTGGAGGGCGAGCGTGCCGGTGAGCTCGTCGCAGGCGCCGTGCTCAAGCACAGCCGCGACTTCAACCTCGCGCGCGAGGCCGTCCTCGGCTCCAGGCTCTCGCCCGAGACCCCCGCCGTGGACATCCAGCAGGCCTGCGGCACGGGGCTGCAGGCCGCGTTCCAGGTGGCGAACAAGATCGCCCTCGGCAAGATCGACTTCGGTGTCGCCGGAGGCACGGACACCACGTCCGACGCCCCGCTCGCCGTCGGCGACAAGCTGCGCAAGATCCTCATCGAGGCCAACAACGCCAAGGACAACAAGGGGCGCCTCGCCGCGATCGCCAAGATCCGCCCGAGCATGCTGGCCCCCGACCAGCCGCGCAACGCCGAGCCGCGTACCGGCCTGTCGATGGGCGACCACCAGGCCATCACCACCCGTGCCTGGGCGATCACGCGGGAGGCGCAGGACGAGCTGGCCGCCGCGAGCCACCAGAACCTCGCCAAGTCCTGGGACGAAGGGTGGCAGGACGACCTGGTGACACCCTTCCGCGGCGTCGACAAGGACACCCACCTGCGACCGGACTCCACGGTGGAGAAGCTGGCCAGGCTCAAGCCGGTCTTCGGCAAGCAGCTCGGCGACGAGGCCACCATGACGGCCGGCAACTCCACGCCCCTGTCCGACGGTGCGTCCGTCGCGCTGCTGGCGTCGCCGGAGGAGGCCCGCAAGCGCGGCTGGGAGGTCCAGGCCTACCTCGTCGACTACGAGACCGCCGCCGTGGACTACGTCAGCGGTGACGAGGGCCTGCTCCTCGCCCCGGCCTACGCCGTCCCGCGGATGCTTGCCCGCAACGGCCTCACGCTGCAGGACTTCGACTTCTACGAGATCCACGAGGCCTTCGCGGGCCAGGTGCTCTCGACCCTCGCGGCGTGGGAGGACGCGGACTTCTGCAAGACCCGGCTCGGCCTGGACGTCCCGCTGGGCTCCATCGATCGCGGCAGGCTGAACGTCAAGGGCTCCTCGCTCGCGGCCGCGCACCCCTTCGCCGCCACGGGCGGGCGGATCATCGCGAACCTCGCCAAGCTGCTGCACGAGAAGGGCTCGGGTCGCGGCCTGATCTCCATCTGCGCCGCGGGCGGCCAAGGCGTCGTCGCCATCCTGGAGGCCTGAGCCTGCTCGGTGGCCCGCGGTGCCGACCTCCTACGAGGCGTCGCCGCGGGCCATCGCCGTGGACATCAAGATGGCGTAGCCGCGGACGGCCTCGCGGGACACGGGGTCCACCACCGGCATCCCGGACTCGTGCCCGTGCACGGCGAGCTGGAGGGTCAGCAGGTTCAGCACTCCCAGCCCCTGGGCGTAGAAGATGTTGGCCAGCAGGATCGGGTCGGGCACCGTGAAGACGCCGCTCTCGCACCCGGACTCGAGCACCGCGACCACCTGCCCGAGCGTCGCGCTCATGGCGCTTCCCAGCGCGACCATGGCCTCGCCACTGACCTCCTCGAGGAGCTCCTCCCCGCGACGCCGCAGGAGCGTCTGCGCGCAGTCGACGAAGGCGGGGTACTTCTCGCCGAAGTCGAAGAACTCCTCCGTCATGGCCGCGAGCCGCTTCTCGGGGTCCGCGCCGAGGTCGTCGCGGTCCTGCAGTGCACGGGAGAGCTCCTCGAGGTAGCCGACGAGCGTCAGGGCGAACAGCTCCTCCTTGCCGGAGAAGTGTCGATAGATGATGGCGCGGTTGATCCCGACGGCGCGCGCGATGTCCTCGATCTGGGCGTCGCGGACACCGCGCTCGTCGAAGAGCGCTCGCGTGGCGGCGAGGATCTCGCGGGTCCTGGCGGCACGACGTTCGTTCGCGGACATGCCGTCCACCCTAGACCGCGCCGGACGGTACGGGTCCGCACGCCTCGCGTGGCACGAACGAGCGGAGTCCGCCGCGGGCGAACTGTCGGCGCCCGCCCGTAGGCTTGCAGACATGAGGCCCCTGTCAGAGCTCCAGCGTCAGGTTGCGCCGTTCGAGGTCGTCTCGGAGTACGAGCCCGCCGGCGACCAGCCCACGGCGATCGCCGAGATCGAGCGGCGGATCACCGGTGGCACCGACGACGTCGTGCTCATGGGTGCCACGGGAACGGGCAAGACCGCCACCACGGCCTGGCTGGCCGAGCGCCTGCAGCGGCCGATGCTGGTGATGCTGCCCAACAAGACGCTCGCGGCGCAGTTCGCGAACGAGCTGCGCGAGCTCCTCCCGAACAACGCGGTGGAGTACTTCGTCTCCTACTACGACTACTACCAGCCCGAGGCCTACGTCCCCCAGACGGACACCTACATCGAGAAGGACTCCTCGGTCAACGACGAGGTGGAGCGGCTGCGGCACTCAGCCACCTGGTCGCTGCTGTCGCGTCGCGACGTCATCGTCGTGGCCACGGTCTCGTGCATCTACGGCCTGGGCTCGGCACAGGAGTACATCGAGCGGATGATCCGGTTCCGGGTGGGGGAGGAGAAGCCGCGCGAGGAGCTGCTGCGCACCCTCGTGCAGGCGCAGTACGTGCGCAACGACGTCACCGCCACGCGCGGCACGTTCCGCGTCAAGGGCGACACCCTGGAGATCTTCCCGGTCTACCAGGAGATGGCCGTCCGGGTGGAGTTCTTCGGTGACGAGATCGAGCGGCTCATGACGCTGCACCCGCTCACGGGGGAGGTCCTGAGCGAGGACACCGAGCTCTCGGTCGGCGCCGCGACGCACTACGCCGTCGGACCCGACGTGATGACGCGGGCGGTCGAGCGCATCGAGGTCGAGCTGGCCGAGCGGCTGGCGGAGCTGGAGTCGCAGAACAAGCTCCTGGAGGCCCAGCGTCTGCGCATGCGCACCACCTACGACATCGAGATGATGCAGCAGGTCGGCACGTGCTCGGGCATCGAGAACTACTCCCTGCACATGGACGGCCGCCCACCCGGCAGCGCCCCCAACTGCCTGCTGGACTACTTTCCCGAGGACTTCGTCCTCGTGGTCGATGAGTCCCACGTGACCATCCCGCAGATCGGCGCCATGTACGAGGGCGACGCGTCGCGCAAGCGCACGCTGGTGGAGCACGGCTTCCGGCTGCCCAGCGCCATGGACAACCGGCCCCTGATGTGGGGGGAGTTCCTGGACCGCATCGGTCAGAGCATCTACCTCTCTGCCACCCCGGGCTCCTACGAGATGGACAAGACCGGCCGTGACGTGGTCGAGCAGATCATCCGGCCCACCGGCCTGGTGGATCCCGAGGTGCTGGTCAAGCCCACCAAGGGGCAGATCGACGACCTCATCGCCCAGATCCGCGACCGCACCGGACGCGGTGACCGGGTCCTGGTCACGACGCTCACCAAGAAGATGTCCGAGGACCTCACCGACTACCTCCTGGAGTCAGGGATCCGGACGCGTTACCTGCACAGCGAGGTCGACACGCTGCGCCGGGTCGAGCTCCTGCGAGAGCTGCGGATGGGCGAGTACGACGTGCTGGTCGGCATCAACCTGCTGCGTGAGGGCCTGGACCTGCCCGAGGTGAGCCTGGTGGCGATCCTGGACGCCGACAAGGAAGGCTTCCTGCGGTCGGGACGGTCCCTGATCCAGACCATCGGACGTGCAGCACGCAACGTGTCGGGCCAGGTCATCATGTACGCCGACCGGATCACCGACTCGATGGAGCTGGCGATCGAGGAGACCAACCGTCGACGCGAGAAGCAGGTGGCCTACAACAAGGAGAAGGGCGTCGATCCACAGCCGCTGCGCAAGAAGATCGGCGACATCACCGACATGCTGGCCCGCGAGGACGCCGACACCAGCAAGCTGCTCGCCGCCACGGGTGACCACAAGCGCAAGGGTGCACCGGTGCCGCTCGGGCAGCACACGGCCAACCTCGCCGACATGCCCTCCGGCGACCTCGCGGCCCTCATCGAGCAGCTCAGCGACCAGATGCACACGGCGGCGGCCGAGCTGCAGTTCGAGGTGGCCGCGAGGCTCCGCGACGAGATCGGCGAGCTGAAGAAGGAGCTGCGCGGCATGCTCGAGGCCGGGGTGTGACCCTGCGCGCCGAGCAGGGACCGCTGAGCATCACGGTGGACCCGGAGCGGGGCGGACGCCTGCTGTCGTTCACTGCCTTCGGCCATGAGCTGCTCTCCACCCAGTCCATCCCCGGCGTCGACGACTCGGTGGCCCACGGCTGCTACCCGATGGTGCCGTGGGCCGGCCGGATCGCGGACGCCCGGCTCCGGACCCACGGTCGGGAGTGGCCGCTGCCGCCCTCGCCCGACGGTCACGCGCTGCACGGTCTCGGACGCGAGGCCGTCTGGGAGCAGGTGGGGCCGCTGGAGCTGGAGGTCCCACTGGGCGACCCGTGGCCAGCAGCCGGACGCGCCCGGCTCGCCTACGAGCTGGCCGACGACCGGCTGCACCTGCGGCTGCGCTGGGACGGTGAGGGACCCGGCGCGTCGCTGGGCTTCCACCCGTGGTTCCGGCGCGAGGTCGGAGGCGCGCAGGCCGAGCTCGAGCTGGACCGGCTCGACCAGGTCCAGCGGGGGGCGGACGGCCTGCCCACCGGACGCATCGTCGCTCCCGAGCCGGGGCCGTGGGACGACTGCTTCACCCTCGCCGGCCCACCCCGGCTGACCTGGCCCGGCGTCCTCGGCGCGACCCTGTACTCCGATGCGGACTGGTGGGTCGTCTTCACCGAGCCGGAGCACGCCGTCTGCGTCGAGCCCCAGACGGCCCCGCCCGACGCCTTCCACCACCCGCGGTGGGCCGCGTGCCTCACCGCGCGCGAGGTGCGCCTCACCATCGTGGTGTCGGACCTCTCCCAGCAGGGGGCGGCCGCCGAGCTCCGGACGTGATGCGCCGCACGGCACCGTGGTGCGCGGGAGTCGAGATGTGCTGCAAGAATGGTGCGCCGGAGGGGAGTATTCCTGCGCCGCAGCGTCGTCACCACGTCGATCATCCTTGGATCGTCCGGTGCTGCGGGTCGCCTCGGCGGCGGAAGAGACCTCGGACCACACCGTAGACCGGAGGAACCGAGTGAACGTCTCCACCACCGAGTGGGCCATCACCGTGGGCGTCACGATCGCGATCATCTTGTTCGACGTGATCATCGTCGCCCGCAAGCCACACGAGCCGTCGACGCGCGAGTGCGTCGCCTACCTGTCCTTCTACGTCGGGCTGGCGATCGCTTTCGGCATCTGGACGTTCACCTACCACGGCTCGCAGTACGGGACGGAGTTCTTCGCCGGCTGGCTCACCGAGTACAGCCTGTCGATCGACAACCTCTTCCTGTTCATCCTGATCATGGCGAGCTTCAACGTCCCCAGGAAGTACCAGCAGGAAGCCCTCATGGTGGGCATCATCATCGCCCTGATCTTCCGGGCCGTCTTCATCGCCGTCGGCGCGGTGGCCATCAACAACTTCTCGTGGGTCTTCTACATCTTCGCGGCGTTCCTGATCTACACGGCGATCAACCTGATCCGGGACAACGACCACGACGACGACGCCGAGAACCGCGTCGTCAAGCTCGCGCGCCGTCGCTTCGCGATGACCGACACGTGGGACGGGCTCAAGCTCTTCATCCACGAGAACGGCAAGCGGGTCATGACGCCGATGTTCCTGGTGATCATCGCCCTCGGCACCACCGACCTGCTGTTCGCGCTGGACTCGATCCCGGCCATCTACGGCCTGACCCGGGAGCCCTACCTGGTCTTCACGGCGAACGTGTTCGCCCTCATGGGTCTGCGCCAGCTGTACTTCCTGCTGGGCGACCTGCTCAAGCGTCTGGTCTTCCTGTCCCAGGGCCTGGCCATCCTGCTCGGGTTCATCGGCGTGAAGCTCCTGCTGCACGCGCTGCACGAGAACGAGCTGGCCTTCATCAACGGTGGCGAGCACGTCCCGGTCCCGGAGATCCCGACCCTGGCGAGCCTGGGTGCCATCATCGTCATCCTCGGCACCACCGCGGTCGTCAGCCTCTGGTACTCCAGCCGGCACCCGGAGGAGGTCCCGGCCCCGCCCAAGGAGGGCGAGGCTGCGGGCGACGCTCGCGACTGAGCCACGAGGCGGCGCGTCGGGCCGGTCCGGAGGATGCCCTCTAGGCCGGTCCGACGTCGCTGACCTCGAAGCGGCGGACGTCGGCCCCGAGGACCGCCACCTGCTGGTCGTCGTCCGGGCCTGCTCCTCGGAAGGCCAGGAGCGAGGCCTCGTCCTGCCACCGCTCGTAGACCGTCACCGTCGCGTCGTCCAACGGATCCGGTCCCAGCGTGAAGGTCATGCAGCCGTCCGCGGAGCGAGCCGCCTCGATCGCGCCGAGGCAACCGTCGAGGAAGGCCTGTCGCTCGCCCGGGGCCACCCGGAGCGAGCCGGCGACGATGATCACTCCTGTGGTCCGTCCTCGATGTCGGTGAGCTCGACGTGCTCGCCCTGGCGGCGACGTGCGATGTACACCGGCACGGACAGGACCAGCCCCAGCGCGAGCAGGATCCCCGCGATCTCGTACTGCTCGGCCGGCCGCCCGGACATCGGGGTCACGAGGTAGAGGCAGGCGACCGCCCCGATGACGGCGATCCAGGCACGGGTCCGGAAGTGCTCGTGGTCCACGGAGTCCTTGCGCAGCACCAGGACCGCGACGTTGACGACGCCGAAGACCCCGAGCAGCAGCAGGGCGGTCGTGCCGCCGAGCACCGCGACGGCGTCCTCGCTGGCGTAGGACACGTAGGTGATGAGGGCGAAGGCGAGGACGGTAGTGAACAGGATGGCCGCCGACGGTGTCCGCGTACGTCCGACCCTGCCGAGCTGCTCGGGCAGGACGCCCTGTCGGGCCATGCCGTAGATGAGCCGGCTGGCCATCATCATGTTGATGAGTGCGGAGTTGGCCACGGCGAACATCGAGATGAAGGGCAGGATCGTGTCGATCGGCAGGTTGGGCGCGCCGGCCTCGACCACGAGGACGAGGGGGGTGTCGCTGTCGGCCAGCTCGCCGACGGGCACGAGGGCCACCGCACAGATCGAGATCAGCACGTAGATGACGGCGGTGATGCCCAGGCCGGTGAGCATGATCTTGGGGAAGATCCGGGTCGGGTCCTGGGTCTCCTCGGCCATGTTGACCGAGTCCTCGAACCCGACCATCGCGAAGAAGGCGAGCGAGGTGGCAGTGGTGATGGCCAGGAAGACGTTCTTGTCGTCCGGGGTGTCGAAGGCCACGACGCGCGAGAAGTCGACCGTGTCGCCGCCGAAGGCCAGCAGACCCACCATGATGACGAGCAGCAGCCCGGAGAGCTCGACGAGCGTCAGGACGACGTTGGCCTTGACGCTCTCGCTCACGCCGCGCAGGTTGATGGCCATCACGAGCGCCATGAAGCCCAGCGACACGAGCATGATCTGCGTGTTGCCGGCCTCCCAGGAGATGCCGGCCGCGAAGTTGGAGGCGAAGGCCCGGGACGCCGTCGAGGCCGAGGTGATGCCCGAGCACATCACGGCGAAGGTGACCAGGAAGGTGAAGAAGTGCACGCCGAAGGCCTTGTGCACGTAGAGCGCCGCGCCTGCGGCCTGCGGGTACTTGGTGACCAGCTCGAGGTAGGAGAAGGCCGTCAGCGTCGCCACCGCGAACGCCACCAGGAACGGCAGCCAGGCTGCACCGCCGACCTCTGCCGCCACCTGACCGGTCAGCGCGTAGACGCCCGTCCCGAGGATGTCCCCGACGATGAAGAGCAGCAGGAGCCTGGGCCCCATCACCCTGCGCAGCTCGGTCGGCTTCTCAGATGATGCTGTGCTCACGCGCGCACTCCCCTCGACGAGCGTCGTTGTGACGCATGCGGTGGGAACACCTTGCTCCGGGTGAGCGATCCGCGCAAGCACTTGGGTACGGTCGTCTCGTGCAGCAGCTCCGCTCGCGTGTGCGATCCGTCGCCACGCGGCTCGTCGTCCGTCGCATCCGTCGCAAGGGCATCGACCTCTCGCGGCTCGCCTTCGTGCCCGAACGTGCCAAGATGCCGCTGCAGCGGGTGGGCCCCGACCCCGTTCCTGCCCTCGGCCTCGCCCGCGAGTCCGGTGGTCTGCATCGCCTCCCGCTGCCCTTCGACTTCGACGTCTGGCTCGTCCCCGGCCACGACGACGCCCGCGGCGTCCTGACCGACCGCTCGAGCTACTCCAACGACATCCGACACCTCTTCCACGGTGACGGCCCGGCCACCTCCGACGACATCGGAGGCCTGGGTTTCACGGACCCGCCGCTGCACACTCGGCTGCGCAAGATCATCACGCCGGAGTTCACGATGCGTCGGCTCACCCGCCTGGAGCCGGTGATCGAACGGATCGTGCAGGAGGCCCTCGACGAGATGGTGGCGTCCGGCTCTCCGGCCGACCTCGCCTCGCAGGTCGCGTTCCCGGTGCCGTTCCGCACCATCTGCGCGCTGCTCGGGCTGGACTACGCCGACCAGCAGGAGTTCGCCGGGCTCGGCAGCGCCCGCTTCGACGCGACCAACGGCGCGGCCGCGGCGTTCGGAGCCGTCTCGGCCCAGCGCGAGTTCCTCTTCGACGCCGTGGCCCGGCAACGTCGGCAGCCGGGGCCCGGTCTCATCGGCCAGATCATCCGTGAGGAGGGCGACGCGATCAGCGACGTCGACCTCGCCGGGCTCGCCGACGGTGTCTTCACCGGAGGCTTCGAGACCACCGCCGGGATGATCTCGCTCGGCACCATGGTCCTGCTGCGCGACGAGAAGCACGCGGATGTCGTCCGACACGGCGAGCGCGGTGACGTCGAGCGGGTCGTCGAGGAGCTGTTGCGCTACCTCTCGGTCGTCCAGGTGGCCTTTCCACGGTTCGCGAAGCAGGACATGCAGGTCGGCGGCCGGCGGATCCGGAAGGGCGACGTCCTCATCCCCTCCTTGAGCGGTGCCAACCGTGATCCGCAGGCAGCGGGGGAGCGGGCCGAGGAGTTCGACCCCTTCCGCGTCCCCGCGAGCGCGCACCTGGCCTTCGGGCACGGCATCCATCGCTGCATCGGGGCCGAGCTCGCCCGGATGGAGCTGCGCATCGTGCTCCCCGCCCTGTTCCGACGCCTGCCGGACCTGGCCGTGGCCGTGCCGGCACAGGAGCTCAGCTTTCGCCGGCTCTCGTTCGTGCACGGCCTCGACGAGCTGCCCGTCACGTTCTAGGCCTGCTGCTCCTCGTCGGGACGCTGGATGGGCTGGCCCGGCTCGGTGCACTGGCCGAGGGTCGTCTCCTGGTGACGCTTGAAGTCCGGTGAGCCCTCGAACGCCTCGCGGTAGTCCCCGGCCGGCAGTGCGGCGTAGTACTCGACCGCCTCCAGCAGGTCCGCCGCCTCGTCGGTCCCGCTGAGCCGGTCGAACTCGCGCGCGGGGTCCAGTGCCTCGTCGAAGCGCTCCACCGTCATGAGGACGTCGTTGCGGTTGAACGCGTCGATGCCGGCCGTGACGAGCCGACAGGTCTCCAGACCGGCGTCCTCGGCGCCCTGCTCGTCGTCACCGAGCAGCCCGCAGCCGGCGAGCAGGGCGCCGGCGGCGACGACGGGAGCAAGTGGCCTCACCCGATGAGCGTAGGAGCGATCCGGGTGCGCGGCATCCCGACGATCGGGTCACCAGCCCCGCTCACGCCACTGCGGCAGCTGTGGACGCTCCGTGCCGAGAGTGGTGTCGTCACCGTGCCCGGGGTAGACGTGGGTGTCGTCGGGGAAGCGGTCGAACACCTTGGACCGGACGTCGTCGAGCAACGTGCGGAAGTCCTCCGGGGACTGCGTCTTGCCCACGCCGCCGGGGAACAGGGAGTCGCCGGTGAGCAGGTGCACGATCCCGTCGGGGTCGTCGTACGCGAGCGCGATCGAGCCCGGGGTGTGACCGGCCAGGTGGAGGACCTCCAGCTCGCACGAGCCGACCCTGACCCTGGCGCCGTCCTCGACCCGCACGTCGACCGGGACCGGCAGCTCGTCGGCGTCCAGCTCGCCCGCGACGGTCTCGGCTCCGGTGGCCTCGACAACGGCGGCGAGAGCCTGCCAGTGGTCGCCGTGCCGGTGCGTCGTCACGATGCGCGCGAGGCCGTCGTCGCCGACCAGCCCCAGCAGCGTGTCCGCGCCGTCGGCGGCGTCGACGAGCACCTGCTCCCCGGTGAGGGTGCACCGCAGCAGGTAGGCGTTGTTGTTCATCGGACCGACGGCGATCTTGGTGACCTGCAGGTCACCCGCGTCCTGGACGTCGGCGGGACCGCCGACCGTGACCTCTCCGGTGTACGTCATGTCGCGATCCTAGGGCGACGGGTCTCACGTCCGCTCGAGACGCTTGTGTCGGTGGGCGGCGCTAGGCTCGGAGGGCCCACCGCCTCGACCAAGATGCCAGCATCCGACAGGAGCTTCGTGACCAAGCGCGCCATGCGTCCCTCCGGCCAGGGAAGCACCGACACGATCGTCGTGCGCGGTGCTCGTGAGCACAACCTCAAGGACGTCTCGCTCGACCTCCCGCGGGACTCCCTCATCGTCTTCACGGGCCTGTCGGGCTCGGGCAAGTCGTCCCTCGCCTTCGACACCATCTTCGCCGAGGGCCAACGTCGCTACGTCGAGTCGCTCTCGGCCTACGCCCGCCAGTTCCTGGGCCAGATGGACAAGCCTGACGTCGACTTCATCGAGGGGCTCTCGCCGGCGGTCTCGATCGACCAGAAGTCGACGTCGCGCAACCCGCGCTCGACCGTCGGCACCATCACCGAGGTCTATGACTACCTGCGTCTGCTCTACGCGCGGGCCGGGCGGGCGCACTGCCCCGAGTGCGGTGAGCCGATCACCCGGCAGACGCCGCAGCAGATCGTCGACCGGATCCTCGCGATGCCCGAGGGCAGCCGGTTCCAGGTGCTCGCCCCGGTCATCCGGGGCCGCAAGGGCGAGTACACCGAGCTCTTCCGCCAGCTGCAGCAGCAGGGCTTCAGCCGCACGATCGTCGACGGCGAGGTCCACAACCTCGCGGACGAGCCGCCCAAGCTGGCCAAGCAGAAGAAGCACACGATCGAGGTCGTCGTGGACCGGCTGCAGGTCAAGGAGTCGATGCAGCAGCGGCTCACCGAGTCCGTGGAGACCGCGCTGGCGCTGGCCGACGGGCTCCTGCTGACGGACTTCGTCGACCTCGACGAGGACGACGAGGGCCGGGTCCGGCGATTCTCCGAGAAGCTCGCCTGCCCCAACGACCACCCCTTGGCGGTCGACGAGCTGGAGCCGCGCTCGTTCTCCTTCAACGCACCCTTCGGAGCCTGCCCGCAGTGCCACGGACTGGGCACGCGGATGGAGGTCGACCCCGAGCTCGTCGTCCCTGACCCGTCGGCCTCCATCGACAGCGGAGCGATCGCCCCGTGGAGCCACAACCAGGTCTCGGAGTACTTCCTGCGGATCACGCAGTCCTTGGCCGAGGAGCTCGGCTTCTCCACGGCCACGCCGTACGAGGACCTGAGCCCGGACGTGCAGAAGATCCTGATGCACGGCCACCCGGACAAGGTCCACGTCCGCTACAAGAACCGGTACGGCCGCCAACGGTCGTACTACACGGCCTTCGAGGGCGCCATCGCCTTCATCGAGCGACGGCACGCCGACACCGAGTCCGAGACGAACCGCGAGCGGCTCGAGGGCTTCATGCGCGAGGTGCCGTGCGGCGAGTGCGACGGCACGCGGCTGAAGCCGGTCATCCGGGCGGTGCTCATCGAGAGCCCGACGATGGGCCCGAAGAACATCGCGGAGGTGGCCGCCCTCTCCATCGCCGAGGCGGCCGACTTCCTCGCCGAGCTGGACATGACCGATCGTGAGCGGCAGATCGGTGAGCGCGTGCTCAAGGAGATCCACGAACGGCTGCGCTTCCTGCTCGACGTCGGCCTGGACTACCTCAGCCTCGATCGTGCGGCCGGGTCGCTGTCCGGGGGCGAGGCCCAGCGGATCCGGCTCGCCACCCAGATCGGCGCCGGTCTCGTGGGCGTGCTGTACGTCCTGGACGAGCCGTCCATCGGCTTGCACCAGCGCGACAACCACCGCCTCATCGACACCCTGGAGCGACTGCGCGACCTGGGCAACACCCTGATCGTGGTCGAGCACGACGAGGACACCATCCGGGCCGCCGACTGGGCCGTGGACATCGGTCCGGGCGCCGGCGAGCACGGCGGCCAGGTCATCGTCGCCGGGCCCGTCGAGGACCTGCTCGCCTCCGAGGAGTCCCTGACCGGCCGCTACCTCTCCGGCCGCGAAAAGATCCCCCTGCCCGAGGTCCGACGGCCGCGTGACCCCGCGCGCGAGATCTCGGTGCTGGGGGCGCGGGAGAACAACCTGCACGACGTCGACGTCACGTTCCCGCTCGGTCAGTTCGTGGCCGTCACGGGGGTCTCGGGCTCGGGCAAGTCCACGTTGGTCAACGACATCCTCTACACGTCCCTGGCTCGCCAGATCTACAGCTCGCGCACCATCCCCGGGCGGCACCGCACCATCACAGGCGTGGAGAACATCGACAAGGTCATCCACGTCGACCAGTCGCCCATCGGACGGACCCCGCGGTCCAACCCGGCCACGTACACCGGGGTCTTCGACCACGTGCGCAAGCTGTTCGCGCAGACGCCCGAGGCCAAGATGCGCGGCTACCAGCAGGGCCGTTTCTCCTTCAACGTCAAGGGCGGTCGCTGCGAGGCGTGCTCCGGCGACGGGACGATCAAGATCGAGATGAACTTCCTGCCCGACGTCTACGTCCCGTGCGAGGTCTGCCACGGCGCGCGGTACAACCGCGAGACGCTCGAGGTGCACTACAAGGGCAAGACGATCGCCGAGGTCCTCGACATGGCGATCGAGGAGGCCGTGGAGTTCTTCGAGGCCATCCCGGTCATCGCCCGGCACCTGCGGACGCTCGTCGAGGTCGGGCTCGGCTACGTCCGGCTGGGCCAGCCGGCCACGACCCTCTCCGGCGGCGAGGCGCAGCGCGTCAAGCTCTCGGCGGAGCTGCAGAAGCGCACGTCGGGGCGCGCCCTGTACGTCCTGGACGAGCCGACGACCGGCCTGCACTTCGAGGACATCCGCAAGCTCCTGGGCGTCCTGGGCCGACTCGTCGACGCGGGGAACACCGTCATCGTCATCGAGCACAACCTCGACGTCATCAAGACGGCCGACTGGGTCCTGGACATGGGTCCCGAGGGCGGCAACGGTGGCGGCCGACTCATCGCCGAGGGCACCCCCGAGGACATCGCCAAGACCAAGGCCAGCCACACCGGTCGCTTCCTGGCTCCCCTCCTCACGTGACTCCTGATTCCCATGTCGACATGGGAATCCGCACACGGTAATGGCTTTCTTGCGTCTGCACGGGTTGCTTCCCGAGCAGACGCAAGAAAGCCATGCACCCGTTCGACGTCAGGCGAGGTGACGGCGACCGCGGTTGTACAACCGGTTCGACTCCTCGATGCAGTGCATCAACCGCATCCCCGTGGCCCGGGACCGATCGGGCTGGACGTCGGCCCACACCGTGCGCGAGACCCCGAACAGCTGAGCCCGGATCTCGTCCTCGCGTCGCTTCTCCCGGACGACGACGTCGCTGGGATGCTCCCCGGGACGCAGGTCGCGCAGGTACTTCCGGAACCCGTCGAACTCGTCGACGTGGCGGTACTCCCACCATCCCAGGTCCCCCCGGGCCGCCCAGGTGCCATCCGCACGAATGATCTCGATCTGGGTCGTCGGCCGCGGAAGGTGGCACTCCCAGCAGGTGAAGCGGGTGAGCGACTCACCCGGTGTCTCGGCCCCGGCGTCGGCAAGGCGCACCATCACGCGCGCGCCGCGTGAGCCCGTCCACCCGTGGAACCGCCCGGCAGTGTCCTCGAGCTGCTCGGGGAGGACGAGCCCGGAGTGCAGTCCGGAGTCCATCACCACGAGAGCGCCCCTCTGGCTCGTCGCGCAGGCGACCTGCCACGTCGCCAGGTCCGGCCGGACGGCGAGCCGCCCGTCGTCGACCTGGACGGCGTCCACGCTCGGTGTCCAGCGGTGGTGATGGACACCGGACTCGTGTCGGCCCGCTCCCGGATCCAGGCGCACGAGATGGACGATGGACAGGTCCACGTCGTACAGGCCGAGGCCGTGCACCGCTGCGGCACTGTGGTGGGACAGTGCCACCGATCCCGACTCGAACTTGTCCACGACGGATCGGGCGAGGACGACGTGGCGCTTTTCCGGGGTGAGCGTGGACACCACGTCCGTGTAGGCGAAGGTGCCCACCCGGAGCCGAGTCAGCTCACCCGAGACCAGGGCGGATCGGATCATCGCATCGGTACCACCAAGGTCGAGGATGTCGCCCCGGTGCAGGTAGCCCCCGTTGGCCTCGGCCAACGCCTCCATGTCTGAGTGCATGCTCCGATCCTCGGCCGACGCCGAGCACGACGACACCGTGGATCGTGTCCCCTGTGCATCGCGCCGACGCAGGCCCGACGCCTGTGGATGGCCACCTCCTGCACGGTTTTCTCGCACGTGCACGGGAAACAACCCGTGCAGCTGATGGGAAACCGTGACGCTGTGCTGGTTCCCATGTCGACATGGGAATCAGGGGACCGGGGTGTCGGAGGGCGATCGTAGGGTGGGGGCGTGGTGGACCCAGCGACGTACCGGCCGAGGCCGGGGGAGATCCCGGCGGCGCCGGGGGTGTATCGGTTCCGCGACGAGCAGGGCCGGGTCATCTACGTCGGCAAGGCCAAGTCGCTGCGCTCCCGCCTGGGCTCGTACTTCCAGGACATCGCGGGGTTGCACGAGCGCACGGCCCGCATGGTCACCAGCGCCGCCTCGGTCGACTGGACCGTCGTCGACACCGAGGTGGAGGCACTCCAGCTCGAGTACACCTGGATCAAGGAGTTCGATCCGCGGTTCAACGTCAAGTACCGCGACGACAAGAGCTATCCGTGGCTGGCCGTCACCGTCGGTGAGGAAGTGCCACGCGTGCAGGTGATGCGCGGCTCCCAGCGCAAGGGCGTGCGCTACTTCGGCCCCTACGGCCACGCCTGGGCCATCCGCGACACCGTCGACACCCTCCTTCGGGTCTTCCCGATGCGCTCGTGCTCGGCCGGCGTCTACCGGCGCGCCGCCGCGATCGGCCGCCCCTGCCTGCTCGGCGACATCGGCAAGTGCGCCGCCCCCTGCGTCGGTCGGGTGACGCCGGAGGAGCACCGCGAGATCGTCGATGACTTCATGTCCTTCATGGCGGGCAGCACGGCCGGGTTCACACGCTCCATCGAGCAACGCATGCAGCAGGCCTCCGTCGCCCAGGAGTACGAGCTCGCCGCCAAGCTCCGCGACGACCTCGGCGCCCTGCGCCGGGTCCTGGAGAAGCAGACCGTGGTCCTCGGCGACGGCACCGACGCCGACGTCTTCGGCTTCGTCGACGACCCCCTGGAGGTCGCGGTGCAGATCTTCGCCGTGCGCGGCGGCCGCATCCGGGGCCAGCGCGGCTGGGTGGCCGACAAGGCCGACGACGCCGCCTTCGGCGAGCTCGTCCAGCGGGCGCTCGTGACGTTGTACGAGGAGTCCTCCGCCGAGGCGGTGCCCCGCCAGGTCCTGGTCCCTGAGCTGCCCACCGACGTCGCGGTCGTCACCGAGCTGCTCGCCGAGCTCAGGGGCGGACCGGTCACCATCCGGGTGCCCCAGCGCGGTGACAAGCGCCGGCTGCTGGAGACCGTGGAGCAGAACGCCAAGCAGTCCATGGCCCGGCACAAGCTCAAGCGCGCCGGCGACCTCACGGCCCGCAGCCAGGCGCTCGAGGAGCTCCACGAGACCCTCGACCTGCCCCAGGTCCCGCTACGGATCGAGTGCTACGACGTCTCCAACCTGCAGGGCACCGAGATCGTCGCCTCGATGGTGGTCTTCGAGGACGGGCTGCCACGCAAGAGCGAGTACCGGCGCTTCACGATCCGCCACGACGGCCAGAGCGACGTCGCCGCCATGGACGAGGTCATCACCCGGCGGTTCCAGCGTCTGATCCGGGCACGTGCCGAGGAGCAGGCCGAGGCCGAGGCGCGGGGGGAGTCCGGGGCGGAGCCGGGCCCGGCGATCGATCCCGAGACGGGGCGTCCTCGCAAGTTCGCCTACGCACCCTCGCTGGTGGTCGTGGACGGGGCACCGCCGCAGGTCGCCGCCGCCCAGGCCGCCATGGAGCGGCTGGGAATCACGGACGTGGCGCTCTGCGGCCTCGCCAAGCGCCTGGAGGAGGTCTGGGTGCCGCACGACGAGGACCCGGTCATCATGCCGCGCACGAGCGAGGGCCTGTACCTGCTGCAGCGGGTGCGCGACGAGGCGCACCGCTTCGCCATCGCCCACCACCGCCAGCGCCGGGCCAAGGCCATGACCGGCAGTGCGCTGGACGACGTGGCCGGCCTGGGGCCCACCCGTCGGAAGGCCCTCATGAAGCACTTCGGCTCGGTCAAGAAGATCCGGGCCGCCAGCCCCGAGCAGGTCGCCGAGGTTCCGGGCATCGGGCTGGCTACGGCAGAATCCATCCTGACCGCACTCGCGGCCGACCGGGCAGGCCCGACGGTCGACACGGCCACCGGAGAGATCGTGGAGGATCAATGAGCCAGCTTTCGGCGTTCGTCCTGGTCACGGGCATGACTGGCGCCGGTCGCGGCACGGCGGCCAAGGCGTTGGAGAAGCTGGGCTACTACGTCATCGACAATCTCCCGGCCTCCCTGCTCGAGGCCGCCGTGACGACGGTGGAGCAGGGCGGTGAGGTCGATCGGCTCGCCGTCGTGGTCGACTCCCGCTCGGGAACCTTCTTCGGCGGGCTCCTCGACGCCCTGGAGGGCCTGCGCGAGCGGGGCCATCGCGCGAAGATCCTCTACCTCGAGGCGTCCGACGACGTCCTGGTGCGGCGCCAGGAGGCGGCGCGACGCCCGCACCCCCTCAGCCTCGAGGGACGCCTGCTCGACGGGTTCGAGCGCGAGCGCGAGCTGCTTCGCCAGCTGCGCGGTCGCGCCGACCTCGTCGTGGACACCAGCCGGCTCAACATCCACCAGCTGGCGCAACGGATGCGTTCGGCGTTCGAGGAGCCCGAGGACGGCCTGCGTGCATCGGTGATGTCCTTCGGGTTCAAGTACGGCCTCCCGATCGACGCCGACATGGTCGCCGACATGCGCTTCCTGCCGAATCCGCACTGGGTCCCCGAGCTGCGGCCGATGAGCGGGCTGGACGCACCGGTCCGCGACTACGTGCGTGCGCAGCCGCGTGCCGTGGAGTTCCTGGACGCCTACGAGAACCTTGTGGACCTGCTCACGGGAGGCTTCCTGCACGAGGACAAGCGCTTCCTGACCATCGCCATCGGGTGCACCGGCGGTCGGCACCGCAGCGTCGCGATGTCGGAGGCCTTCGCCGAGCGCCTGCGGTCCCACGACGTCAGGACGCTCGTCGTCCACCGCGACCTGGGACGAGAGTGAGCCACACCAAGGTCGTGGCGCTGGGCGGGGGGCACGGCCTGGCGGCCAGCCTGTCCGCCCTGCGGCTCCTGGAGACCGAGCTGACCGGCATCGTCACCGTGGCCGACAACGGCGGGTCCTCCGGCCGCCTGCGCACCGAGCTGGGGGTGTTGCCCCCGGGGGACCTGCGGATGGCGCTCTCCGCCCTCTGCGGCGACGACGAGTGGGGGCGCCGCTGGGCCGACGTCCTGCAG
The DNA here is from genome assembly GCF_051262555.1 of Aeromicrobium sp. CF4.19. NCBI lineage: Bacteria > Bacillati > Actinomycetota > Actinomycetes > Propionibacteriales > Nocardioidaceae > Aeromicrobium > Aeromicrobium sp. CF4.19. The sequence continues at coordinate 521,223 of NZ_JBIMEU010000002.1, read as the reverse complement.
CACCGCTTCAGTGGTGGGGGGCCCCTGCACGACCACGCGGTCGGCAACCTGCTGATCGCCGGCATCTGGGACATCCTCGGAGACACCGTCGGTGGCCTGGACCTGGTCGGTCGGCTGCTGGGTGCCCGAGGGCGGGTGCTGCCGATGTCGGCCGTCCCGCTGGACATCGAGGCCGAGGTCCACCTCGACGCCGAGCCCGACCGGCTCAGCGTCGTCCGTGGCCAGGTGCAGGTCGCGGAGGTCCAGGGCCAGGTGGTCAGCGTGCGTCTGGACCCGCACGACCCGCCGGCATGCCCGGAGGCGGTGCAGGCCGTGCGCGAGGCCGACTGGGTCGTCGTCGGCCCGGGCTCGTGGTTCACCAGCGTCATGCCCACGCTGCTCGTCCCGGACCTGCGCGACGCCCTGGTCCAGACCACGGCCCGACGTGCCCTGGTCCTGAACCTGCAGGAGCAACCCGGTGAGACGGAGGGGCTCTCGCCCACCGACCACCTGGAGGTGCTGTCCGCGCACGCCCCTGACCTGTGGTTGGACACGGTGGTCGCCGACCGTTCGTTGGTCGACGACGCCGGGGTGCTGCGCTCGGCCGCCCGCGCCCTGGGGGCCGACCTCGTGGTGGGCGACCTGGCCCGCGAGTCCGCGGCCGACCAGCACGATCCGCCCCGACTGGCCCAGGCCCTCTCCGGGTTCTTGCGTCCGGGCATAGAGTGACGCTGATCGACTCGGGGACTCGGAGGAACGTACGCATGGCCATGACGGCACAGGTGAAGTCAGAGCTCGCGAGCACGACGGTGTCCAAGGCGTGCTGCCGCAAGGCAGAGGTCTCCTCGATACTGCGGTTCGCCGGCGGGCTGCACATCGTCGCCGGATCCATTGTCGTCGAGGCCGAGCTCGACACGGGCGCAGCTGCTCGGCGGCTGCGCAAGGACATCGCCGAGGTGTACGGCCATGACAGCGAGGTCCTGGTCGTGCAGGGGACCAACCTGCGCAAGGGGACGCACTACGTCGTGCGGGTGGCCAAGGACGGGGAGGCACTGGCGCGCCAGACCGGTCTCATCGACTCCGGCGGACGTCCGGTCCGTGGGCTGCCGCCGCAGGTCGTGTCGGGCTCGTCCTGCGACTCCGTCGCCGCCTGGCGAGGGACGTTCCTGGCGCACGGCTCGCTCACCGAGCCCGGTCGATCCTCTGCGCTGGAGGTCAGCTGCCCCGGTCCCGAGGCTGCGCTCGCCCTGGTCGGCGCCGCACGCCGGCTCGGCATCGCCGCCAAGGCCCGTGAGGTCCGTGGCGGCGATCGCGTCGTCATCCGCGACGGCGAGGCCATCGGCGCCTTGCTGACCCGGCTCGGCGCCCACGAGTCGCTGCTCGCCTGGGAGGAGCGGAGGATGCGTCGGGAGGTCCGGGCCACCGCCAACCGACTGGCCAACTTCGACGATGCCAACCTGCGGAGGTCGGCCAGGGCCGCCGTGGCCGCCGGCGCGAGGGCGGAGCGGGCGCTGGAGATCCTGGGTGAGGACGTCCCGGATCACCTGAAGATGGCGGGCGATCTGCGGGTGACGCACCGTCAGTCCAGCCTGGAGGAGCTCGGGCAGCTGCACGAGCCGCCCCTGACCAAGGACGCGATCGCCGGCCGGATCAGGCGACTGCTCGCGATGGCGGACAAGAAGGCGGAGGACCTCGGCGTCCCGGACACCGAGGCCAGCATCACCGACGAGCTGCTTCCCGAGGACTGAGAGCCTTCCCGCCCGACGGCGACCCGGCGACCGCCGCAGTCACCGCGGCCGTCGGTCGATAGACTGGGGCCCGACACATCCTCGACCTCCAGGAGCACGTCGCCGTGACCGTTCGCGTGGGCATCAATGGCTTTGGCCGTATCGGCCGCAACTTCTTCCGGGCAGCTCGTGCCGCGGGATCCGACATCGAGATCGTCGCCGTCAACGACCTGACGGACAACAAGACGCTCGCGACGCTGCTGAAGTACGACTCGATCCTCGGGCGACTGGACGCCGACGTCACCTTCGACGACACGTCGATCACGGTGGGCGAGCAGAAGATCGCCGCCTTCGCCGAGCGCGACCCCGCCCAGCTCGACTGGGCCTCGGTCGGCGTCGACGTCGTCGTGGAGTCCACCGGCTTCTTCACCGACGCGACGAAGGCCAAGGCACACGTCGACGGTGGTGCCAAGAAGGTGATCATCTCCGCGCCCGCCAAGAACGAGGACATCACGATCGTCATGGGCGTGAACCACGACCTGTACGACGGGGCGCAGCACACCGTCATCTCCAACGCCTCGTGCACCACCAACTGCCTCGCGCCGATGGCCAAGGCGCTCAACGACGCCCTCGGCATCGAGCGGGGCCTGATGACCACGATCCACGCGTACACGCAGGACCAGAACCTGCAGGACGCCCCGCACTCGGATCTGCGCCGTGCGCGCGCTGCCGCCCTCAACATCGTGCCCACCTCCACGGGCGCCGCCAAGGCCGTGAGCCTCGTGCTCCCCGAGCTCAAGGGCAAGCTCGACGGCTACGCGCTGCGCGTGCCGGTGCCCACCGGTTCCGCCACCGACCTGACCTTCACCGCGTCCCGCGAGACGTCGGTCGAGGAGGTCAACCAGGTCGTCAAGGACGCTGCGGCCAGCGGTGCGCTCGCCGGCTACCTCGTCTACACCGAGGACCCCATCGTCTCCACCGACATCGTGACCGACCCAGCGTCGTGCATCTTCGACTCCGGCCTCACCAAGGTGATCGGCGACCAGGTCAAGGTCGTCGGCTGGTACGACAACGAGTGGGGCTACTCCAACCGGCTCGTCGACCTGGTCGAGCACGTCGGCGCCTCGCTCTGAGCACCCTCGTGAAGACCATCGACACGCTGCTGGCCGAGCTCGGGGGAGACCTGAGCGGTCAGCGCGTGCTCGTGCGCAGCGACCTGAACGTCCCGCTCGATGCGCCCGCGGCGGCAGCCGCATCATCCGGCCCTGTGATCACCGACGACGGCCGTGTGCGCGCGAGCGTGCCCACCATCGAACGTCTGGTCGGGGCGGGCGCCCGCGTGCTCGTGGTGGCCCACCTCGGTCGTCCCAAGGGGGTCCCGGACCCGGCGTACACGCTCAAGCCGGTCGCCGAGCGGCTCGGGGAGCTCCTGGGCACCCCGGTGCTGTTCGCCGGCGACACCGTGGGCGACGAGGCCTCGCGGATCGCGTCCGCCCTGCAGGACGGCCAGGTCGCCGTGTTGGAGAACGTGCGGTTCAACGCGGGCGAGACCAGCAAGGACGACGCCGAGCGAGGTGCGTTCGCGGACCAGCTGGCCGCTCTCGCCGACGTGTTCGTCTCCGACGGGTTCGGCGTGGTGCACCGCAAGCAGGCCAGCGTCTACGACGTGGCCACCCGGCTGCCGGCCGTGGTCGGTGGGCTCGTGCAGGCCGAGGTCGAGGTGCTCGAACGGCTGACCGAGACACCGCAGCGGCCCTACGTGGTCGTGCTGGGCGGGTCCAAGGTCTCCGACAAGCTCGGAGTCATCGACCACCTGATCGACCGGGCCGACAGCCTGCTCATCGGTGGCGGCATGGTCTTCACGTTCCTCAAGGCCCAGGGTCACCCCGTCGGCACGTCGCTGCTGGAGGAGGACCAGGTCGAGGTGGCCAAGGGCTACATCGATCGTGCGGCCGCCAAGGGTGTCGAGCTCGTGCTGCCCACCGACATCGTCGTGGCCCCGGAGTTCTCGGCCGACGCTCCGGCCACCACCGTCTCGGCCCAGGCCATCCCCGAGGACCAGATGGGCCTGGACATCGGACCGGAGTCGGCCCAGCGGTTCGCCGAGGTCATCCGCGCCGCACGCACGGTCTTCTGGAACGGCCCCATGGGCGTCTTCGAGTACGAGGCGTTCGCGGCCGGGACGAAGGTCGTCGCCCAGGCCCTCACCGAGGTGGCCAAGAACGGGCAGGGCCTCTCGGTGGTCGGCGGCGGGGACTCGGCCGCCGCGGTGCGCACGCTCGGCTTCGACGACGACGCCTTCGGCCACATCTCCACCGGCGGCGGGGCCAGCCTGGAGTACCTCGAGGGCAAGACGCTCCCGGGGCTGTCCATCCTCGAAGGGGACCACACATGAGTCGTACACCGCTGATGGCGGGCAACTGGAAGTCCAACCTGAACCACCAGGAGGCGGTGGTCCTGGTCCAGAAGCTGGCGTGGACCCTGCAGGACAAGAAGCACGACCCGGCCCGGGCCGAGGTCGTCGTCATCCCGCCGTTCACCGACATCCGCAGCGTGCAGACCCTCGTCGACGGCGACCGGCTGAGCATCCGGTACGGGGCGCAGGACGTCTCCGAGCACGACGGTGGCGCCTACACCGGTGACGTCAGCGCCGCCATGCTCGCCAAGCTGGGCTGCTCCTACGTCGTCGTCGGGCACTCCGAGCGTCGCGAGCACCACAGCGAGACCGACGCGGTCGTCAGCACCAAGGCCGCCAAGACCCTGGCGGCGGAGATGACGCCCATCGTGTGCGTCGGCGAGGGCCTGGAGGTCCGTCAGGCCGGCGAGCACGTGGCCCACACGATCGAGCAGGTCGCCGGCTCGCTCGCCGGTCTGACGCCGGAGCAGGTGGGCGGACTGGTGGTCGCGTACGAGCCGGTGTGGGCGATCGGCACCGGTGAGGTCGCGACGCCCGAGGACGCCCAGGAGGTCTGTGCGGCCATCCGCACGAGCATCGGGGAGACCTTCTCGTCCGACGCGGCACAGGCAGTGCGTATCCTCTACGGAGGGTCAGTCAAGGCGGCGAACATCGCGGCGATCATGGGCAAGTCCGACGTGGACGGCGCCCTCGTCGGCGGTGCGAGCCTCCAGGCGGACGAGTTCGCCGCCATCGCCCGGTTCTACGACATGCCGAACCTCTCGGTGTGAAAGGAAGCCCGTGATCATCTTCTTCTCCGTCATCCTGACGCTCGCCAGCCTGCTCATGATCGTGCTGATCCTGATGCACAAGGGCCGCGGCGGCGGTCTGTCCGACATGTTCGGTGGCGGCGTCTCCAGCTCGCTCGGGGGCTCCTCGGTCGCTGAGCGCAACCTCGACCGCATCACGGTCGGCGTGGCCATCGTCTGGGCCATCAGCGTCATCGCGCTCGGCCTGCTGATGAAGGTGAGCGCCTGATGGCCGCCGGAGCCATCCGGGGCAGCCGCATCGGATCGGGCCCCATGGGCGAGGCGGAGCGCGGTGAGGCCGCCCCGCGCCAGACCGTCACGTTCTTCTGCGTCAACGACCACGAGACCGAGCTCAACTTCTCCGTCGAGGCCGACGTGCCGGAGTCCTGGGACTGCCCCCGCTGCGGGATGCCGACCAGCCAGGACGCGGACAACCGCCCCACGGCCCCACGCATCGCGCCGTACAAGACGCACCTCGCCTACGTGAAGGAACGCCGCTCGGAGGACGAGGCGGCGGACATCCTCACCGAGGCGCTGGAGATGCTGCGCTCCAAGCGCAAGTCCGGCGAGGTCATCTTCTAGGTGTCGCGGAGCTGCGAGGCGGCGTCGTCGTCGAGCAGCCAGAGCGTCTCCTGCATGCCCCGGGCGCCCCGAGCAGGGGTCTCGTCCACGCTGCCGGCCTCGGCGAGCGCCCGCGCCACGGCGTCCGCCTTGCCTGCGCCGGAGACGAGGAACCACGTGGCGTGCGTGCGGTTGAGGGCCGGGAACGTCAGGCTGATCCGCTCCGCGGGAGGCTTGGGGGAGCCGAAGACCTCCACACAGGCGCGTCCCGTCTCGTGCAGCTGTGCGAAGCCGGGGAACAGCGAGGCCACGTGGCCGTCCGGGCCCACGCCGAGCAGCACGAGATCGAATGGTTCTGCCGGCAGGATCGTGGCGTAGGACTCCGCGGCCTCGGCGAGTGAGTCGTCACACCCGTGAGCAGGCATGGAGTGCACGTGGGCCCGCGGGACCTCCAGACGGTCCAGGAAGGCGTCGCGGGCCTGCTGGTCGTTGCGATCGGCTTGGCCGGCGGGGACGTACCGCTCGTCACCGAACCACAGCTCGACGTCCTGCCAGTCCGCGTCGTCGGGCTCGAGGCGCTGGTAGGCGGCCATGGCGATGCTGCCGCCCGTCAGCACGATGCGTGGCCGCCGTCCCTCGGACTGGATCCGGACGACGCGCTCGACGAGGCGACGGGCGATGCCCTCGGCGAGCGCCTCGGGGGAGTCGTGGTGCAGGACCTCGCTCATGTGTCCTCCAGCAGGTGGGTGAGAGCCGCTGAGTAGATGTCGTCGGCGTCGAGCCGCCGCAGGTCCTCTGCCAGCAGCTCGGCGAGTGACCGGGCGCCCAGTGGGACCTCGCGAGGCGCCGCGCCCGGGACGCTGAATGCGCAGGAGGTGTCGCCGAGCCGCTCGATGCGCACGTCCCCGGCCGTCGTGTGCAGCTCGACGAGCGAGATCTGCTCCGTCGCGCCGCGCCGTTGCACGATGGGGACCTCGAGGCGGTCCTCGAGCCAGGCCGCCAGCAGCCGGGCGGCGGGGTTGCCCGACCCGGCCTCGACCAGCCCGCCGGTGACACCGTGCGTCGCCTGGTCCAGGGCAGCCGCCAGGAGGGCCCGCCACGGCGTCAGGCGGGTCCAGGACAGGTCGGTGTCGCCGGGGGCGTAGTTGCGACCGGTGGCCTTGAGGGTGCGCACCGGGGAGTCGCTCGCCTCGGCATCGGTGAGTCGACGCTTGGCCAGCCGGCCGATGGGGTCCTCGGAGGGGTTGGTCGGCGGCTTGCCCGGCCACCACACGACGACGGGGGAGTCCGGCAGGAGCAGGGGCAGCAGCACCGACTCGGCGTGCTTGGTCAGCGGCCCGGAGAGCCGCAGCAGGATGGACTCGCCGGCGGTGTCCTCGCCGACGCGGACCGTGGCGTTGAGACGGGGGGATCCGCGTCCGTCGCCGAGGACGATGCCGATGATCCGCGAGGGGTGCTCGCGGGACAGGACCCCCGCGGTGCGCAGCGCGTCACCCACGGCCTCGTCGTCGGTGACGACGAGCAGGGTGAGCACCATGTCCATCGCGGGGGAGCCCGCGCCCACGCGGGCGCGGACCATCGCCTTGGCGACCTCCGACGACGTGGTGTCCTCCAACGAGATGCGCATCAGGGCCTCCGCCAGGTCCGGTGGTCTCGGGCCAGCATCGCGTCGGCCGACGTCGGGCCCCAGGTGCCGGAGGTGTAGGTGTCGATCGTGCGCTGCTTGGCCCAGTAGTCGATGACGGGGTCGAGGATCTGCCAGGCGAGCTCGACCTCCTCGTGCTGGGGGAACAGCGGCGGCTCGCCCAGCAGGACGTCCAGGATCAGGCGTTCGTACGCCTCCGGGCTGTTCTCCACGAACGCCCCGCCGTAGGCGAAGTCCATCAGCACGTCGCGGATCTCCATCGCCGTCCCGGGCACCTTGCCACCGATGCGCAGCGTGACGCCCTCGTCGGGCTGGATGCGCATGACGATGGCGTTCTGGCCCAGCTCCTCGACGTCGTTCTTGCTGAACGGCTGGTGGGGAGCCCGCTTGAACACGACGGCGACCTCGGTGACGCGCCGTCCCAGCCGCTTTCCTGCCCGCAGGTAGAAGGGCACGCCGGCCCAGCGCCGCGTGGCCACGTCGATGCGGACGGCGGCGAACGTCTCCGTCGTGGAGTCGGTGGGGATGCCGTCCTCCTCCAGGTAGCCCCGCACCAGCTCGCCCCCGGCCCAGCCGGCGACGTACTGGCCTCGTGCCGTGTGAGCGTCCAGGCGGGGGGCGGGACGTGCGTTGGCGAGGATCTTCTGCTTCTCGATCCGCAGGCTCTCGGCGTTGAAGGAGACCGGCTCCTCCATCGCGACGAGCGCCATGAGCTGCAGCAGGTGGTTCTGGATGACGTCGCGCGCCGCCCCGATCCCGTCGTAGTAGCCGGCACGGGTGCCGATGCCGATGTCCTCGGCCATGGTGATCTGGACGTGATCGACGTAGTGGCTGTTCCAGACCGGCTCGAACATCTGGTTCGCGAAGCGGAACGCGAGGATGTTCTGCACCGTCTCCTTGCCCAGGTAGTGATCGATCCGAAAGACGTTGTGCCGCTCGAAGACCGCCGCGACGGCGGTGTTGAGCTCGCGGGCCGAGGCGAGGTCGTGGCCGAAGGGCTTCTCGATGACGACGCGGCGCCAGCCCGTGTCCTCCTCGGCCAGTCCGTGTCGCTCGATCTGCTGCACGACGACGGGGAACTGGGCCGGGGGGATGGACAGGTAGAAGGCGTGGTTGCCGCCGGTGCCCTGCTGCTCGTCCAGCTCCTGCATCGTGGCGGCGAGCCGCTCCCACGCGGCGTCGTCGTCGAACTCACCGGGCACGAACCGGACGCCGGCGGCCAGCTGGTTCCAGACGGTGTCCCGCCACGGGGTCCGGGCCCCGGCCTTCGCGGCCTCGCGGATCAGCTCGGGGAACTCATCGGCGGGGATGTCCTGCCGGGCGAACCCGACGAGTCCGAACCCCGGCGGGAGCAGCCCACGGTTCGCGAGGTCGTAGATCGCCGGGATGAGCTTCTTGCGGGCGAGGTCCCCGGTCACCCCGAACAGCACGATGCTGCACGGACCGGCGATGCGCGGCAGCCGACGATCGCGCGGGTCGCGCAGCGGGTTGGCGGCCCGGCTCACGACACCAGCTCGCGCAGCCGTGCCAGGGCGGCGTCGACGTCGCTCAGGTGCAGCCGCAGGACCGGCCGTCCGTGCCCGCGCAGGACGTCGGCGTCGCCGGCAGCCTGGGAGGCGATGAACTCACCGAAGGTGAACTTCCGGCCCGGGACCGGCAGGTCCTCGCGGGGGTCGCACGTGATCTGCAGGAAGACGCCGGTCGAGGGGCCACCCTTGTGGTACTGGCCGGTGGAGTGCAGGAATCGCGGCCCCCAGCCGAAGGTCACCGGGCGGCCGGTCCGACGCGCCAGCAGCTCGCGCAGCTCCGCGTACGGGCTCTCGCCGACCCGGTCCAGGTAGGCCTGCACCGCGATGTAGCCGTGATCGGGGTCCACTGCGCCGATCAGCTGGTCGACGGCGTCCTCCAGGGTCTCGGCCCGGGTGCCGTGGGCGGCGATGCCCTCGGCGACGACGTCGGGGTCCTCGGCACGGCCGGCGTCGCCGAGCTTGTCGCGGGCAGCCTGCTTGGCACTCTCGACGTCGGGCTGGTCGAAGGGGTTGATGCCGATCTCGCGCCCGGCGATCGTCACGGCGGCCTCCCACAGCAGCATCTGGGCTCCGAGGGATCCGTCCAGTGCCGCGCTCCGGCCGGACTCTGCCTGCGGGGCTAGCGTCGTTCCGATGGCCACGAGCAGGGAGTCGGCGGTGGAGGGGGAGGCATTGACGGCGTCCGATGCCGGCACCACCACCGGGAGGATGCCCCGGCCGATCTTGCCGGTGGACTCCGCCACGAGCTGCTCGATCCAGTCGCCCAGTCCCCAGCCCGTGTGGTCGTCGAGGACGAGCTTGTCGATGCCGGCCACCGCGGCAACGCCGGCGGCCACCCCGAGCCGCAGGGCCGGGTTGTCGGGGGAGTCGTCCGCCAGGGCGGCCTGCTGGCCGGCCGCCTCGTCCAGCAGACGACCGATGGGCGCCCCGGCCAGGCCGCTCGGGACCAGTCCGAACGCCGTGAGGGCCGAGTAGCGGCCGCCGACGCCCGGGTCGGCGTGGAAGACGTGGTAGCCGGCCGCCGTGGCCTCCTCATCGAGTGGCGAGCCCGGGTCGGTCACCACCACAAGATGGTCCTCGGGATCGAGCCCGGCATCGCGGAGGGCCTGCTCGTACGCACGGCGCTGGCTGTCGGTCTCCACGGTCCCGCCGGACTTGCTCGAGACCACGACGACGCTGCGCTCGAGCCGGTCGGCGATCGCGGCACGCACCATGTCCGGCTGCGAGGAGTCCAGCACCGTGAGCTCGACATCGGCAGCGCGGCAGATGACCTCGGGAGCCAGGGACGACCCGCCCATGCCGCACAGGACGACGTGGTCGAGCCCGCGGCCGGCGAGGTCGGCCCGGAGCTGCTCGATCTCGGCGACCAGGGGGCGTGAGTCCGTGGCGAGGTCCGTCCAGCCCAGCCGCTTGCCGGCCTCGTCCTGCGCGTCCTCACCCCAGAGCGTGGGGTCCTGGGCGAAGAGCCGGGAGGCCACCCGGTCCGTGACGACCGCCGCCAGCGCGTCGGCCGCCGCTTCGGCAGCGGTCGGGGAGAGCTCGACCTCGACAGCCACCTCGCTCATGCCTTGGCGAGCTCGTCGGTGACGGTCTGCAGCAGCTCGGCCCACGAGGCATCGAACTTCTCCAGGCCCTCGTTCTCCAGCGCCAGGACGACCTCGTCGTAGGAGATCCCCTCCTTCTCCAGCGCGGCGATCACTGTGCGTGCCTCGTCGTACGTGCCACTCACGGTGTCCCATCCGGCGCCGTCGGCAGGTACCTCGGCGTGGTCGGCGAAGGCCTGCAGCGTCTTCTCCGGCATCGTGTTGACGGTGTTCGGGGCCACGAGCTCGGTGACGTAGAGGGTGTCGGCGTAGGCCGGGTCCTTGACGCCGGTGGACGCCCAGAGCGGGCGCTGGCGGTTGGCTCCCTTGGCCTTCAGCGCGGCGAACCGCTCGCCGCCGAAGACCTTCTCGTAGGCCTCGTAGGCCAGTCGTGCGTTGGCGATGGCGGCCTCGCCGCGCAGGGAGTGGCCCTCGCCGAGCCGCTTGTCGACCTCGGCGTCCACCCGGCTGATGAAGAACGACGCCACCGAGTGGATGGTCGACAGGTCACGGTCTTCCGCTGCTGCCTGCTCCAGACCGAAGAGGTAGGCGTCCATCACCTTGCGGTAACGATCGAGGGAGAAGATCAGCGTCACGTTGACGCTGACGCCGCGAGCGATGGTCGCGGCGATGGCGGGCAGACCCTCCTCCGTGGCGGGGATCTTGATGAATACGTTCGGTCGGTCGACGCGCGCCCACAGCTTCTGGGCCAGCTCGACGGTGCGGTCGGTGTCGCGGGCCGCGCCGGGGTCGACCTCGATCGAGACCCGGCCGTCGACGCCGCCGGTCCGGTCGAAGGCCGGGCGGAGGACGTCGCAGGCCTGCTGGACGTCCGTCGTGGTGATCTCGAAGACCGCGGTGTCGACGTCGGCGCCGGCTGCCTTGAGCTCGGCCACCTGCTCGCTGTAGCGCTCTCCCTCCGAGAGTGCAGCGGCGAAGATGGTCGGGTTCGTGGTGACGCCGACGACCCCGCCCTCGGAGACGAGGTCAGCGAGGTTGCCGCTCTCGATGCGCTCGCGGGACAGGTCGTCGAGCCAGATGGACACCCCGGCGTCGCGGAGTGCCTTCAGTCGATCGTTCATGGTGCTCTCCTCGTGCTCGGTGTGGTGGATCGTCTCGTGCGGGCCTCAGGGGGCGTCGGGATTGTCGCCCGGGGTGACCGGTCCGCTCGGCCGTGCGAAGAACGGGACGCCGCCGGTCTGACCGGCCGCCTCCAGGGAGTCCTTCGCCGCCGCCACCACGGACTCGGTGGTCAGGCCGAACTTCTCGTAGAGGGTGGAGTAGTCGGCCGAGGCGCCGTAGTGCTCGATGCTCACGATGCGGCCGGCGTCGCCGACCACGTCGCGCCATCCGAACGAGACGCCGGCCTCGACGGCGACGCGGGCACGGACTGCGGGCGGGAGCACGCTGTCCCTGTACCCGGAGTCCTGCTGCTCGAACCACTCGCGCGAGGGCATGGACACGACCCGGGCGGCAATGCCCTGCTCGGCCAGCTCGGTGCGGGCCTCGACCGCGATCTGCACCTCGGAGCCGGTGGCCACGAGCACCACGTCGGGCTCGCCCCCCTCCCCATCGGCAGAGCCGTCGAGCAGGACGTACGCGCCGCGAGCGGTCCCCGAGGCCTCGCCCCACGCCTGGCCGTCGACCTCGCCGCGCGGGAAGGTCGGCAGGTTCTGCCGGCTCAGGGCCAGCGCCACGGGCCGGTCGTCCAGACCGATCAGGGTGCGCCAGGCCTCGACCGTCTCGTTCGCGTCGGCAGGACGGACGACGTCCAGGCCGGGGATGGCCCGCAACGCCGCCAGGTGCTCGATCGGTTGGTGGGTGGGGCCGTCCTCGCCGAGTCCGATGGAGTCGTGCGTCCACACGTAGGTCACCGGCAGCGCCTGCAGCGCGGCGAGGCGCACGGCAGGTCGCATGTAGTCGCTGAAGACCAGGAAGGTGCCGCCGTAGGGCCGGGTCAGCCCGTGCTGGACCATCCCGTTCATGATCGCGCCCATGGCGTGCTCGCGGATGCCGAAGTGCAGCACCCGGCCGTACCAGCCGCCCTGGAACTTCTCGGTGGAGCGTTCGGGCGGCAGGAACGACGGCTCGCCGTCGGGCGTGGTGTTGTTGGACCCGGCGAGGTCGGCCGAGCCGCCCCACAGCTCTGGGAGCTCGGGAGCGATGGCCGTGAGCACCTCGCCGGAGGCCTTGCGGGTGGCGACGCCCTTCTCGCTGGCCTCGAAGACCGGGAGAACCTTCTCCCAACCCTCGGGCAGCGCGTGGGAGCGCAGGCGCTGCAGCAGGGCGGCGGCGTCGGGGTCGGCCTGGGCCCAGGCATCGAACCGCTCCTGCCACGCGGCCCGGGCGTCGGCGCCGCGCTCACGGGCCCCCTCGGTGTGGGCGATGACCTCGTCGGCGACCTCGAAGGTCTGCTCCGGGTCGAAGCCCAGGAGCTCCTTGGTCGCACGGATCTCGTCGGCTCCCAGTGCGGAGCCGTGCGATGCCCCGGTGTCCTGCGCGGACGGGGCGGGCCAGGCGATGATGGTGCGAAGGCGGATGAAGCTGGGGCGGTCGGTGACGGCCGCGGCAGCCTGGAAGGCCTCCCACAGGGCGTGGACGTCCTCGCGGTACTCGGTGCCGCCCTGGGTCCAGTCGACCTCCTGCACGTGCCAGCCGTACGCGGCGTAGCGGGCTGCGACGTCCTCGCTGAACGCCACGTCGGTGTCGTCCTCGATGGAGATCTCGTTGTCGTCGTAGAGCACCGTGAGGTTGCCGAGCTGCTGGTGGCCGGCGAGGGAGGACGCCTCGGCCGAGACCCCTTCCTGCATGTCACCGTCGGAGGCGATGACGTAGACCGAGTGGTCGAACGGGCTCTCGCCGGCCGGGGTGTCGGGGTCGAGCAGGCCGCGCTCACGGCGGGCCGCCATGGCCATGCCGACGGCGTTCGCGACGCCCTGGCCGAGCGGGCCGGTGGTGACCTCGACCCCGGGGGTGTGCTTGTACTCCGGGTGACCGGGGGTCTGGCTGCCCCACGTGCGCAGGCTCTTGAGGTCGTCCAGCGACATCGGGTACCCGGCGAGGTAGAGCTGGATGTACTGCGTGAGGCTGGAGTGGCCGCAGGACAGGACGAAGCGGTCCCGACCGATCCAGTCCGGGTCGCTGGGGTCGTGCCGCATGAGCTTCTGGTAGATCATGTACGCCGCCGGCGCGAGGCTCATCGCGGTGCCGGGATGGCCGTTGCCGACCTTCTCCACGGCGTCCGCGGCGAGCAGGCGGACGGTGTCCACCGCCTTCGCGTCCAGCTCGTTCCAGTCGAGTGCGGCGGAAGATGAGGTCACGATGTCGTGCTCCTGATCGAGTGGGGTGCGGGTGGTGATGCCGTCGTCTCGACCCTACTCGCGTGCGACTAGACTCCACCACGTGAGTGCCCTGCGTGACGACGTCCCCGCCGCGACGTCCCCCCAGAGGACGCACGAGTCGACGACAGGCTCGTCGCGTCCCGCGATCGTCGACGTCGTCGGCGCGTACGTCGCCCTCATGAAGCCGCGCATCATCGAGCTGCTGCTTCTGACGACGGTCCCGGTGATGTTCCTGGCCGCGCGGGACGTGCCGCCGCTGTGGCTGGTCGTCGCCACCGTGGTCGGCGGGACTCTCTCGGCCGGCAGCGCGAACGCGCTGAACTGCGTGGTGGACGCCGACATCGACACCAAGATGCGTCGAACGGCGCGTCGGCCGCTGCCGCGCCACCGGGTCTCCACCACCTCGGCCCTGGTCTTCGGGCTCGTTCTGGGCGTCGTCTCGACGGTGTGGCTCGGCGCCTTCGTGAACTGGCTCTCCGCGTGGCTCGCGCTCGCCGCCAACGTGTTCTACGTCGTCGGCTACTCGATGATCCTCAAGCGGCGGACCTCACAGAACATCGTCTGGGGAGGCGCGGCCGGCTGCTTCCCGGCGCTCATCGGCTGGACGGCCGTGACGAACGAGCTGGCCTGGGCACCGGTCGTGCTGTTCCTCGTGGTGTTCTTCTGGACGCCTCCGCACTTCTGGTCACTCGCGATGCGCTACCGGGAGGACTACTCCGCGGCCGACGTGCCGATGCTCCCCTCGGTGGCGCCGTCGGCGGACGTGGCCCGGCAGATCGTCGCCTACAGCTGGGTGATGGTCGCCACGTCGCTGCTGCTGTGGCCGGTGGCCCAGACGGGCTGGTTCTACCCGGCGACGGCGATCCTGCTCGGCATCATCTTCCTCGTCGAGGCCTATGACCTCCGCTCGCGGGCCAGAGACTCCGAGGAGCTGTCGGTGATCAAGCCGATGCGGCTCTTCCACCTCTCCAACGCCTACCTCGCGCTGCTCTTCGTCGCCGCGGCGGCCGACCCCTTCATCGGATGATCCCCGGGCACTGGGAGCCCTACCACCGTCTTGAGGACATGGAGCTCGTCGGCTACCTGGTCCCTGACGGCGAGCAGGTCGTCCCGGTCACCCTCGTGGGGACGCCGCTCGCCGAGCCGTCGGACAGGTTCGCGGCCGAGCAGGAGCTGGAGGCGGTCGGCCTGTCCTACCTGGCTGAGCCGTGGCTCCTGCGGCACGACGACGGATCCGAGCAGCGGGTGGTCGTGGTCGAGGTCGATCCTGAACGCGTGGTGGTGGCCAACGCGGACTTCGCCCTGGTGGTGGGAGCACCGCGTGACATCGGCGACCGGGTGGAGCTGCCCAACCCGACGGACCGGCTTCGCCCCGCACGATGATCGCGGTGCACCGCCTCGAGCCCGAGGAGTGGCTCACGTGGCGAGCACTGCGCCGGCGCGCGCTGCACGAGGATCCGGGAGCCTTCGCCGCGTCGACGGCTCTCTGGACGGGCGCGGACGACGTCGAGGCCCGCTGGAGCGGCCGCATCGCCGCCGCCCGTGCCTGCTTCGTGGCGCACCGTTCCGGTGTGCCGGTCGGCATGGTGGCTGCGGACCCTTCTCCGGGCGGCGGGCCGGGCCTCGTGCTCGCGTCGATGTGGGTCGCACGGGAGGCACGTCGGCTCGGAGTCGGCCGCCGTCTCGTCGAGGCCGTGCTCGGCCAGGCCGGGGGCGCCGACGTACGACTGCGCGTCATGGCTGACAACGTCGGTGCCGTCGAGGCGTACGAGCGGTGCGGCTTCCGGCTCGTCGGGACGCCCGTCGACGAGGAGGGCTGCCTCGCCATGGTGCGGCCCGGCGAGCGACCCGCACGGTAGCGTCGCCTCGTCCGCAGCACCGTCACCAGGAAGCACCATGCCCGTTGATCCCACCGGACAGGACCTGAAGCGCTACCTCGCCGAGGACGAGGGCGGTGACGTCGTGATGCTGAACCTGCTGCGCTTCCGCCCAGACGGCCGGTCCTCCTAGGAGGCCTACGCGCGCGAGATCGGACCGCACCTCGAGCGCGTGGGCGGCAGCATCGTCTACGCAGGCGACTGCGCGTCGTCGTTGGCCCTGGCCGAGGTCACCGGGTGGGACGCCGTCCTGCAGGCGACCAGCCCCTGGGCCGGCTCGGAGGGCTAGACCCGGGCGTCGTCCCGCGGCCGGGCGCCGTGATCGGCCGGCACCGGGCGGGTCGCGGCCACGAGGAGCAGACGCGTTCCCAGTGCCACGAGCACTCCCGCTCCCACGAGATGGGCCGCCACGAGCGCGATCGGCAGGTCGGTGAGGTACTGCACGACGCCGATGAGGCCCTGGGCGAGCTCGGCGACGAGCAGGACGACCACGGGCCCGAAGGCGGGTGTACCGCGCAGCAGCACGCACGCGACGACGGTCAGCGCGACGAGCGCGTAGACGCTGGTCGCGTGGACGTGGCTCCACGTCTGTGGGTCCAGGCCGTTGCGTGGGGCGCCGAGGTCGCCGGCGTGTGGACCGCTGCCGGTCACGACCGTGCCGAGGTAGACGGCGACCCACAGCAGGCCGTAGACGGCGACGACGAGCGCGCCTCGCGCGCCGACCGGCCCCACGCTCTCGTGCCCACGCACCCGCAGGAGCAGGACGGTGGAGCCGGCGATCAGTCCCATCGAGAGGATCAGGTGCAGCGAGACGATCCAGGGGTTGAGGTTCGTCAGCACGGTGACGCCGCCGATGACGGCCTGGAACGGGATCCCGGCCGCGAGAAGCACGGCCAACGGACGCAGGGCGCGGCCCTCGCTCCAGCGCCAGACCGCCACCAAGGTCGCGATCGCGACGGCCACGAGGACGTAGGTGAGGAGTCGGTTGCCGAACTCGATGACGCCGTGCAGTCCGAGCTCGCCGTGGGGGACGAAGGACTCGTCGGTGCACCGCGGCCACGTCGGGCAGCCCAGCCCGGACGCCGTCAGACGCACCATCCCACCTGTGAGGACGATGACGGTGTTCGCGACGACGGACGCCCACGCCCAGGCCACGACGTGCCGGCGCGAGGGTGCGGTCACCGACGCCATCACTCCCATCGGAAGGTCCTCGCGGTCAGCGCGGTCGCCACGGCCGCCCAGGCGGTCAGCACCACGACGGGGAGCAGGCCCGGGGCTCCGGTGTCGAACGCGGTGCGCAGACCGTCGCCCAGCGCACCGGACGGCAGCAGGCGCAGGACGTCCGCCAGGGCGTCGGGGTGTCGCTCGAGAGGAACGAGCAGCCCACCGCCGACCAGCAGCAGGACGTACACGAGGTTGGCGACGGCGAGCGTGGCCTCGGCGCGCAGGGTCCCGGCGATGAGCAGCCCGAGTGCGCCGAAGGCCGCGGTCCCGAGCAGGGCGAGCAGGAGCAACCACGCGAAGGCAGCGAGCCCACCCCCGGGCTGCCAGCCGATCGCGAGTGCCACGACCACGAGGACCGTGAGCTGCACGACCTCCAGGACGAGGATCGCGAGGACCTTCCCGGCCAGCAGCCCCCACCGGGGGAGCGGCGAGGCGCCGAGGCGCTTGAGGACCCCGTAGCGGCGCTCGAAGCCGGTGGCGATGGCCAGGGATGTGAACGACGTCGAGAGCACTGCGAGCGCCAGCACCCCCGGCGTGGCGATGTCGATCGTCCGTCCGGGCCCGAGGTCGACCACGTCACCCGCTCGCGTGGCGGCCAGCAGCAGCAGCAGCGGGATGACGAGCGTCAGCAGCACCTGCTCGCCGTTGCGGCTCAGCAGGCGCAGCTCCATGAGGGCCTGTGACCGCACCATCGTGGTCGTCGGTGCGGCGCCGGGGCGGGGCGAGAGGTCTGGGCTCATCGAGCTTGGGCTCATCGAGTCTGGGCTCATCGAGTCTGGGCTCATCGCAACCTCCGTCCGGTGAGGTCGAGGAAGCGGTCCTCCAGGGTCTGGCGCTCCACCAGCACGGACTCCGCCAGGACGCTCTCGGCGGCACACCAGGCGGTCACCGTCGCCAGCAGGGCGGGGTCGACGTCGCCGGTGACGACGTACCGACCGGGCTCGGCCTCGTCGGCCTTGGTGCCGTCGGGCAGTGCCTGCATGAGACCGCCGACGTCGAGCCCGGGGCGTGCCGAGAACCGGATCGTGCCCTGGGCCCCGGCCTCGGCCAGCTGGGCGGGGGTGCCCGAGGCGATGACCCGTCCGGCGTCGACGATGTGGACGAGGTCGCTGAGTGCCTCGGCCTCGTCCATGAAGTGGGTGGTCAGCACGACGGTGACCCCACTGGCACGCAGCTCGTCGAGCAGGTCCCACGTGGCGCGCCTGGCCTGAGGGTCCAGGCCCGCGGTGGGCTCGTCGAGGAAGACCAGCGCAGGGCGGCCGACGACGGCCATGGCGAGACCGAGGCGTTGCTGCTGGCCGCCGGAGAGCCGTCGGTAGGGCGTCCGGCCGCAGGAGCCGAGGCCGAGGCG
The DNA here is from genome assembly GCF_051262555.1 of Aeromicrobium sp. CF4.19. Lineage (NCBI taxonomy): Bacteria > Bacillati > Actinomycetota > Actinomycetes > Propionibacteriales > Nocardioidaceae > Aeromicrobium > Aeromicrobium sp. CF4.19. The sequence continues at coordinate 503,202 of NZ_JBIMEU010000002.1, read as the reverse complement.
CTCGACCAGGAGGTCGACGTCGAGCGGGTGGGCGTGCAGGGAGGCCATGTGCCGCAGCATCTCTCCGGCCCGGACACCGGTCCAGGCGCCACCGGACTGCAACATGACGCCGACCTGAGGTCGCAGGGTCGTCGCGTCCGCACGGGGATCGAGGCCGAGCACGCGGACCGTGCCGGCCTGGACCGGCCGGAAGCCTTCGCACGTCTCGACCGTCGTGGTCTTGCCGGCGCCGTTCGGCCCCAGGATCGCGGTGATGGTGCCGGCCGGCACGTCGAGGGAGAGCCCGTCGACGGCCGTCACGCCGCCGTAGCGCATGACGAGGTCACGCACCTCCACGGCCGGCTGGTTCACCCCGACAGTCTAGGGACCACACCCTGCGCGCACTGCTCAGGTCGACCTCACCGCGATGTCCGTGCGCAGCACTACGCTTCGGACATGGACCTGCCCGTCATGCCGCCCCTGCGGCCGATGCTCGCCAAGTCCGTCAAGGGCGTGCCGGCAGCGGACTCCGTGCCCGGCGGCCTGGTCTACGAGCCCAAGTGGGACGGCTTCCGCGCCATCGTCTTCCGCGACGGCGAGGAGGTGGTCATCGCCAGCCGCTCCACCAAGGAGCTCGGGCGCTACTTTCCCGACGTCGAGGCCGCGGTGCGCGAGCAGCTGCCCGAGCGGTGCGTCGTCGACGCGGAGATCGTGACGGTCGTCGGCGACCGGCTGGACTTCGACACCCTCTCCCAGCGTATTCACCCGGCCGCCTCGCGTGTGACGCTGCTGGCGGAGCAGACTCCGGCCAGCCTGGTGGTCTTCGACCTGCTCGCCCTCGGCGAGGAGTCCTACCTGGACCGCCCCCTCGCCGAGCGTCGCGCCGCCCTCGAGCAGGCGCTGGCCCACGCCCACGCACCCGTCCACCTCACCCGGACCACGTCCGACGCCGCGCAGGCCGAGCAGTGGTTCCACCAGTTCGAGGGTGCGGGCCTGGACGGCGTGGTGGCCAAGCGGCTGGACGCTCCCTACGCTCCGAACGGCCGCACGATGCTCAAGGTCAAGCACGCGCGGACCGCCGACGTCGTCGTCGCGGGGTACAGACTGCACAAGACGTCCACGCCCGAGGAGCCGCTGCTCGGGTCGATGCTGCTGGGCCTGTACGCCGACGACGGCCGGCTCCAGCACGTCGGGGTCTGCGCCTCGTTCAGCGCGAGCCGCCGGGCGGAGCTGGTTGCCGAGCTCGAGCCTCTGCAGGTGTCCTCCGGCGACCACCCCTGGGGGGCCTGGCAGGACGAGCAGGCCCAGGCCGAAGGGCGGCTGCCCGGTGGCCAGAGCCGCTGGTCCGGCACCAAGGACCTCTCCTTCGTCCCGCTGCGCCCCGAGCGCGTGGTGGAGGTTGGGTACGAGCACATGGAGGGCGCGGGCGACGGCGCCCGGTTCCGTCACACCGCCCAGTTCAAGCGGTGGCGGCCGGACCGCGAGCCCACGTCCTGCACCTACGCGCAGCTCGAGGAGGTCGTCCGCTACGACCTCGCCGAGGTGCTCGACGGATGAGCGCGCGCGACACCGCGGAGCGACTCGAGCCCGCCTCACGAGGGGAGTGGGCCGCCTGGCTCGCGCGGCACCACACGCGCGGCACCGGCGTCTGGGTGCGCCTCGACGACCGACGGGCGGAGGGGGAGGACGCCCACTCCTACGAGAACGCCGTGCTGGAGGCGCTCTGCTGGGGTTGGATCGATGGCCAGACGCGTCGTGACGGCCCGGCGAGCCTCATCTGGTTCAGCCCGCGACGCGCCCGCAGCGGGTGGGCGGCCACCAACAAGGCCAGGCTGGAACAGCTCGTGGCGCAGGATCGGATGCAGCCGCCGGGCCTGGCCGCCGTGGAAGCCGCCCGGGCCAACGGCTCCTGGACGGTCCTGGACGGACCGGAGGCAGGTGTCGTGCCGCCCGAGCTTTCCGACGCCCTGGCCGCCGAGCCCGACGCCGGCGAGTTCTGGGACGCCCTGCCCCCCAGCGCGCGCAAGTACGCCCTCTCGCAGGTCGCCCTGGCCAAGCGGGACGTGACCCGGCGCTCGCGCGTGGACCGCATCGTGCGGCAGTGCGCGAACGGTGAGCGCCCCGACCGCTGACCCGCAGTCAGTCTCCGGCGAGGCGTCGAAGCTGCTCGATGAGGGCCTGGGTCGGCACCAGCTCGTCGCCGGTGACGAGCTCGCCACGGATCTCCTCGGTCAGGGACTCCACGCCGTCCTCGCCCAGGTGCTTGACCTCGTCGTGCAGGGCCTCCATGCGCGTGTCGAGCGCATGAGCCGCGTCCGCGGCCTCGCGGAGCCGCGCCTGCAGGTCGTCGGGCACCAGGCCCCGGTACTTGTAGTGGATCTTGTGCTCCAGGCTGGCCCAGAAGTCCATCGCGATGGTGCGGAGCTGCACCTCGACTGTCACTGGCACGGTGCCGTCGGAGAGGTAGACGGGCACCTCGATCAGCGTGTGCAGGCTGCGGTAGCCGTTCTGCTTGGGCGTGGCGATGTAGTCGCGGACGTCGATGACCTTGAGATCGGACTGACCCGTGAGCAGCTCGAAGACCCGGTGGACGTCGGAGACGAAGCTGCACGTGACCCGGACCCCGGCGATGTCGGTGATCGTCTCGCGCATGGAGGCGAACGTGGGCTGCGTGCCCTTGCGCTGCATCTTCTCGGCGAGGCTGTCGGGCGACTTGAGCCGTGAGGCGACGTGCTCGATCGGGTTGGTCTGGTGCAGGAGCGCGAACTCGTCGCGCAGGATCGTCAGCTTGGTGACGACCTCCTCCATCCCGAAGCGGTGGCGCATCATGAAGCGGGTGAAGTCGTGCCGCAAGGTGCGCAGGTCGCCGATCCGGATGACTGAGTCGTCGTCGGCGAGATCGGGAAGCGGTGCGTGGTGAGGCTCCACGGCGACCACCCTACGTGGGCTCGGGCTGAGCCCGGGCCTTGCTCGGCTGGACCCGTCTGGGCTCGCCCGGCATCTTCGGGTACTCCGGCGGATAGGGCATGTCAGTCAGGCCGGACTCGAGGTCGCGGCGGTACCAGTCGAGCAGCGGCGTGAGGTCGTGCTGCACGTCGTCGATCTCGCCATGAGCGTCACCGCGCTCGGCCAGCAGGTCCGGCACGGTGTGCAGCGTGTAGGCCATCGGGTCGGTGACACCGGCCAGGTCGTCCCAGGCCAGTGGCATCGAGACCGGGGCGCCGGGCTTGGGTCTCAGGCTGTAGGCCGAGGCGATCGTGCGGTCCCGGGCGTTCTGGTTGAAGTCGACGAAGACGTTGTCCCCGCGTTCTTCCTTCCACCATGCCGTCGTGACGCCGGCGGTGCGTCGCTCCAGCTCGCGGCCGAGGGCGATGGCGGCGTGTCGGACGTCGGTGAAGGTCCAGCGGGGCGCGATGCGGACGTAGACGTGGATGCCGCCCTTGCCGCTCGTCTTGGGGAAGCCACGGATGCCGACGTCGGACAGCAGCTCCCGGACGGCTCCGGCCGACCGCACCGCGTCGCCGAAGTTCGTGGCGCCATGCGGGTCGAGATCGATGCGCAGCTCGTCGGGCCGGTCGACGTCGCCGCGGCGCACCGGCCAGGGGTGGAAGGTGATGGTGCCCATCTGGGCCGCCCACGCCGCCACCGCCACGTGGTCCGGGCACAGCTCGTCGGCCGTGCGGCCGGACGGAAAGTGCACCCGCACCGAGCGCGCCCAGTCGGGCATGCCGCGCATGAGTCGCTTCTGGTAGAACGCGTCCCCTTGCGGACCACGTCCCCCTCCATGACGCGGTGTGGCGTCGCGAGCGGTCAGCTCCATGCCGGGCAGGACTCCCTTCGGCCAGCGCTCCAGGGAGGTGGGGCGGTCCCGCAGCGCCCGCTCGATGCCGTCGGTGACGGCCACGTAGTACTCGACGACCTGGAGCTTCGTCACCTCCGGGCCGTGGGGGCCGGCAGGGAAGATGACCCGGTCAGGGCTGGAGACCCGGACCGCCCGCCCGCCGGCATCGACCTCCACCGCTGCCGCTTTCGCCATGGGCCCACCCTAGGACCTCAGTGACACCTCGAGGCGTCACTGAGGCTCACCTTCGTTGAACGGTCGGAATCAATAACGGCACACTGATGTTGTGAAATACATGAGCCCGCCGCAGGAGGTGATGTCCGTGACCGACGACGCACCCACGCGCGAGCGCGTCGCGACGTCCATCCTGGAGCACGGGCCCTCCACTGCGGCCGCCCTGGCCGAGGGTCTCGGCCTGACCGCCGCAGCCGTCAGACGACACCTGGAGCAGCTGCTCGCCGACGGCGTCGTCAGGCAGCGCGAGCCGCGCGCTCTCGCCGGTCGTGGTCGCGGCCGACCCGCCAAGGTATTCATGATCACCGACGCCGGACGCGACACCTTCGCCCACGCGTACGACGACCTCGCAGCCGACGCCCTGCGCTTCCTGCGCGAGAGCGGGGGAGACGAGGCGGTGGCGGCCTTTGCCCGGCGCCGGATGCGCGAGTTCGCCGGTCGGTACCGCTCGCTCGTCGAGCAGGCGGACCCGGCCGATCGCCCCGGAGCCCTGGCCGAGGCGCTCAGCGCCGACGGCTATGCCGCGTCGGTCGGGTCGACACCCGCCGGTGAGCAGATCTGCCAGCACCACTGCCCCGTGGCGCACGTCGCCGGTGAGTTCCCGCAGCTCTGCGAGGCCGAGACCGAGATGTTCGCCGAGCTGCTCGACACCCACGTCCAACGACTTGCCACCATCGCCCACGGCGACGGTGTGTGCACGACGCACCTCCCCGCCGCACGACCAACCCAGTCCACCCAGTCCACCAACGCACTCCACACAGAGAGGGTGTCTCCATGACCACCAACTCGATCGAGGACCTCAACCCGGGTCTCAAGGACGTCGGCCGCTACGAGTTCGGCTGGTCCGACGCCGACGACAAGGGCGCCAACGTCCAGCGCGGCCTCTCCGAGGACGTCGTCCGCAACATCTCCGGCCTCAAGGACGAGCCGCAGTGGATGCTCGACCAGCGACTCAAGGGCCTCAAGCTCTTCGGCCGCAAGCCGATGCCCGTCTGGGGCTCCGACCTCGGCGGCATCGACTTCGACAACATCAAGTACTTCGTGCGGTCCACCGAGAAGCAGGCCCAGTCCTGGGAGGACCTGCCCGAGGACATCAAGAACACCTACGACCGGCTCGGCATCCCCGAGGCCGAGAAGCAGCGCCTGGTCTCCGGCGTCGCCGCGCAGTACGAGTCCGAGGTCGTCTACCACTCGATCCGTGAGGACCTGGAGGAGCAGGGCGTCCTGTTCCTGGACACCGACACGGCGCTCAAGGAGCACCCGGAGCTGTTCGAGGAGTACTTCGCGACGGTCATCCCCGTCGGCGACAACAAGTTCTCCGCGCTCAACTCCGCGGTCTGGTCCGGCGGCTCGTTCATCTACGTGCCCAAGGGCGTCCACGTGGACATCCCGCTGCAGGCCTACTTCCGGATCAACACCGAGAACATGGGCCAGTTCGAGCGGACGCTGATCATCGCCGACGAGGACTCCTACGTCCACTACGTCGAGGGCTGCACGGCGCCCATCTACTCCAGCGACTCCCTGCACTCCGCCGTCGTGGAGATCATCGTGAAGAAGGGCGCCCGCGTGCGCTACACGACGATCCAGAACTGGTCGAACAACGTCTACAACCTCGTGACCAAGCGGGCCACGTGCGAGGCCGGCGCCACGATGGAGTGGGTCGACGGCAACATCGGCTCCAAGGTCACCATGAAGTACCCGGCCGTCTACCTCATGGGCGAGCAGGCCCGTGGCGAGACGCTGTCCATCGCCTTCGCCGGTGAGGGTCAGCACCAGGATGCCGGCGCCAAGATGGTGCACGCCGCACCGAACACGTCCAGCTCGATCCTGAGCAAGTCCGTGGCGCGTGGCGGTGGACGGACCTCCTACCGAGGCCTCCTGCAGGTCCTCGACGGTGCCCACGGCTCGGCGAGCACGGTCAAGTGCGACGCCTTGCTGGTGGACCAGGTCAGCAGGTCCGACACCTACCCCTACGTCGACGTCCGCGAGGACGACGTGACTCTCGGTCACGAGGCCACGGTCTCCAAGATCAGCGACGATCAGCTCTTCTACTTCATGTCTCGTGGCATGGAGGAGGACGAGGCCATGGCGATGATCGTCCGCGGCTTCGTCGAGCCGATCGCCCGTGAGCTGCCGATGGAGTACGCGCTGGAGCTGAACCGCCTCATCGAGCTGCAGATGGAGGGGGCGGTCGGATGACCGCGTCGACCGATCTCGGTACCCGAGAGGCAATCCACGACACCACCGGTGCTGCGAGCGAGAACGCTGCGGCTGCCCTGGAGCACGTCGAATCTCATCTGCACCCCGAGCCGTCCTACGACGTCGAGGCGCACCCCGTGCCCACGGGCATGGAGGAGATCTGGCGGTTCACGCCGCTCAAGCGCCTGCGTGGGCTGCTGGACGGTGCACCGTCGGACGCCGCGCTGCGCTGGGAGCAGACGCTGCCCGAGGGCGTGACGCTGACGACCATCAGCACCGCCGAGGCGCAGGCCCTCGCCGTCTCCGCGCCGTTCGATCGGCTCGGAGCACTCGCTGCGGCCAACGCCGGCAGCGCCGTCCTGATCGACGTGCCGGCGAACACCGAGCTCGACGAGCCCGTCCTCGTGCGGCTCACCGGTGACTCGGCCGACACCACGGTCTGGAGCCACGTCGTCATCCGGGTCGGCACCCACGCCAAGGCCAAGGTCGTGCTGGACCACGCCGGCAGCGCCACGTACGACGTGTTCTCCCCGGTGATCGTCGGGGACGGTGCCCAGCTGGACCTGGTGACCGTCAACGACTGGGAGGACGACGCCGTCCACGCCGGCCAGTACAACCTGCGGGTCGGCCGCGACGCCACAGTGCGCCTGTTCGAGATCAGCCTCGGTGGCGACCTCGTCCGCACCAGCGTCAACGTCGACTACGCCGGCCCCGGTGGCTCGGCCGACGTCTACGGCGTCTACTTCGCCGACGCCGGCCAGCACATCGAGCACCGCCAGTTCATCGACCACACCGCGCCCCGGACCAAGAGCAACGTCCTCTACAAGGGCGCGCTGCAGGGTCAGGACGCGCACACGGTCTGGATCGGCAACGTGCTCATCCGCAAGGTCGCGGAAGGCATCGACACCTTCGAGCAGAACGACAACCTCGTCCTGACCGACGGTGCCAAGGCCGACTCGGTGCCCAACCTGGAGATCGAGACCGGCGAGATCGCCGGCGCCGGCCACGCCAGCACCACCGGGCGTTTCGACGACCAGCACCTGTTCTACCTGCAGAGCCGGGGAATCCCCGAGGACGAGGCACGCCGCCTCGTCGTGCACGGGTTCTTCAACGACATCATCCGCCGGATCGGTGTCCCCGAGCTGCAGGAGCGCCTCGTCAGCGCCATCGAGGACGAGCTGGCCGAGAACGTGGGACGTCTGGCATGACGTCCGTTCGTGCGGCCGCCCTCGCCGACGTCCCCGAAGGCGGCGTCCTCGCCGTCGAGGTGGACGGCACGGAGCTCGCGCTCGTGCGCTCCGGCGACGAGGTCTTCGCGATCCGCGACGAGTGCTCGCACGCCGCCATCCCGCTCTCCGAGGGCGAGGTGGAGGGTTGCGAGATCGAGTGCTGGCTGCACGGCTCGCGCTTCGACGTCCGCAGCGGCAAGGCACTCAACCTCCCGGCCACCGAGCCCGTTCCCACCTACCGCACCAGCATCGAGGGCGCCGACGTCATGGTCGACCTCTCCACCCCCAACTGACCAACGCTGTCTGACAGCACAGGAGCTGAAACATGACCACCCTGGACATCAAGGACCTGCACGCCTCGGTCGAGACCGAGGACGGCCCCAAGGAGATCCTGCGCGGCGTCAACCTGACCGTCCGCTCGGGCGAGGTGCACGCCATCATGGGCCCCAACGGCTCGGGCAAGTCGACCCTCGCGTACTCCATCGCGGGTCACCCCAAGTACACGATCACCAGCGGCTCGGTGACGCTCGACGGTGAGGACATCCTCGAGCTCAGCGTCGACGAGCGCGCTCGTGCCGGCCTCTTCCTGGCCATGCAGTACCCCGTGGAGGTTCCCGGCGTCTCCGTCTCGAACTTCTTGCGCTCGGCCAAGACGGCGATCGACGGCGAGGCGCCCAAGCTCCGCACGTGGGTCAAGGACGTCAACCAGGTCATGGAGCGGCTCAACATGGACAAGGAGTTCGCGCAGCGCAGCGTGAACGAGGGGTTCTCCGGTGGCGAGAAGAAGCGTCACGAGGTCGCCCAGCTCGAGCTGCTCAACCCCCGGTTCGCCATCCTCGACGAGACCGACTCCGGCCTGGACATCGACGCCCTGCGCGTCGTCTCCGACGGCGTCAACCGCTACAGCGAGCAGGGCGACCGCGGCGTCCTGCTGATCACGCACTACACGCGCATCCTGCAGTACATCAAGCCCGACTACGTGCACGTCTTCGTCGCCGGCCGCCTGGCTGAGTCCGGCGGTCGTGAGCTGGCCGACCAGCTCGAGGCCGAGGGCTACGACAAGTACACGCGGGCAGCGGTCCAGGCCTGAGCATGACCCTTCGACAGGCTCAGGACGGCGCTCCCACCGGGCAGGCCGCGGGCTACGACGTCGACAGGATCCGGGAGGACTTCCCGATCCTGCAGCGGCGTCTGGCCGGCGACCTCCCGCTCGTCTACCTCGACAGCGCCAACACGTCGCAGAAGCCTCGCCAGGTCGTCGAGGCGATCGAGCAGCACTACCTGGCGCACAACGCCAACGTCGCTCGCGCGATGCACCAGCTGGGCGCAGAGGCCTCCGAGGCGTTCGAGGACGCCCGCACGGAGGTGGCGTCCTTCATCGGCGCCCCGCGGCGCGAGGAGGTCGTGTTCACCAAGAACGCCTCCGAGGCGCTCAACCTCGTGGCTCGTGTCCTGGGCGACGCCGGCACGGTCGGCGCCGGTGACGAGGTCGTCATCAGCGAGATGGAGCACCACTCCAACATCGTGCCGTGGCAGCTGCTCACCGAGCGCACCGGCGCCACCCTGCGCTGGTTCGGCATCACCGACGAGGGCCGCCTCGACCTCGGCGAGGTGGAGCAGCTCATCACCGAGCGCACCAAGGTCGTCTCGCTCACGTGGGTCTCCAACATGCTGGGCACCATCAATCCGCTCGACGCGGTGATCCGCCGGGCGCACGAGGCCGGCGCGCTCGTGGTGGTCGACGCCTCCCAGGCGGTGCCCCAGCTCCCGGTCGACGTCGCCGCCCTCGGGGCCGACTTCGTCGCGTTCACCGGCCACAAGATGGTCGGGCCCACCGGCATCGGCGTGCTGTGGGGGCGGTACGACCTGCTGGCCGAGCTGCCGCCCTTCCTCGGCGGCGGCGAGATGATCGAGACGGTCACGATGGAACGCTCCACGTTCGCGGCCCCACCCTCGCGCTTCGAGGCGGGTACCCCGCCGATCGCGCAAGCCGTCGGGCTGGGCGCTGCCGCGCGGTACCTCTCGGGCCTCGGCATGGACAACGTCGCCGCGCACGAGCAGCAGATCACCGCGTACGCCTTGGCCCGGATGCAGGAGGTCGACGGGCTGACCGTCGTCGGCCCGACCGAGCCGGTGCTGCGAGGGGGAGCGATCAGCTTCACGCTCGACGACGTGCACCCCCACGACGTCGCGCAGCTGCTCGACGCCCGTGGCGTCGCCGTCCGGGCCGGGCACCACTGTGCCAAGCCGGCCCATCGTCGTTTCGGCGTGCAGTCGACCACCCGCGCGTCGTTCTACCTCTACACGACGGAGCAGGAGATCGACGCCCTCGTGGAGGCGATCCTGTACACGCAGCAGTACTTCGGGAGCCGCTGATGAGCCAGGCCATGAACGTCGATGCGCTCTACCAGGAGATCATCCTCGACCACTACAAGCGTCCGCACGGTGCTGGGCTCAGGGAGCCCTTCGAGGCCGAGTCCCATCACGTCAACCCCACGTGCGGTGACGAGATCACGTTGCGCGTGCACCTCGATGGCAACACCGTGACCGACGTGTCCTACGACGCCGAGGGCTGCTCGATCAGCCAGGCGTCGACCTCGGTGATGTTCGACCTCGTCGAGGGCAAGGAGGTCGAGGAGGCGTTCGCCGTGCTGGACGCCTTCACCGAGCTCATGCAGGGACGCGGCAAGGTCGAGCCCGACGAGGACGTCCTGGAGGACGCGATCGCCTTCGCCGGCGTTGCGCAGTTCCCTGCCCGTATCAAGTGCGCGCTGCTGTCCTGGATGGCGTTCAAGGACGCCACGTCCCAGGCGCTCGCCGCGCAGACCCAGACCGCCCCGTCCGACCAGACCCAGGAGGCACCATGACCGAGAACGTGCAGACCGACCACTCCGACCTGCCCGAGGTCACCGCACCGTCGGGCGCCACCTCCGGCGAGGACATCTGGGAGGCGATGAAGGACGTCGTCGACCCCGAGCTCGGCATCAACGTCGTCGACCTCGGCCTCGTCTACGGTGTCGACGTCGACGAGCACAGCAACACCGTGCTGTCGATGACCCTCACGTCAGCCGCCTGCCCGCTCACCGACGTCATCGAGGACCAGACGCGCCAGGCGCTCGACGGCCTCGTCAACGACTTCCGGATCGAGTGGGTCTGGATGCCGCCGTGGGGCCCGGACAAGATCACCGACGACGGCCGCGAGATGCTGCGCGCCCTCGGCTTCAACGTCGGCTAGTACCTCGGCTCGACCGAGGCGAGCTCGGAGCGAGCGCTGGTCAACGGGGAGTCGTCCGGCGCTCGCTCGGGCGCGCCGTCCTGTGCCTCTCGTCTCACCCACTCGGCTCATCGCCGGCCGTCACCTAGACTGATCCGGTGAGCTTCCCGCAGATCGAGTGACGTCGCTGCTCGGCCGTGTGCCCGAGCGCCGCATCGACCTGTTCCCACCATCGGAAAGTTCTCCATGATCACCGTCAGCAACGTGACGCTGCGCTTCGGCGCCCGCGTCCTCATGTCCGACGTCTCCTTCCGCGTCGACAAGGGCGACAAGGTCGGTCTCGTCGGCCGCAACGGTGCCGGGAAGACCACCCTGACGCGCATGCTCTCCGGGGACGGCCAGCCGTCGGAGGGTTCGATCACGTCCTCGGGCACGATCGGCTACCTCCCGCAGGACCCCAAGACGGGTGACCTGTCGATGACGGCGCGCGACCGGATCCTCGGGGCCCGCGGGCTCGACGAGGCGCTCACCGCGATGCGCAAGGCCGAGCTCGACATGGGCTCGCCCGATCCGGAGATCGCCGAGAAGGCCATGCGCGCCTACACCCGCGCCGATGCCGCTTTCGGGGCCGGCGGCGGGTACGCGGCCGAGTCCGAAGCGGCCACCATCGCAGTCAGTCTGGGCCTGCCGGACCGCGTGCTGGGCCAGCCCCTCTCGACCCTCTCCGGCGGACAGCGTCGGCGGATCGAGCTGGCCCGGATCCTGTTCTCCGATGCCGACACGCTTCTGCTCGACGAGCCGACGAACCACCTGGACGCCGACTCCGTGGTGTGGCTGCGTGGTTTCCTGAGGAGCTTCTCCGGTGGCCTCGTGGTCATCAGCCACGACGTGGAGCTGATCGAGGAGACCGTCAACAAGGTCTTCTACCTCGACGCCAACCGGGCCACGATCGACATCTACAACATGGGGTGGAGCTCCTACCTCAAGCAGCGTGAGGCCGACGAGCACCGGCGCAAGCGCGAGCGAGCGCTCGCGGAGAAGAAGGCCGACCACCTCATCACCCAGGCCAACAAGTTCCGTGCCAAGGCCTCGAAGGCGGCGACGGCCCAGCAGATGCTGCGTCGCGCCGAGCAGCTCGTCTCCGGGCTGGAGGGTGAGCGGGCGAACGACAAGGTGGCGCACATCGCCTTCCCCAAGCCGGCGCCCTGCGGCAAGACGCCGCTCATGGCCGAGGGGTTGTCCAAGTCCTACGGCTCGCTGGAGATCTTCACCGACGTGGACCTGGCCATCGACAAGGGCAGCCGCGTGGTCGTGCTGGGTCTCAACGGCGCTGGAAAGACCACCCTGCTGCGCATCCTCGCTGGTGCGTTGGAGGCAGACACCGGCGAGATCCAGCCGGGCCATGGCCTCAAGGTCGGCTACTTCGCGCAGGAGCACGAGACGCTGGACACCTCCCGAACGGTGCTGCAGAACATGCAGACCGCGGCACCGCAGCTCACCGACACCCAGGCGCGCAGCGTGCTCGGATCGTTCCTCTTCAGCGGCGACGACGCGCAGAAGCCGGCCGAGGTGCTGTCCGGTGGCGAGAAGACCAGGCTCGCCCTGGCGAGCCTGATCGTCTCCAGCGCCAACGTCCTGCTGCTCGATGAGCCCACCAACAACCTCGACCCCGCCTCCCGCGAGGAGGTGCTCCGGGCGATCCGTACCTACGAGGGCGCCATCGTCCTGGTCTCGCACGACGAGGGCGCTGTGACGGCGCTGGAGCCGGACCGCGTCCTGCTGCTGCCCGACGGCGACGAGGACCTCTGGTCGGACACCTACGCGGACCTCATCAGCTTGGCCTGAGTCCGCTGCGCTCGGCTACCGCTGGTCGCGCCTGAGGGGATGGTCCTGCGGCACCTGGACGAGGACGATGCGGATCCCGTCGGGATCCTCGATCCAGCACTCGATGAGGCCCCACGGCTCCTGTCTCGGCTCTCGGAGCACCGGCACCCCTGCATCGGCGAGCCGGGAGTGCTCAGCGGCGACGTCACGCACCTGGAGCCACAGCGAGGTGATCTGGACACCGGCCGCGGCCGAACGGCTCGAGACCTCCAGCAGGCCACCACCGATGAAGAACACCACACCGGGGTCGTCCGGGTCACCGAACTCGCGGTGGACGGCGAGCCCAAGCACGTCGCCGTAGAACTGTCGGCTGCGCGCGGGATCCGTCGAACGCAACAGGACTCGGCTGCTCAAGACCTCCACACGGTCGAGTGTGCCTGATGGGGGGCGACGGGCCTCCCTCACCGTGGGGGCGCTCGGGGATCTTCCTGCACATGGCGTCCTGGAACTGTCAGTGGTCGAATGTATGTTGGATTCATGGACATCACGCAGGCCCCGTCGAGTGCCCGGTTGACCGAGCTCGGGCGGATGCGTGCGCAGGTCGAGGCGACGGAGTGGCAGGCAATGCTCGCCTTCCGCGAGGCCGAGATGGTTCGTATCGATGCGCTGGAGTCGCCGTTGCGGCGGCTGGCCGAGCGAGCCGGGATCAGCCTCGAGATCGCGCAAGCCTTGAGCTTGTCCGAGGCCCAGGTTCATGCCCGGCTCGCGGTCGCAGACCGGGTCCGTGAACGGGCACCGCACGCGTGGCTGGCCTTTCAGGCGGGCCGGATCGATGCCGCCCGAGTACGGGAGATCTCCTCGGCGTTGGATCGTCTGGAACGGGCTGAGTCGTGGATGCGGCTGGACCAGTCGGTCATCGCCTACGCGTCCTCGCACACGGTGACCGAGCTGCGGGCCTGGTTGAAGCGCTTCATCCTGCGCGTGGAGGAGGACCTGCAGCGCGAGGGTGCCGAGAAGGCCCGCGAGGACCGGCACGTGGAGGTCGTGCATGTGGAGGACTCGATGGCCTGGATCAACGCCTACCTGCCCAGCCACGTGGCCGCGGCCATCGAGAGGCGCCTGGTGCGTGAGGCCAAGGCCCTCGGCAGTGATGACCCCCGCACCAAGCCGCAGCGGATGGCCGACCTCCTCGCCTCCTGGACCACCACCTCAGAGTCGACCGAGACCACACTGGTCTCGGACATCGCCGTGACCATCGAGGCCGACGTCCTCACCGGACCCAAGGACGGCTTCGCCGCCAGCTCCGACGGGTCCTGGGCCGTCCCCGCCTCCTGGATCCTCGACGAAGCCCTCACCGGGACCGCGTTCTGGCATCGGATCCTCATCAACCCGATCAGCGAGGACATCCTTGCCCACCAATACATCGGACGCTTCGCTCCCGAGCTCCTCACCAAGGCGATCCAGTTCAGGGACGGCGTATGTCGTGCCCCGGGCTGTCGTGTGCCGGCTGAACGCTGCGATCTGGATCATCGAGAACCCTGGCCCAGCGGGCCACCAACGCATCGAACATCTGGGCACTGTGCAGACGTCACCACGCCATGAAGGGACACCAGGTCCTGCAGTGGGTCCTGCCCTCCGGCCAGGCCGTCCCCGCAGGCACCCCGGAGCACCAGATCAGACCAGTCGAGGCCTCACCCGCCGAGCACCGGCTCGCCATGACGGTCATCGATCACCCGACGCGATGAGGCTGGCGTCGTCAGTGCTGGGTCAGCATGGTCTCCAGCGTCGCGGCGACCCGATAGAGGCGAGCGTCCGAGCCCGGAGATGCCATGAGCTGCAACCCCACCGGGAGCCCCTCGCTGAGGCCGCAGGGAAGGGACATCGCGGGCAGTCGGGCCAGGTTGGCCTCGACCGTCCACCAGTCCGTCCGGGGTCTGGCCAGTGGGTCGTCCATGCCGCGGCGACCCAGCCGTGGTGCGACCAGCGGGACGGTCGGACTGATCATGACGTGGGAATGTGCCAGCACCGCTCGGGCGTCGGCCGCGATGTGCTCGCGCAGGGCCAGTGCCTCGGTCAGCTCGGGACTGCCTTGGAGCCGGCGACCGATCTCCAGGCGGCTGTGGGCCTCCGCACCCAGAGCGGCGTTCTCGTGCGCCTGCAGGATCGGCAGAGCCTCGACGGACGTCAGGGCCAGGTAGACGTCGAGCAGGTCGCCGAAGCGGGGGATCGTCACGTCCACCACCTCCGCGCCCAACGTGCGCAGGGCCTCGACCGCCTCCTCGAACCGGAGCAGCACGCCGGGATCGTTCCGGTCGCCGGACATCGGCGTCAGCCTGGCGATCCGGCGGCCGGCCAGGTCAGGACTCGCAGCACCGCGCCGGGCGGCTGCCAGCATCGACGTCGATCCGGCCAGGACGTCGTGCAGGATCGCGGTGCTCTGCACGTCGGGCCCCATCGGCCCGACTCGGTCGAGCGTCGGCGCGAAGTCGACGACCCCGTCGGTCGGGACGGTGCCGGGGGAGGGCGCCACCCCGACGACGCCGCAGAACGCGGCCGGCTCACGGATGGACCCGCCGGTGTCCGTCCCCACCCCCAGCAGGTCGTAGGCGGCCACCGCAGCGGCCGACCCACCACTGGACCCACCGGCCGTCCGCGTCTGGTCCCACGGGTTGCGGGTGGGGCCGAAGGCCGAGCTCTCCGTCGACGCCCCCATCGCGAACTCGTCCAGGTTGGTCGTGCCGACGATGACACCACCGGCGGCCCGGACCCGCCGAACCACCTCGGCATCGTGGCCGGCCGGGCCGAGGTGCATGCGTGCAGCGGAGCCGCACGACCACGGCGCCCCTCGGACGGCGATGTTGTCCTTGACCGCCACGAGGCGCCCCGCGAGTGGCCCCGGAGGCGCCGTGGCGACCTGTGCTCGAGCCCCGTCCGCATCGACGTGCACGAAGGCACCGAGCCGGTCGTCGTGCTCGGCGACGAGAGCGAGGACCCGCTCCAGCCGCGACGCGCTCACGCGGTGGCGAAGCGGCCGAGGACGCGTGCGTCGATCCCGGCCAGCTGCTGGGCGAACATCCGCTGATAGGCCAGCTCCTCCCGGCTGCGCGGTGCAGGCAGCCCGGCCACGCGCTCGTCGGCCCACGAGTCCTCGGGGACCAGGATGGCGGCCTGCCGGCTCATCACGTCGGCGGTACCACTGCCATCACCGAACTGTTCCTTGGGCCGCCACAGCAGGTCCTCCGGCAGCCATCCGGTGAACGCCTCGCGCAGCAGTGCCTTCTCCTGCCCGTGATCGCCCGGTAGCCGCCACTCGATGGGGATGCGGCCAGCGAGGTCCACCAGGTCCCGGTCCAGGAACGGGACCCGGGCCTCCAGGCCGTGGGCCATCGTCACCCGGTCGCAGCGCTGCAGGTTCAGGTGATGCAGGCCGGAGATGCCGCGCAGGAGCTCCTCGTGCAGGTCACCGGCCGTCTCGATGTCGCGGTAGTGGGCATACCCGGCGAAGAGCTCGTCGGCACCCTCCCCGGTGAGCACTACCTTCACGACAGGTGCCGTCGTCTCGGCCAGGAGGAAGTTCGGCACGGCGCTGCGCACCAGGGACGGCTCGTAGGACTCGATGGACGCGACGACCCGCGGCAGCACCTCGACGACCTCGTCGGCGTCGTAGACGCGCTCGTGGTGCTCGAGCCCGAGGTGCTCGGCCACGCGCCGGGCAGCCACGAGGTCCGAGCTGCCCTCGGTGCCAGCGGCGAAGGAGTGGATCGGCCCGGGGACGTCGTGGGCGAAGGAGGCCATGACGGCCGCCACCAGGCTGGAGTCCAGCCCTCCGGACAGGAAGACGCCGACGGGCACGTCGGCCATCATCCGGTGGCGGACAGCGGTCATCAGGGTCTCGCGGATCGCCACCCGCGCTTCACCCCGGTCCCCGACGGGCTCCCCGGTGACGTGCAGCTCACGGAACCGCACCAGGCCCTCCTCGGGGGTCCAGCGGTGCCCGGGCGGAAACTCCTCGACGAGGGGGCGCACCGCCGGCTCGAAGGCCACCAGCTCCGAGGCGAACAGCGTCGCGTCGTCGGTGCGGGCCCAGTAGAGCGGCTTCACGCCCAGGGGGTCCCTGACCGCGACGATCCTGCCGTCCTCGTGCGCGACGACGAAGGCGTACATGCCTCGTAGTGCGGCGAGCGCCTGCAGGTCCCCGGCGACGACGGCGTCGAGGGCGGCCTCGCTGTCGGAGTCCGTCCTGGGCTCCAGGCCCGTCCGGCGCAGATCGCGATGGTTGTAGATCTCGCCGTTCACCACGGCCCAGTGGCCCTGCACCGGTCCCAGCGGCTGGTCGCCGCCATCGAGGTCCACGATCGACAGCCTGACGTGGCCCAGCCAGGTGCCACCCACCTGCCGCTCACCGAGACCGTCCGGCCCGCGGTGCCGGATCCGCTCGAGCATGGCTCGACCGACCCGACCGACCTCCTCGGTCGATCCGGACGGGGCATGGATCGCGACGACTCCGCACATCGTGTCGAGCCTACGACCCGCCCACGGCGTGTGCCTGTCGGCCCACGCTGGGATCACGTCTCTCGCGAGCCTCCGACCACGCGAACCAGAAGAAGCCGATCACGGCGAGCAGGCCGAAGAACCACCACTGCAGCGCGTAGAAGAAGTGCGGGCCCTCGCCCAGGTCCGGGACCGGCTCGAGGCGGAGATCACCCGGCCCGCCGGTCTGCTCCTGCAGGTCGACGTAGCCGCTGCGCAGGGTGAGGTCGGTGGCCTCGGCCACGGCAGCGCTGGAGACCGCCCGCACCTGGCCCTCGAACGGGGCGACGGCCTCGTCCCCGGCAGGACTGTCGGGTCGAAGCCAGCCCACGACCTCGACCGTCCCGTCGGGAGGCGCCTGGATGTCCGACGGACGCTCGCTGTTGTTGGCGGTGGGCATCCAGCCCCGGTTGACCAGGACCGCGGTCCCGTCCTGCAGCACGAGCGGAGTCAGGACGTCCACGCCGGGCGAGCCGTCACGGGTGCGGAACTTCACGGTCAGCTCGTCGGACCGCTCGTACCTCCCGGTCAGCCTCACGGTGGACCACTCGTCGTCGGGGGAGACCTGCTCGCCCGACGGGGCCACCGCGTCGAGCGACGCCGGGTCGGCCACCAGATTGGCCCGTGCGACGGCATTCTCTGCCTTGCGGTCATCGAGCTTGTGCAGCTGCCAGAACCCGGCCCGGACGCAGATCGAGGCGAGCAGCACGACGACGAGCGCAAAGCCGATCCAGCGTCGCGAGAGCAGGAAGCCGTACACGTCCCGAACCTAGTTCTCCGGCCCAAGACCATGCCCGGCAGGGGTGGTGCCGGGGACCTACAGTGGAGGGATGCAGCTCCTCGATACCCACGGCCGGATCGCCACCGACCTGCGGGTCTCCCTCACGGATCGCTGCAACCTGCGCTGCCAGTACTGCATGCCGCCGGAGGGTCTGGACTGGATGCCCACCGAGGAGGTCCTGGCCGATGACGAGCTCATCCGGCTCATCCGCATCGGGGTGGAGCTGCTCGGCGTGCGGGACGTCCGCTTCACCGGCGGCGAGCCCCTGCTGCGTCGCGGTCTGCCCGGCATCGTGGCGGCCACCAAGGCGCTGGAGGGCACGCCGCGGACGGCCATCACCTCCAACGGCCTCGGCCTCAAGCACACGGCTCGCGCGCTGGCGGAGGCCGGCCTGGACCGGGTGAACGTCAGCCTCGACACGACGGACCCCGAGACCTTCCGCACCATCACCCGCCGCGATCGCCTCGACGACGTCCTGGACGGCCTGGCCGCGGCCAAGGCCGCCGGCATGACGCCGGTCAAGGTGAACGCCGTCCTGCTGCGCGGCATCAACGACCTGGAGGCCCCCGACCTCCTGCGGTGGTGCCTGAAGCACGAGTACGAGCTGCGCTTCATCGAGCAGATGCCCCTGGACGCCCAGCACGGCTGGAGCCGCGAGGCGATGGTCACCGCCGACGAGACGCTGGCCCTGCTGTCCGAGCACGTCGATCTGGAGCCGCAGGGTGGACGCGGCTCCGCTCCGGCGGAGCGCTTCCTGGTGGACGGGGGGCCCCAGACCGTCGGCATCATCGGATCGGTCACCCGGCCCTTCTGTGGCGACTGCAACCGCGTCCGTCTCACCGCTGACGGGCAGGTCCGCAACTGCCTGTTCGCGCGGGAGGAGTCCGACCTGCGCGCCGCGCTGCGTGGGGGAGCGAGCGACGAGGACATCGCCCACCGCTGGGTCGCCGCCATGGCCACGAAGCTCCCCGGCCACGGGATCAACGACCCGAGCTTCCTGCAGCCCACTCGACCCATGTCGTCCATCGGCGGCTGAACCCACGCGAGAGCGCGGTGCCGGCTCAGAGCGGGACGGTCTCCTTGTAGAAGCCGCGAGCGTCCAGGAACCGACGCAACGTCTGCTCGTGCTCCTCGCACGCCAGCCAGGTCTTGCGACGATCCGGCGTGTGGATCTTGGGGTTGTTCCACTCGATCCGGTGGAGCGCGTGCGCCGTGCAGCCCTTCGAGGAGCAGATCATCTCCCCGGGCCCGTCAGCGATCACGTCCGTTCGACCGGGCGGTCGTCGGCCGGCCCGTCGGTCAGCTCCGCATGCGGCTCGGGGGCCATCAGGTCTGACCCGCTGGCCTTGGTGCGGACGCCGGCGTTGGCCAGCACCACCGAGGTGTACGGCAGGAAGATCGCGAGCGCGAGCAGGACGACGCCCACCCACGTCTGGTACTGCCACACGACCACGCCACCCACGAAGCACACGGAGCGGATCGCCATCGAGATCGCGTAGCGGATCTCGCGCGCCCCCAGCTCGTCACTGTGACCGGTCGAGGCCGAGGTGATCGAGTAGACCTTGTCCTCGCCGCGACGGCGGTCGGGATCCTGCTGCTCTCCGGCTGGCACACCTCCAGCCTACGCCGGGACCATGAGGCTGCATGATGGGTCCATGAGCAACCGCACCTACCGCGTCAGCGAGATCGTCGGCACCTCCCCGGACGGCGTGACCGAGGCCATCGAGAACGGTATTCGTCGCGCTGGTGAGACCCTGCGCCACCTCGACTGGTTCGAGGTTCAGCAGATCCGCGGGCAGATCACCGACACCGACGTCCAGCACTACCAGGTCACGATGAAGCTGGGCTTCCGCCTGGAGGACCAGGAGTAGGGCTCAGGCCCGAAGCCTCATGACGGCGGCCGCCGCGGACAACGCGGTAACCACCGAGCCGTAGCCGAGCGTGGCCGGCAGGAGGCCGACTACTGGCACGAGCAGTCCCAGCAGGACGGCCGGCACGCTGAACGCGAGGTAGCTGGCGGTGAAGATCGCGGCGAACAGCCCTCCCCGGTGCTCCGGGGAGGCGGTCGGGGTCAGCGACTGCATCACTCCCAGGAACGCCGTCCCGAAGCCGAAGCCCGCGACCACGACGGCCAGCAGGAAGCCGGCCAGCGTGTGCGCGATCAGCATCACCAGTGTCAGGGCCGTGCCGACGGCCAGTGCGGTCGTGCCCACCAGCGCGATGCGCCGGGCGGGCATCCGCCGCACGACGAAGCAGCCCACGGATCCGGACGCCATGAGCGTCGCGACGGCCAGTCCCTGCACGGTGTGGGAACCGCCGTCGAGCTCGCGTGCGACCAACGGCGCCACGAGGGAGAGGTAGAGCCCGCCGGTGGCCCAGCCCGCCACCATCGCCGGCAGGACCCGCACGAACATCACCCGCGACTCGGGCGCCACCGTGACGTGCGGCCGCAGGCTGCGCGCCCACCCGGGGGAGCGGGGCGAGGTCTCCGGCGTCAGGACCACCAGGACGGCGAGCGCGACGTAGCCGCCGGCGAAGGCGCCGAAGACCACGGGGCCCGGGCCGGCGAGGACGTCGATCGCGATGCCGGCGACGAGAGCACCGACGGCGAGGCCAGCCAGTGGCAGGACGGTGTTGGCCACCGGTGCGGAACCCGGCCGGTCCGGCGGCTCGAGGTCGACGACCGCGGCGGAGAGACTGGAGAGCAGCAGGCCGGCGGCGAGGCCCTGCACGGCACGGGCCGCCAGCAGGGCGGGGACCGAGCCGGCCAGCGCGAGTCCCACCATGCTCAGGGAGAGGACGCCGAGACCGGCCACGACGACCGGGCGCCGCCCGACGTGGTCCGACAGCGACCCGGTCACCAGCAACGTCGCCAGCAGGGTGAGGACGTAGATCGCGAAGATCGCCGTGAGCGCGGCGTCGCCGAAGCCCAGCTGCGTCTGCAGCACGGGGTAGAACGGCGAGGGGGCGCTGGCACCGGCCAGCATCGCCAGGACGGCGACGAGCATGACCCCGAACGACGTGCGGGAGGAGAGTCGAGCCATCGGGTCAGTCGAGGTCGCCGGCGTCGGCGGCCTCGACCTCTTCCCGCGTGATCCCCAGGAGGTAGACGATGGAGTCCAGGTACGGCGAGTTGAGGGACGTCCGTGCCTGGTCGCGCACGAGCGGCTTGGCGTTGAAGGCGATGCCGAGCCCCGCTGCGGCGAGCATGTCGAGGTCGTTGGCGCCGTCTCCCACCGCGACGGTGTTCTTCAGACCGATGCGGGCGTCGGCAGCGAAGGACCTCAGGGCATCGGCCTTGCCCGCACGGTCCACGACGTTGCCCACGATGGCACCGGTCAGCCGGCCGTCGACGATCTCCAGCTCGTTGGCCGCGTGGTAGTCGATCCCGAGGTCCTCGGCGATCCGCTCGATGATCTGGGTGAAGCCGCCGCTCACCAGGGCGAAGCGGTAGCCGAGCCGCTTGAGGGTACGGATCATGGTGCGGGCGCCGGGGGTGTAGACGAGCCCCTCGTAGACCGCGTCCAGAGCCTGGGCCGGGACGCCCTCCAGCTGCGCGACCCGCGTCCGCAGGGACTCCTCGAAGTCCACCTCGCCGCGCATGGCCGCCTCGGTGACCGCCGCCACCTCCACCGAGCAGCCGGCGTGCTCGGCGAGCATCTCGATGACCTCACCCTGGATCAGCGTGGAGTCGACGTCCATGACGACCAGGCGCTGTGCGTGCCGCAGGATGCCGCGCTCCTCGACCGCGAGGTCCAGCCGGTGCTCGAAGGCAGCCTCGGCCAGGTCGGACTGGAGCTGGTCGGGATCCGCGCCGGACACCTCCAGGCGCAGCGCGGTGACCGGGTACCGCGCCAGGCGGAGGATGCGGTCGATGTTGCCGCCCGCGGCCTTGATCCGGGCCGTCAGCGCGGCCATCGCTGCGGGGCGCAAGGGGTGGCCCAGCAGCGTCACCTGGCTGCGCCCGACGCGACGGGGGCGGTTGTCACCGACCCCTCGCTCGATCTCGACGTCGAGGTCGAGCGCCGTGCCCGCCTGCCGCACCGCGGCGGACAGCGCGTCGAGATCGTCCGGCTCGGTGGCCAGCACGCTCAGCACGAGCCGGCCCCGGACCACCAGCTGCTCGACGTCGACGACCTCGACATCGAAGCCGGCGAGCACCTCGAACAGGCGCGTCGAGACGCCGCTGCGGTCGGGCCCGGTGAGGGTCACCAGGACGGTCGCATCGGTGAGGTGCTGGGCAGGCACGTGCTCGGTCATCGAGGCTGAGGCTATCGGCCCGGGCCCTCCACGACGCTCACGCCCACCACGATAGGTTGGGACCGCATTCCCTGAGCCCACGAGGAGGACGCATGACCGCGGTGGTCGAGCTCGACTCCGTCACGGTCCTGCGCCCCGGCAAGGCACTGCTGCAGGACGTCTCCTGGACGGTCGAGGACTCCCAGCGATGGGTCGTCCTGGGTGCGAACGGCGCCGGGAAGAGCACGCTCATGCAGATCGTCGGCGCGCAGATGTACCCCACGACGGGCACCGCGACGATCCTGGGGGAGCGGCTCGGCGAGACCGAGGTCTTCGACCTGCGCACCCGCATCGGGCACAGCGGCACGGCGATCGCCGAGCGCATCCCGCCACGCGAGACCGTGGAGGACTGCATCGTCTCGGCCGCGCACGCTGTCACGGGCCGCTGGCGCGAGCAGTACGACGCGGCCGATCTGGAGCGCGCCCGGCAGATCATGGCCGAGCTGCGGATCGGCGCCCTCGCGCACCGGACCTTCGGCACCCTGTCGGAGGGGGAGCGCAAGCGGACGCTGATCGCCCGGGCGCTCATGACGGACCCCGAGCTGCTCCTGCTCGACGAGCCGGGAGCCGGCCTGGACCTCGGCGCACGCGAGGACCTCCTGATGAGCCTGGACATGCTGTCCAGCGCACCGGGGGCCCCGGTGCTGGTGATGGTCTCCCACCATGTCGAGGAGATCCCCGCCGGTTTCACCCACGTGTTGATGCTGCGCGACGGGAAGATCATCGCCCACGGCCCCATCGAGGAGACGCTCACCGCCCAGACACTGGGGCGCACCTTCGGCATGCGGCTGGAGCTGGAGCTGGTCGACGGCCGCTACACCGCCCGTCGTTCCGCCTTCGGGCACCGGGCGCACTGATGGTCCCCACCTCCCTCCTGCGGACGCCTCGCGAGCCGAGCCGGGTACCGGGCGCGCTGGTAGCGTGAGACACCCGCCGACGCATCGACAGCACGGAGGTCTCCGGACATGATCGAATGGCTCAGCGAGAACGTCTGGGTGGTCTGGATCGGCCTCGCCGTGGTCCTGGCCGTCGCCGAGATGATGAGCATGGACCTCGTCCTGCTCATGTTCGCGCTCGCTGCGCTGGCGGCCGCCGTCGTCAGCGGCTTCGGCGGTCCACTGTGGCTGGCACTGCTGGTCTTCGGGGCCGTTGCGGTCGGTCTGCTCTACTTCGCCCGCCCGCCGATGGTGGCTCGGCTGCACCAAGGCCCCACCCTGACCACAGGGCACCACGCCCTCGTCGGACGCACGGCGCTCGTCGCCGAGCCCGTCGGTGTCCACGGCGGACGGGTCGAGCTCGCCGGCGAGATCTGGTCGGCCCGCACCGAGGCCTCGACCGAGCTGCCCGTCGGGTCCGAGGTCGTCGTCACCCGCATCGACGGGGCCACGGCGGTCGTGACCTCCCGCTGAGCCCAGCCCACCCTGAACCACCACCCCACAAGGAGCATTGATGTTCGCCTCCGCCCTGACCATCGTCCTCGTCCTGCTGGCGATCCTCGCGATCGTCGTCGTGACGATGACCGTCAAGATCGTGCCGCAGGCGCGCGCCGGCATCGTCGAGAGATTCGGCAAGTACCGGATCACGCTGCCCGCCGGCCTGAGCATCGTGATGCCGTTCATCGACAAGGTCCGCTACATGATCGACCTGCGCGAGCAGGTCGTCTCGTTCCCGCCCCAGCCGGTCATCACCGAGGACAACCTGACGGTCTCCATCGACACCGTCATCTACTTCCAGGTCACCGACCCGGTCGCCGCGACCTACGAGATCGCCCACTACATCCAGGGCATCGAGCAGCTCACGATGACCACGTTGCGCAACATCATCGGTGGCATGACGCTGGAGCACGCCCTGACCAGCCGTGACCAGATCAACAACGCGCTGCGCGGCGAGCTGGACGGCGCCACCGGCAAGTGGGGCATCCGCGTCAACCGCGTCGAGCTCAAGGGCATCGACCCGCCGCCGTCCATCTCCGACGCCATGGAGAAGCAGATGCGCGCCGAGCGTGACAAGCGTGCCGCCATCCTGACCGCCGAGGGCGAGCGCCAGTCCGCGATCCTCTCGGCCGAGGGCTCCAAGCAGGCCTCCATCCTGACCGCCGAGGGCGAGAAGCAGGCCCAGATCCTCAACGCGCAGGCCGACCGCCAGGCCGCGATCCTGCGGGCCCAGGGCGAGGGGCAGGCCATCCAGACCGTCTTCCAGGCCATCCACGACGGCAACCCGGACCAGAAGCTGCTGTCCTACCAGTACCTGCAGATGCTCCCGAAGATCGCCGACGGCGAGAACGCGTCGACGTGGATCGTCCCCGCCGAGCTCACCCAGGCCCTCGGAACTCTGGGCGGTGCGATCGGGACGGTCCCGGTGGACGGCGGTGGCAGCAAGAAGCGGGTGAACCTCGACGAGCCCGTGGTCGAGGACGCCCCCGACACCGCAGCCACCCAGGAAGCCGTCGAGGCCGCGCTGGAGGCCGCCAAGGATGCCGAGGGTCCCACCGGCGGACGTCCCAAGGGCACGCCGCCCCCGACGGAGTGACACAGCACTTCGACGAGCAGGAACGCGCCGCGGTCTACCGCGTCATCGCAGAGCGTCGCGACATGCGGCACTTCAGCGGTGGCTCTGTGGACGCGGCGGTCCTGCGCAGGTTGCTCGAGGCGGCACATGCTGCGCCCAGCGTCGGACTGATGCAGCCGTGGCGCTTCCTGCGGGTCACGGACCCCGCAGTCCGTGACGGCATCGCCGGGCTCGTGGCGGACGAGCGCGATCGCACGGCCGAGGCGATGGACGAGCGGGCCGCCGAGTTCCTTGCCCTGAAGGTGGAGGGGATCCAGGAGTGTGCCGAGCTGCTCGTCGTCAGCCTCGGCCCGGGCCGCGAGGAGCACGTCTTCGGGCGGCGCACCATGCCGCACATGGACCTCGCCTCCGTGGCCTGCGCGATCCAGAACCTGTGGTTGGCCGCCCGTGCGGAGAACCTGGGAATGGGCTGGGTCTCGATGTTCGAGCCGGCCCGGCTGGCGGAGCTCCTTGAGCTGCCCCCGGGCTCGGAGCCGGTGGCTGTGCTGTGCCTGGGGCCGGTGGACCGGTTCTACGACCGGCCGATGCTCCTCCAGGAGCGCTGGACGCAGGCCAGGCCCCTGGAGGAGCTCGTGGAGGAGCGCTGAGGGTGGCTCAGTGCTGGTAGGTACCGTGCAGCACGGCCCGGCCGAGCGTCTTGAAGGCCAGGTTGAACCCGACCACGGCGGGTGAGGCGTCGGCGTCGACGCCCAGCGTCGGCTTGGAGACGGCATGGATGACGAAGAAGTAGCGGTGCATTTGGTCACCCTCGGGGGGAGCGGCGCCCATGAAGGCGTGCCCGCCGCCGTCGTTGCGCACGTGGAAGGCGCCACCGGGCAGCGAGTCGTCTCCCGCGCCGGCACCGGTCTCCAGGGAGGTGACGTCGGCCGGGAGGTCGACGGCGACCCAGTGCCAGAAGCCGGACACCGTGGGGGCGTCGGGGTCGAAGCACGTGACGACGTAGGACTGCGTACCCTCCGGCGCGCCCGACCAGGACAGCTGCGCAGAGGTGTCACCGGCGGCGTTGACCTGGTCGTCCTTCAGCGGCTGCCCGACGGTCACGTCGGTGCTCGTGACATCGAACGAGGGCACGCTCGGCAGCAGGGGGTAGGGATCGGGTGTGACGGGTCGGTCGAGGCTCATGCCACCTACGCTAGCGAGGTGGCCGAGCTGACACACGTCGACGACGTGACCGACCCGCGACTGCGCGACTACGTCGACCTGCGCGACGTCCAGCTGCGCCGGGCGATGGAGGGCGAGCGCGGGATCTTCCTGGCCGAGGGCGAGAAGGTCGTTCGCCGAGCCCTGGAGGCCGGGCACCGCCCACGGTCCTTCTTGATGGCGCCACGCTGGGTGGACGGGCTGCGAGACCTCATGGACACCCACGATGTGCCCTGCTTCGTGCTGGACGAGGCAGCCATCGAGCAGCTCACCGGGTTCCACGTGCACCGGGGCGCGTTGGCCGCGCTGGAGCGTCCCGAACCACGCTCGCCGGCGGAGGTCCTGCGCGGGGCGCGACGCGTCGTGGTCCTGGAGGACCTGACCGACCACACCAACGTCGGGGCGGTCTTCCGCAGCGTGGCGGCGTTCGGCTTCGATGCCGTGCTGCTGTCTCCTCGGTGTGCCGACCCGCTCTACCGTCGCGCGATCAAGGTGTCGATGGGCACGGTGTTCCGGCTCCCGTACGCCCGCATCGAGGACTGGTACTCGGCCCCCTCGTTGCTGCGCGACGGCGGCTTCACCACCTGCGCCATGACGCTGTCCGAGGACGCCGTGAGCCTGGACGAGGTGGACGCCACCGCAGCTCGGCTCGCCGTGGTGCTGGGCTCTGAGGGGCACGGCCTGACCGAGCATTGGCAGCGTGAGTCGGACCTGCGGGTGAGGATCCCGATGGCGGCGGACATCGACTCGCTCAACGTGGCCGCATCGGCCGCCGTGGCCTGCTGGCACCTGCGCCCCCGCAACGACGAATCGTGACCCTCCGTCCGCCGTGTCGGCGTTCCGCCGGTCGATCTAGGCTCGGCCCATGATGCGACAGCGATTCGCGAGGGGTCTCGCCAAGGTCACGGGCTACCGGATGGTCGGCGAGGTCCCGCCCACCGGCATCCTCGTCGGGGCGCCGCACACGTCCAACTGGGACTTCATCACCATGCTCATGGTCATGTGGCACGGCGGGGCGCACCCGCGGGTGCTCGTGAAGCGACAGCTCTTCCGCGGGCCGCTCGCCTGGGTGCTGCGCGGCCTGGGCGGCGTCCCGCTGGATCGTGAGAACGCCGCCGGCGTCGTGCAGGAGCTCGCCGAGGAGGCCGGCAGCGGCCGACCGTTCCGGCTCATCCTGGCCGCCGAGGGCACCCGGACCAAGGGGGAGTACTGGAAGTCGGGCTTCCTGCGCCTCTCCCGCGACACCGGCCTGCCCGTGACGCTGGCCTTCTTCGACCCGCCCACCAGGACGATGGGCTTCGGGCCGACGTTCCACGCCAGCGACGACGTCCGCGCCGACATGGACCTCGTGCGCGCGTTCTTCGCCGACAAGCACGGCATCAAGCCGGCCAACGCCACCCCCGCCCGACTCCGCGAGGAGGACGCGCCGCAGGACTGAGGAGACTCAGTCGTCGATGGTGCTGCGAGAGAGCGGCCAGTCCTCGGGGTAGTGCTCGGCGTTCTCGTGGTGCTGCTTGTGCAGCTTCTTGCGCGACTTCTCCGGGATCCGGTCGCCGAAGACCGTGCCGTGCAGGTGGTCGGTCTCGTGCTGCAGGCAACGAGCGAGCAGCCCCGTGCCGTGGAACTCCACGGCCTTCCCCTTCTCGTCCAAGCCCGTGACGGTGGCCGTGTCGGGGCGCGAGCACGCGGTGAAGGCGCCCGGCAGAGAGAGGCAGCCCTCGTCGGCCTCCTCCAGCTGACGATCCAGCCCCTCCGGCAGGGTCAGCACCGGGTTGCACACGACCCCGGTGACGCGGACGTCGTCGTCATCGGGACAGTCGAAGACGAAGACCTTCAGGTCGACACCCACCTGGTTGGCCGCCAGGCCGACTCCGTTGGCAGCCTCCATGGTCGCCGCCATGTCGGCCACGAGGGTTGCGAGGTCGTCGTCGAACGCGGTGACCTCCGCCAGCTCGCGGTGCATCACCGCGGTGCCCCACCGGGTGATCGGCCGGGCGGATCCGCCGGTGGGCAGCGGACGAGAATGGGGGTACGACACCAAGGACTCCTGGACGACGTGGAATGGGCGGACGCCAATCTATCGGCACGGTCGCGCGGCCCGGTGCGGTGATCCGGAGGTGATCTGTCGCACCGTTCCGAGCGGGTAGATGCAACTCTGAGTTACAGTTGCCCCGTGGCGGGCACCTCGGTCCGACCACGGCTGTTCTCCAAGGAGCTTCCATGGCCAATCGCAAGGACCCCATGGGCATCGGACTGGCGGTGCTGAACCGCATCGCCAGCTCGCCGGCCATCGACCGGCTCGGTCTGCGCAAGGCAGCCGAGCGCGCCGTCTACCAGGGTGCGAAGTCCGGCTTCCAGGCTGTCGGAACGGCGAACCGCACGTTCAAGCGCGTGAAGGGCACGGGCAAGGCCCGCCGACAGTCCTCCGCGAGCGACAGCGGCCTGTTCGACCTCACGCCCACCGAGGACCAGGAGATGATCGTCGGCGTCGTGCGCGAGTTCGCCGCCGAGGTCCTGCGTCCGGGCGCGGACGAGGCCGACGGCGCCGACCTCACGCCGAAGGAGGTGCTCGCGCAGACCAGCGAGTTCGGCCTGACGCTTCTCAACGTCCCCGAGGAGCTGGGTGGGTTGTCCGAGGAGCGCTCGGCCGTGACCGGCGTCCTGGTGAGCGAGGCGCTTGCCGAGGGCGACATGGGCCAGGCCGTCGCCTGCCTCGCCCCTGCAGCCGTCGCCACGGCGATCTCGCTGTGGGGCTCCGACGAGCAGCAGCAGACGTACCTTCCCGCCTTCACCGGCGACGACGTCCCGGCTGCCGCACTCGCCCTGTCCGAGCCGGCCGCCCTGTTCGACCCGTTGTCGCCCGGCACCACGGCCACCCGTCAGGGCGACGCGATCGTCCTGGACGGCATCAAGTCCGCCGTCATCCGTGGCACCGAGGCCGAGCTCTTCGTCGTCGGCGCGCTGCTGGACGGCGAGCCGCGGCTGATCATCGTGGAGTCCGGGGCCACCGGAGTCTCGCTGGCCGAGGACCCCAGCATGGGACTCCGCGCAGCCTCCCTGACCCGCCTCAAGCTCGACGGGGTCACGGTCCCGGAGTCGGCCGTCCTCGGCACGAGCGAGGACTACCGCGAGTGCGTCCGGCTCTCCCGCATCGCCTGGGCCGGTCTGGCCGTCGGCACCGGCAAGGCCGTGCTCGACTACGTCAAGGAGTACGTCAAGACCCGCGAGGCGTTCGGTGAGCCCATTGCCCACCGTCAGTCGGTGGCCTTCATGGTCGCCAACATCGCGATCGAGCTCGAGGGGCTGCGACTGGTCACCCTCAAAGCGGCCTCGCGCGCTGAGCAGGGACGCGATGCCTCCCGTGAGGTGGCGCTCGCGCGTCGCCTCGCCGCCGACTACGGCATGAAGATCGGCACCGACGGCGTCCAGCTGCTCGGAGGCCACGGCTTCGTCAAGGAGCACCCGGTGGAGCGTTGGTACCGCGACCTGCGCGCCGTCGCCGTCATGGAAGGAGTCGTCCTCGTCTGAGGGCGCTGAAACGATGATCAATCTCGACACACCCAAGAAGTTCCGCGCCTTCGTCGGCCAGGCCAACCAGGTCGCCGCTGAGTTCCTGCGCGCCAACTCACGCAAGTACGACCTCGCCGAGCACGCCTACCCCAAGGAGCTGGACCTGCTCGCCTCCCTCGTGGACGGCATGGGCGACTCCGGCCAGGGTCAGGGTGCCGGCGCCGCCGGCGTACGCCGTGGTGAGGACGAGATCACCAAGGGCAAGGTCAAGAACGGCACCAACCTGTCCTCGGTGCTCTCGGTCATCGAGATGTGCTGGGGCGACGTCGGCCTGCTGCTCTCGATGCCGCGCCAGGGTCTGGGCAACTCCGCCATCGCGTCGGTCGCCACCGATGAGCAGCTCGAGCGCTTCAAGGGCACCTGGGCCGCGATGGCGATCACCGAGCCCAGCTTCGGCTCGGACTCCGCCGCGATCAGGACCACGGCAGTCAAGGACGGGGACGCCTACGTCCTCAACGGCGAGAAGATCTACGTCACGTCCGGCGACCGGGCCGACTCGGTGGTCGTCTGGGCCACGCTGGACAAGTCGATGGGCCGTGCCGCCATCAAGAGCTTCGTCGTGCCCAAGTCCCTGCCCGGCATCCGGGTGGAGCGGCTGGAGCACAAGCTCGGCATCAAGGCCTCCGACACCGCGGTCATCCTGCTCGACAACTGCCGCGTCCCGGCCGAGAACCTGCTCGGCAACCCGGAGATTGACACCAAGCAGGGCTTCGCCGGGGCCATGGCGACCTTCGACAACACACGGCCACTCGTGGCCGGCATGGCGGTCGGCTGCGCCCGCGCTGCGCTGGAGCTCACCCGCGAGCTGCTGGAGGACGCCGGCGTTGCCATCGACTACGACCGTCCGCTGGCGGTGCAGCCGCACGCCGCAGCGACGTTCATCCAGATGGAGGCCGACTGGGAGGCAGCACTGCTGCTGACCTTGGAGGCCGCCTGGCTGGCGGACAACCGCAAGCCCAACTCCGTCGAGGCCTCGATGTCCAAGGCCAAGGCCGGTCGGGTCGGAAACGAGATCACGCTGAAGTGCGTGGAGCTCGCCGGCACCCTCGGCTACGCCGAGACGGAGCTGCTGGAGAAGTGGTCACGGGACTCCAAGATCCTCGACATCTTCGAGGGGACGCAGCAGATCCAGCAGCTCATCGTCGCGCGTCGCCTGCTGGACCTCACGTCGTCCCAGCTGCGCTGATCGACGGGTCGTCGGTGGTGGCCCGGCTCCTGCCTAGGATGTGCGCATGAGCCGCCCGCTGCCCGACGACTTCCACGTCGACTACGAGCTCGCTCGGCTCGTCCGCCACGTCCGTGCGCGGTCCTTGGCGCGGCTGGAGTCCTTCCACCCCGACCTGGACTACAACACCTTCGTGGTCTTCATCGCCGTGTGTGACGCACCGTCCGGCATCCGTGCGTCCGACCTCGCGGAGAACCTCAACGTCCACAAGTCCACGATCAGCCGAGCCGTCGGCGCCATGGAGCGACAGGGCCTCGTGGACCGGGTCAGCGACCCGGAGGACGGCCGCGCCCAGCTGCTCACGCCGCGGCCGGACAGCCTGGCGAAGCTCGAGCGCTACCGCTCGGACAGCCACGAATGGCTCGCCGGGCTCATTGCGGACTGGGAGCCCGAGGAGCTTGCCTCGTTCGCCTCCCAGCTGGGGCGGCTGAGCGACGCGATGGAGCGCAGCCACCCCTGAGGCCCCCTCAGGGCCTCAGCAGGGCCTTGATGGCAACGCGCTCGTCCATGGCCCGGTAGGCGTGCGCGACGTCGCTCAGGGGCACGTCGAGGTCGAAGACCCGACCGGGCTCGATGGTGCCGTCCAGCACGTCGGGCAACAGCTCGTCGAGATAGTGGCGGACCGGTGCCACACCACCGGCGAGGCCGGAGTTGGTGGCGAACATGATCGGCAGGTTGAGCTCCACGCCGTGCGGCATCCCGACGTACCCCACCGTGCCTCCGGGCCGCAGGGAGAGGAAGGCCTGCTTCATGGAGTCCTTGGTGCCGACGCACTCCAGCACGGAGTCGGCTCCGATGCCGCCGAGAATCTCCTTGACCTCACCGGCCCCTTCCTTGCCACGGGTGGCGACCACGTGGTCGGCGCCGAACGCGCGGGCCACCTCCTGGCGGGGCTCGTGCCGGGACATCGCGACGATCGTGGCGGCACCGAGGCGCTTGGCCGCGAGGACCCCGCTCAGGCCGACCGCACCGTCACCGACGACGACGACGGTGCTGCCGGCCTCGACACCGGCCGAGACGGCGGCGTGGTGACCCGTCGGGAAGACGTCCGAGAGCGTCAGCAGGTGCGGGACGAGGGCGTCGTCGACGGGCGAGGGGACCGTGACGAGGGTGCCGTCGGCCTGTGGGACGCGCACGAGCTCGGCCTGGCACCCGGCGTACCCGCCGCCGTTGACGCAGGACGTGTGCACGCCCTTCACGCACAGCCGGCAGGTGTTGTCGCTGTAGAGGAAGGGCGCGATCACGAAGTCGCCGGACGTGACGTGGGAGACGTCCGTCCCGACCCGCTCGACGATCCCGATGAACTCGTGGCCGATCTGCTGGGGACCGCCTTGCTCGCCGTTGAGACCACGGAAGGGCCACAGGTCGCTGCCACACACGCAGGACGCGACGACCCGCACGATCGCGTCGGTGTCGTCGACCAGCTCGGGGTCGTCGAGGGTCTCCAGTCGAATGTCGCCGGGGGAGTGGAGCATCGTGGCACGCATGGGTCGATCCTCCCAGACGGGCCGAGAGGGTGCCCGACGGCTGTGCGAGGATCGGTGGCATGACCTCCAAGCCTGAAGTCGACTTCATCGAGGGCCCCGCGCCCACCGACCTGCAGATCAGCGACATCGTCGAGGGCGACGGCGCCGAGGCCGTGCCCGGTGGCGTCGTCGACGTCCACTACGTGGGCGTGGACTTCGAGACCGGCGAGCAGTTCGACGCCTCGTGGGACCGCGGCCAGTCCGCCCGCTTCCCCCTGCCGCACCTCATCGGTGCCTGGCAGGAGGGCATCCCCGGCATGAAGGTCGGTGGACGCCGTCAGATCGTGGCTCCGCCCGAGCTGGCCTACGGCGCCGCCGGTGGCGGCCATCGCCTCTCCGGCAAGACGCTCGTCTTCGTCATCGACCTGCTCGACGTCGGCTGAGACTCATTCCCGCAGCGCGGCGATCAGGCTGCGCACCCGCTTGACGGAGACCGGGTGGGCCGTTCCCAGGTTCTGGGCGAACAGGCTCACCCGGAGCTCCTCGAGCGCCCACCGGACCTGCTGCACGTCCGGTGCCATCCGGCGCAGCCGGGTCCAGCCGTCGGTGAGGGCGTGCAGCTCCGCCTCCAGCTCCTGGACGTCGACGGCCTTCGCCGACGACGGCGCCGTCAGGCGTCGCTTGGCGGCGCGCAGGTACGTGGGCAGTCGGCGCAGCTGGACCCGACCGACCTCCCGCACGAAGCCCTCGAAGACCAGCCAGCTCAGCTGGACGCGGACGTCCTCGCCGGCCTCGCTGGCATCGGGCGTGACGTCGGCGAGCGCCTCCACGCTGCGCAGGACGTCCCGGACGACGGCCTCGGTCGCCTCGGGCACCTCGGCGCCCACCGTCTGGCGCAGTGCCTCGAAACCTGCCTCGTCCCATGCCACGCCGTGGCGTGCCACGAGATCGTCCAGGGCGGCCAGTCTCGCGTCGTCGAGCACGGCCGCCGCATCGCGGTAGGGAGCCGCGGCCAGGGTCAGCTTCTGACGCAGGTCGAGCGAGGCGCCGAGCCTCGGGGTCGTGGTGGGCAGCACCATGGAGAGCAACCTGGCCTGGCCGCGCACCATCGCCACCTCCTGCTCGACCCTGGTGGGCAGGACGCGCAGGGCGACCGAGTCCCCCTCGTCCACCAGCGCCGGGTACCCGTCGACCCGACCGGCCCTCAGAATCGGCTCGATGCTGCCCACGCTCCACGTCGTGAGGCCGGACTGCTCCTCCTGCTCGGCGGCACGGTCGAGCTCGCGGCGCAGCTGGGGCTCCAGGCGCTCGCGCAGGGCCGGCAGGTCACGGCCGCGGGCCAGCTCCGTCCCGTCCTCGTCCCGGACGCGGAACACCACGCGCAGGTGGGCGGGCACCGCCGTGAGGTCGAAGTCGTCGGCCTGGACCAGGGTTCCCGTGCGACGACGGATCTGGGAGACCAGCTCGGCGGTGAGGTCCGGTGCTCCGCCGTCCATGGCCGCAACGAGGTCCTGCGCGTGCTGGGGAGCGGGCACGAGCTCGCGACGCAGCCGCTTGGGCAGTGACCTGATCAGCTCGGTGACGAGCTCGATCCGGTGACCGGGCACGTTCCAGACGAACTCCCTGGCATCGAGGGCGAGCAGGTCGTCCAGCGGGACGTCCACGGTCACGCCGTCGGTCTCGCTGCCCGGCTCGAAGGCGTAGGAGACGGCGTAGTCCGAGCTCTGCGAGCTCCACGTCGTCGGGTACTGCTGGTCCACGTCGCCGGCGTCGACCGCGACGAGCGCGGGATCGAAGGTCAGCAGGTCCGGGGAGTCCCGTCGTGTCTTCTTCCACCAGGCGTCGAAGTGGCGCACCGAGGTGACGTCGGCGGGGACCCTGGCGTCGTAGAAGTCCACGAGCGTCTCGTCGTCGACCCGCAGGCCGCGGCGCCGCACCCGCTCCTCCACCTGCTCGCCCTCGGCGATCAGTCGCTGGTTCTCGTGCCAGAACCGGTGCTGGGTGCGCCACTCGCCCTGCACGAGGGCGTGGCGGATGAAGAGCTCCCTGGCCAGGGCGGGGTCGGTGCGCGAGAGGGGGACGAGGCGATCGGCCACGAGGGGGACGCCGTAGAGCGTGACCCGTTCCTTGGCCATGGCGGCGCCCCGCTTCGTGGACCAGTGCGGCTCGGCGTACTGACGCTTCACCAGGTGGCCGGCCGCCTTCTCGATCCACTCCGGCTCGACCTTGGCCACCGTCCGACCCCACAGTCGGCTCGTCTCGACCAGCTCGCCGGCGACCACCCACCGTGGTGGCTTGCGGGACAGCGCCGAGCCCGGGAAGACCATGAACTTGGCGCCCCGGGCACCGAGGAACTCCTTGCCGTCACCCTCGCGCAGACCGACGTGCGAGAGCAGCCCGGTCAGCAGCGCGCGGTGGACGTCGTCGGGATCGGCCTCGCCGGAGCCCGCCTTCATCCCGAGCTCCTTGGCGGTGCGGCGCAGCTGGGCGTGGACGTCCTGCCACTCACGGATGCGCAGGTGGTGCAGGTACTCCTCCTTGCACAGGCGGCGGAAGGCGTTGCCCGACAGCTCGCGCCGCTTCTCCTGCAGGTAGCGCCACAGCGCCAGGTAGGACAGGAAGTCCGAGTCCGGCTGGCGGAAGCGTGCGTGCTTCTCATCGGCCGCGGCCTGGCGCTCAAGCGGCCTCTCGCGGGGGTCCTGGATGGACATCGCCGAGACCACCACGAGGACGTCGGCCAGGCAGCCGAGCCGGTCGGCGGCGAGCAGCATCCGTGCCATGCGCGGGTCCAGCGGCAGCCCGGCCATGGTGCGGCCCAGGCTGGTCAGCCGGTCGCTGCCGTCCCGGCGTCCCTCCAGCGCGCCCAGCTCTCGCAGCAGGTTGAGACCGTCGCTCACGGCCCGGGAGTCCGGGGGGTCGAGGAACGGGAAGTCGGCGATGTCGCCAAGGTCCTGCGAGGCCATCTGCAGCAGCACCGACGCCAGGTTGGTGCGCAGGATCTCCGGGTCGGTGAACTCGGGCCGGCCGTCGTGGTCGTCCTCGTCGTACAGCCGGATGCAGATGCCGTCGGCGACGCGTCCGCAGCGGCCGGCTCGCTGGGCGGCACTGGCCTGGGAGATCGGCTCGATCGGCAGGCGCTGCACCTTGAGCCGCTGGCTGTAGCGGGAGATGCGGGCGTAGCCGGTGTCGATGACGTGCCGGATCCCCGGGACCGTCAACGACGTCTCGGCGACGTTGGTCGCCAGCACGATGCGTCGCCCCGGGTGGTCGCTGAAGATCTTCTGCTGGTCCTGCGTGGAGAGGCGGCCGTAGAGGGGGAGCACCTCGGTACGAGGGAGCTTGCGGCCGGCCAGGACGTCGGCCGCGTCGCGGATCTCACGCTCGCCGGAGAGGAAGACCAGCACGTCGCCGTCGCGGGGCAGCTCATCGAGTGCGGTGGAGATGGCGTCGAGCATGCCCTCATCGGCGTCGCTCGGGGGCCGGTAGCGGACCTCGACCGGATAGGTGCGCCCACTGACCTCGATCACGGGTGCCTCGAACATCTCACCGAACCGCTCCACGTCGATCGTGGCCGAGGTGATGATGAGCTTGAGCTCGGGCCGGCGGGGGAGCAGGCGCTTGAGGTAGCCGAGGAGGAAGTCGATGGCGAGGGTGCGCTCGTGGGCCTCGTCGATGATGACGCAGTCGTACCGGCTCAGCTCGGGGTCCCGGTTGATCTCGGCGAGCAGCAGGCCGTCGGTGACCAGTCGCACGGCGGTCTCGGGGGTGGAGACGTCGTCGAAGCGGACCGCGTAGCCGACCTCGGCTCCGAGCTCGACCTCGCACTCCTGGGCGATGCGTCTGGCCACCGAGCGGGCCGCGATGCGTCGGGGCTGGGTGTGCGCGATCCGGCTGCGGCCGGACTTCAGCGCCATCTTGGGCAGCTGCGTGGTCTTGCCCGACCCGGTCTCGCCGGCCACGACGACGACCTGGTGGTCGCGGATCGCCTCGGTGATCTCGTCGTGCCGTTGGGCGATCGGCAGGACTGGGTCGAAGGAGAGCTTCACGGCCCGTCCAGTCTAGGCGGGCGGGTCCCCGAGCGCCGTCCCGGCGGTCCGGCGTGGGGTGCGCCAGCGCCCGGCCTGAGGGCAGAGCCCTCCCGATGGTCCTCAAGCGTGCGGTCTGGGGGCGCCGTCTGCGTGCCAGCGGAAGCGGTCGTGCAGGCGGGGTCGTCGGTGCGGGTCGAGTGTCGCGGGTGGGACGAGGGCTGGGTGGCCTCGTTCGTTGAAGGTGATGTCCCACCCGTCGTCGTGGAGTATCCGGTGATGATGGGGACAGAGCAGGACCCCGTCGGTGAGGTCGGTGCCGCCGCCGTCGGCCCAGGTTCTGCGGGCGTGGTGGGCGACGCACCATCCGGGTGGTCGGTCGCAACCCGGGAAGACGCAGCCTTGGTCTCGGAATTCGAGCCCGCGTCGTTGGGCGAGGCTGAAGAGTCGCTTGTCTCGTCCCAGGTCGAGTGGGAGTGACTCGCCACCGAAGACGGCGGGCAGGAGCCGGTGCTCACACGCCATCCGCCTGGCCTGTCCGGCGGAGATCCTCTCGCCGGTGGAGAGGGTCGCGACCTTGAGTCGTTCAATCAACGTCTCGTGGTCGAGGTTGATGGTCACGATCGGGCCGAGGTTGTTGGTCTCGGGAAGCTTCTCGGTCGGGAGGAGCTCGCAGAGGTAGGTGAGCGCCCACCCCTGACGAGTCCGGTAGGAGGGGCGCTCGTCAAGCAGGACCTCGCCGGACCTTCGGGACAGGCTGGATGGTCCGGTGATCTCCACCTGTGGTGCGCACAGTGCGTCCACCGCCACGCGTAGCTGCGCGGCCTGCGCCTCGGGGATGGTGAACCCGCCCTTGACGGAGCCGTCGACCGCTGGCCCCATCCAGAACTCGGCCGCCGCCCAGGCCTTCTTCTCCCGCTGCTCGACGAGGTCGTTCTCCGCGGCATCGAGATCGGACTCGTCATCGGAGTCGGTGAGGAAGTGGCCCACCACCCGATCCGCGTGACGTTCAAACAGCTTCAGGTCCATGCGGGGTGCGTCCTCGACGAGCTGGGTCTCGCACGCCTCCCGCTGCGTGGGGGTGACGGTTGTGGGGAGCTGGTCCAGGGCCCGACCGATCGACCTCACCTGCCGGGCCGACAACCGACCCTCGGCCATCGCCTCGTGCGTCTGGGGTGTCTGGTCGATCTGCTTGGCCTGGCGCACCACGGCGTCCGCACCGCGGCGGTCACGGCCGAAGTCACCCGCCAACAGAGAACCGGTCGAGGAGGCACCTTCACGTCGAGCAGTTCCAGAGGACTCCACCGCAGCCACGGCTGCCAGCTCGTGCGCGGTGACCCGGGCCTTGAGTCTCGCCAGCGAGCCGGCCGCCTCACGCTGCTCACGACCAGCCAGCCCCGAGTACGCCTGGGTTGGCAGCGCATCCAGAAGTGCATGCACCCGTGCGAGCGTCGCGGCCACGTCACCAGCAGTGACGGGGTGCTGCTCCAGCGAGGGTGCGGTCATCGGCGAGTCATCCTTCTATCGACTGTATGTTCCCATCATAGAACCC
This sequence comes from Aeromicrobium sp. CF4.19, assembly GCF_051262555.1. Classification (NCBI taxonomy): domain Bacteria; kingdom Bacillati; phylum Actinomycetota; class Actinomycetes; order Propionibacteriales; family Nocardioidaceae; genus Aeromicrobium; species Aeromicrobium sp. CF4.19. The sequence goes on along the minus strand of NZ_JBIMEU010000002.1, from coordinate 465,526 downwards.
ACCGCCGACACCCACAACAGACACCAAGCCGGGCTGTGGAGAAACAGCCCGACACCTCCGGGACGGCTCAGCGCAGGCCGAGCTGCTCCCCGACGAGCAGGACGCCGACGAACGCGAACACGTCCAGCACGGTGTGCGCGATGACGAGCGGCAGCACGCGCTTGGTGCGCAGGTACCACCAGCCGAAGACCAGCCCCATGATGAAGTTCCCCAGACCTTGACCGAAGCCCTGGTACAGGTGGTACGTCCCGCGCAGCGCGGCACTGGTGACGATGATCTGCCACTGGCCCCATCCGAGCTGGCCCAGCCGGGTGAACAGGTAGCCGACGACCACGACCTCCTCGAGGAGGCCGTTCTGCAGCGCAGAGAGCACGAGGATGACGATGGTCCACCAGTAGACGTTCTCCGGCACGGTGAGGATCTCGGCCGTGACGCCCAGCGCCCGACCGAGGAGGTAGACCCCGATGCCGGGGATGCCGATGACGGCGGCGAGGCCGGCCCCGTGGGCGAGGGCTCGCAGCGGTCGGGCGTCGGTCAGGCCCATCCCACGGACGAGCCGCGGGTCGTCGCGCCACAGCAGGTACAGCGCGAGGAGCACCGGGACCATGGCGAACCCGATGCCCAGCACCTGGTAGGTGAGGTCGAGCCACTCGCGGTCGCTGCGGGAGGAGTTGAGGGTGGCCGTGGAGTCGCGCAGAGGCCCGCGTGTGAGCTGTGCGACGAGACTGATGACCGCGTAGACGGCGGACTGGCCGAGCGAGATCCCGAGGACGATCCAGATCTCGACGCCCAGCAGGCGCCGGCCGGGCTCAGAGTGTGTTGGTCGCAAAGGTGTCGCACCGGTTGATCGTGCCGGACTCGTAGCCGGCGAGGAACCAGCGTTGACGCTGATCGCTGGAGCCGTGGGTCCAGGACTCTGGGTTGACCTGCCCGCCGGCGGAGGACTGGATCCGGTCGTCGCCGACGGCGGAGGCGGCGGACAGGGCCGAGCGGACGTCGTCGGGCGTCAACGGCTCGAGGAGGGTGGTCCCTTCGGCGTCGGTGGTGGAGCTGGCGTTGGAGGCCCAGACGCCGGCGAGGCAGTCGGCCATGAGCTCGACGCGCACGCCGCCGCTGCTGGGTCCCGTCTGTCCGTCCTGGCCGCGGGAGAGCAGACCCAGGACGTGCTGGACGTGGTGCCCGTACTCGTGGGCCACCACGTACTCCTGGGCGAGTGCACCGTCATCGGCCCCGAAGCGGGTGCTGAGCTCGTCGAAGAAGCCGGCGTCGATGTAGATGCGCTCGTCGGCCGGGCAGTAGAAGGGGCCGGTCTGGGCGGAGGCGGTGCCACACGCGGACTGGGCGCTGCCGTCGTAGATCACGGTCTTGGAGGCGCGGTACTGCCGGTCGACGTCGGCAGGGAGGGCCTCGTTCCAGTAGGCCTGGACGCTGTTGACGGTGCCGATGATGCGACAGACGTCGTCGCGGTTGGCGTCGGCCCCCGTCTGGCACTCGGAGAAGTCCGACTCGGCGGCGCTGCCGGCGGTGTCGAGCTGACTGGCATCGAAGGGGCTGCTCGAGCCGGTGACGCTGCTGAGGTCCACGCCGAGGAATGCACCGATGAGCAGGATCACGACGCCACCGAGGCCGCCACCGATGATCGCGCCGCCCCGGCGCCCGCCGCCGGTGACCTGGCTCGTGTCGAGGTCCGCGCCCTCGTTGAAGCTCATGGGCGAAGTCTACGCAGCGTGCGGCCCGGGCCGGCGTGACTAGGCTCGTCCGGTGAGCACCCTCGACGCGCCCGACGCAGGCCTGGACATCGGTTCGAGCGCGGCGGACGTCGAACGGCGTCGCAGGCTGCGCAGGATGCGCACCGTGGCGTCGTCGCTGCTGGTGCTGGCGGCCGTGCTCTACGTGCTCACCCGCGACGAGGACGGGTTCCTCGGCTACGTCAACGCCGGAGCCGAGGCCGCGATGGTGGGTGCGATCGCCGACTGGTTCGCCGTCACCGCACTGTTCCGGCACCCCCTCGGACTGCCCATCCCGCACACCGCGATCATCCCGCGGCGCAAGGAGTCCCTCGGGGCGAGCCTGCAGGAGTTCGTGACGGAGAACTTCCTGCGCGAGGACGTCGTCCGCGAACGCATCCTCGGGGCCGACCCCGCCCGGCGGGCAGGCGCCTGGCTCGCGGCGGGACGTCACGCCGAGCGGGTCGTCGACGAGGGCGCCCGCATGGGTGCGCGGGCGCTGGCCAGGGTCAAGGCGGACGACGTGAGCGCCGTCGTGACCGATGCGCTCATCCCACGCCTGCTGGAGGAGCCGCTGAGCCCGATGGCCGGCCAGGCACTGGGGGAGGTGGTGGCCGAACGAGCCCACACCGGGCTGGTCGACCTCACGCTCGCCGAGCTGCACCGCTGGCTGCTGAAGAACGAGGACGAGGTCACCGGGATCGTCGTCGAGCGGGCACCGTGGTGGACTCCGCAATGGGTCGACGACCGAGTGGCCGTCCGCCTTCACGGCGAGGCCGTCAGGTGGGTCGGTGAGATCCTCGACGACCAGGACCACCGCGCCCGCCACGCCCTGAACCACTGGCTGGAGGACCTGTCCGCCGACCTCCAGCACGACCCCGAGACGCAGGAGCGGGCGGAGCGCCTGAAGCAGCGGGTCTTGACCCAGCCGCAGGTGGCCAAGACCTCCATCGCCATCTGGGACGCGCTGCGGCGGGCGTTCATCGGCTCCCTGGAGGACCCCGACGGCCTCGTGCGCCGGCGTGCCCTGGAGGAGCTGCGAGTGCTAGCCGAGCGCCTGCAGACCGACGAGGCGCTGGGGGAGCGGGTCGACCTCGCCGTGGCCGACGCCGCCTCCTACGTGGTGGACCGCTACGGGTCGGAGGTGGCGACGATCATCTCCGCCACCGTCAACCGGTGGGACGGCAAGGAGACCGCCCAACGGATCGAGCTGCACGTGGGCCGCGACCTGCAGTTCATTCGCATCAACGGCACCGTCGTGGGCGCGCTCGCCGGCCTGGTGATCCACACCCTCTCCGACGTCCTCTGAAGCCCGTTCTTGTGCACAAGGTGTGGATGGCGCTGTGCACAAGCGGCCGATCCTGTGGGCAACTACCAGCATCGTGTGGACGGCGAGAAAATACTGCAAGAACAGGGGAGAAACCCTTGCGGAAGGCTCCGTGTCGGGCGTAGAACTGTCCTCACGCACTCCTTCGGGAGAGCGGGATCGGATCGAAAACTCAGACCCACGCCGGCCACTTCGGTGGCCGACCACCAGCCGGTGATGCGGTTGGCGGATCGAGACCCTGGAACCGTGATCGATCGGAGAGCATCACGCTTGGATCGCAGAGGCCCCGGGAACTCATACTTCCCGGGGCCTCGGCCATTCTACGACGTCTTCGCCCGCTGGCTCTCGCGGCGATCAGCACGCCCGGAGGTGGCCGGCCCCATGAGGGCTCGGCGGCGGACGGTTTGCTAGTGTTGGCGATCGCGCGCCGATGGTGCGCACCACTTGAGTCCGGGTGGCGGAATAGGTAGACGCGCTAGCTTGAGGTGCTAGTGGCCCGATAGGGCTGTGGGGGTTCAAGTCCCCCCTCGGACACTGCAAGGCCCTCGTACTCTCGCCGGTACGGGGGCCTTGTGCTGTCAGGTGCTGCCACTGCTCACAGGCCGGGTCAGACCCGGGGGCGATACCGGCGGTAGCTGTAGACCATGAGGCCGAGCGCCACGAGTCCGGAGAAGATCAACGTCCCGCCGGTGCCCCAGCCGCCGAGCAACCACCAGGTGTCGCGCAGAGGCCACCAGGACGGAGCCGGTGGGCGCAGGCCCCAGTAGATGCCGAGTCCGACGAGGGTGAGTGCGGCCAGGACGGAGCCAGCGATGCGCCACCAGGACTGCACACCGGTCTCGGCAGCCTCGAGCGCCTTCCTCTTGACCGGCTCGACACGTCGTTCGGCCCAGGTGTACCGCTGGGACAACAGCGTGAGTCCGGCGAACAGCGCCAACAGGCCGGGGCCGGGCAGGAACAGCGCGGCGGTGCCGAGGACCACGAGGATCCAGCCCAGCACTTCCAGGACGAGGTGCTGTGCCTTCCGGCCGAGGGGAAGTCTCATGATCCACCGTCCTGCCTACGGCGAAGGCCGCCATGATCCGGTCGGCGACCCCGGAAGGTGGCGACGTCGACCGGAGCGTCAGTAGTCGCGACGGCGGCCGGAGCTGGCCTGGGCGGACTGCACGAGCGTCAGGACGACGCCGAGCGCACCCACCGCCATGAGGATGTAGCCGACGACGACGAGGTCGATCCACGAGACGGTGTCGTTCTCGATCGCGAACGACATGACCGCGCCAGCGGCGAGCAGGAACAGCGACACTCCCAAGGACATGGGATGACCTCCACTTTCGGTGACTCGTCGGACGTCAACCTACCGTGACACGGCTGGCTGCGCCCTGCAGATGGCGGGCGCGGCGCCGAGAGTCGGCCCTGCGCCCGCCATCGGCTGGATCAGGACGTGCTCAGCGCGGCGGGGGCTGCTGGGCCGGCGGCGGCTGCTGCGGTGGGGGAGCATCGCGACGACGCGAGGCGAACACGAGCGACAGCACCAGGCCCAGGGCACCGACGGCCATGAGGATGTAGCCGACCATCGTGAGGTCGACGCCGTTGATGGCGTCGGCGACGGCAAAGGAGAGGATCGCGCCGAGCGCGATCATGAACAGGGATCCACCGATCTGCATGGTGACTCCTCCGGTTGGGGGTGGGACGCACCCAGCGTGGCGTTCTTGGCGGCTCGGCGCACCCTGAACGGCGTTCAGACGGGCAGGAGTCTGGAGACGAAGCGGGAGAGCTGGTCCACGGTGGCGCACTCGTGCATCTCCACGACCTCGGCGTACAGAGGGGCGATGGAGTCGCCCAGGCCCCAACGGCTCTCGTGCTCGGGATTGAGCCAGAAGACCCGCTTGGCCCGCTCGCCGATGCGGTGCAGGGCGTCGAGGTTGGCCGGCTGGTTGTTGTTGCGAGCGTCGCCCAGGATCAGCACGCTGGTGCGCGGCCCGATGGCGTCGAGGTGGTCCTCGGCGAAGTCCGCGAGCGCCTCGCCGTAGTCGCTGCTGGTGTGCCACTTGGTGATGCGCGCCTGCTCGGTGATGGCGCGGGAGGGGTCGTCGGCCTCCTTGACGATGTCGGTGACCTCGGCCATCGCGTTGACGAAGGCGAACACCCGCACCCGGGTGAACTGGTCGCTGAGGGCCCGCACGAGCAGCATCGTGAAGCTGGAGAAGCCGGAGACCGAGCCGGACACGTCGCACAGCAGCACCAGCTCGGGCTTGGACTGGCGCGGGCGCTCGAAGACCGGCTCGAGCGGCACGCCGCCGGTGCCCATGGCCCGGCGCATCGTGCGACGGACGTCGATGCGACCGCGTCTGGCCCGACGCCGCCGGGCGGCGAGCCGGGTGGCGAGGCGGCGGGCGAGCGGGCGCACGCTGGCGCGCAGCTCCTCCAGCTGCTGCCGGTTGGCGCTGAGGAAGTCGACGTGGTCGGTGGAGGGCCGGACGGCGTGACGCGTGACGACGTCGCGTCCGCGCACCTCGGCTGTACGGCGGCGGGCCTCCGCCGCCACCATCTGTCGGAAGGCCTCCACGAGGCGACGGACCTCGTCGCGCTCGATCCGCTGCGTCACGTCACCCGGCGCCGGTGCGCCGCTGCCGCCACCCCGGGCCGCCATCGCGGCCACGAGCGTGGTCTGCGGCTGGAGCCGGTCCAAGGTCTGGAAGGCGGACCAGCCGCCGGTCTGGGTACCGGGGGCGCCGACCTCGCCGAGGGCGTCGACGGCGATCTCGGCCACCTGCTCGAGGGTGCGCAGGTCACCGTCGGCGAGGCTCATGGTGAGCAGGTCGCGCAGGTCCTGGATGGAGACGGCCTCGTCGAGCTCCTGCACGGCCTCCGGGGTGCCGACACCGGCGGGGAAGTAGAGGTCGAAGGTCATGTCGAAGACGTCGCGCTGGCCGCCACGTCGCACGAGGGCGGAGGCAAGGCCCTCGCGCAGCAGGGTGCGGTCGTCGAAGCCGAGGACGGAGGCGACGCGTGCGGCGTCGACCGTCTCGCTGGTTCCGGCGGGCACACCCTTGGAGCGCAGCGCGCCGACGAACTCGACGAGCCGCTGTGGGAGGCCCTCGGTCTCGTTCACAGAGCTCATCACTGGCGTGAGAGCACCGCGTCCAGGTCGAGCGACGCGCGGGCCTTCGCGGCGTCGTCGGCGTGCTTGAGGATGACACCGAGGCTGTCCCTGACGACGTCGTCGTCGAGGACGTCGGCGCCCAGGGCGAGCAGGGTGCGCGCCCAGTCGATGGTCTCCGAGATCGACGGCGCCTTGCGCAGCGGCAGGGCGCGCAGCGCGTTGATGACGCGGACCACGGACTCGGCCAGGCTGGCGTCCAGCTCGGGCACCTTGAGCTCGATGATGCGTCGCTCCAGCTCCGCGTCCGGGAAGTCGACGTGCAGAAACAGGCACCGACGACGCAACGCCTCGGACAGCTCGCGCGTGGCGTTGGACGTCAGCACGACGAACGGGCGAGTCGTGGCGGTGATGGTGCCGAGCTCGGGGACGGTGATCTGGAAGTCACCGAGCACCTCCAGCAGCAGGCCCTCGATCTCGACGTCGGCCTTGTCCGTCTCGTCCACGAGCAGCACCGTGGGCTCGTCGCGCCGGATGGCGGTGAGCAGCGGGCGGGGGAGCAGGAACTCCTCGCTGAAGATGTCGTCACGCGCCTGGTCCCACGTCTCGTCACGGCCTGCGGTGATGCGCAGCAGCTGCTTGGCGTGGTTCCACTCGTACAACGCGCGGGCCTCGTCGACGCCCTCGTAGCACTGCAGGCGGACGAGCCCGGCGCCTCCGGCCTCCGCGACGGCACGGGCGAGGTCGGTCTTGCCGACGCCCGCCGGGCCCTCGACGAGCAGCGGCTTGCCGAGCTCGCTGGCGAGGTAGACCGTCGTCGCGACGGCGTCGGATGCGAGGTACCCGACCTCGGCGAGCCTGGTCTTGACGTCGTCGACCGACGTGAACGGCGTGGTGGCCATCGTGCCCCTTTCGGCGCTGGTGCCTACCATCGTGCCGTGAGCGAGTTCAGCGTGGTGCGCGAGGTGCCGATGCCGGCCGAGGAGGCCTGGGCCCGGCTGACCGACTGGCCGCGCCACGGTGAGCACGTGCCGCTCACCACCATCACCCGAACCGAGCGCGGGTTCGTCGCGCGGACGGGTTCCGGTCGGCTCGCGTTCGACGACGAGATGGAGGTCGTCACGTGGGACCCGCCACGGCACTGCCGGCTGGAGAAGCGCGGCCGCGTCGTGACCGGGTGGGCCGAGATCGACGTGACGCCACTGGACCTGGGCTGCCGCGTGGAGTGGCGCGAGGTGGCGCACTGGATCGGCGTACCGGGAGCCCTCGGGGGCGTGGAGGCCGCCGCAGGTCGCCGACTGTTCGGCCGGGTCATCGACGGCGTGCTCCGGACGTAGGGTGACGACATGACGTACCTCCCTGACGCCGAGGCGCTCGAGATCTGCCGCGACCTGATTCGCATCGACACCTCCAACTACGGCGACGGAACGGGCCCGGGGGAGCGGAAGGCGGCCGAGTACGTCGCTGCTTCGCTGGCCGAGGTGGGCATCGAGTCCGAGGTCTTCGACGCTGCTCCGGGTCGCACCAACGTCGTCGCACGCTGGGGCGACCAGACCTCCTCGCGCGACGGCCTGCTCATCCACGGCCATCTCGACGTCGTCCCGGCCCAGGCCGACGACTGGCAGGTCGACCCGTTCGCCGGTGAGATCCTCGACGGGTACCTGTGGGGTCGCGGCGCCGTCGACATGAAGGACTTCGACGCGATGCTGCTGTCGGTGGTGCGGGCGCGTCAGCGCGCCGGCGCCATCCCCAAGCGCCCCATCACCCTGGTCTTCACCGCCGACGAGGAGGCGGGCAGCCGCCAGGGTGCGCACTGGATCGTCGACCACAAGCCCGAGCTGCTCGAGGGGTGCACCGAGGCGATCGGCGAGGTGGGCGGATTCTCCGTGGAGGTCGGTGGCCAGCGGCTCTACCTCATCGAGTCCGGCGAGAAGGGCATCAGCTGGATGCGGCTGAAGGCCCGCGGCACGGCCGGGCACGGCTCGATGGCCCAGCCGGACAACGCCGTCACCCACCTGGCCAAGGCGCTCGTGGCGCTGGGGGAGCACGAGTGGCCGCAGAGCCCCGGCCCGTCGATGCAGCAGCTCATCGCCAAGGTGCGCGAGCTGACCGGGGAGCCGTCCACCGACCCGCAGATGGTGCTGGAGCACGTCGGACCGGCCATTCGGATGATCGGCTCGGGCCTGCGCAACACCACCAACGCGACGATGTTGGAGGCCGGGTACAAGCACAACGTCGTGCCGGGCGAGGCCGTCGCCTTCGTCGACGGCCGCTACCTGCCCGGCCACGCCGACTCCTTCCTGCCCGCGGTGCAGGACGTCGTGGGCGACCGGGTGCTCGTCGAGCCGCACATCACCGACATCGCCCTGGAGTACCCCTTCGAGGGCGACCTCGTGGATGCGATGACGGTGGCGCTGCACAGCCAGGACCCGGAGGCGCACATCGCCCCGTACCTGATGTCCGGCGGTACCGACGCCAAGGCCTGGAGCCGGCTGGGGATCACGTCCTACGGCTTCACCCCGCTTCGCCTGCCCGGCGACCTGGACTTCACCGCCCTGTTCCACGGCGTCGACGAGCGCGTGCCGGTGGACTCCCTGGCGTTCGGTGCCCGCGTCTTCGACGAGCTGCTGAACATCGTCTGATGACTCTGTGATCGATGAGGGGGAGCAGCCGCTGCTCGTCCTGGCCGGCAGCCCGTTGCTCGGCCCCCTGGTGTGGGAACCGGCGGCAAGCGTCCTGCGCGCGCGGGGGCACGACGTCCGGGTGGCGTCGACGCGGGGGCGCGACGTCCTGACGTCCCCGGACGATGCGCTGGAGGACCTGCTCGTCGACGTGCCGAAGGATCGGGACGTCACGCTCGTCGCGCACTCCAACGCGGGCCTGCTCGCGCCGCTCGTCGCGGAGCGTCGGCGGGTGACCGGTCTCGTCCTCGTGGACGCCGGCCTGCCCGAGGGTGGTCGGTGCCCGATGGCGCCGGCCGCGTTGCTGGAGACGGTGGCCCCACTCGCCGACGAGGCGGGCATGCTGCCCGGCTGGACCCAGTGGTGGCCCGACGACGACGTGGCGCCGCTCTTCCCACCCGGCCCGATCCGTTGGGAGGTCGAGGCAGTCCAGCCCCGCGTCACGCTCGGCTACCTGCGGTCGACCATCGACGTCCCGCTCGACTGGACCGACACGCTCCCCGGCGCCTACCTCGCCTTCGGTGACACCTACGCCGCCGAGCTCGAACGCGCCGAAGCGCTGGGCTGGCCGACCACCCGTCTCGACGGAGGCCACCTGCACCAGCTGATCGAGCCTGACACCGTGGCATCGCAGATCAGCACACTGGCCAGAGCCGTCGCCGCGGATCAGTAGCACCTGGCGAAGGCAGCCCCGGCCCTTTTCGCCCACATAGACGCAAGTCGAAGCGCCTAACTCGACGCTCGCCTCGGCGCATCATTCAGCGTGACCCGACGTCAAGGCTGTGACGCTCAGCCTGCTTCTTTCACCTGCCCGGCCTGACCAACCCATTGGCCGGCGAGATCTGGTTGGCTCAGGAAGGCGTAGTCCCCGGAACCGTCCAGTTCCTACTCGCAGCCAGGTCCCCCATGCTCGGCAGCTTGGCGGCGATGCGTGCTTCCGCGTTCTCGGCTGCTGCCCTGACGAGGTCCGCCGGCCAGTGGGCGGGTTGTTCAAGGACTCGCTCAGAAGCCGCCACGGTGAGATTTTGCATGGGAGGCAAGTTGAAGAAGCGGTCCGCCGGCAGGGAGCCACGCGATCCGCGGAGCTGATCAAGGTCGACCTTGCGGGGCGCGGAAGCAACAAGCCGTCGTACCAGACTGTCGACAGCAGGCGAAGCTTGCCAGAGCGTATTGAGGTCGGGAAAGACGAAACGGATCGACTCCGACGCGGTGGCGTCGTCTGCTCGGGTAAGCAGCAGAACGGCGAGACGCGACGAAGGCTTGAACGTCGTGCGAAGTTGCTGGCCCAGTCGCAAAGGACGGGAGTATTCTGCCGCGGCTCGAGCGCAGCTCGCTGCAACCCGCCCCCACTGCTTGTGCGTCAAACGGGAACACAGTGAGTTCAACTCGGGCGCGAGCTGCGACATGGGCAAGCCGTTGAGCAGTGCGACAGCTGCAGCCAAAACGAACATGCTTTGCGCCCCGTGCCCGGCGTCCTCGTCTGCGGCGGCGGTGAGGGCTGATCGCCACCAATCAGCGTCGTTGCGGTTCCGCTTGGCGCTTGCAGCCCATGTGACAAGGTCAGGCCACGCGTGTATCGGTGCGTTCGCATCGTTGCGCGTGACGCGGGCAGCTGCGGCCTGGGTTGAGGCAGTGAGGGTGAGCAGAATGATCTGTCGAAGAAGCCAGGAGTCACCCCACTCCTCTTCGAGGACGTCGAGAAGCGTTGCCCATCCAGACGCATCTGGTTGCGTCAGAAGAGCGTCGAACGCGTCGTCGAGTGCGGCGACCTTGATACGGATGTCCCTATCGTGTCCGCGGATACGTCGTCGGCTAGACGCCCGTTTCGGTAGCTCAGTCCCGGCGATCTCTCCAAGCTTCTTGGAGGCCACAAGACACCGGTCGACCTGCGATGCGCGGATGAGCTGGCCAAGCTGCCCACTGATGAGAAGGCGTCCGTGGTCGTCGGTCTCGTCCTCGGGGTCTTCACCTTCGAGATCGTCGCCCTTGTCCAGTTGCTCCCTTGAGCGGTCGTCGTCGTTTGCTACTCGCGGGTCGGCAATAGTCGGCGCCGGAGGTAGGTAGCCGTCAGCGGCGCCGGCGGCGAGATCTGTGACGCAGAGTTCGTGGAGGCGGGAGCCTGGGGACCACCGGCCCCCGCGGGCGAGAAGCTCCAGGACGTCAATCGGGGCTCCGGGGCGGGCTCGGTCAATGACGCTGCATAGCAGTTCTTCCTCGTCCCGCCGGAGATCACTGAGAAGTCGAAGCGTGCTCGCGACCTCGAGCCAGTCTGAAGGTGCCGTGTTCCGGACAACTTCAGGAGCGTCGCCGTCCCCCCACCACCACTGCCAGATCTCGCTCCGCATTACGCCGTCTGCATCGGCAAGGTCGAGCTGACGGCAGAGCAGAGTCGAGGCCGCCAGACACTCGTCGCGAGGCCCTGCCAGGATCCTCTCCTTCAGCACTGTGGCCAGCGCCCAGGCTGTCGCGCCTGGGGGAAACGTGAACGGTGCAGATCCTGGCTGGAGCATCCCATCGACCGCGAGAAAGATGCCGGTACCGGAGAGAACGTCACGGATAAGGTCTTCAGCCACGGTCAAGTTGACAGTGCGGAAAATGTGATCGTCGAGGAGTTGCTTGGCTGCCTGACGCGGAAGAGGGAGTCGGTTGAACTCCGCGCGCTGCAGTTCTCGACAGACGTACACGATGTCGGGCAACTCTCCATCGTCGAACATGCCGGCGGCGAACCGCATAGTGTTCCACCAGTACGGTCGGCGTATCGCCTCGCCAAGGCGCTTGCCCTTAGTTCCGCTCGACGAGGCCGAAAGTTCCTTAACGAGGTACTGCGCGGCGAAATACTCGCGGATCCCTTGAACCTCGAATTCGAAGACTCCGCTGCCCTGCCTCCGCTGCACCAGGCAGATGACGCGCGCCTGCATCTCGTTGTACAGCTCGTCGACCATGTCGGTCGGCTGCCCGATACCTCCCAGAAACTCGTGGAGAAGTTCCCTGAGCGTCGCGAGATCGATCGTTCCGTTGGAGTTTCCGCCCTCAGCTTTCGTGTGCATCCACCAGCCCAGGTACGCGTGGATTTTGGCGAGGGTCGGGCGGTACTGGCCAATGATGTCGCTTTTCTCAAACTCTCGGTCGAAAAAAACCCCAATGTACTCGTCGTACAGCGCTGTGCGCTGGTCAGGGATGACCGTGCGACGTTCGAGGAGGCGGCACAGAATCGCCAACTGCATTGGGTTCGAGGAGACCTCGCGAACGTGGGGCTTGTAGTGCTCAGCTTCGAACGTGGTCACGAGCTGTTCTCGCCGCGCTGAGGGCAGGTCTACGCTCCGCGCCCACTTCTCGACGTAGCGCATCTTGAGCGCAGGTACGAGATCACCGAGTTGGAGCGTCGCGAAGTTTGGGTCATTCCAAATAGGTCGTTCGACGACACCAGGGCGGGTGGTTACGACAACGAGGGCGTCCAAGCCGTCAGAGCTGTATCGGTTCCGGAAGTCGCGGATGACGTCTGACACTGCCGCACGGTCGGTAAGAGGCGCGACCTCGTCGAGGCCGTCGAAAGCGAATAAAACGGGCCAACGACTAACGACGTTGATCAGATGATCGACGGTGAACTCTGTGCCAGCAGCGGCGATGGACACCTGCTCGCTAATGTAGTTCTCTAGCAAGATTTTCAGTCGGGTTTCGGCGGGGAGACCTTTGAGCCAGGCGGGGTCGTTAATGTCCTGGCCCAGCTTCTTCTTCTTTGGACGCCGCCCCTTCCTGGCCTGCGGGTCGTGGCCGGCGGCTTTCAGAAGGGCCTCGCGGCGCATTTTGGCGTACAGCCTCAGGTCGATCCGAAACGGGATGCGGGGCATGGCTGCCGTGGCCTGGATCTGGTGGTCCTCGTGCTCGTACTCGTGCATGCCCAGGTGCCGCGCGCGCTGTGTTTGGCAGATGTACTGCAGCAGGGTCGACTTGCCTTGCCCGGGACCGCCAACAATGACGGTGGATTCCAGCCACCGGGGATGCAGGAGGGCCTGGGCTCCACCCGCAGATTCCATGGGTTCGTAACCGGCCTGCCCAGCCTTCATGCTGATGGGGCCGATCATCCCTGAGGTGCCGGTGCCGGTGCCGGTGGCGTGCTGTGATGGCGCGTGCGAAGGTGCCAATGAGGCTGCGAACTCTTGCCTGCTATTCCAATCGAGCTGTACGCCTTCCAGGGCAAGGCCTTTCAGGAGCTGGCCCGCTCGGGTGCGCGCGTGTGCCACGACGGGTACATCGACGAACATCGCATCGACGCTCGGCCCGACGAGGTCAGCCTCGTTGAAACGGACCGCGTTGTCCTCGTGGAAGTCCTGTTCCATCGCCATCTTCAAAGTGCGGATATGCGGCTCCGGCGACGAGATGTCGCGAACTAGCGCGGGCGGTGCTTCGCCCGGGTCGCCGCACAGGGCCTCGGCCATCGCCTTACCGAAGACGGCACGAACAGTCGTCGCATGGTTCCTCAGACGGTTCTGCATGTGGGCCGGCCCTTCGAGCTGAACCTCGAACTGGCCCTTGAACTGCTCTCGCAACTCCGCGAGTTCGTCTATCAAGCGTTTGTCATCAGTCGGAGCGGACGTCATGACAGTGAACTTTTCCGCCTTGAATCGATGCGACGCGGCATATAGCTCGACAGCATTCCGGAGCTCGGCTGGGGTAATGACCTGAAACCGTTTCACCTGGTAGACGTGCGCAGGGGCTGGACTTTCCCCTTGCGGTTCCTTGGCGAACTCGACGATGTCGATGCCGTACTGCTTCTGGCCGCGGCGTCCGTAGACGTGGACCCCGCCCTGCTTCGACTCCCTGTCAACCAGCTCTGCGCACAGCCGCTCGAACGCTTCGGGAGGCATCTCCGCGAGCGGAAGCTTGGGGTCCTGCGCAGGAACTATTTCTTGAACCGGGTGGTTGCGAATCTCGTCCCATGAACGACGCACTAGGTCGTCGGGCGGAGCGCCACCTTCCACGTCTACAGCGAAAGTGCTTCCGTTGGCCACGACAGAGATCATGCCGTAAACCGATGCAGTGCAGCCGACGCAATGCGGACTCTGATGGTGATTCTCAGCTCGAATGGCGATGGCAATGCATACCAGGCGAAGCGGTCGTCTCCGCGCGTCCCTGGTGACCTAACCCCGCGGGGAGGACGCGGAGAATCCCTGCGCCGAGAGGCCCGCAGCGCGTCAAACCGCTGCGAGCTGGCCATGCCCGGTGTCCGTAAACCCACGCGGACGCCTTGGAGAGTCGGCCTATGCAGGGTCGTCTCCTGGGACAGACGCGTCATCTCCGCGGCGCATGGGAACGACGGACTCAAGCCACTGCATCGCGTCCTGATGTGCGGCCGCGAAATCTGCTCCTGACTGTTGTAGGAATCGCGACACGCCATATGTCAGCAGCGCGTCGGCTACGTCCAGCGCGCGTGTCATAGCTGTGGGGTCCGGCATGAGCAGGGCACGGAACTGCCCAGGCTCGTACTCCTCTCCTGGAGTGACCCGTTGCAGCGCATGTGCCGCCCATCGCTTTCCATGCGCTGACCCGCTTGAGGCGCGCCAGACCGCCTCGACCTCGTCAGGATCCCGTCGGACCACGCTTGCCGTCTCACGGAGGACCGACAAATAGCTCGGCGGACGGAGCTGGTCCTCCGTGAAGTGCGCGCTGACGCTCTCGAGCAGGCGCTGGTCCTGCTCGCGCGCAATGGCCTTGCGGTCTGCCGGAAGGCTCTTGCGGTATTCGGAGTAGTCCCACCGGATCAAGCAAAGGTGCCGTCGGATGCACTCGTTCGGGTCATCGGGGGCCATGATCCACACCGCCTGGGCCGCTGACTCCATAGCCGCACGCGCCAGCGTCTGCGTCGGCCTGAACGTGTGGGTCACGACATGGTCGGGGTGCCACTTCAGGGGCGCGGCAAAGTCAGCCCAGTGGCGCATGTGTTCCGCCGACGCGTCCAGAAAGCCTCGACACCAATCTGACGCCTTCTCGGTGTGGACCATGTTCACCTGTGCAAATGGCGAGCCGTCGGCTGGGTCGCCCACCTGGGACAGGACTCTCAAGGACCATCGCGAACTAGTAGCAATCTCTTTCCACCTAGCAACGTTCGCCTCATCCACTACCTCAGGCATGTAGCGAGGGTAACTTCCTTCCGGACCAACACCTCGTTACCCAGCGGCTTCGTTCGGGGCGCCGCCGTTGCGTGGGGGGTCTCCGAGCGCGTGCGGGGTTTGAGTCATTCCGCCGCCTTTGGGCCTCGCGAGCCGCGGCTGTGCCAGTTGCCAGGGGGGGAGGCGGGGTCGGCACGACCGGCCGATGTCGGTCTCCGACGGGGAAGCTCTCAGGTGCCGCAGTAGGTGGTGTAGCGCCCGAAGTCCTGCGGGGCCGGTGCGGCGTAACGCTCCAGACCGGGACGCGCCTCGAAGGGGTGTTGAACGACCTCCAGGAGCCGCTGGACTGCGCCGAGGTCACCGGCGGTCGCAGCATCGAGCGCCTCCTCCACCAGATGGTTGCGCGGTATGTAGGCGGGGTTCGTGCGGTCCATCAGGTCCGGGTCGGGGTCGAGCGCCTGCCAGCGGGCGAGCCAATCGTCGATCGTGGCAAGCTCGAGAAACTGTCCGCGGACCGGCTGCACGTCGCCGCGGGCCGCTGCCCCCAGGGCGCGGAAGCAGCTGGTCCAATCGACCTGGCTGCTGCGAAGTAGCTCCAGCAGCTCCTCGCCGAGCTCCGCCGTGACTGTGTTGGCCACCTCCGCGGGGAACCCGAGCTTTGCGCGAAGGCCTGCCGAGTAGGTGGTCGAGTAGCTCGTGTGGAACACGCTGAGCGACTCCTCCGCGAGCGTCACCGCGCGATCCTGGTCCTCGGCGAACAGCGGGAGAAGCGTCTCGGCGAACCGCGCAAGGTTCCACTGCGCGGCCGCCGGCTGGCTGCCGTAGGCGTAGCGGCCGGCGACGTCGATCGAGCTGTAGACCGCAGCGGGGTCGAACGCCTCCATGAACGCGCACGGTCCGTAGTCGATGGTCTCGCCGGAGATCGTCATGTTGTCGGTGTTCATCACTCCGTGCACGAAGCCGACGAGCATCCACCGCGCCACGAGGTCGGCCTGTGCCGCGACCACGGCCTCGAACAGCGCGCGGTACGGGTGCTCCGCGGAGGCCACGGCCGGATGGTGACGCTCGATCGCATGGTCGGCCAGACGTCGCAACAGCTCGACGTCACCGGTCGAGGCGGCGAGCTGAAACGTGCCCACCCGAAGATGGCTGCTCGCCACCCGGGCCAGCACGGCACCGGGCAGGATGGTCTCGCGACGCACCTGCCGGCCGGTCGCGACCACCCCCAACGCGCGGGTCGTCGGCACGCCCAGAGCGTGCATCGCCTCGCTGATCACGTACTCGCGCAGCATCGGACCAACCGCGGCACGACCGTCGCCGCCTCGCGCGAACGGCGTGCGCCCCGACCCCTTCAGGTGAAGGTCACGGAGCCGTCCATCGCGGTCGGTCAGCTCGCCGATCAAGAGAGCCCGACCATCACCGAGCCGCGGCGCGTAGCCGCCGAACTGGTGGCCGGCGTAGGCCTGGGCGATCGGAGTGGCACCAGGCGGCACCAGCGTGCCGGTGAGCAGACCAAGGCCGTCCGTGCCGCGAAGCGCGTCTGGGTCGATCCCGAGCTCGCAGGCCAACGGATCGTTGAGCACCAGCAACCGTGGGTTCGGCACCTCTTCGGCCTGCCACACCCGCGCCAGCTCTGGGAGCTCCACAGCGAACCTGTTGGCGAACGGACGTGCCACGGAAGTCGTCGTCACCCCGTCCAGCGTACCGGCCGGACCTCGCGAGTCGATTGCCTCAGAGCGATCTAACGCCGTCGTTGCGCGACACCTGGCGTGGCCGGAACGAGCGCCCGCAGGCTTGTCCGGATCCAGGCGATACCTGTCTCGATGGACACGACCTCGACGCTCGGACGCCGCCAGCATTGGTCCCATGACGACTCAGCTCAGCTTCACCCGGGGGACCGCCCTCTACGTTGCGGCGGTGCTCGGGCCGGGCATCCTGACGCTTCCGGCGCTCGCAGCACGGACCGCCGGGCCCGCGTTCCTCATCCCCCTGGTGCTGATCCTCGTGCTGTCGGCCCTGCTGGCGGTCACCTTCGTCGGGCTGGGCAGAGCGACGGGTGGAAGGGGTCTCGCTGACTACGTACGTCAGGGCTTCGGTGACACGGCAGGGGCCGTGGTCGGCGTGCTCTTCTACGTCGGGGTCCCTCCGGGCGTCGCCGCGCTGGGACTGTTCGGGGGCGAGTACCTGCGCGCGGCCGTTGGCGGGCAGCACACGCCCGCCGCGGTGGCGCTGGTCCTCATCGCGCTGACCTACGCACTCAACGCCGCCGGCCTCCGTCTGTCGTCGGCGGCGCAGGTGCTGCTGACCGGCATCCTGTTGACGCTGTTGCTGGTGGCGATCGTGCTGGCGGCCCCCCACGCGACCGGCACGAACTTCACCCCCTTCGCGCCGCACGGCTGGGGCGCGATGGCCCCGGCCGCCTTCCTCCTCGTGTGGGCCCTGACCGGCTGGGAGGCGTCAGCGAACCTGTTCGCCACCCTCCGTCCGGGTGACGTCCTCCGGATCACGACCACGGCCGTGGTCATCATCGCCGTCGCCTTCCTGGGTCTGTCCCTCACGCTGGTCGGGGTGCTCGGGTCGGAGAACACCAGCGCCTCACCCGTGGCGGACCTCTTGAGGGTGGCGATCGGGCCGTGGGGAGTCGTCGTGGCCGTCGTGCTCGCGCTCACGCTCACGCTCGCCAACATGAACTCCTACGTCGCCAGCCTCGGCGCGCTGGGCCGCGACCTGGTGCCGCGTCTACCCAGCCGGCACGACGCGAGCCTGTGGATCCCGACGGTCATCGCCGTGGCAAGCCTCGCGGCGACGTGGGGACGGGCCGACGCGGCGACCGTCCTGGTCGGAGTGACCGCCGCGTCACAGGTCCCGGTGCTGCTCCTGTCGTGCGGCGCGGCTCTGCGCATCCTTCCCGGAGCGACCGCTGCCTGGTGGGCGGCGCTGGCGGCAGTCGTCGCGGTGGCCGCGCTGCTGGTGGCCGCGGGTGCCTACCTGATCTGCCCAGTCGTCATCGTCACCGCGACGGTCGTGTGGAGGCGGCTGCGTCCGGGCCGGCAAACGGTCGTCGCACCCCGCTGAGGCTCCACGTAGGGTACCGATCAGGAAGCGGAGGACATCGATGAAGCCGTCCGAGCGTGACCAGGACGCGAGGCGCTCGCGGACGGTTGCCGTCGCCGTGATCCCCGGCATGCCGCTGTTCGAGATCGCCGTTCCGCTGGAGGTCTTCGCCACTCCGCGTCCCGGGTTGGTCGAGCCGCCGTACGACGTCGCCCTGTGTGCTGAGGACCCGAGCGCCGACTTCGGATCGTTCATGCTGGGCTCGTTGAGCGGGCTCGACGTCCTGGCGGAGGCGGACACCGTCGTGGTGCCGGCGCTCCCGACCTGGGACCACGACGTACCCACCGCGCTCGTGGACGCCATCAAGACCGCGCACGCACGGGGCGCTCGGGTCGTCGGACTGTGCACTGGGGCGTTCACGCTCGCGGCTGCCGGACTCCTCGACGGCATCCCCGCCACCACCCACTGGATGTACGCCGACCAGCTCGCTGCACGGCACCCTCGGGTGAAGGTCGACCCGAACGTCCTCTACGCGGGCACCGCCGACGTGATGACATCGGCAGGAACGGCTTCCGGACTCGACCTGTGCCTGGAGCTCGTCCGGCGCGACCACGGTGCAGCCGTGGCCAACGACGTGGCCAGAGGCATGGTGGTGGCGCCGCACCGCGAGGGCGGCCAGGCCCAGTTCATCCGGCCGCAACCGGTTGCAGTTGCCGACCGCAGCCTTGCCCCGGTGCTCGACTGGAGCCTGGAGCACCTGCACGAGGGCATCACGGTGGGCGAGATGGCCGCGGCAGGCCACGTCAGCACACGGACGCTGTCCCGTCACTTCGGTGAACAGCTCGGGATGACACCGACGACGTGGCTGACCGAGCAACGGGTCCGCCGTGCGCAGGAACACCTCGAACGGACGACGCTGACGGTGGCCGAGATCGCCGCGACGGTGGGTTTCGAGTCGGCGTCGACCCTGAGATCACAGTTCCACCGGATCGTGGGCACCAGCCCGCGCTCCTACCGAACGCTGTTCGCCCTTGAGTGAGCAGCGCGACAGCCGGTGCGCGGCACTCGGGGCGGCCCACGTCCGCCGGCCTGAGGGGATCATCCCCCTGGCTCCCAGCGCCCCTACACGTTCAGCGTGCTGACGCTCCTCGTGATGTGCGCGCCCTTCTTCTCGAGGAAGACGATCTCACCGAACTCCAGGGTCAACCAGTCATCGACGCTGTCGGTCAGGGGCTCGGACGCGAAGATGACGGCCGTCGCCTCGTCCTCGCCGCAGTCCTCGAAGCCGTAGGTCGTGTCGTCGTGCTCGAAGTTGCGGCCCATGAGCAGGTACATCGGCTCCAGGAGCATCGAGAGGGCGTAGTCGTCGGTGCCGGGGCCGGACTCGCGGAGCTCCTTCCAGTCCCCTTCCGGATGGGTCTCACCGTCGTGGCCCAGGCCGACGTTCACGCCGATGATCCGGTCGGGGGCGACCAGGGCCATCTTCAGCTTGGTCAGCGCGACGAGGTCGAGGTCCTTCATCGCCTGGGCGATGAGTCGCACCATCTCCTCAAGAGCTCGCTGCACGCCCTCGTCGCTGTCATCCTCGAGCAGGGAGAGCAGCAGCACGTAGAGGAACTCGGTGTCCGTGGTGCCGACCATCTGCGTCAGGTACTCGTCCTTGCAGTGCGCGAGCAGCTCGCGCTGCAGGACCTTCCAGCCCGGCAGGTCACCGTTCTGGGCGACGATCCACGGGGTGCCCTCGTAGGAGAAGGGGTGGCAGTTCTCATCGGCCAGGACGACGCCCGCGTCGTAGGCGCTCGCCCGCACGTGGGCCAGCATGGTGCTGGCCTGCAGGCTGGGGATGATGCCGGTGGAGTTGTCGTCGTAGAAGGCGGCCATGGGGCGGCGGTACAGCAGGGGCGCCTCGGGCTTCAGCAGGTGCTCGCTCCAGGCCCCGAACCCCCACCCCGCCAGCTGGAGCTCCGGGTGGCCCTCCGGGTCGAGGGCCTGGTTGACGAGACTGTTCTCCGGCTTGAGCAGCAGGTTCTCCAGCGGTACTTCTGGTCCGATGTAGGCGAGCACTCGGCACATACGTCTCCCTCACTGACGGGTCTTCGGTCGGTGGCGTGCTGCTCGACGCAGGCACGGTGTCCCCTCGAGAGGCTGGGTGTCTTCAGACACCTGATCAGCACACCACGAGCGTCTGCAGCCTATGGCCAGGAGGCGCCCCACGCAGCGTCGACGTCATCCCATGACCAACCCCGCCACACTGACCCTCTGAAGCTGAGCCGGACCGCGTCAGTGGGTGGCACCGATCTCCACGATGAGGACGCCGGTGACGATGAGGGCGATGCCTGCTCCCATGAGCGGGGTGAGCGGCTCCTTGAAGAGGACGCGGGAGGCGACAGCCGCGAGCGCGATGCCCAGAGCGGCCCAGAATCCGTAGGCGACGCCGAGGCCAAGGCCTTCGTCGAGGGTGAGTGCGAGAAAGGTGAAGGCGAGGAGGTAGCCGGCGACGACGCCGGCGTACCAGGCGCGCCGGTCGGTCGTCGCGGCCATGCGCAGGCACAGGGTGCCGACGAGCTCGGTGGCGATCGCCGAGGCGAGGAAGAACCACTGCATCAGGGGGCCTCTGCCGGTGCGTCGCGGGTCTTCTTCTGCGCGGCCTGTGAACCCAGCTCGACCACGAGGACACCGAGGATGATGAGGACGAGGCCGACGACCATGAGGGGCGTGAGGGGTTCGTCGTAGATGAGCGCGGAAAGCGTTGCCGTGGCTGAGACGCCCATTGCTCCCCAGATGCCGTAGGCCACGCCCAGGGGCATGCCGCGTCGCAGCACCGCGGAGAGCAGACCGAAGGCGGCGATGAAGCCCAGGGCCACCAGGGCGTAGAGCGGCGGATGGTCGAGGGCGCCCTTGAGGGACAGCGACCCGGTCACCTCGCTGGCGACAGCGCCGATGAGCAGGAGCCACTTGGTCATTCCACGGTCCCCTCGAGCAGCTCGAGACCGGCCTGCAGCACCGCGCGGCCGTCGGTCTCGGAGAGGGGGAGGACGCCACTGGCCGAGGAGAACCAGCAGCCATCCGCGATGAGGCGGACCGCGTGCAGGCGGGCGCGTTCGGGGGCCGGCAGGTCGTCGGGGACCTCGACCCATGGCCCGAACCGGTCGGCCCAGCGTGCGCTCATCTGCAGCCTGAGCCTGGGGTCGCTGAGCATGACGAGATCGGCCGCATCATGCGGGCGGGAGGTGGCCCAGGTGAGGTAGGCGCGCAGTCGTTCCTTCGGCGTCGCATCGGCTCGAGATGCCGCGGCCAGGCTCGCGAGGTCGTCCTCAAGGACGTCGATGACGTGATCGACCATGGCTGCCACGAGCGCTTCCTTGGTCCTGAAGTGGTACATCAACCCGGGCTTGGTCAGGCCGGCCGCGCGAGCCGCGGAGTCAAGGGACAAGGCGCCGCCCTCTCGGACGACTCCGAGGGCTGCGGTGATCGCTGCCTCGCGCTGCGACGGTCGGTGGGCTGCTGACGGCCTATCCCCACCATACCTTCCGGTTGGTAAAGTAACCTCGAGCCCAGCCGCTCAGCCCAGTCGCTGCTGGAGGGTCTCTGCTCCGGGTCCGTTCAGCTCGTGGGCCGGGCCTGAGCGTCCTGCGAGGGCCATCAGGACCGCTTCGGCCGGCCCTCGGGCCTCCGGGCCTCGACCGAGGGCCCAGTCCACGTCGGTGGCGACGACGCGTGTCCCGCGAACGTGCCAGAAGCCGCGCAGCGGCGGGGCGGTGACGGTGAAGCCCAGCGCATAGCGGAGCCGCTCGGGGTCGATCACGCGCGGTCGGTCCAGGGGGCGACGGATGTCCTGCTGGTGGAGCAGGCAGTCGACCAGACCCACCGCCCCACCTCGCGCGGCGGTCAGACCCGTTGGCCTGGGAAAGGCCCGCAGGCGTTCGATCAGCTCAGCAGGGTCCATGTGCTCGAGTCCGGTGGCAGACACGGCGTTGATCCGGTCGAACCGCCCCCGGCCACGGACCATCCGCTTCACGAGGTCGGCCGCCCCGACGCCCTCGTAGCTGAGCAGGTGCGCCACGACGTCGCGCACCGTCCAGCCTGTACACAGCGACTGCACCGACCACTCATCGGCACGCAGGTCCTCGAGGAGGTCGAGCAGCTCAGCCCGCTCCTGCACGGCGGCGACCATCGTGTCCATGAGCCGATGCTAGATCGTGCTCGACCTCGTGGTGGGCGGCATCGACGCCTACGCGGGGTTCCCGGCCGCGCTACGCCTGTTCTGGGCCTCCCTCACGGTGCTCGACCCGGTCACCGCACTGCTCCTCGCCCTGCGCCGCAGGGCGGGCGTGGTCCTCGCCCTGGGCGTCATCCTTGCTGACGCCCTGGTGAACTGGACATGCTCTGGCGTTGGTTCCGCCCACGGACCACTTGACCACTGCTCCGCACCGCCCGCCCGAGCTCCTGGCTCAGAGCTGCTGGCGGACCCCGGCCTCCTGCTCGATGCCGCGCAGCTGCTCGTCGATGCCGGACTCCATGGCGTGGTGCGCCGGGCCGGTGCGTCCCAGCGGGAGGATCGTGCGGTGGTGGACGTCCTCCAGCTCGAAGGCCATCGCGGCGTACAGCGCGAGGACTCCCAGCACGATTCCGACGACTCCGGCCGCCGTCTCCCACACCGGCGGGGCGCCGAGCTGGACTACGCCCGTCAGGGCGAAGCGCACGGCGCTGACGGAGAGCACGATCATCGTCACCGGCTTGGCGAGCGAGACGGCGATCGGAACGAGCAGGGCCACCGAGGCTGCGATCAGAGCGATGCCGAGACCGGGGCTGGTGCTGCCCGGCTCGCCGAGGGACAACGTGAGGCCGATGGCCAACCAGGTGCCGCCGAGCACGGCCATGCCCGTCCCGGCCGCTGGGTCGCGGGCGAGGAATCCGAAGGCGGCACCGGGAAGCTGGACGGCGAGCGCAAGGACCACGACGATCCGCCCCACCGCCACCGACTGGTCCGCCGGGATCCAGCCCAGCTGCAGGGCGGCCACGCTGGTCGTGGAGATCAGCAGCGCCAGCAGACCGATCGGCAAGGGGTTGGCGATCGGACGCAGCATGATGCGGTACGGCTGGCTGCCGGGTGTCTCTTGCATCGGATCAGGGCTCGCGGCTCAGGTGGCATGACATCGTCCGATCCTCCCAGCCTGCGGCGGGAGGGTCGCATGGGGGATGGCGCCCAGAGCCGGCTCCGCCAGCCGGGACGTGATCACGTGTTGTCCTCGGAGGTCGAGGCCTCGCTCGTCCTGGGTCCGGGGCGTTGGCCGTGCAGGACGACGGCACCGGCGACGAGGGCGGCACCCAGGGGCGTCGCGATGGTGATCACCATGTCGAGCACGAACGCAATGACGTCGATGGCTCGCCGCTCGCCCTCGGCCCCGCTCGCGACGGACTCGGCGACGAGGGAGATCAGCCATCCGTAGACGGCCCGCAGGACGGCGGAGAAGACGAGGAGCCCGACCCCCACCAGCAGAATGCGTTTCACCCAGTCCGACATGACCCTCCTCGATCGCTCGTGCAGGTCTCAACATCGTCACACGCGCCTCCCGTCGTCCTGGTGGGACGGGCCTCTCGAAGTCGGACGCGCACAGCGATCCCGGCGCAGACGATGACGGCAACGGCACCTGCGCCGGTGGCCCAGGAGACGTGCTCGCGAAGCAGCAGCACTGCCCAGCAGATGCTGAGAACGGGTTGGAGCAGCTGGATCTGACTGACACGGGCCATCGGCCCGATCGCCAGACCGCGGTACCAGGCGAAGAAGCCCAGGAACATGCTGACCACGGCCAGGTAGACGAACGAAGCCCACTCCGCGGCTCCGCCGGAGGGCGTGTCGCGAAGCGCCGCAATCGCGGTCAGCACCACCATGAGTGGAGCGCAGAGCACGAGCGCCCAGGACACCGTCTGCCAGGCGCCGAGCTGGCGGGCGAGAAGCCCGCCCTCGGCATACCCGATGGCGGCCGCCACGACGGCGCCCAGCAGCAGCAGGTCCGCCCAGTGAGGCTGCCCGATCCGCCCGCCCTGGACGGAGGCGAAGCCCACTGCCGCGACGGCGCCGACGCCGGCGGCGACCCAGAAGGCCGTCGGGGGGTTCTCCTTGCCGCGGATGACCACCATGACCGCCGTGGCCGCCGGCAGGAGCGCGATGACCATCGCGCCGTGGCTGGCCGGTGCTGTGACTAGAGCGAAGGAGGTCAGCAGCGGGAATCCGATGACGACGCCTCCGCCAACGACGCAGAGGCGCAACCACTGGGTCCTGCTCGGGAGCACCTGGCGGGTCATCCACAGGGCGGCGCCCGCGAGTGCGGCGGCGACCACGGCGCGGCCGGCACCGATGAACAACGGGGTCATCGTGTCCACGGCGACTCGAGTGAGCACCACGGTGAAGGAGAAGGCGAGGACGCCCAGGAACCCCCACCAGAGCCCAGCATGATCGGCCGGTAGCAGGCCCCACGGTCGAACGATAGCGCTACTATGATCTGACATGTCCAACGATAGCACCGCCCGCATCGTCGCTGCGCTGCGCGCCTGGCTGGGTGAAGCGACTCCAGGATCACGCCTGCCCTCGACCCGTGACCTCGTCGCACAACACCAGGTCAGTCCGGTCACGGTGCAGAAGGCACTGCGGGTGCTGACCGCGCAAGGCCTCATCGAGAGCCGGCCCGGGGTGGGGACCTTCGCGCAGGTGGCACGTGCGACCGCGTCGCACGACTACAGCTGGCAGACCGACGCGCTCCGTCGGCCTCGCCGCGTCCTGCCACCGGTCGCTGCCGCCCTTCGGCCCACACCGGCTGACACGCTGACGCTGCACTCCGGCTACCCGGACTCCAGCTTGCTGCCCGAACGCCTGGTCAGGACTGCCCTGACCCGCGCGTCGCGCAGTGCCGCGGCACTCGAGCGCGCACCGGCTGCCGGCCTGGCAGATCTCCGAGCGTGGTTCGCCAACGAGCTCGGCGGCATCGGGTCGCCGACCGCCAACGACGTCGTCGTCGTCCCCGGCAGCCAGAGCGGTCTCGCGTCGGTGTTCCGCTCGGTCGTCCCCGATGGCCAGACCCTGCTCATCGAGTCACCCACCTACTGGGGCGCCATCCGGGCCGCCGCCCAAGCCGGCGTCGAGGCCGTGCCCATCCCCTCCGGCCCCGACGGGCCAGACCCGTCAGCGGTGGCCCGGGCCCTGGACGAGACCGGCGCCCGGGCGTTCTACGTCCAGCCGAACTTCGCCAACCCCACCGGCACCCAGTGGTCGCCTGAGGTCTCCGGACAGGTGCTCGAGGTGATTCGTGACCACGGTGCGTTCCTCATCGAGGACGACTGGGCCCACGACTTCGGCATCGATGCACGTGCCGAGCCCGTCGCGGCTCGTGACGACTCGGGCCACGTCATCTACCTCCGCTCGTTGACCAAGAGCATCTCCCCGTCCGTCCGCGTCGCAGCCGTCATCGCCCGGGGCCCCGTGCGCGACCGCATCCTCGCCGACAACGGCGCCGAGGCGATGTACGTCAGTGGACTGCTCCAGGCAGCCGCTCTGGATGTCCTCACCCAGCCGGGGTGGCCCACCCACCTGCGCAGCCTGAGCCACCAGCTGCGCTCCCGCAGGGACCTTCTCGTCGAGAACATCCGCGAGCACGCTCCGGCACTCGCCATCGGAGCCGTGCCGCGCGGGGGCCTGAACCTCTGGGCTGGTCTGCCGGACGGGACGGCGGTGGATCGGCTCGTCAGCAGCTGCGAGACCCGCGGGCTGCTGGTGACCTCCGGGGACGAGTCCTTTCCCGCGGAGGCCTCCGGCCCGTACATCAGGCTCAACTACGCCGGACCCGACCCAGGGGCATTCGGGACAGCAGCCCGGCTGCTCGCCGAGTCGCTCAGAACGTCGGACGCATCCGGATGATCTTGCGGCGCAGACGGACACTGCGGTGGCCGGAGGGGTCCTTGCGCAGGCGGTCCAGCTCCCAGCCCTGGTACTCGGCGGCCTGGGTGAGCATGCGGCAGACGGCGTTGCGGGACTGTGTCCGGGGAATGGCGAGGTTCCAGAACTCGTACTCGATCATCAGTCCTCCCACCCGTCCGGCGAGGAGACGTCGTCCAGGGCCTGGATGATCTCCGGGGGAAGCTCGACGTCCTCCGACGCCAGGCTGACCGCGAGCTGTTCGGTGGTGCGGGCGCCGACGAGCTGTGAGGCGACGGTCGGCCGGCCGCGCAGCCAGGCCAGGGCCACGTGGGTGGGCGCGACGTCCAGTCCCTCCGCCGCACGCACCACGGCATCGACGATGGCAGTGGACTCGGGGCCCAGGTAGTGGTCCATGTGCACGCCCCACGCGGGGTTGGCCGCTCGGGAGCCGGCGGGCGTCCCGAGACGGTACTTGCCGGTGAGGACGCCGCGAGCCAGCGGCGACCACGCGATGAGTCCGAGGCCGACGTGCTGGGCCGCCGGGACGACCTCGTCCTCGATGGTGCGGTCGAGCAGGGAGTACTGCATCTGCGTGCTGATGAAGGAAAGCCCGGCCGGTCGAGCCTCGACGGCCGTCTGCGCGAGGGCGGTCTGCCAGCCACTGAAGTTGGAGAAGCCGACGTAGCGCACGCGGCCGGAGGAGACGGCGTGCTCCAGCGCGCTGAGCGTCTCGTCGAACGGGGTGGTGGCGTCCCACCCGTGCAGCTGCCACAGGTCGAGGTGGTCGGTGCCCAACGCTCGCAGCGACTCGTCGAGCTGCCTGAGCACGGCCCGACGAGAGGCGTCTGCTGCCAGCTCGCCGCGCCGCACGCCGACGGCGCACTTGCTGGCCAGCACGACGTCGTCACGCACCCCGAGCTTGCCCAGCACGGCGCCCAGGACCTGCTCACCGGCGCCGTCGCCGTAGACGGGGGCCGTGTCCACGAGAGTTCCGCCGGCATCGAGGAAGCTGGTCAGCTGCTCCTCGGCCGCCAGGTCATCGAGCTGGACGCCGAACATCATCGTCCCCAGCCCCAGTCCGGAGACCTCCAGCCCGGAATGGCCGACACGCCCGTATCGCATGAGAGAACCCTAGACCGCCGCTGGTGGGCCGGTGGCTAGGCTCGCACGGTGGACGACTTCCTACGCGCCGCGGTGCTCGGGCTGCTGCAGGGGCTCACCGAGTTCCTGCCCATCTCCAGCAGTGCCCACCTGGCGATCTTCCCCAAGTTCTTCGGCTGGGACGACCCCGGCGCCGCCTACACGGCCGTCGTGCAGATCGGCACCGAGGTGGCGGTGGTCCTCTACTTCTGGCGCGACATCTGGACGATCGCGACGGGCTGGCTGCGCGGTCTCTTCTCCGCAGAGGCCCGTCGGGCGTTCGAGTGGCGGATGGGCTGGTTCATCATCATCGGCTCGCTGCCGATCGTCCTCGTCGGTCTCCTGCTGGAGGACTTCATCGAGCGGGAGTTCCGCAACCTCTGGGTGATCGGCACGATGCTCATCGCGCTGGGCATCGTGCTGGGCGTCGCGGAGAAGATCGGCCGCAACGCCAAGCCCATCTCCGACCTCTCCTGGGGACACGCCGTGCTGCTCGGTGCCGCGCAGGCCGCAGCCGTCGTGCCGGGCGTCTCCCGCTCCGGCGCCACGATCAGCATGGGCCTGGCCCTGGGGTACGAGCGGGCCGCCGCGACGCGGTACGCGTTCCTGCTGGCCATCCCGGCCGTGGTGGGCGCCGGCGTCTACAAGCTCAAGGACATTCCCGGTGGCGAGAACGCGTACGGCTGGGGACCGACCATCGTCGGCACCGTCGTGGCGTTCGTGGTCGGGCTCGCGGTGATCCACTGGCTGCTGCAGTACGTCAGCAAGCACTCCTACGCCCCCTTCGTGGCCTATCGCATCGCCCTGGGCAGCGTGGTGCTCGTGCTCGTGGGCGCCGGGGTCATCACCGCCTCGGTTACCGTGGGCTGATGCCTGTCAGCACCCACTCACAGCGTCCCGTGGCCCTCGTCACCGGAGCCTCCCGCGGCATCGGCCGGGCCGTCGCCACCGACCTCGCCGCGACCCATCACGTCGTGCTCGTCGGCCGCACCGAGGACGCACTCGCCGAGCTGGCGGCGCAGCTGGACGACGCCTCCGTGCTCGTGCTGGACGTCGCCGACGGCGAGTCCGTGGACGCCGCCGAGCTGCCGGTACGGCTCGACGTCCTGGTGCACTGCGCGGGCACGTCAGGCGGCCCGGACGTCATCGACACGACGCGGGAGCAGTGGCGCTCCGCGTTCGAGCTGAACGTCTTCGGCGTCGCCGACCTCACCGCTCGTCTCCTGCCTGCCCTGCGGGAGGCCAAGGGCACCGTCGTGCTGATGAACTCCGGCGCCGGGCTGTTCTCCACCGCCGGCGGCTCGATCTACTCCGCCACCAAGTTCGCCCTGCGCACCTTCGGTGACTGCCTGCGCGAGGAGGAGCGCGAGAACGGCGTCCGCGTCGTCTCGGTGCACCCCGGCTTCGTCGACACCGACATGGGACGCTCGGGCATCGGCGGGGACGGTCACCCCGAGCGGATGATCGCCCCGGAGACCATCGCCGCTGCGGTGCGCACGGCGGTCGACGCCCCGCACGAGGCGCAGTTCGAGACCATCTCGGTCCGGCCGACCCTCTCGCCCAAGGGCTGAAGCGCTACAGCCAGCCGGACTTCTTGAACCGGGTGTAGATGTACGCGCACAGCCCGCCGATGAGGGCCATGCAGGCCGGGTAGCCGTACGTCCACGTCAGCTCGGGCATGTTCTCGAAGTTCCTGGGATTGACGATCTCCCCGAGTAGGATGTCGCCATGACAGACCGCGGATATGAGCGGATCAGCCTGGACAATGAACGGTCGGGTTCGATCTCGAAGCAGACTAGCCGGATCGAAGCCTTCGGCTCAGAGGTGATCCACTACACCGACGAGAGCGTGAGCGGGTCCAAGATCCCGTTTGCTGAGAGACCCGCGGGCAAGCGGCTGCTGGACGATCTGCGACCCGGCGACCGAGTGCTCGTCACCAAGATCGACCGGGCAGCGCGCAACGTGAGAGACCTGCTCGATCTTGTGGAACGCATCGAGGCGCAGGGAGCGTCTATCGCGTTCATCGAGCAGAACATCGACACGGCTGGTCCGATGGGTCGCTTCCTGCTCACTCTGCTCGGTGCGATCGCTGAGCTAGAAGCGGGCATCATCGGAGAGCGTCGGCGGGAGTCACTGACCGCATTCGCTAGGGAGGGTCGCCATGCTGTTGGCGCTGCCCCCTTCGGTTTCAAGTCGGTGGACAACCCGAACGGGCGAGGACTCGTCATCAGACCTGACTGGGACGAACAGGCACCCATCCTGAAGAGCGCCATCGACCGAGTGCTCACTGGAGAGGCCCAGGCTCGCGTGGTCGAGGATCTCCCGATCGGCAAGGCCGGCTTCAGCGCGCTGCTCCGCAACCCCCGACTTGCCGGCATGACCCCCGAAGGCGATGGCGTAGTCACCATCGACGGTGTGCCTCGCATCGACCCTGACGCTGCCCTGCTGACGATGGCTGAGTGGAACAGGCTCCGCGAGCACATGAACCGACCGGACAAGAAGCCCTGGGCTCATCAAGATGGGTACGGGGCTGCCCTCACGTGCAGCGAGTGTGGTTTCAGGCTCTACAAGAGCAGCGGGGGAGTGTCGAGACCGAACAACAACGCCTACAAGTGCGGCCGGGCCAAGCACGCCAAGGGCTCGCCCTCAGCCTCGGTGATGGTTCACACAGCAGACAGTCACATCGAGCAGACGTTCCTCAGCCAGTACGGCAGCCGTGACGTATTGATCGCGTCATGGACAGACTCGGCAGACACAAAGACCGAAGCCATCGCCTCGGCGCAGATCCACCTAGAGGCAGCGCAGCAGGCGTTCCTCGCTGACCTGGACGACGAACAGGAGGACGAAGTACTTCAGGCTCTGAGGGATGCCAAACGGGCTCTCAGGGCCGCACAGAACATGCCCGAGGAGCGAGTCTTCCAAGTCCAGGATGCGGGCTACACGGTGGCAGAGCACTGGGAACGCGGTGATGCTGGCGAGCGGTGCCGGATGCTCGGCGTCGTGGGCAAGTGGATCGTTCACCCCGGACGGCTGCCCGTAGAGCGGAAGATCGAACACCAGCCAGACGCAATGCTGCTCGAACTGCTCACCCATCAGGTCGGCAGTCAGACTGACGCGCTCCATGACCAGAACACCTTCCTGATGCCCGCCTGACGCACATCGGGGGCTCGGCGTTCTACTGCTTGGGAGGACTCGCTTCAGTTTCGCTGCACGCCATCCGTAAGGGATGGTCGCGGATCATCATGTTTGGCACGTTCATCAGCTCCTCACCCGACTGGCGCAAGAGCACGGTGTCTAGTCTGGAGTGACGGCGAAGGGCCCCGAGACGCTTGCTTCGTCTCGGGGCCCTCACGGCGTCAGCTCAGAACATCAGCCCTTGCTGTCCCGCGGGTCGCGGGAACGCGGGTAGGTGTTCTTCTCGCCGATCGTGCCGTCCTTCTTCTTGATGACGTGCTCGACTCCCCGGTCCTTGGCCATGTCGCGACCAACGGACTGAGCATCGGCCTTGCGGTCGTGCATGTTCGACGCGCGGCCGTTGCCCTGCGGGCGGTTCTTCCACTGCCCGTCCTCGTAGTACGTCTCGATGTCTCCAGCTGCCATGTCGAGTCCTTCAGTTGCCCCTGCGGGTCGGGGGTTACACATGACGCTACGTGGGCGGGCCGACATCGAACGTTGGAAATGAACGCGGACGTGGCCTCGCCCGTTCGAAGTTTCGCCCGTAAGTGCGAGGAGGCAATAAGTGAGTCGTGGAGAAGTTCACGGTGTTCTCAAGGATTGCCGAGACCGACCGCAGTCCGAGCCCAGGTGCTCGACGCAGGGTTCCTTGGTGGTTTGGTGGTGCCGACCTCTGGGAGATCGTTGCCGCAAAGAGATCGCGCGGAGCCTCCCCGTGGTCTTCGTCGTCCTGCCGTTCACCGTGGTCTTCGCGCAAATGGCGCAGATCAGGGAACGCGCACACTGCCGGATCAGGCGTTCATCACCGAGGCCGATCTCATGCGGGCCGCAGCTGAGCATGAGGCAGTGCCTAACTCGCGCGACTGACATCTCAGTCCGCAGCTTCCGGTCGCCTTCTTGTATCCGCGGTCGGGATGTCGCAACATGATCCGAAAATGCGGCGGGACCATCGGGAGGCTGCCTGCCCAATCATCAAGCCGTGTCACAGAGAGCGTAAATGACGAAACCCCCGCCAAGTTCAAACTCCTCAGCGCCCATCTACTTCGCTCTCGTGTCACGGACGGAGGCGTCGCCATACAGACCTGCCCTGGCGCGCTTTCAACAAGGGGCGACTCGCTTCAACGAGATGATGGAGTTGTTCACAAGCATGTGGGACGCAAGCAACGTGCCGAGTGCTTCGATCGAAAAGTCTGCCCTCGCGAGCGAGCCCTTAGGCGTCAAGTTCGACTGGAAGGACTTCACAACCTCGCAGCAGCGGGAGGACTTGTCTCTGCTGGGGAGCGAGGCTCTTCACGGACTCAGGACCTGTCTTGACCTCCTTGTCTACGAAGCCTCGGAGCGTGACAGTGGCAAGGCGCGCTCAGGTACTAAGTTCCCTGCGGTTGAGACACCTACCGCTTGGGACGACAGGTCCACACGAAAGTCGGTCAAGTGGTTGTCGTCCGAGCACCGAAGTTGGATACGTGATGTTCAGCCGTTCGCCGGTGTGGCTTGGGCGGGGGACCTGATCCGCTTCAGTAATGCGGACAAACACCGGAGCGCGGTCGAGTTGTCCCCGACCTTGCGCTTTCGCGTTGACCGTAACGGGGCTTACGCCGACCCGAGCGATCCTGGTCGCCTCAGACTCCCTGTGAGCGAGGTCGAACTCCACCTACTGGTCACTGACGGGAAGAAGTCGGTCCCACTGGCCGACGTCTTCCCCGCGATGATGAACGGCGTCGCGGCTCTTCTGGACAAGTTCAGGGCGGAGCACGGGGAGCCGTCGCTCGGGCTCAGTGTCGAGATCACCAAACCGTGGCGGCGCGCGAAGTAGCTCCTCACGCTTGAGTGAGAACTTCGTGAGCGTCTTCGGCGTTCTCCACCTGGGCAGAGTCCGTGGGGTGCAGGGTGGAGGTCATGAGTGACTACAACATGAGCAGCATGAGCCTTGTGTTAGATGCCGATGGGACCGAGCACCCCTACGGGCCGGAACTGCTGCATCCGTCAGAGAGTGGTCGAGAGTCGGGGGTGCGGAAGCTTCCCGAAGCATCGCAGCCGGCTCGCAAGGCGGACGGGTGGAAGTGGCCTTTCTAGCTCGAACGAGGCAGAGTTCGCCGGTCGGGTGGGAGACGACGGTCGCGTGACAGAGGCGCAGTACATCGGGAGAATGCGCGAGACCTACCGACAGTTGGAAGGCTGGCAACGCCGCGCGGCGAAAGCCGACCCGGAACAACCTCAGTCCGGCAGTGAGTTTGACTCGGACGATCAAGTGTTTCCCAAGTACCCGATCAGCGAGTTGGCTCGGCAGTCCCTGGTCACGGCAGGCGAGCACTTGCGTCTCTCCCGAGACGCCATCGAGTCGGGCAACTTGTACCCCAGTGCACACTTCACTGCTCTTCGCGGCGCGCTCGTAGGCGCGTCCCAAGCAGTCTGGATCATGGCGCCGGACGACCGAGACTCGCGGGTTCAGCGTGGACTCAAGGCTCTGGCCGAGATGTACATGCAGATGCACAAGTACTACGGGGCACTCGAAGGAGTGCGACTTGATGCCAGTCAGAAGGTTGAGCTCGCTGAGCAACTCGGGTGGGTCGCGGAGCGCGAGGCGCAGGTCGCAGCCCTGAGGCGCACGCAGGAGTCGTTGAACGTGACAGACATGATCACGGCGGCACTCCAGTTCACCTTCGAGGACCGAGCCAAGCGTGAGGCTGGCTTTCTGCTCTGGAAGCAGATGGGCTCGGACGCTCATGCTCTGGGATGGTCAGTTGCCCAGCGCCACCATTCCGTCGCCCCGGATCGCAACAGCGGCCTTGCTGTCATCGCGATCAGAGGCAACGCCTCGCAGATCGCGCAACCGTTCATCTGCTCGTTCGAACTACTGCGACGAGGGTGGTCCTTATTCGACCAACGCTGCGAGGCTCCCTAGGTGCAGACCGAGCGCCAACCCGGAACACTGTGCCCGTCGGGCCAGGATGGGGGCATGACCCCTGAGCCTGTCGTGGGGGACCGCCTCGTCATAGCGGCAAGCATCCTGTGACGCTCAGAGGTCTGGAAGCGTCTGTGTCCACTCGTAGAGTTCGGACGTGAATATGTCGAGCTGGGGAGCCCCGGAGGTCTCAGCGGCGGCGGCGGTGGGTGGCCTGGTCGTTGCCCTCGTCGTCGCGGGCTTCGCGTGGGTTCAGTTGCGGCAGGCCAAGCGCCTTCGCGAAGAGAAAGCCCGCCCTTACGTGATCGTGGACATCGACTTCCGGGGCACCGGGGTGAGCATTGTCATCCAGAACATCGGTGCGACCCCCGCCTACGACGTCCGAGTTGGTTTCGACAAGACGTTGGAGACCACGATGACTCGACGGAAGCCGCTGGAGGACGTCGCCGCCTTCAAGCGTCCGATCCCGATGATCGCTCCAGGAAGGACGATCCAAGTTCCGTTCGACCGGATGCCAGACCGGCTCAAACGCCATGATCTGCCAACGGAGTACGTGGCGACGGTGGAGTACAGGGACTCGCGAAGATGGAAGACGCGGGAGGACTACCCGTTCGACCTCGCGACCTACGAGGACACCCTTATGCCGAAGAAGGGGCTACCCGAGGTCGCCCATGCCCTCGAAGACTTGAATAGGAGCTTGAGGTCGATGAAGACGCACAACGCGTTGCGCGTCCTGACGTCAGATCACGATCGAGAGACTCGGCGGGAGTTGCGAGAGTTCGCCGTTGAGGAACTCGCGAGGACTGTCCGGTCGAAGGGACTGGTCGCCGGATCGCGGAAGTTCTTGGCAGCGTGGATCGAAAGAAACCGGTGGCGTTGGGGCGGATGACGGCCGCGCTGCGCATCCTTGTTCTTGGCCCCTTCTCTAGTACAGGCTGAGACGCGTACTCGATCCGCTACAGAAGGACGAAGACGACATGGGACTGTTCCGAAAGACGATGAGCCTCAGCACTGCTGGGTTCGTGGATTGGCGTGACCACAACGAGCGTTCGGCTGCTGCTGAGCGGTCGAAGAAGAACGCCTACAAGGAGCGCACTCAGTCCGATCGAGAGTTGCGTGAGCGTGAACTCGAACTGCGTGAGCGGGAGATCGCGCTGCGTGAGCGCGAGGCCAAGCTGAAGGAACAGTAGAAAGCCGAAGCGACCTGCGGCCGAGAGTTCGAACCCCTGTGGCCGCAGGTTGCTTCCCTAGTCAGGCGTCCGCGAACAGCTCCTCCAAGCCGGCTAGGAAGCCTTCGTCATCGTCGGGGGCGTCCTGGAGTTCGATCCGGAGTCTTCGACGGTCTCCTTCAGTCGCGAGAAGGCTTCCGAGGGTCTGCATGATGACGCGGAGGTATTCGGGGGAGCGTCGGCCTCCCTGTTGGTAGAGATGGTCGATCTGGTCAGCAGTCAGGTGAAGGACCGCGTAGTCACTGGACTCGAAGTAGGCCGCGCCGCCACTCTCCAACATCGAGTCCCAGATCATCCGAGCGGCAGTACACCACTGCGGATCAGGCTCAGGGAGCGTCGCAGGGATGCTCCTACCACGTGCAACGGTCGTGTCGCGCTCTTTGCGCTTGCGTTCGCCAGCTGACGTCAGGTCTTCACTTCTGTTCGGGAGCGTGGGCATCGTCGCCCTCCTTCCACCCGTTCTCACGGGCAAGTTGTTCGTACTTGGTCGCGTCGTGGTCGCTCGGGGAGGCGAGCACCGCCAGCGCGGTGCTGTTGTGACCCGGTCCGAGCCGGTGGAGCATCGCCGTGAGCCACTGCTGCGTCTTCTCGTCGTCCAAGTTGTCGCGGGCCTCGTCGTAGCCGCCGGCGATCCTCAGAGCGAGGTCAATGTCGATGCCGTCTTTGAGCATCGCGCCCATCAAGTAGGCAGCGGTCGGATATCTGTCCATCACTTCTCCTTCGTGCTGCGTCGTCGCTTCTGTTGCAGGCGTTCGGGACGGCAGTCCCAGCGGCGCTTGCAGTCCAGGCACCGGCGGGGGAGCGGACCGGACTTGCCGGCCGCTCCCTCGATGCCGCAGTCGATGCATCGGAAGTCCCGTGGCCCGAACCTTCGGTGCGGCTTCTGTTCCATCGCCCTGCACGCGGGGGTGCAGTAGGTGTGAATGCCCGAACGCATCGGGAACTCCCTGCCGCAGCGGCGGCACATGGCGAGACCGACGAAGGGGAAGGCCCTGCCCGTCATGCCGACTTCCGGGGCTCGTGGGTCACGCGGCATCCTTGTGGTCGGTGGAGCGCGTCACCGATGCGGATGGCAGGTTCGTCGCCGCGTTCGGGCGTGGAGTGCCCGTCCGCTTGGCGAGTGCTCCCCAGTTCACGTCAGTGACCGGGATGATGAACTCAGCCCATTCGGTAGCGCCGTAGTGGCCGGAGTCGGTCTCGTGGAACGAGTCGGGCTTCTTCCTCATCGAGGTGATGACGGATCGCTGGGCGGTCCAGATGCGGACGGTGCTGGTCTCATCGTCGGTGTTGATGATGGTCTCCCGCTCGGGAGCGGTCAGGCTTTCGGTGGGCACGTTGTAGCGCCTCCTTCTTCGATGGTGGATGAGGTCGTTGACGGCGTTCACGGACCGCCAACGGTCTTGCTGGACAGTTGGTCCGGGCATGCGAAAGGGCACCCGTAGGTGCCCTCAGCGACGGCGCTCTCGGATGTTGTGGCGGGTCTAGCGTTGCGTCTCGCGGTAGCCAGCGATCTCGCCGCAGACGTCGCGCTGGAGCTCAACGAGCCCTTCACGCTCCTGCCGCTCCAGCCTCGACTTCGTCTGAGGCGTGAGAGCACCAGATCGGCTCGCGCCGGGGATCCTCTTGAAGCCGTCTCGCAGGACTGCCTTCTCGCGCCGCTTGCTGTCAGCGATGGCGGCGTCGAAGCCACCCTCCGCCTGAGCCGAAAGGAAGTCCTTCCGAGACTGTCGCCGGGACAGCCGGGAGTCCCTTCGGATCAGCTCATCGCCTGGGAGGTGGGGGTCGATGTAGTTGCTCACGCTCAGACCTCCACAGGGAAGTAGGAGTAGTCGAGTTCGATCGTGACCAGGAAGCGTGCCGGGTAGTCACGGTTGTGAATAAACGGCTCACCGTCTGCCACCCACAGGCCAGCGTCCAAGACCTCGACCACAGAGATCTCGTCCAGTAGGCCAGCGCTGGTGTGTACTCCAGCCTCGAAGTGAGAGAGCGCCTTGTCGATGAACTGACGCATCTGGAACAGCGGCGGCCGCTCTCGCTCGATGCCGACGTTGGCGACGACCTTCCCCTTGGTCCCGCCGGGCTCAACGACCTCCAAGGACGCCTCCGTCGTCTCCCAGAGCGTCGAGTAGTTCGAGTAGCCACGGTTCGTTGTTGGCCCCTCGACGGTCTTCTGGAAGACAGAAGCGAGCACGCGGGCGAACTCACCGACTCCATCCTGCGAGGGATGCTTCAGGCGAGGCACCGGCCAGAGGGCGACCTCGAAGTCGATCAGACCGGAGTGGACCCGAACGTCAGAGCCAGTGTCCCGAAGAGCAGTCTCCAGAGCCTCCAGGTCAAGCCCGGTTGTGCCGAGTTCGGTGAACCTCACACAGCCACTCGGCTTGAAAGTGCCGTAGTCCTCGGTCGGCTCGACCTGACTCAGAACAACGGCGTCGGTGATGCCTCGCACGTCACCGACTCGCTTGCGGGCCAGCACCGGAACATCCACCAGATCCCCGAGCGTGTCAGCCGCGAGCAGGGCGAGGTGGTCATCTGCTGAGAAGAGCTCGACGGCTCGCTGAGCCTTGCGGGACTCGGCCTCGACAGACTTG
This sequence comes from Aeromicrobium sp. CF4.19, assembly GCF_051262555.1. Taxonomy (NCBI): domain Bacteria; kingdom Bacillati; phylum Actinomycetota; class Actinomycetes; order Propionibacteriales; family Nocardioidaceae; genus Aeromicrobium; species Aeromicrobium sp. CF4.19. The sequence goes on along the minus strand of NZ_JBIMEU010000002.1, from coordinate 428,582 downwards.
CGAGTGCCTCGCAAACGACGGACAGCGGTTCCTGCACTGAACAGCTCCAGGTCGTCCTCCTGGGAGCCTTCCCCGCGATCCAGAGCCGCCTCCAGGGCGGCTTGGCGCGCCTGGGCCTCATGGATCTGGCGGTCCAGGTCAGCGAGCTTCTGCCGCGCCTCCTGCGCAGCGTTCGAGAGGTCGGCCTCGATCTGCTCGTCGGCCTCGATGCCGGCGGATCGAAGATCCTTGTTGATCTTCGCCCGCTCGGCCTTCAGCGCCTGGATCTTGCTGGTGATCTCGCTGAAGCGGTCGATCCCGGTCGTCTCGTGCTTGATGTTGCTCATAGCTCTCCTTATGTAGTGAGTCGGGTCGTTCCCGACTCCGTTGGTGCTCTTGCAGGTCGTGATGTCTCGCTTCCCAGCTCCTTTCGAGGTGGTCGTTGCCCCTCGCCAGCAGGTGCTGACGGGGTAGGTGGGTGCGGCAGTAAGCACGCGAGCGCGAAGCCGCGCCAGCGGCGATGTGCTCCGAGTCCTCACTCCTGCACGCCGCCGGAGAGGCAGCGGCGGAGAAGGTGGAGATGGTGGCCGCGCCAGCGGCCCAGCTGGCTACCCGCCAGCGGCTAGCCCCGTCGACAGGCCCGAGCGATCAGGGTCAGGAGAGGCTTCGCCCTCGACCTCGGTAGTGGGAGACCGGGGTAGCCCCCTCAGCGGCGGGAGACTTCCTGTCACCGAAGGATCTCCTCAACCCCATGCCCCGAGTGTCTTCCCCGGCCTCCGCCGTCGCTTCGCTTTCGCCGGCCAGCGGCTCACCGGGGAGCGGCCCCGAAGGGGTCGCGGTGTCCGCAGCCTCCTCGTACCCGTTCTCCAGAAAAACAGGAGACGATGAAGGAAGAGGAGCAGTGCCAGCAGATGGAGAGCAGATGGAGGCAGATGGTCCACTCTCCATGGGCACTGAGTCCACTTCCGACGGGCACTCAGCCCCCTCCCCGTGCGGGGGTCGGCTCCGAGCCAGCGCCCAGACGTCTTCCGAGTCCACTTCCGGTGTGGGGGTCGGGCATGCGACTGCCTCCCGGACACGGTCGGAGTCCCCATGCGGTGTGGGAGTCAGGTTCTCGGTCGGCGTGCTGAGCCATCGCAACTGAACCGATCGCGCGCTGCGCTCCGGCTGCTCGAAGTAGCGCATGACCGCCTTGTTGTTCGACGCGAAGACCTTGTACGCGGTGTTCGGATGAAAGCCGGCATCCTTGGCGAGCATCTCCAGGCTCGCCCTGACCTTCCGCGACTTGTTGTCCGTACGAAGCGTCGCGGCCCACATGAACGGTTTGTCTACTTTGGAGAGCTCCTCGTCGTCTCGGATCGCTCGTGCGACGTCGAGCGGCTTGAACTCATTCATGCTCACCACTCCGTTGCATCTCAGTGATGGAGTAATTGATGCAGTCAGTCATCACGTCGTCCCACGTCTTGCCGAGCCGCACTCCGAAGTACGCAGCGGCATCGACGTACTCAGGTACGAGTTCGATCGGAACCTCGACGTCGAGGGCAGCGTCGTGCGCCTTGGCGATCGAGAGTTGGTAGATGTCTTTCAGCGGGTCAGGCTTGACCTGTGCGGTTGTCATGCTTACTTGTCTCCTCCATCGGTCAGGGTGAGTCGCTGTTCTGGCTCAACTAGTGGGTGGTGTGGTTGGTCTTGCCTCAGTCATCGGATAGCCACGCCATCTCGTCGGGCGAGCACGATCAGACGGTTCACCTCGTAGCCCTTCAGCCCGATGGCCTTGCCGTCGTCGCGCCTCGCCACGTAGGTGTTGCGTCCACGGGCATTCCTGAAGACACGCTCGATCAGGAGCTGTCCGATGCGCCGGCCCACAAGGTCGTTCGCTCGCTGGTCGTCTCGTTCGATTGCCATCTCATGGGCACGAACCTGCGGGGCGGTGGTGTCGGTCATCGACCGCGCTCGCTGGCGACTCGAAGCACGTCGGGTCGGCGGTAGAACAATCGTCCTGGCACGAGCTCGTGACCTTGGATAAAGCGGTCTCCCTCGCGCGATCGCCTGTTGTGCCAACCCTGAAGTGAGTAGCCGATCTGCGCGGCGGCTTCAGTCGTGGTCAGGTACTCCTGACCGTCGATGTTGAACATTGACTGCCTTTCGTTGTGCGGACATGACGAAGCCCCGCCACGAGATGCGACGGGGCAGGCTGGATGGTGAACGCGGATGACTCGCGGGCGCTAGTGGGTGCCCTGGAGCGCGGGCTCCCCGGTCGGTCCGGGTGATGTCTCACTACCGTTGGATGGCCAAGAGAAAGACCCCCAGCCCGAAGGGACTGAGGGTCTTCGCACTCTCGCGCTGAGGAGTGCTCCTAGAGGCTGAGGCGGACCAGCCAGGGAGGAGAGTTGGCGCAGGAGACGAGGGCGGAGACCGCTCCGCATCGCGCCTACACTTGTGTAGTGTTTATGCCATACGAGACTTCACAACATCGGTGAAAGAAGTTTCTCGATCCGGCTAGTTCGCGAGGCCATTCCTTCGCCGCTCAGCCTCGCGACGCTGACGATCTGCCGCCTCGCGAGTGCGGCTCACCCTCCAAGACTCTTGCTTCTCGCCTAGCTGATGAGAGTGTCGCCGGAGCCGCTCTTGTTCTTGCTCGCGCCACGCCTTGCGGAGATCTGCGGACTTGCATCCACAGGTCTTTGTCCTTCCCGCCTTGAGGTTGGATCCAAGCGCGTGAATTGTCTCGCCACAGACGCACTGGCATCGGTAGCGGGGGTGGCGTCTGCCCACAGGCGTCACGTGATCCTCTACACGCTCAAGCACTGTCAGGAGTTCGAAGACCTGACCTGACAAGTCGGCCTTCTTCGTGCCCTTCGGTCGGCCCGGCCCCGGGGGATAGCCATTCAGGAAGTGATCCCACTGGCGAGGGCGAGCGGCGTACGGCCACACGTAACCCTCACCGCCGTACGTCTCTTCGGCGCTGTAGGAGATCGCTTCAGGCTGGGGTTCCTCGGGGTCTAGCAAGGGGTCCTCCTTCGTCTCGGTCGCGAGAGCCAAGATGGCCGACTCGCGCGGTGTCGTGTGAGACGAAGTGGTTCGCCCCTCACCTTCTCTCAGTTGGCAGTGGTGGTGGTGTGACCGGGATCATCTTGCGATCTCGGGAGAGTACTCTAGCATGCGGACCCTCTGGCTCGGGCCAGGGCTTCGCCGTCCCGCCAGGCACGCAGGTGTCAGAACACTGGCTGTTCAGTGCCCGCGATCGGCCAGGAGGGCCGCGACGATGGCGAGGGCCTCGTCGAGCGGCACGTGCTCCCAGAGTCGCTGGACCTTCCAGCCGGCCCGCGTGAGAGCCTCAGCCTGCTCTCGGTCCCGCTCCACGTTGCGGGCCAGCTTGGATGCCCAGAACTCCGCGTTCGCCTTCGGCTGGGTGCCGTGCTCGGGACAGGAGTGCCAGTAACAGCCGTCAACGAAGATGGCCACCTTCGCTCGTGTGAACACGATGTCGGGCCGAACCTTGATCGTGCCTAGGTCGATCCGGTGGTCCTTGCAGAAGCGGTACCCATCGGCGTGAAGCGCAGATCTCAGGGCGACTTCGGGCTTAGTGTCGGCGCGCTTGTTCCCGAGCATCGAGCGACGAGTTGCCGGGCTGGACGCCCACGACTCGGGTGGCATGCCAACACGCTACGTCCGGTCAGATGTGATGGAAGGTCGCGGCGTACTCGTTCGCCATTCGCACGATCATGTCGTCGTAGTGAAAGTGCTTCCCGCCTTCGGGGCCGGAGGGCGTTCGACGATGATGACGGGACCACTGAAGTCGTTCACGAAGTTGAGGACGGTGATGCCGATGGCGTCGAAGGCGTCCCCGCTCTTGCCGGTGTGCCTTGGGATCTACGCAGCTTTGTCCAGTACGCGCTGGGTGTTGGCCGGCTGGCGTGCCGTACTGCTCAACTACATCAGGAGGAAGTTTGGGGGGCATGACTGACCTGCTCGAAAGGCCAGCCACGACCAGAGAGGATCCCGATCAGCGACGGCGATCGCAGCTGACCCTCGTCGGCAACCGCGAGGCCGCCGACGCTCGACCTCGTCGTAAGGAGCCGTGGATCATCGAGCGAGGTCCGCACGCGCCTCCGTGGCGAACGACGTGATGAAGTCGCACGCCCAGTCGTAGGCTTCGGCGTGAGCCTCCGCGCTAGGCGCGTCCGCGGGGTCCGTGCCGAACGTGTAAGTCTCGACGGCGCTGTGCAGCTCCCCGGCAGCTCTCATCGTCGCGGGTGAGGCATACAACCGCACGGCTTCGAGTGCCCGCGTCAGGTCACCGAACTTGAGCCGATGCGCACGGACCGTCTCTTCATCGCGGGCAAGGACCTCTCCAAGGTTCGACGCCCGCGGACCCTCGTACTTCGCATCCCACGCTGCGTCGATCAGGAGCCGGGCCTCCGACTGAAACGTCTCGAAAGCAGTGCGTTTTGCGTCGAACAGCCGAGTCGCGCGACGCTCGGTTCTGTCGGCGTCGGCGCGCTTCGCCGCGCCGTGGTCGGTCCAGACAGCCGCTAGAACTGGCAGTACTGCGCCGACAAACACACCGACGATGGTCCAGGCCGCTGTACTCATGCGTCCAAGTTAGTCAGCTGGGTGGGGGACCGGTCTAGGAAGCGGGAGAGCCCACGTCGCCACATGTCGAGGACTGCGAGATCAGTCTGGTCAGGCTCGCGAGAGTACTGGTCGATCAGATCCATCCCGACCTCTTGAACGCACGCCAAATGAACCCCACTAGTACGAGGGTGACTGCGGTTGTGACATAGAAGCCACCACCCCACTGCTGGAAAGACGTCAACTTGAAGTTCATGCCGTAGATGCCGGCGATCGCCGTGGGCACGGCGAAGATCGTGGCGCCCGCCGTGAGCTTGCGCATGTCCTCGTTCTGCTGGACGCTCAGCTGCGCCAGGTGGGCGGTCAGGGCGTTGTCCAGCAGGTGCTCGATGGCGTCGATGGCCTCCGCCGCGCGGGTGAGGTGGTCGGCGATGTCGCGGAAGTAAGGCCTGGCCTCCTCCGGTGTCGCGGAGGCAGCGAAGCGGTGGAACGGGTCCTTCAGTGGCACCACCGCACGACGGAACTCCAACGTCTCGCGCTTGAGGCGGTAGATGCGGATGGAGTCGCTGGTGCGCTCGGGGGAGAAGACCGACGACTCCACCTCCTCCACGTCCTGCTCCAGCTCGGCGGCCACGTCCTCGTAGCGGTCCACGATGGAGTCCACCACGGCGTGCAGCGCCACCATCGGTCCGTGGGAGAGGGCCTCGCTGAGGCGTTCCGCACGTCGTCGTGCCCCGGTGAGCGACTCGCCGCCGTGGCGGACCGTGAGGAGGTACCGCTCGCCGAGGAAGATGTTGACCTCGCTCGTGGTGATGTCGTCGTCCTCGTAGGTGACGGCACGCAGGGAGACGAAGAGGTGGTCGGAGTACCGCTCCACCTTGGGCCGCTGGTGCGCCTCGAGGGCGTCCTCGACGGCGAGCGGGTGCAGTGCCAGCGGGTCCGCGATCTCCTGCAGCTCCTCCGGGCTCGGCTCGTTGAGGCCGATCCAGACGAAGTCGTCGCTGTCGAGCGTGGCCAGGCGCGCGGTGAGGGTCGCCCGGTCCGTGCCGACGTCCTCACGCTCGCCGTCACGGTAGATGGCGCAGTCCATGATCACGACGCCATTGTGACGCCACGAGCCGTGGCGAGGGCGTCGACAGGCCGGGTGGCGGGTCGTGCGGCTCGCGCCGATACGCTCGCACCATGCGCGCCTGGTCGAGCCCCGACGTCCCCTCCGTCGACGGCGACCCACCCGTCCTGCGGCTGCACGACTCGCGGACCGGCGGCCCGGTGGCCTCCATGCCCGAGGGCGACGCCCGGCTCTACGTCTGTGGCATCACGCCCTACGACGCCACGCACCTCGGCCACGCGGCCACGTACCTGGCCTTCGACCTGCTGCAGCGGCAGTGGCGCGACCGCGGGCTCGACGTCGTCTACACGCAGAACGTCACCGACGTCGACGACCCGCTCCTGGAGCGCGCCACCGCCACCGGGGTCGAGTGGTCCGAGCTCGCCGAGCGCGAGACCCAGCTGTTCCGCGAGGACATGACGGCCCTGCGGGTGCTCGCGCCCGACCACTACATCGGGGCCGTGGAGTCGATCGACCTCGTCGCGGACCTCGTGCAGCGTCTTGGCGACTCCGTCTACAGCGTGGACGACGACCTGTACTTCGACGTGCACGCCGACCCGGCGTTCGGCGACGTCTCCGGCCTCGACGAGGCGACGATGCGTGTGCTGTTCGGCGAGCGCGGGGGAGACCCTGACCGTCCGGGCAAGAAGCATCCGCTGGACTGCCTCGTCTGGCAGGCCCCACGGGCGGGGGAGCCCTCCTGGGAGTCCCCGCTCGGCCCCGGGCGTCCCGGCTGGCACATCGAGTGTGCGGCCATCGCCCTGGACAACCTCGGCCCGGCCTTCGACGTGCAGGGCGGCGGCTCCGACCTCGTCTTCCCACACCACGAGATGTCCGCGTCGGAGGCTCGTGTGGCCACCGGTCAGGAGTTCGCCCACGCCTTCGTGCACGCCGGGATGGTGGGCTACGAGGGCGAGAAGATGAGCAAGTCCAAGGGCAACCTCGTGCTCGTCTCTGCCCTGCGCGCCGAGGGTCGCGACCCGGCCGCCATCCGCCTCGCCCTCCTGGCCCACCACTACCGCAGCGACTGGGAGTGGTTTGGCGGCGAGATCGACGAGGCCGAGACCCGCCTGGCCCGCTGGCGCGATGCCGTCCAGCGCCCGACGGCCCCGCCGGCGGACCCCGTCATCGCCGCCGTGCGAGAGGCCCTCGCCGACGACCTCGACGCTCCGACCGCCCTCGTGGCTCTCGACGCCTGGATGGCGGAGGACGGCGACGACGCCAAGGCGGGGGCCCAGGTCCGGGCCGCCGTCGACGCCCTCCTCGGCGTCGAGCTGTAGCTCCCGGGGGGAGCACCCACTTGGGCAAAGCAGTCTGTGTGCCCTGCTAGGAGATCCCGAGGAGCTTCGGGGTGGGGGAGCGGTAGGTGTGGCCGGTGGGGGTGGACCACTCGGTGCCGTCGGGACCGGCGCGGACGCTCCAGCCCGGTTGGTGCTTGAGGGTGTGGGAACGGCTGCACAGGCCCTGACCGTTGGAGTGGACGGTGATGCCGCCATCGGCCCAGGCCTCGATGTGGTCGAGCTCCCGCGACCTGCGATCGCAACCCGGCTGACGGCACCAGCGGTCGCGGGCCTTGAGCATGCCGGCGAGCGGGCCGTCGAAGCGGCGACGCCGGGGGTCGCGGACGGTGAGGACGTCGGTGACGGGATCGGTGATGAGACGGCGGTAGAAGGCACGCGGGGCGGAGCCGAGGATGTCGTCGGCCACGCTGGGTGGGATCGGGCCGTACCCGTCGAGGTCGGCAGGCGTGTCATCCGCACCGAGGAGGGTCTCGGCGCTGATGACGATGCCGAGCTCGACGTCCATGTGTGAGGCGTTCTCCAGGCCGGTCACCCGCTCCACGAGCGTCTGGCACATGATCTGCCCCGTGGTGCGCGGATCGCCGGCGGCACCCAGGCCCCGGGCGTGGGTCTCGAGCTCGCGGTGGGCGGCGACGATCATCTCCGCCGGACCTCGCACATGCAGCATCGCGACCCCGTCGGCCTCGGGCAGCAGGGTGACGAACTGCGTGTCGCGAGCCCTGCGGGCGCGTTCGCGAGCGGCCTCGGCGTCGATCTCGAGGACGAGGCGGCGGGCGAGCCGTGCCGCCCGTCCAGGCGTGAGGCCCGCCAGGTGCGGGGTGATCTCGGCGTCCAGCACGGTGCGGTCGTCGTCGCACAGCGCCTCGACCTCGCGGGCGATGGCCCGGGCCGTGGCGTCCCGGATCGTGCCCTGCTCGAGGGCGGCGGCCACGGACGGCAGGGTGGCCAGCGTGAGGGCGTTGCCGAAGTGCGTGCCGGCGACGTCGGGGGCGACTTTGCGAGCCATGGCGACCTCGCCGATCACCGACAGTGCCGGGTCGCCGTGCGCCAGCGTGCATTCACGGGCCCGGGAACGGTGCATGGCCTCCACGTGGCGGTACTGCAGCGCCTGGGCGTTGGCGATCACCCGGTCCAGGGCGACGACGGCGTCGAGCCGGTCGGCCGCGTCGATGCCGTCGGACTCGGTGAAGTCGTGCACGCCGACCTCAGTCAGCACCGCCTGCACCTCGACACCTTCGAACATACCATCGATACTAGAAGGGGGTTCCGACACTTCTCACGGACGCTGTGGAACCGGTGCCCGCAACGTCGCTCTGCCGGTCGCCCGCACCAGGAGCTGCTCCCGTCCCGGTGGGGCCAGGCCCGCAGGACTCGGCTCTCCTGAGGCCCGGCGGGACCGTCACCGCTGGTAGCGCGGGGTGTTCTGCGCTCGCTGACGGCCGAGCTCGCCACCGACGCGACCGGAGAACGGCCGGCCGTGGTCGGCGTACTCGTCGCGGACGTAGGTGAGTCGCCACGGCCCGATCTCGATCCGGCAGCCCGTCCGCAGCGTCTGGGTGGGCAGCTCTCGTCCGTTCATGAACGTGTGCACGGAGCGTCCGACGGCCTTCAGGACGTACTCGTCGTCCTCCGTGCGCTCGACGACGGCCTGCACCGCATCCATGCCGTCGAGACGGACCTCGGCCTCCTCACCGCTGCCGATCCGGGTGGTGCCCGGCGCCAGGTGCATCACTCCGACCTCGCGGCCGGTGCTCGCCACCCGACTGTCGGCCAGGTAGAGCCGCGGATGCCCTCCGCCGTACGGGTCGTGGGTCGTCGTGGGGGAGCGCCTCAACCACGGCATCCTCGGCAGACCGTTGACGAGCGCGACGGGCGGGGCAGCCAGCGTGTCGCCCGACCCCGCGACCACCTGGGCCTTGAGGGCCGACGCCGCGCGCCAGCGAACGACCTGGGCATGACGGGTTCCGGTGACCAGACGGTGCAGGAACCGCCGCCGGACGGCGCCGACCCGCATCAGCGGCCCGTCGTCGTCGCCGATCTCCACCACGAGTCCGCGCTCGGCCACCTGGCCCGCCAGCCGGCGCAGGTCTCCGCCGTCGCGACCGGCGGCCAGGGTCTCCAGGTCGTCCGCCGTCACCGTGATGTGCTGGCCGTTGCTGGTGAGCCGTCCGCTGACCGTCCGCCCCTCCGGTGTCTGCACGGAGAATCGTAGGTCGGCGTGCACGGTGGACATGTCAGCCCCGGTGCTGGTCGGAGCCCGGCAGCTCGTCGTCGCTCGTGGTCACCCGCACCGTGCCGTTGAGGGTCCACGTCGCTCGTGGGGCGTCGGCGCCCGTGTCGCGTGGGACCTCCACGACGAGCTCCTTGAACTCGTAGTTGACGGCTGCGCCACGACCGGTGAGGTACTCCCACATCTCCTGGCCCAGGTCGGTCCAGTCGCGGATGGGCTGCGGACCGGACGGGGGGACGTCAGGGGTGGACTCGGTGCTCATGGTGGTCGCCTCCAGTGCTCGTCGATGCCTCGACTGTGACACCACAACGGTAAAGGGCAACTCGGCCTCGGACAGATGAGTCGCGTCGGGGCCCGGAGGCGCCAGCGCGCCCTGCGGGCGGCTCTTGAGACGATCTGCCTGCGCCGGACATGATCCCTCCATGAGCAGCTCCACCCGCCCGATCCTCGCTGCGGTCGTCGCCCTCGTCGTCCTGACGGCCGGCTGCGGCTCGTCCGACGACCGTGCCGGACCGGCCCCGACCGAGGCCAGCTCGAGCCCGTCGACCTCCGGCCCCGAACCAGGAGAACGCAGCGGAGCCTCACCGGCCGTGTGGAAGCTCGCCGACCGGGGGAGCCTGCAGGCCTCGACCCGGAGCGTGGACGTGCTGGTCGCGCGCATCGACTGCAACAGCGGGCTGACCGGCAAGGTGCTCGAGCCTCACGTCTTGCGCGATGACACCGAGATCGTCATCACCTTCGAGGTCTCGCCGAAAATCGAGGGGGCAGCCACGTGCCAGTCGAACGACCTCGAGCCCTACGTGGTCGACCTCGGCGAGGCGTTGGGCGACCGCACTCTCGTGGACGGGCAGTGCGCGCCGGGCGGTCCGGCCGAGGCCCTGAGGGTCTGTGACCCGCGCCGGTGGGAGTAGGCACTGCTCGCGTGCTGCCGGCGGCGGACCGCTCTACTGCACCGCGTAGCGCAGCTGGACCATGCCGTTGGCGAAGCGGCGCTGGTCCCACAGCTGCAGGTCCAGCTTCAGGCCCGAGGGCAGGTAGGGGGTACCCCCACCGACGACGACCGGCACCAGGACGACGTCGATGAGGTCCACCAGGCCAAGCCGCAGTGCCTGGGCGGCGAGGGTCGGGCCCTCGGCCGTCAGGTCACCATCGGCCGACTCCTTGAGCGCGCGCACCTCGTCCACGTCGAAGCGGCGCGCGAGCCGGGTCCGTTCGGTCCAGACGTCGGCGAGGGTCGTGGAGTACACGACCTTGTCCGTAGCCAACCAGGCCTCGGCCCACCGGGCGGACTCGTCGGACTGGTCGGCGGTGGAGGGGTCGGTCTCCCAGACCGCCATCGTCTCGTACATGCGCCGCCCGTAGAGGAAGGTGCTGACCGTGCTCGTTTGCTCGGTCAGCACGGCGATGACCTCCTCGGACGGCATGGCCCACTCGAAACCACCGTCCGCATCGACCGTGTACCCGTCCAGCGAGGCGATCACCGAGTGGATGAGGCGGCCCACGACTCAGCCCTCCGCGCCACGGCGGCGCAGGTACCGCTCGAACTCACGGGCGATGGACTCGCCGCTCGCCTCGGGCAGTGCGTCCTCGTCCTGGGCCTTCTCCAGCTCCTCGACGTACTCGGTGATCTCCGGGTCCTGCGAGGCCACCTCGTCCGCCCCGCGCTGCCATGCCTCGGCGTCGTCCTCCAGCTCGCCCTGGGGGAGCGGGTCGCCGACGGCGTCCTCCAGCGCCCCGAGCAGGGCGAGCGTCGCCTTGGGGCACGGGGGCTCGGCGAGGTAGTGCGGCACGGCGGCCCAGAGCGAGAGCGACGGCACGCCCTCGTGCGCCGCCGTCTGCATCAGCACGGCGTTGATGCCCACCGGCCCGGAGTAGCGCGAGGGCTGCAAGGCCAACCGGTCGGCGAGCGAGGGGTCTGACGTCGTTCCCGTGACCGGGACCGGCCGGGTGTGCGGGGCGTCGGTGAGCAACGCACCCAGGGTCACCAGCTCCGTCACCCCGGCGAGCCGGGCGATGCCGATGATCGTGGAGCAGAATGCCTTCCAGCGGAAGTTGGGCTCCGGCGCCCGGAGCAGCAGCACGTCCCGCTCGAACCCCGGCGGGCGGGCGAGGAAGAGCACGGGGGTCGGCCACGTCAGCACGCCCGTGCCCTCGTCGTCACGCTCGAGGACCGGTCGGGTCAGCTGGAAGTCGTAGTAGTCGTCGGGGTCGAGCTCGGTGAGCACCTGGGCGTCCCACTCGTCGACGAGATGGTCGATCAGCGAGGTCGCGGCGTCACCGGCGTCGTTCCAGCCCTCGAAGGCGGCGACCATCCAGGGGTCGTTGAGCGGGGGGATCGAGACGTCTTCCACGCCTCAAGCCTACGGGCAGGGCTCGCGCGCCGGGTCAGTCGTTGTCGGAGCGGTACCCGAGGTTCGGTGCAAGCCACCTCTCGGCCTCGGCGACCGTCATGCCCTTGCGCTCGGCGTACTCGGTGACCTGGTCACGCCCGATGCGCCCGACCACCATGTACTGCGACTTCGGGTGCGAGAAGTACCAACCGCTGACCGCGGCGCCCGGCCACATCGCCATGCTGTCGGTGAGCTCGATGCCCGTGTGCTTCTGCACCTCCAGCAGCTCCCACAGGAGCGCCTTCTCGGTGTGCTCGGGACAGGCCGGGTAACCCGGCGCGGGTCGGATGCCGGTGTACTTCTCGGCGATGAGGTCCTCGTTCGCGAGAGACTCCTGTGGCTCGTAGGCCCAGATCTCCTGGCGCACCCGTTCGTGCAGGCGCTCGGCGAACGCCTCGGCCAACCGGTCCGCGAGGGACTCCAGCAAGATGGCGCTGTAGTCGTCCAGCGCCTCCTTGAACTCCGCGACCTTGTCCTGGCTGCCGAGCCCCGCCGTCACGGCGAACGCGCCGACGTGGTCGGGCAGGCCGGTGTCCTTCGGCGCCACGAAGTCCGCGAGGGACTTGTGCGCGACGCCCTCACGGTGCTCGGTCTGCTGGCGCAGGTGGTGCAGGGTCGTGAGCACCTCGCCGCGCTCGCCATCGGTGTAGAGCTCGAGGTCGTCGTGTCCCACCTGGTTCGCGGGGAAGATGCCGGCCACGGCGGACGCCCGCAGCCAACGGCCCTCGATCAGCTCATCGAGCATCGTCTGCGCGTCGTCGTAGAGCTTGCGTGCGGTCTCGCCCGTGGCGGGGTTGTTGAGGATGTCGGGGAACTTGCCCTTCATCTCCCACGCGTTGAAGAAGGGCTGCCAGTCGATGTAGGGGCGCAGCTCGGCAAGGTCGTAGTCGTCGAAGACGTGCGGGACCCCTACCTCCCACGCGGGCTGCGGCGGCTCGTAGCCCTCCCACTCGATCGGCGTGGCGTTGGCGCGCGCCTTCTCGATCGGCAGGATCTTGCGGGTGTCCTGGCGGGACTCGTGACGCTCGCGCAGGGAGTCGTAGTCCTCCTTGAGGTCCGTCAGCAGCTTGGGCCGCTGGGTGTCGGACAACAGCGAGGAGACCACCGGGACAGAGCGTGACGCGTCCTTCACCCACACGACGGGACCGTGGTACTTCTGGTCGACCTTGACGGCGGTGTGCGCGCGCGACGTCGTGGCGCCACCGATGAGCAACGGCACCTCGAACCCCTGCCGCTCCATCTCCGAGGCCATGTTCACCATCTCATCCAGCGACGGCGTGATCAGGCCGGAGAGTCCGATGATGTCAGCGTTGGCCTCCGTGGCGGCGTCGAGGATCTTCTGCGCCGGCACCATCACGCCGAGGTCGATGACGTCGTAGTTGTTGCACTGCAGCACGACGCCGACGATGTTCTTGCCGATGTCGTGGACGTCCCCCTTGACCGTGGCCATGATGACCGTGCCGTTGCTGCGGCTGGCCTCGTCGGGATCCTTCTCCTCCTCGATGAACGGGATGAGGTACGCGACCGACTTCTTCATCACGCGGGCGGACTTGACTACCTGCGGCAGGAACATCTTGCCGTCCCCGAACAGGTCGCCCACGACGTTCATGCCGTCCATGAGGGGACCCTCGATGACCTCGATGGGCTTGCCTCCACGGGCCGCGATCTCCTGGCGAAGCTCCTCGGTGTCGGCCTCGGCATGGGCATCGATGCCCTTGACGAGGGCATGGGTGATGCGCTCGCCGACCGGAAGCTCACGCCACTCCTCGGTGGCGGCCTCGACCTTCTCGCCGCCGACGGAGAACTCGCCGGCGATCTCCAGCAGCCGCTCGGTGGCGTCGTCACGCCGGTTGAGGATGACGTCCTCGATGCGCTCGCGCAGCCGCTCGTCGACCTGGTCGTAGACCACGAGCGCACCCGCGTTGACGATGCCCATGTCCATGCCGGCCTTGATGGCGTGGAACAGGAAGACGGCGTGGATGGCCTCGCGGACCGGGTTGTTGCCCCGGAAGGAGAACGAGACGTTCGAGACCCCGCCGGAGATCAGTGCGCCCGGCAGGTTCTGCTTGATCCAGCGCGTGCCCTCGATGAAGTCGATGCCGTACTCGGCGTGCTCCTCGATGCCCGTTCCCACGGCGAAGACGTTGGGGTCGAAGATGATGTCCTCGGCCGGGAAGCCGACGTCGTCCACCAGGATCCGGTAGGCGCGCTCACAGATCTTCTGACGGCGCTGCAGGTTGTCGGCCTGGCCGTCCTCGTCGAAGGCCATGACCACGATCGCCGCGCCGTACTTGCGGCACAGGCGGGCGTGCTCCACGAACGGCTCCACGCCCTCCTTGAGGGAGATGGAGTTGACGATCGACTTGCCCTGCAGGCACTTCAGGCCGGCCTCGATGACCTCCCACTTGGAGGAGTCGACCATGACGGGCACCTTGCAGATGTCCGGCTCGGCCGCCACGAGCTTGAGGAAGCGGTCCATCGCGGCGATGCCGTCGATCATGCCCTCGTCCATGTTGACGTCGATGACCTGCGCGCCGTTCTCCACCTGCTGCAGGGCGACCGTGAGGGCCGTGTCGTAGTCGCCGTCGCGGATCAGGTTGCGAAAGCGCGCCGAGCCGGTGATGTTGGTGCGTTCGCCGACGTTGAGGAACAGCGAGTCCTCCGTGACCTTCAGCGGTTCCAGGCCGGAGAGGCGCAGGGCGTGCGAGGACGCGGGGCGCTCGCGCGGTGTGAGGCCCTCGACCGTCCTCGCGATGTCGTGGATGTGGTCCGGTGTGGTGCCGCAGCAGCCGCCGACGACGTTGACGAAGCCGCTGTCGGCGAACTCGCGGATGATCGCGGCGGTCTCGTACGGCTGCTCGTCGTACTCGCCGAAGGCGTTGGGCAGGCCGGCGTTGGGGTAGCAGGAGACGAAGGTGTCGGCCAGGCGCGAGATCTCCGCGATGTAGGGACGCATGTCCTTGGCCCCAAGCGCACAGTTCAGGCCCACGAGGAGGGGTTGGGCGTGGCGCACGGAGTACCAGAACGCCTCGGCGGTCTGACCGGAGAGCGTGCGGCCCGACGCGTCGGTGATGGTGCCGGAGATGATGATGGGCCAGCGTCGGCCGTGCTCCTCGAAGACCGTCTCGACGGCGAAGATCGCCGCACGGGCGTTCAGCGTGTCGAAGATCGTCTCGATGATGATGAGGTCGGCACCGCCGTCCAGGAGGCCACGCGTGGCCTCTGCGTAGGCCTCGACGAGCTGGTCGTAGGTGATGTTGCGGGCCCCGGGGTCGTTGACGTCGGGGGAGATGGAAGCCGTGCGCGTGGTGGGGCCCAGCGCGCCGGCGACGTAACGCGGCCGGTCCGGGGTCTGCTCCGAGACGACGTCGCACGCACTGCGGGCCAGGCGGGCAGCCTCGACGTTGAGCTCGTAGGCCAGCTCCTGCATGCCGTAGTCGCTCAGCGAGATGGCGTTGGCGTTGAAGGTGTTGGTCTCGATGATGTCGGCGCCGGACTCCAGGTACTCGCGGTGGATGCTGGCGATGATGTCCGGCTGGGTCAGCGTGAGCAGGTCGTTGTTGCCCACGACGTCGCTGGGCCAGTCGGCGAAGCGCTCACCGCGGTAGCCGGCCTCGTCGGGACGGTCCCGCTGGATGGCCGTGCCCATCGCACCGTCGAGCACCATGATGCGCTGCTCCAGCATCGCGGTGAGCTCTGCGGTGACGTCGGGGCGCCACGACGGGGTGTTCGACACGCGTTCCTCCACGGATGACGAGATGAGATCTGGTCTGGTGGGGAACCTCCAGCCGGCGGCGGGCTCGCGTGGACCTTCACGGGGGTTCACCCCCATTCTTCCACACCGCGCAACGCACGAGCGTGGTTCCTCACCCGGTGGGACGGGGCCCCTCCAGCGGATGGGCGATCTCGTCCGCAGGCATGCGGGCCCAGGTGATCGCGAGCGCCGCCACGGCGAGCGGGATGACCGCAGCCACCACGAACACGGTGCGCACGCCCACCAGCTCACCGACCGGGCCGGCAACCGCCATGGAGACCGGCATGAAGAGCAGCGACACGAAGAAGTCCAGGCTGGAGGCGCGACCCAGCATCTGCGGCGGCACCCGACGCTGCAGCAGCGTCCCCCAGATCACCATCGGCGCCGACATCAGCGCTCCGACGAGGAACATGGCCGTCGCGATGAGCGGCACCGAGGAGCTGAACCCCACCACCAGCAGTGGCAGACAGGCCACCCCCACATCGCGTTCATGACCGTGAGGTAGCGCCGGGGCATGCGGAACATGCTGATGCCCAGGGCGGCGACGGCGCCCCCGATGCCGTAGGCGGCGAGGATCGTGGCGTGGTCGGTGGGGCCACCGCCGCCGCGCTCCACCACGAAGGGGATCAGGACCTCCATCGGCCCGACCACCATCAGGATCATGATGCAGGCGAACAGCAGGGTCGCGAAGAACCAGGGCGTGCTCACCATGTAGCGGACGCCGCTGCGCAGGTCGGCGAGCGCCCCGCGGACGGGGTGCGATCCGAGGGTCTGCGGATCGCGGCTCAGGGCGACCGGGCGCAGGCCCAGCAGGGCCGTCAGGCAGGCGAGCTGCAGCACGAGCACCATCGTGAACGCCCACGCCGGCGACGTCCCCGCGACCACGAGGCTGCCCAGCGCAGGCCCGCCGGCGTGCTGCAACGTGGGACGCAGGAAGCCCTCGACCCCGTTGGCCGCGAGCAGGTCGTCACGGTCGACGATCGAGGGCAGCAGGGCGCTGTAGGCGGGGAAGTAGAAGCCCACCGCCATGCCGACGACCAGGCTCCCGACGCCCAGGTGCCAGACCTGGACGGCTCCCGTGAGAGCGAGCAGCGCCACGACGCCGACGGCAACGGCGCGGACGCTCGTGGTGGCGAGGAGGATCCGGCGTCGGGGTACGCGGTCGGCGACCACGCCGCCGATGAGGGCCGTGGCCACCATGCCCACCGCGTAGCCGGTGACCGCCATGGAGAGCTGCGTCGGACCACCGCCGAGGGCGATCACCTGCCAGACGATCGCGATGATCCACACACCCTCGCCCGCGAGCTCGAGGGCGGTCGCGGCCGAGAGCCAGCGGTACTGCACGTGACGGAAGGGCCGCAGCGGCCCTCGCGCCCACCGCGCCACGGGAGTGGTGCTGCCGGGGACGGGTGGGATGCTCATGACCCTGACAACCTAGGACGGGTCGGTGACACCTACGGTGATCGGGTGACCTCACCCGCCGCCGTCCTGTGGGACCTCGACGGCACCCTCGTCGACACCGAGCCGCTCTGGATGGCCGAGGAGGTCGCGCTGGCGCGCGCCCACGGCGTGGAGTGGAGCGAGGCGGACGGGCTGGCGCTCGTCGGCAACGCGCTCAGCGAGTCCGGCCGCTACATCAGCGAGCGGCTCGGTGGCGCGATGACGCCGGAGGGCGTCGTGGACCACCTCGTCGCTGCCATGGCCGGCTCCCTGCGCGGAGCGATTCCCTGGCAGCCCGGCGGCCGTGAGGTGGTCGCGTCCGTGGCAGAGGCAGGCGTCCCGCAGGCGCTGGTGACGATGTCCTACGCCGAGATCGCCGCGCCGGTCGCGCAGGCGCTGCCGTTCGGCGCCGTCGTGACCGGGGACGCCGTGACCCACGGCAAGCCGCACCCCGAGCCCTACCTGCGGGCCGCCGACCTGCTCGGTGTGGAGGCGTCCGCGTGCCTGGCGATCGAGGACTCCGCCACCGGCGCTGCGTCCGCGGAGGCTGCCGGCTGCCTCGTGATCGTCGTGCCGCTCATGGTGGACGTGCCGACGTCGCCGCGCCGCATCGTGCGGGAGAGCCTGGTCGGCCTGCACGTCGAGGGCCTGCGGGAGATCTGGTCGGCCCACGCCTGAGGCGTCAGGACTCGCGAGGGGTCCCCGGCGGGACGATCTGCAGCAGCGGCAGCGCAGGGGTGACGCCGCCCCACTCCGGGCAGTGCTCGCGATGCGAGCACCAGCGGCACAGGGCGCTGGGCCTGGGCACGAACTCGCCGGAGGCGAACGCCTGCGCGATGGCGTCCCACAGCGCCTGGAGCTTGCGCTCGGTGGCCACCAGCTCGGCCTCCGTCGGCTCGTGGCTCAGGATCGTGCGATCACCGAGGTACATCAGCTGGAGCAGGGTGGGCACGACACCGCGAGTGCGCCAGATGACCAGGGCGTAGAAGCGCATCTGGAACAGCGCCTTCTCCTCGAACCGCTCCCCGGGGGACCTGCCGCTCTTGTAGTCCACCACGCGGATGCGACCGTCCGGGGCGACGTCGACACGATCGACGATGCCGCCCAGGCCGAGGCCGGACTCCAGGACGTGGTCGACGCGCAGCTCCCGATCGGCCGGCTCGAGCCAGCGTGGGTCCTCCATCGCGAAGTAGGACGCCAGCAGGTCCTCGGAGGAGGAGAGCCACGCTGCCTGCTCAGCCGCCTGGTCGGCGGTGAACAGGCCGGCGAGACGATCGTCGCCGGCCACCAGCTGCTCCCACTGCGGGGCGAGGAGCTCGCGCGCCCGCTCCAGCGTGCGGCCGGCCGCCTCGGTCTCGAAGAGCTCCTCCAGCACCGCGTGGACCAGGGTGCCGCGGGCTGCCGCCGGATCGGGGGCCTCGGGGAGCCGGTCGACGGTGCGGAACCGGTAGAGCAACGGACAGGTGAGGAAGTCCGAAGCCCGGCTGGGGGACAGGGACCGGCGCACGCTGACTGCATCGCCGGAGAGTGTCTCGATGGCTTCCACGATCCCCACGCTAACCAGCCCCACCGACAGCCTTCGCCGGGTCGGAGCCGCACGGTCACGGCGGATAGGTTGGGGGTGTGGACACCACCGACGCGACGCCGCGACCGCGCGGCACCGTCCGGTTCGGTCGCCTGGGCTCCACGGACCTGCTGGCCCGGCCGTCCCTGCTCCTCATGGGCGCGGTCATCGCGGTCCTGTTCGCGCCACGCTTCGCCGGCGACAGCACGGACCGGTACGTCGTCGCCGTGGTCTTCGTGCTCGCCCTCTACCTCTCGGTCCTGGCGCACGAGCTCGCCCACGTCGCCGTCGCCCGGGCCTTCGGCCTGCGGGTCCCGCGCGTGACCCTGCACCTGCTCGGTGGGGAGACGATCATCGCCGGCGGGCTGCGGACACCCACGCAGGAGGTCTTGACCAGCATCGTCGGGCCGGTCGCGTCCGGACTCGTCGGAGCGACGTCCCTCGCACTCGTCGATGCCACCAGCTCACCGGCCACGCAGCAGGTGCTGTGGTCGCTGGGCTGGATCAACCTGCTGGTCGGCGCCTTCAACCTGCTACCCGCCCTGCCGCTGGACGGCGGACGCGTGCTCGCGGCCGCAGTCTGGGCCAGGACCGGCCGCCAGGCCACGGGTGTGCGCGCGGCCTGCACCAGCGGCCGCGTCGTGGCCGGTGCCCTCGTCCTCGTCGTCGCCATCGTGCGACTCGGCGAGACCGGCGGCCTGCTCGACGTCGCCATCGCGCTGCTCGTCGGCGCCTTCCTGTGGGCGGGAGCCGGCCAGGCGCTGCGCACCGCCCGCCACCTCGACCACCACGACCCCACCGGGAGACCCTCATGACCGACCCCATCCGCAGCGGACCCTTCGTCGAGGGTGAGTGGGTGCGCCTCAACGACGCCAAGGGCCGCAAGCACAACATCCGCCTGGAGGCGGGGCGGGAGTTCTCCACCAAGAAGGGTCAGATCCGCCACGACGACATCCTCGGCGAGCCCGAGGGCATCGTCATCGAGTCCACCCTGGAGGGGAAGTACCAGGTCTTCCGCCCGCTGCTGCACGAGTACGTCGTCTCCATGCCGCGCGGCGCCGCGATCATCTACCCCAAGGACGCCTCGCAGATCATCACGATGGCCGACATCTTCCCCGGCGCTCGTGTGGTCGAGGCCGGGGTGGGGTCGGGCAGCCTGACCACCTACCTGCTGCGCGCCGTCGGTGAGAGCGGTCACCTCGGGTCCTACGAGCTGCGCGAGGAGTTCGCCGAGCAGGCCCGGGCCAACGTCGAGCAGGTGGCCGGTGACCACCCGGCGTGGACGCTCACCGTCGGCGACGTCCGTGAGGTCATGGCGGAGCCGGAGATCGACCGGCTGATCCTGGACATGGTCGACCCCTGGACGTGCGTCGACCTCGCAGCGCAGCGCCTGGTGCCCGGGGGCGTCGTGTGCGCGTACGTCGCCACGACGACGCAGCTCTCGCTGTTCGTCGAGACGTTGCGCGTCGACGGCGGGTTCACCGAGCCCGTCGCGTGGGAGACGATGCAGCGCCAGTGGCACCTGGAGGGCCTCGCGGTGCGGCCGGACCACCGGATGGTGGGTCACACCGCCTTCCTGGTCACGGCACGCCGGATGGCTCCCGGCCACCGTGCGCTGGAGAAGTCGCGACGTCCCGCGCCCGGCGCCTACGGCCCGGACTACACCGGCCCGCGTCCGGCCGGCACCGAGCCCCAGACCTGAGGGCACGCCGCTGGATCCGCCGACGGGCCGCCACCAGATCGTCATCGACGATGCGACGTGTGCAACGGCGGCGCCACCTTCTCGCGGGTAGGGTCGGTCAACAACGAGCAGGAGGTGGCGACTCATGACCGACCACGATGTTCCCCGTCACGGCGATGCGGACCACGAGCTGGCCTACCTGCGCGCCGAGGTCGAGCACCTGCGGCGCCGGATGGGGTCCGAGGGCACCGTCGATTCTCGGCTCTCCGACCTCGAGGCACGACTCTCCACCACGACCATGCAGAACGAGCGTCTGACCACGACGCTCCGCGAGGCGCGCGACCAGATCGTCACCCTCAAGGAGGAGGTCGACCGGCTGGCCCAGCCGCCCGTCGGCTTCGGCACGTTCCTGCAGCGCAACGAGGACGACTCCGTCGACGTCTTCACCGGCGGCCGGAAGCTGCGGGTGAACGTCAGCCCCGCGGTGGACAAGGACGAGCTCCGCAAGGGCCAGGAGGTCATCCTCAACGAGGCGATGAACGTCGTGCAGGCCCTGGAGTTCGAGACCGTCGGCCAGGTCGTCATGCTCAAGGAGATCCTCGCGGACGGCGAGCGTGCCCTCGTGCTCGGCAATGCCGACGAGGAGACCGTCGTCCGGCTGGCGCAGTCCCTCATCGGCCTGAAGCTGCGTGCCGGCGACTCGTTGCTGATGGACTCCAGGGCCGGCTACGTCTACGAGCGCGTGCCCAAGAGCGAGGTCGAGGAGCTGGTGCTGGAGGAGGTCCCCGACATCGACTACGAGTCGATCGGCGGCCTGCGGGGCCAGATCGAGTCCATCCGCGACGCGGTGGAGCTGCCGTACCTGCACCCCGAGATCTTCATCGAGCACGAGCTCAAGCCGCCCAAGGGCGTGCTGCTGTACGGCCCGCCCGGCTGCGGCAAGACGATGATCGCCAAGGCTGTCGCGTCCTCGCTGGCCAAGAAGGTCACCGAGCGCACCGGGGAAGAGGGCCGCAGCTACTTCCTGAACATCAAGGGCCCCGAGCTGCTGAACAAGTACGTCGGCGAGACCGAGCGGCACATCCGGTTGGTCTTCCAGCGTGCTCGGGAGAAGGCCAACGAGGGCACGCCGGTCATCGTGTTCTTCGACGAGATGGACTCGCTGTTCCGCACCCGCGGCTCCGGTGTCTCCTCCGACGTGGAGAACACCATCGTGCCGCAGCTGCTGAGCGAGATCGACGGTGTCGAGGGCCTGGAGAACGTCCTGGTGATCGGCGCCTCCAACCGTGAGGACATGATCGACCCGGCCATCCTGCGTCCAGGTCGCCTGGACGTGAAGATCAAGATCGAGCGACCGGACGCGGAGTCCGCGCGCGACATCTTCAGCAAGTACCTGACGCCGACCCTGCCGCTGCACGCCGACGACCTGGGGGAGTGGGGCGGCGATCCCGTCGCCACGACCCAGGGCATGGTCCAGCGCACGGTCGAGCGGATGTACGAGGAGTCCGAGGACAACCAGTTCCTCGAGGTCACCTACGCCAATGGCGACAAGGAGATCCTGTACTTCAAGGACTTCAACTCCGGCGCGATGATCCAGAACATCGTCGACCGCGCGAAGAAGATGGCGATCAAGGACCTGCTCGACACCGGCCAGCGCGGCCTGCGGGTCCAGCACATGCTCCAGGCCTGCGTCGATGAGTTCAAGGAGAACGAGGACCTGCCCAACACCACCAACCCCGACGACTGGGCGCGGATCTCGGGCAAGAAGGGTGAGCGCATCGTGTTCATCCGCACCCTCATCACCGGCAAGGGTGGCAACGAGCCCGGCCGCTCGATCGACACGGTCGCCAACACGGGGCAGTACCTCTGAGCACGCGCGTGCGCGCCGTGCTGCGGCGCGGCGCCTACGACGACGTCGACGTCGTGGACATGACGACCCAGGTGCAGGCCGAGTACGGCGTGCGGTACGGCGGTTCCGGCGACGTCGCGCCGATCGCCGTCGATGAGTTCGCGGCCCCGCACGGGTACTTCGTCGTGGCCGCGGTGGACGGTGAGTCCGTGGCGATGGGCGGCTGGCGCCGCGGGGGCCCGGACGGTGAGGGGGATGCCGAGATCAAGCGGATGTACGTCCGTCCGACGTGGCGGGGGCAGGGCCTCTCGCGCGTCGTGCTGGCCGACCTCGAGCGCAGCGCCGCCGATGCGGGCGTCGTGCGCCTCGTGCTGGAGACCGGCCGGGCCCAGCCGGAGGCGATCGCCCTGTACCGCTCGTGCGGGTACACCGACGTCGAGCCGTTCGGCTTCTACGCTTCATCTCCGCTCAGCGTGCACCTCGCCAAGACGATCCCCCGATGAGACGGGGCGTCGTGGCCGTCGCGGTGGGGGCCGGCGCCACGGCCCTCGCCTTGCGGGTGCGACGCACCCACGCGATGGTCGCCCGGGTGGCCCCAGATCTGCGCGAGCGCTCGCTCTACGTCCCGCTGTCCTTCCGCGGTCCGCTGCTGCGGCCGTTGCGTCGCGTCCTGGCCATCCCCACCCCGATCGTCGATGGCGTCGTGCACACCGAGCACGCGCCGCGGCCCGGCCGAGACGGCCACGTGCCCACCGCCCACGTCTACCGGCCTGACGGCTGGGACGGCGGGGCCGCCCTGCTCTGGATGCACGGGGGCGGCTACATCGCCGGAGCAGCGGCGCGAGACCACACGCCCTGCAGCGAGCTCGCCCGCGACCTCGGCATCCTGGTGGTGAGCGTCGAGTACCGTCTCGCGCCCGAGCACCCCTTCCCGGCAGCGCTGGACGACTGCCACGCCGTGGCGGAGTGGCTCGTGACCACCGCGGGGATGGGCGTCGACCCGGGTCGTGTGGCTGTCGCCGGAGCCAGCGCGGGTGGCGGTCTCGCCGCGGCGCTCGTGCACCGCCTGGTCGACGAGGGACCGCTCGAGCCCGCCCTGCAGCTGCTGATCTACCCCATGCTCGACGACCGAACGGTCCTCGGACCGACCAGCCGCGGCCCCCGGCTGGTCTGGACCCCCGGGTCCAACCGCTTCGCCTGGCAGTCCTACCTCGGTACCCGGCCCGGAGCCCGGGACCTTCCGGAGCATGCCGCGCCGGCGCGCCGGGAGGACCTGACCGGGCTGCCGCCGACGTGGATCGGTGTCGGGGACATCGACCTCTTCCACGACGAGGACGTCGAGCACGCACGACGCCTGCGGGAGGCCGGGGTGCCCGTGAAGCTCGACGTCGTGCCGGGCATGCATCACGCGGCCGACATCTCCCACGCGGACCGCGCCACCACCACTGCCGGGTTCCGCGCGCGTGTCCGTACGGCGCTGCGTGAGGGACTGGATCTCTAGCCGCGCCGTGGGTTGCTAGGCGCCCCTGGTGGTGCGGCGGGCACCGAGGTGACGCAGGCCGATGGTGTCCAGGCCCGAGGGGTCGTGCTGCTCCACCGCCGTCGCGTAGTGCCCGACGAGCTCTGAGCACACCGGACGCCAGCCGCGCAGGACCACCGATCGACGGGCCGCTCGGCCGAAGGCAGCCCGCTTGGACTCGTCTCCGGTGAGGTCCTTCACGTGGCGCACCATCGAGTCCAGGTCGCCCGGGGCGTAGAGCCAGCCCGTGCGGCTGTGGTCCACCAGGTCCAGTGGCCCGCCCGCGGCCGAGGCCACGACCGGGACGCCGCTGGCCAGCGCCTCCTGCACGACCTGGCAGAACGTCTCCGTCTCGCTGGTGTTCACCACCACGTCCAGGCTGGCCATCGCGCGGGCCAGCTCGTCACCGTGCAGCATCCCGGTGAAGTGGGCGTGGGGGAGGAGCTTCTGCAGGCGATCGCGCTCGGGGCCGTCCCCGATGATGACCAGCTTGACGCCCGGCACGTCGCGCAGCGCCAGCAGGTCGTGGGCCTGCTTCTCCGGTGCGAGTCGACCGACGAAGCCCACCAGCTGCTCCCCGGCGGGCGACACCGAGCGCCGCCACGCGTGGGAACGGTGCTCCGGCGCGAAGCGCTCGCTGTCCACCCCGCGGCGCCACATCCGGATCCGCCGTACGCCCTGGTCCTCGAGCTCGCGCTGGGTGGCGGTGGAGGGCACCAGGGTGAGGGTCGCGAGGCCGTGGATGTCGCGGACCCGGCGCCAGAGCAGCGCGGCGGTGGCCTTCAAGCCGTAGCGGCAGGCGTACCCGGGCACGTCGGTCTGGTAGACGGCGACGATCGGCAGGTCCAGTGAGCGAGCGGCGATCGCTCCGCGCCACCCCAGGGCGAAGGGCGAGGCCAGGTGGACCACGTCGGGTGCGAAGTCGCGCAGGACCGCCCGGATCGGCGCGACCCGTCCGGTGGCCACCCGCACGTCGGCGTAGCCGGGGAAGGACCACGCCGGGACGGTGACGACGCGCGACGAGCCGATGGTGGCCGGGACGGTGCCACGAGCATCCGGGGCGATGACGAGAACCTCGTCGCCACGGCTCTGGAGGTGCTCCACGACGCGCAGCACGGTGTGCACCACGCCGTTGGTCTGGGGGAGGAAGGACTCAGTGATGATGGCAACCTTCATGGCGCCAGCCTCGTGAGCCCGGGTGACGCGACACCGACGCCACGGTGTCGTGTCGGCCACCACCGGGCAACGATCCGGCGCTGCTCGCGGCGCACCGTAGGCTGCCAGCATGACGGTGCGACGCGTGCAGGGCAGCGAGGTCGAGTACGGCATCACCGTCCAGGGACAGCCCAGCGCCAACCCGATGGTGGCGGCCACGCACGTCGTCAACTCCTACGCGGCCGCCCACGGGCTCACGCGCCGGGCCCGCTGGGACTTCGAGGAGGAGAGCCCGCTGCGCGATGCGCGCGGCTTCGACCTCAGCCGGGACGTCGCCGACCCGACCCAGCTGACCGACGAGGACCTCGGTCTGGCCAACATCATCCTCACCAACGGTGCCCGCCTGTACGTCGACCACGCGCACCCCGAGTACGCCAGCCCCGAGGTGACCTCGCCGCTGGACGTCGTGCGGTGGGAGCGGGCCGGGGAGCTGGTGATGCGCCGCGGCGCGGAGCTGGCGGGGGAGCTGCCCGGCAACGCACCGATCGTCCTCTACAAGAACAACATCGACAACAAGGGCGCCTCCTACGGCTCGCACGAGAACTACCTGATGCGGCGCGACGTCCCCTTCGAGGCCGTGGTCCAGCACCTGACCCCGTTCTTCGCCTCGCGCCCGGTCATCTGCGGGGCGGGCCGCGTGGGGCAGCGCCAGGACGGCAGCGTCCACGCCTTCCAGATCAGCCAGCGGGCGGACTACGTCGAGGTCGGCGTGGGCCTGGAGACGACGCTCAAGCGACCGATCATCAACACGCGCGACGAGCCGCACGCCGATCCCAAGAAGTACCGCCGGCTGCACGTGATCATCGGGGACGCCAACTGCTCGGAGGTGGCGATCTACCTCAAGCACGGCACGACGTCGCTCGTGCTCGCGATGGTGGAGGCCGGTGCGCTGCCCCAGGACCTCGTCCTCGCCCAGCCCGTCAAGGCGATGCACGACATCTCCCACGACCCCACTCTGCGGGCCGTGGTCACGCTGGACGACGGACGGACGATCACCGCGCTGGAGATCCAGGAACGGTACCTGGAGCACGCGCGTTCCTTCGTGGCGCGTGAGGGGTCCGACGAGCAGACCGACGACGTCCTGGAGCGCTGGGAGAGCATCCTGACCCGGCTCGCGCGCGATCCCTTCGAGTGCGTCCGCGAGCTCGACTGGGTGGCCAAGCTCGCCCTGCTGGAGCAGTACCGCGAGCGCGACGGGCTCGACTGGGACCACGCCAAGCTGCACCTCGTGGACCTGCAGTACCACGACGTCCGGCTGGAGCGGGGCATCCACCATCGGCTCGAACGGGCCGGTCGGATGGAGCGGCTGCTCACCGACGACCAGATCGCCGCCGCGGTGAGCGAGCCACCCCGGGACACCCGTGCCTACTTCCGCGGGATGTGCCTGACCCGGTTCGCGACCGACATCGCGGCAGCCTCCTGGGACTCGGTCATCTTCGACCTGCCCGGCCACGACTCCCTCCAGCGCATCCCCACGATGGAACCGCTGCGGGGGACGGCCGACCACGTCGGCCAGCTGTTCGAGACCAGCGCCACAGCGACCGAGCTCTTCCGCGCCATCACCGCCCGCTGAGGAGAGCATCGTTCACATGAGTACCCCGCCGGAGGCTTCCAGGCGCTCTCCGGTCACCCAGCGGAGCTCGTCGGAGACGAGCGCGACGATGGCGTCGGCGATCTCCTCCGGGTGTCCGACTCGGCCGAGCGCGGTCTGCTGGGAGAGAACGTCGCGCATGGCCTCGTCGTCGCGCATGGCACCTCCGTTGAAGTCCGTGGCGGTCGGCCCGGGGGCGATCGAGTTCACCCGGACACCCCTGGGGCCGAGCTCCAGGGCAAGGCTGCGGGTGATGGCCTCCAGCGCCTTCTTCGACGCGGCGTAGACGGAGGTCGCGGGGCTCGAGTGCCGGCTCAGCGAGCTCGAGACGTTCACGACGCGGGCGCCGTCGGCGAGATGCGGCAGGAGCGCCTGGGTCAGGAGCAGCGGGCCGCGCACGTTGACGGCGAAGGTCGTGTCGAAGTCCTCCACGGTGAGCGCACCCAGCGGGGCGAACAGTCCCACGCCGGCGTTGTTCACGAGGATGTCGACGCTGTCCGCGTTCCACTCCCGGCGGATGGTGGCGAGGAGCGCCTCGCATCCGGTCCCGATCGATGCGGGCTCGGCGACGTCGAGCCGGAGGGGGAGGGCTTCACCACCGGCCGCCACGATCTCCTCGGCCACGTCCGTGGCTCCGTCTCGTGACGACACCACCACGCGAACGTTCTTGCGGCCCAGGGCGAGAGCCGTGGCTCGCCCGAGTCCGCGGTTCGCTCCAGTGATGAGGGCAATGCGGGTCATGTCGCCTCCAGGATAAGTAAATGAATACTTACTTGTAAGGTAGCTTCCGAGCCCGACCCAGTCAATTCGCACCGTGAGGAGGCCGTCATGGCCCGAGACGCTGACGCCACGAAAGAACGAATCCTCCAGGCGGCCACCGTGGAGTTCGCCGCCCACGGCTTCGCCGGCGGACGCGTGGAGCGCATCGCCACCCACGCGACGAGCAACGTGCGGATGATCTACGCCTACTACGGCGGCAAGAGCCGCCTGTTCGACGCGACCCTCGCACAGGCACTGCGCCGCATGGCAGAGAACGTCCCACCTCGACCAGAGGATCTCCCCGGCTGGGCAGGAGAGGTGTTCGACCATCACCAGCGCTACCCCGAGGTGCTTCGGTTGAGCATGTGGGCCCAGCTCGAACGACCGGAAGCCATGGCCGAGCCGCTCGACGTGTATCGCGACAAGACGCTCGCCGTCGCGACAGCCGGAGCCAGCCCACTCACGCCCGTCGACGTCCTCGTCTTCGTCTACGCCATCGCACAAGCCTGGGAGCTGTCACCGCGGGGATTGACGGGGCTAGAAGGCGACCCCCACCACCGTGACCGGCTGGTGGCACACCGGACAGCTGTCATCACCGCGGTCGAGCGGATGCTGCGGGTGTGAACCCGACCTGAGGCGGACGTGAAGCCTGACTCAGCTTGTCAGCAGGCGATAGATCAGCGTGGGCTTGCCCGTCGGGGTGACGTCGTGGCGCTCGAAGGTGAAGCCGAGCCTCTCCGCCAGGGCGATGGACGGTGCGTTGCGAGGAGCGATGTTGGCGATGAGCGAGTCGATGTCGACGGTGGACCCAGCCCACGCGATCCAGGCTCGCGATCCTTCACTGGCCAGGCCGATGCCTTGGGCCGAACGCTTCAGGATGTACCCAAGCTCCACCTCGTCCCAGTGCGGCCAGTAGTGCAGGCCGATCCTGCCGACGAACTCACTGCTGGTCCGCAGGATGACGGCCGACTGACCGTAGCCGCGTGTCGTCCACTCCTGCTCGAACCGTCCCACCTGCTCAGCGATCCTCTCGGCAGTGAGCGCGTCACCACCGACGTAGCGGGCGACCTCCGGATCGGCGTACAGCTCCGACATGTCTATCAAGTGGTCACGCGTCAGCGGTGGGAGCAGGAGCCGAGAGGTCGAGAGTCCGTCCATCTCGCGACGATATCGTCGCCGGCCGCCGGCAGCGGCATCCCTCAGGCGTCGACGACCAGGTCGTCCTGCGGGGTGGAGCAGCAGAGCAGGATCTTGCCCTGGTCGATCTCCCGAGGACGGATGCCGCCGGCGTGCTGCATGTCGACTCTGCCCGACAGCAGTCCGCTCTTGCAGGTGCCGCACACGCCCTCGGCGCAGGACGACGGCAACGTCAGACCGGCACGTGCGGCTGCGGAGAGCACCGTGGTGGTCTCGTCACAGTCGACGACCACGCCGCTGCGACGGAACTCGACCTGGTGCTGGACCCCGGTGCCCACGGTCACGGCGTCTGAGGCCGAGCCTCCTAGCTCGAAGGACTCCTCGTGGCAGCGTGAGGCATCGACCCCGAGCAGGGCGAGCATCTCGCGGACCGACGCCATGTACGCCGGCGGGCCACACGTGAAGATCTCCCGGTCGAGCAGGTCGGGCACGTGGGTCAGCAGGGAGGACAGGCTCAGCCGGCCACGGGGCCCGTCCCAGACCTCCTGCGACGCATCGGTCTCGCACAGCACCGTGACCTCCACGCCCTGACGGGCACCCAGGTCGTCCAGCTCGTGCCGGAAGATGATGTCGGCCGGCGTGCGGGCGCTGTGCACGAACGCGATGTCGGCCGGATCGTCGGTGGCGCACGCCGTCCGCAGCATCGACATCGAGGGCGTGATGCCGCTGCCGGCGGACAGGAAGAGGTACCGATCCGTGGGGTGGAGCGCCGAGCTGAAGCACCCGAACGGCCCGGTGGCCGTCACCGTGTCGCCCACGCGAAGATGGTCGTGCAGCCAGCTCGACACCACTCCGCCCGGGGAGCGCTTGACGGTGATGGTCACCCGATCGGTTCGCGCCGATGCCGACGCAATGGTGTAGCACCGCTCGAGCGGCACACCGTCGACGTCGAGGCCGACGGTGAGGTACTGCCCGGGCAGGAACCGCAAGGATGCTCCGCCGGGGAGCCCGAAGGTGAAGCTCTTCACGTCGTGCGTGACGTCGACGATCTCCGTGCACTGCAGGAGGCCGTCGACCTCGTTGATCCAGCGTGGCGGCAGGGCAGGGGCCCGGGCCGGGGTGAGGGTCTCAGGTGCGAGGAGGTCGGTCATGACGTCACGTGCTCCTTCAGTCGTTCCAGGTACCAGGCGACGAAGGCGTCCACCTGGTACTCGTTGGGTGCGTAGGGTCCGGGCTCGTAGGCCGGGCTGCCTACGCCCGCCTGCGCCCGGGCGACGAGCTCCGCGTCCTGCTCGTTCGTCGCCCGCCAGACCTCGGTGAGCGACTCGACGTCGTAGTCGACGCCCTCCACGGCGTCCTCGTGGACCAGCCAGGTCGTCCTCACCAGCGTCCGGTCCGCGGCCAGCGGCAGCACGGAGAAGGTCACCGCGTGGTCACCGAGGAAGTGGAACCACGCGTTCGGCTGGTGGTGCAGGCTGAGCCGCCCGAGCCTGGGCGTGTCCAGATCGCCGAGGAGCTTGCGAGAGGCCGCTCGGCCGTCGCGGGTGTAGGACTCCCCGGCGCCGTCCAGGGCTTCGCGGGCGATCCGCACCGCCGTCGGCCGTCCGTGCAGCTCCTCGACGAGCGCGTGGGGGAGGCCCCGCTCGTCACAGGTCCGCCTGAGCTCCGCCTCGGCCCGGACGTACCGGGCGTGGGCCGGCATCAACCGCGGCGGGATCTCCTCGACCGCGTAGCCGTAGGTGGGGAAGAACGTCGAGGTCAGCTCGGGGTGCCCCGCCTCGCAGTGGTAGCACTCCCGGTTGTTCTCCATCACCAGCTTCCAGTTGGCGTGCTCGACCAGGTCCTCCTGGGCGGCGACCTTGGTC
Organism: Aeromicrobium sp. CF4.19; assembly: GCF_051262555.1. NCBI lineage: Bacteria > Bacillati > Actinomycetota > Actinomycetes > Propionibacteriales > Nocardioidaceae > Aeromicrobium > Aeromicrobium sp. CF4.19. The sequence continues at coordinate 398,625 of NZ_JBIMEU010000002.1, read as the reverse complement.
CGCTCCAACGCGTGGGGAACGAGGTAGGGCGTGATCCACCCTGCGACCTCCTCGAAGTCGTTCGGGGGCTCGTCCGCGAGGCAGATGTAGACCAGCCCCGCCACGGAGCGCACTGCCACCTTCTTCAGGCCGAGGCAGCTCTTGTCGAAGCCGGCGGGCTGCTGGCCGGCGTGCAGCAGGGAACCGTCCGTGGCGTAGGTCCACTGGTGGTAGCCGCACACCAGGTTGCCGACCGATCCGCGCGCCTCGGCGAGGACCCGCGAGCCGCGGTGCCGGCAGACGTTGTGCAACGCCTGCACCGTGCCGTCGTCGTCACGGAGCACGATCACCGAGTACCGGCCCAGCTCGATCGTCACGTAGTCACCCGGCTCGCGGACCTCCGCCTCCGTCGCCACGAAGATCCAGTGCCGCGCGAAGATGGCGGCGAGGTCGAGCTCGTGGACCTGCGGATCGACGTAGTACGCCGCGTCGAGCGCGTAGCCGGCCGTTCGGCCGGGTTCGGCGAGAACAGTCATCGGTAACCTCCCCATTCAGAGTGCTCAGTCACGGTGCACGGTTCAGAGCGGGTGACAGAGTCGGAGTGCGTCGTAGATCGCTGCGTGGATGTTGCGGCTCGCCACCGCGTCCCCGACGCGGAACAGCTGGTAGCCGCCCTCGGGGTTGGTCCGGACGGCCTGGGGGCTGCCGGCGAGCAGGGCGGCGTGGTCGACCTCGCCGAGGTTGACCGAGCCGTCGACGAGCGCGAGGTACAGCTCGTCGTTCGCCGAGGTCCCGTGCTCGACGACCACCCGGTCCACGACACGCTCGACGGTCCGGTCGGCGTACTCGTGGCGCAGCTCGGCGACGAGCCGTCCGTCGCGCCGCGACACCCCGACCAGCCGGCTGGCCAGGGTCACTGTGACGTCGTGCTCGGCGAAGGCGCGCAGGTAGGCAGGGGAGTTCATGCTGCCGACGGCGGGGCCCACGATGCGCTCGGGCGTGACGTACTCGACCCGGCTGCCTGCGCCGGCGAGCAGCTCGGTCGCGTCCAGCGCGGCCTCGGCGCCGTTGTCGTCGTAGACCAGCACCTCGCCTCCGGGCCGCAGCGACCCGTCCATGACGTCCCAGGTGTCGCCGACCAGCTCCTGTCCCACCGGCAGGAACGCCCGATTGGGCGTGCCACCGGTGGCGATGACCACGAGGTCCGGCGCCTCGGCGGTCACGTCGGCCGCCTCAGCGAAGGTGCCGAAGCGGAACGTGACGCCGGCGTGCTCGGCCTCGGCGACACGCCAGTCGACGATGCCGATGAGGTCGCGGCGCCGCGTCGAGGACGCCGCGAGGCGGATCTGCCCGCCGGGCCGGTCGGCCGCCTCGAGCACCGTCACCTGGTGACCGCGCTCGCCGAGCACCCTGGCCGCCTCCAGCCCGGCCGGGCCGGCACCCACGACGACGGCGCGCCGAACCCCCTGGCCCGGGGCGATGACCTGCGGCAGGTGCAGCTCCCGTCCGGTGGCGGGGTTGTGGATGCACTTGGCGTCACCGGACTCATAGATCGCGTCCAGGCAGTAGTTCGCACCCACGCAGGGGCGGATCCGATCCTCCTGGCCGGCGGCGAGCTTCGCCACCAGGTACGGCTCGGTCAGCTGCGCGCGGGTCATGCCGACCAGGTCGAGCAGCCCGTCAGAGACGGCGTGCCGCGCCGTCGCCACGTCGGCGATCCGCGAGGCGTGCATCACCGGGATGTCCACCGCCCGACGGATCTGGCCGGCGAACTCCAGGAACGGCGCCGAGGGGGTGCCCATCGAGGGGATCACCTTGGCCAGGCTCGCGTCGCTCTCGATCGTGCCCTTGATGACGCTGAGGAAGTCGATGCCGTCCTGGGCGTACCGGTCCAGCGCCGTCAGGGCCTCCTCGGTGTGCAGGCCGTCGACGCGGTCCTCGTCCATCGACATGCGGATCCCCACGATGAACTCCGGACCGACGGCCTTGCGCACGGCGCTGATCACGCGCCGCGGAAACTCCATCCGGTGCTCGAGGTCGCCGCCGAAGGCGTCGTCCCGGTGGTTCGTGGCGGGGGAGAGGAACGCATCGAGCAGGTGGCCGTAGGCCTGCAGCTCGATGCCGTCCAACCCCGCCTCGCAGCAGCGGGCCGCTGCGTCGGCGTACTGCCCGATGATGCGCTCGAGGTCCCAGACCTCGGCGACCTTGGGGAAGGACCGGTGGGCGGGCTCGCGCAGCGCGGAGGGGTAGACCAGCGGCAGCCAGTCACCGGAGAAGCTGCTGGTCCGTCGGCCGAGGTGGGTCACCTGCGTCATCACCGCTGCCCCGTGCTCGTGGACCTCGTCGGCGAGCCGGCGCAACCAGGGCACGATCTCGTCCCGGTGGAGCTCGAGGTTGCCGAACGCCGGCGGGCTGTCGGGGGAGACGACCGCCGAGCCGCCGATCATCGTCAGCCCGACCCCGCCGCGGGCCTTCTCCACGTGGTAGCGCCGGTACCGGTCCTTGGGCATGCCGTCCTCGGCGTAGGCCGGCTCGTGGGACGTGCTGACCACCCGGTTGCGCAGCGTGAGGTGTCGCAGCCGGTAGGGCTGGAGCAGCGGGTCGGCGACGTGCATCTTCTGAGTGTGCGACCGAAGAACCCTGAAGAGAAGTGAACATTTCTGCACGAAACTGTGTCATGGTCTTGCATGATCGACCACAGGATCCAGGTGCTCCGCGTCGTCGCCGCCCGAGGTACCGTCACCGGCGCCGCGCAGGCTCTGAACTACACACCGTCCACGGTCTCCCACCAGCTGCGCGCACTGGCCCGCGACCTGGGTGTCACGCTCCTCGAGCCGGCCGGGCGCGGCATCCGCCTGACCGGCGCCGCCCACGTCCTGCTGCGACGGGCCGATGAGCTCTCCGCGCGCTGGGAGGAGGTCCGCGCCGAGCTGGCCGTGGTGGCGGAGCGGACCAGCGAGTCGCTGCGGCTGTGCGGCTTCTCCACCGCAGCGGCGGCCCTGCTGCCCCATGCTGCCTCGGTCGTGCGCGCCACGTTCCCGTACTGCACCGTGCAGATCATCGAGGCGGACCCCGAGGAGTGCTTCGACCTGTTGCTGACCGAGCGGGCCGACCTCGCCGTCGCGGTCTCCACCGCGTCGCTGCCGCCCCGTGCGGATCCCCGGTTCGACCAGCGACCGCTCCTGGACGACCCGCTCGACCTGCTGGTGCACGAGGATCACGAGCTGGCCGGTCGCTCGTCCGTCCTGCTCAGCGAGGCCGCCGAGGCGGACTGGATCCTGGACCGCCCGGGCCGTCCCCACCATGGCCTCGTCGTCGCCGCGTGCAGCCAGGCCGGCTTCACACCGGCTGCGGCGCACGAAGCCGCGGAGTGGCAGACCGGCGCCGCGCTCGTCGGCGCCGGTCTCGGAGTCGCATTGGTCCCGCGCCTGGCCCGACTGCCGGAGGGCTACCGCATCGTGCGGGTGCCTCTGCGTGGCGAGCCTGCTCCGTCACGGCACGTGCTCACCGGCGTGCGCCGCGGAAGCCTGGGCCAACCGGCGATCGCCACCGCCCTCGCCGCACTCGACGAGGTCGCCGGGGGAGTCGTGACCGCCTGATCGACCGGCTGACCTCGGTGGAGGGCCGTGTGCACGCTCGAGGGATAGGCTGGTCACATGGCCGAGCAGCAGCACAAGAGCACCCGGAAGTCCACCGAGGACGAGGAGCAGGTCGACACCACCGAGGTCGACGCCGCAGTGGACTCAGAGCGCAAGGAGAAGCTCGACGACGACGTCGACTCGATCCTCGGCGACATCGACGACGTCCTGGAGGAGAACGCCGAGGAGTTCGTCCGCAGCTTCGTGCAGAAGGGCGGTCAATGATGGGTTCGGCGATGCTGCCCGAGGACTTCCGATCCGTGGGTGGCACCTCCTTCGCCGACTTCCTGGCCACGCAGGCACCCGAGATGCTGCCCGGTGCCCGCCAGGCCACCGCCGGTGAGCTCGCGGGGGTCACGCACGGGACCACGATCGTGGCCGCGACGTTCGACAAGGGCGTCGTGATGGCCGGTGACCGCCGCGCGACGATGGGCAACGTCATCGCCCAGCGCGACATCCAGAAGGTCTTCCCGACCGACGAGTACTCCTGCGTCGGCATCGCCGGGACCGCCGGCATCGCCATCGAGATGACGCGGCTGTTCCAGGTCGAGCTCGAGCACTACGAGAAGATCGAGGGCGCCACGCTCTCCACCGACGGCAAGGCCAACCGGCTCGCGACCCTGATCCGGGGCAACCTCGGGATGGCCATGCAGGGTCTGGCCGTCGTCCCGCTCTTCGCCGCCTACGACCTCGCCGCGGGCTGCGGCCGCATCGTCGCATTCGACGTCACCGGCAACAAGAACGAGGAGCGCACCTTCCACTCCGTCGGCTCGGGCTCCACCTTCGCCCGCGGGTCGCTGAAGAAGCTCTACTCCGAGGGCATGGACGAGCGCTCAGCCGTCACGGCCGTCATCCAGGCGCTGTACGACGCTGCGGACGACGACACCGCCACCGGCGGACCGGACCTGACCCGACGCATCTTCCCGCTGGTCTCGGTCATCACCGCCGACGGCTACCGCACGTGGGACGAGGACGCCACCGCCGGCATCGCCGATGAGGTCATCACCGGACGCATGTCCCGCCCCGACGGCCCAGCCGCCCCCCTCACGTGAGGAGCCTGTCATGACCGCACCGTTCTACGTCTCGCCCGAGCAGCTCATGAAGGACCGGGCGGACTTCGCCCGCAAGGGCATCGCCCGGGGCCGCAGCGTGGCCGTCCTGCAGTTCGCCGACGGCATCCTGTTCGTCGGGGAGAACCCCTCACGGGCACTGCACAAGATCAGCGAGATCTACGACCGCATCGGCTTCGCTGCCGTTGGCCGCTACAACGAGTTCGAGAACCTGCGGATCGCCGGGGTCCGCCTCGCCGACCTGCGCGGCTACTCCTACGACCGCCGCGACGTCAGCGGCCGCGGGCTGGCCAACGCCTACGCCCAGACCCTCGGCACGATCTTCTCCTCCGGCGGCGAGAAGCCCTGGGAGGTCGAGATCTTCGTGGCCGAGCTCGGCCACGAGCCCTCGGGCGACCAGATCTACCGCCTCATGTACGACGGGTCCGTGGCCGACATCCGCGGGCACGCCGTCATGGGGGGCCAGAGCGAGCAGGTGGACGCCTACCTCACCGAGCACCATAGGGACGGTCTTGCCCTCGCCGAGGCGCTCGCCCTGGCCGTCCAGGCCCTCGGGCAGGACCAGAGCCCGGCACGCAGCATCGACGCACCCGACCTGGAGGTCGCCGTGCTCGATCGCACCCGCAGCCAGCCCCGCAAGTTCAAGCGGCTCGGCGACGACGCCGTCGCCGAAGCCCTCTCGCACGACTGACTGAGTCGTTCAAGGCGCGTCTCCCCTCAAGGCAACGTCGGCCGCCCGTCGACCTTGTAGCCCTTCCGCTCAGAATGACGCAGGTCCGATGGTCGGTCGTATCGGCGATGGCATCCGAAACGCGGCGATCTGGTCCATCCCCTGACGTTGCCTCCCGCGGGCCGGATGCCGGTTACGTGCGCTCTCTGGTCGCTTCGCAGCTAGGCCTCGCTGGTGCTCTCGGGTGGTTCGACGTCCTCGGTGTCCGGGATATACCGCATCGAGCGGTCCGGGGTTCGCACGGCGTAGACGATCTGTCCGTCCTTCGGGTCGGACTTGCTGAGGATCTCGGGGTCGACGAACTCGCCGAGGACCGTTCCGAATTCGAGGAGCTGGTCGCCGACCCGGGTGCGCAGGGGCAGCGCGACTCGGAAGGTCACGTCCGGCAGCGTCGTGGTCTCGGGGAGGACGACATGGAACTCGTCGCCTTCGTTCGCTGTGACAGCGACGTCATCACCGTTGACGATCTTCGCGACGAACGCCCACTCGCGGTAATGGCCGGCGATGGCCTCAAGGTCGGGTACCCGGATGGTCGAGCGGGTGTGCTGTTGCAGGGTGTCGAGCGGGCGCAGACGGTGTGCAAGCCCGAGCATTCGTCGGGTTAGTTCGTCGTTGCCCGTGGGGATGGTCTCGTTGACGCCCAGGTGAGCAGGCACGTGCCGGGGGAAGAGCCGATAGGTGTTCGGGTGGCAGAACGCGGCCAAGAACTCGACGGCAGGTAGCGCCCGCGCGACTGGGAGTCCCTCGATGTCCTTGAGGGTCAGCGTCAGGCCCATGGTCTGATCCTTGAGGTTGAGCATGGCGACGATCTCGAAGACTCCGTCGACCTCGCTGAGTACGGTCCGCAGACCGGCGGTGCCGCTGCTCTGGTCGGTGCGGTCGACGTCGGCGCGGGCCAGGACATCAGCTTCAGGGCCGAGCACCTCGAACGTGAGTTCGGTGTCGGCTCCGAGGTCCGGGTTGGCGGTGGGAGTCGTGCGGATGGTGGCTTCCTCGAGTTCGCCACCGAGCCCACCGGGGGCGTCGATCTCGCCGGTGTAGGTGCCTGCCGGGCTGGTGAACGGCGTGCCGAACTCGAAGAACTCTTGGACGGCCATAGCGAAGTCGGGGTCTCCGGAAACGTCCAGTGCTCCCTTGATGGTGATCGGTCGCTCATCGATCGAGGCGGCGCACCGAGCCATGACGTCGACGGCCTGCCAGGTCTGCTTCGACTCGTCGATGCGGAACCAGGTCATGACCAGCCCTGGCCGGTCTGTCGGCTGGGGCGGCTCGCCGTGCCCGAACCGGACTTCGAACATGTAGTGGGGATCACGGTCGAGGGTGCCGAGGGCCTTCTCGATGCGCGCGGTGACTTCGGCGACAGTCAACTCACTGTCGGCCGTTGCTGATCCCAACGACATCAGGGCCATCGCTTCGCGGTATGCCTCCTCGATGGCCGACTTGCCACCGTGCAGGTAGTAGTCGATGACGTCGCCGTACTTTGCCGCGAGCTGGTCGACAACAGCCAGGCCGTCCCAGATGACCTTCACCCCGCAGTCCGCGGCCTGGTCCTCGAGCCACGTGACGTCCTCGGGGGTGGAGTCGAGCGGCATCACAAGGTGCCACTCCGTCACGTTCAGGCGCTCCCAGCGCGGGTCGCGCTTGTCGGGGTCGAGGAGCTTCTTCAGCGACGCCGCAATCTTCGCCTTGTCGGCGGAAGTCAACTTGTCGCGCTCGGCGAATCGCTTGACCTGCCAGACGACATCGCCCCCGTCGGAAGCGCCTCCGCGTTCCAAGATGTCGACGCCACCGTCACCCTGGGACGGGGCAATCCGCACCGACCGGGGGTTTTCCCGGTTCAGCATCATTGCCACGACCGCTTCGATGTCATCACCGTCGTAGCGCACCCACGGAACACGGTCGACCACGTCTGTTCCTCTCGTTGCTGGTTGTGCCGGCACCATTAGTATCGGCAACAGTTGACCACGCGGGCCGGCGCGCCAGTCGAAGCGCCAGAAATTCGCCGGTTCCTGCCGTCCCTGGGTGCCTGCGGCTGGTGAGCAACCAACGGGGGTCGCGTCAATCTGGGCTAACGAGCTATATGTATCGGTCAGATCTCCGATACGTGGGTCATAGCGTCGCGTCTGATTTCTCCAGGGAGCTGCCGTCTTCTCTGACCGTGTGTTCGGCATTGATGGTCACGGCTAGTGAGACGCTGTCACGGATGTATGACGTCGAAGTGGGGACACGGGCGCGCCAGCTGGAGCGGATGCGTGCTCTCGCGAGTCGGGAGTGGAGCTGGTCGAGTCGCTGGCACCCCGGGGAGCTCACGTGGTTCTGGTGGGAGGCTGGTGGCCCACCCGAGAACTCTCGAATCGCCACCTGGCAACACCTGGGTGAAACCGTGGCGTGGGCGTGGGTGAGGGATGCTGGCCGGCTTGACCTCCAAATCGCAGCTGCCCACCGCTGCGTGCTAGAGGACGTGCTCGTCTGGTTCGAATCCATCACCCGTGTGGAGGAGCGCGCCATTATCGTTCTCGATGCTGAGACGGAGCTCATCGCCGCCCTCGCCGTCCGCGGGTATCAACCCGCCCCCGCGGGAGTGTTCTTCGCCCACCTGAGCATGGAGCTCGAATCGCTGCGTGAGGCGCCCGCTTTGCCGGAGGGGTATTCGCTCAGACTTGTCGACGGGTCCATCGATCTGGCTCGGCGCGCGTTGCTCCACCGCGAGGTGTTCGGAGCGTCAGGGGATGTGGAACCTTCGACCGAGACCTACTGCCGGCTTGTTGCCGACGACCAATACTGTTCTGACCTCGACTGGATGGTATGCAGCGCTGATGGAACCGCTGTCGCGTTCTGCCTGAGCTGGCTCGATGACTCATCGGTTGCTGTGCTCGAACCAGTAGGAACTCTCCTCGGACATCGACACCAAGGGCTGGCGATCAACGCAATCACGGCTTCGCTCGCGGCGGCCAAGAAGCGTGGAGCGACGCACGCCCGGGTCTGTGCGCGAGCGGATCGCGATGCCCCGGCCGCGTCGGGTACCTACGCCGCTGCGGGGTTCACCCGCTATGCGCGCAATATCCGCCTAGTTCCCGGAGTCGCGGCGGGCTCGACCGATCTCGGCACGGCAACGTCGCCGGCGATTCACTCATAGCGCTGCTCCGCGATCGAATCGACGAACGTCTAACCGGCTCCCTTCTGTTGTCAACCGGTTGGGCGTAGCGTCTTCTCCGCGGGTCCGGGAAGTGGCTGATCCGAAGTGTCGATGTGCGGGGGCAGGTCGACCGCGCTGGATTCTTGAGACGCCCCGCAGTGCCCTCCCGGACCCGCGCTGGCGCGTTCTGCGTCGGCGAGGAGCTGTCGGTAGACGGCGTCGGAGATCCTGCGTTTGAGGCATCTGATCGCCTCGAGTGGCTTCTTGCCCTCGGCTCGCTTGCGTCGGTAGTAGGTCCGGCCCTCGGTGTCCAGGCGCAGCTGGGTGACCGCGGCGATGTGGATCATGTGGTTCATCCGCCGGTTCCCGGCTCGTGAGAGTCGGTGGCGGTTCTGCTCGCCTGAGGATGCGTCCAGGGGTGCGGTGCCAGTCCAGGAGGCGAACCGGTTGCGGTCGGCGAAGCGGGAGACGTCTCCGACGTCGGCCAGGATGCGAGCGGCAACCACGGGACCAACGCCGTGCAGGTCCATGAGCGTGGATCCGCGGGCGAGCACGATGGCTTTGAGCTCGGCGGTGGCCTTCTTGATCTTGGCCTCGACCGCGATCAGCTCGGTGAGCTCGTCGGCGGCAATCCGGCGCCGGGTCTTGCCGGCGATGTCACGGGGTCGCACTGATGCGAGCATCTTCTTGGCCTGGCCGGTGGTGATGTCGCGTTTGGCCTGTCCTGGCAAGAGTTCGGCCAGCAGGGCCTGGAGTCGGTCGACTGTCTGGACCCGGCGTCGGGTGGGTGCTTCACGACGGTCGGTGAGCATTCGCAGTGCCTCCAGCTCGCCGTCGATCTGAAGCACTTGCAGGGTGCCGGTGCGGACCGCGACGATCGCGATGGAGTGGGCGTCGCGGGCGTCGGTCTTGCGGTTGTGTCCGGTGTCGAAGAGTCGGACCCGGGCGGCAAGCTTGGCCGGGACGTCCACGACCTGCTCGCCGGCTTCGAGCAGCCGCTGGGCCAAGGGCCGTCCGACACCGTTGGCGCCCTCGACTGCCCAGCGTCGCTCCGGCCAGGACTTCGCATAGGTGAGCATCGCCTTGTAGCCGGCGTGGTCGGTGCTGAACCGGCCAGCACCCAGTAGCTGCTCACGTTGGTCGACGACCTCTATCGTCGCCGACAGTTTGTGGGGATCCACCCCGATGATCACGTGTTTCATGTGCTGCTCCCGCCTGTACTCGCTGTGGTGTGGACGGCGAGGTGGGCATTGCTACTACGAGCAGGGCAGTCCCTTCTTGAGCCACGCCTCGTCACAGTGCCCGACGGGCAGCAGACCGATTGTGAGCCACACCCGAGTCCGGGCGGGCAGCCGCATTGAGAGCTTCCCGCCGGGCACCTAGACCGAGTCTGGCCAGACACCGGCCCTAAGGGAATCCTCTAGTAGCCGCGTTCGGCCCGAGACGGCGAAGTCGGTCGTACGCATGGTTGCGCCGAGACGGATTCGTACCTGCAGACAACACCATGTTGTGGCGCTTAGACTCTCTGATCCCATCGTCGAGCCCAGAGGTGGCTGAGATGTCCGCAGCGAGACATCGAACCGCGTTCGTATGGACCGCGATAGCGATCTTCATCTTGGGCGTTCTCGGTGCTTGCAGGTCTGATCAAAACACGCCCTCCGCCACCGATCCTGCTCCCGACGTCACTAATGACGTCCCGACGCTGCTGGTGAACCAAGGTGCAGACGGGCGTTTCGGAGCACTGGTGAGCGGCATGGTTGAGGTCAACGACCAGGATTGTCTGACCGTCGGCGGAAATCTCCTCATCGCTCCCGAAGGCTCCTTCCTGCACGGCGATGGCAAGACCCTCCACCTGACCGGATACGAGCTCGTAGACGTCGGCAACGAGGTTCAGCTTGGCGGTGGGCAAGAAGATCTGCCGATCGAGGCGGTGGATGAAGAGCATCGAGCCTGTCTCTCTCCGGATGCGACGTCGGCAACCATCGAGGCCATCGCCCCTGGGCCAGGCCCATCGGCCAAGTGGATTGACCGAGGACGAACTTTCGCAGTGGTCACCCACGGAAGCTCTTCCTGCCCACCTACGGCCACCGAGATCACTGGTGCGAACGATTCGGTGACGATCACGTTCAGCGACGCGAGCAAGAGGGTCTGTACCGCCGACTTCGCGCCCACGACCCAGGAGTTCGATCTGCCATCCGAGACCGATGCCACCCAAGTCGTCGTCACCTTGCTGGGGCTGAACAATGGCAGCCAGACCTTGATGCTCCACTGATGGTGGACACCGACCACGTTCGGCGTGCTCACGGTTGCCAAAGTCCCGCCGTCGAGCTTGCTCCGGGCTGCACCGACTGGGAAGTCATACCGCCGCTAAGGCACTAGGTGGTAGTCGCAAATGCACCCTCCCTTCACAGTGAGAAGCGGCCGCGCCAGGGGCGGGGGACCAGGCAGGGCGTGGCGCAACGCGCGGCACTCGACGCCGGCGCCCGATCCGAGCTCGATCCTCGCCGTCTGAGCCGTCGCGCTCGGCTCTGGTTGACCGGCGACGTGAGTCGTGAAACCGCTCGAATTGCAGACTTCAACACTTGTGCTCGAACAAGTGTTCGACTATGATTGATGCATGCACACCCTCTCCGCGCAGCAGACGCTCCTGGCGGCGCTGCCGGGTGTGGAGGTGTTCGATGATCGGGAGGCTCTGCTCGCGATTCAAACTGCTGAGAACGCCCTGGCGGCGATGAAGGCCGAGCGGCTTGCGGCGGTCGAGGAGACCCGGTCGTACGAGCTGGACGGTGCGTCGTCCCTGACGGCATGGGCTCGTGCCCGGCTCCGTCTGGCGCCGGGGGAGAACAAGCAGCTGGTCGCCGCCGCGCGGACTGGCCACGACCTGCCGGGCGTGGGCGAAGCCCTCCGTGCCGGCCGGATCGGCACCGCCCACACCGCGCTGTTCTCCTACGGACTCAAGCACCTTGGGCACGACGTGATGTCAGAGGCCAGCCCCTGGCTGCTCGACGTCGCCCAGGCATCGGAGCCCAAGGACCTGCGCCAAGTGATCCGCTCCCTCCGCGCCGCCGTCTACCCCGACTCGCTGGACGAGGCCTGGATTCGCGGCATGGACAAGCAGGACATTCAGCTCAACGCCGTCCCCGACGGGTTCCACCTGACTGGATTCCTGAACGCGGTCACCGGCGCCAAGTTTCACGCCATCCTGTCCTCCCTCGGGGCACCCCGCGACGCCGACGACCTCCGAACCGGCGCCCAGCGGCGCATCGACGGTCTCGATGAGCTCCTCACGACAGCCCTCGAGCATGGCCTCCCGTCAGACAAGGGCGTACGACCCCAGCTCATGGTCCTCGCACCACTCGACGCCGCGCAGGAGGCCCAGCGCGCAGCAACCGAGCAGGACATTCCCACCCGCATCGGCCCGCCGGCCGAGCTCGTCGGCTTCGGCGCCATCGGGCCCAAGCTCCTCGGATACCTCGCCTGCGGCTCCGACGTCACCGGCGTCCTCACCCGTGACGACGCCCCGGTCGCAGACGTCCTCAACGTCGGCCGGACGCAGCGACTGGCGACCCTCAAGCAGCGTCGCGTCGTCATCACCCGTCAGAACGGTGTCTGCGCCGCACCCGGCTGCTCGAACACCCACCTCGACATTCACCACGCCGTGTGGTGGTCACGCGGTGGGCGCACCGACATCGACCAGCTCGTCGGCTTGTGCCCGAGATGCCACACTCTCGTGCACCGGGAGCTGCTCATCGTCCGAGCGCTCGGCAGGGGCAGGTTCGACTTCGGCCGGAGCGACGGCCGGCCCCTGGCGAGCCAGCCACCACCGGCCCGCACCGCCCATCGCGAGCTCGGCACCATCCGCCGCATCGCCCGACAACTGCAGCACCAGCGGAACCATCATCAGGTCCCGATGCGGATCTGACGTGCCCGGTGTCAGTCGATACTCACCAGCGGGGATGGACCTCGGCGCGGAGCTCGCGGTCATAGAGGTCGCGCACCGCGGCGAGCAGGTCGTCGTCGATGGTGACGTCGGCGGCCGCCGCGTTGGCCCGGGCCTGCTCCGGCGAGCGGGCTCCCGGGATCACGGTGCTGACGCCCTCCTGGGCCACGACCCAGGCCAGGGCGAGCTGGGCGGGGGTGACGCCCTCGGGGGCCAGCTCGGCGAACTGCGTCGCGGCCCGGACCCCGGTCTCGAAGTCCACTCCGGAGAAGGTCTCACCGACGTCGAAGGCCTGGCCCTGGCGGTTGAAGGTGCGGTGGTCATCAGGCGCGAAGGTGGTCTCGTTCGTGTACCGGCCGCTCAGCAGCCCGCTGGCCAGCGGGACCCGGGCGATGATGCCCACGCCCGCCTCCCGCGCGGCGGGCAGCACCTCGTCCAGCGGCTTGAGCCGGAAGGCGTTGAGGATGATCTGCACGGTGGCCGTGCCGGGCCGGGCGATGGCCGCGAGGGCCTGCTCGCAGGTCTCGACACTCACGCCGTAGGCGGCGACGACCTCCTCCTGCACGAGCGTGTCGAGCGCGTCGTAGGTCGCCTCGTCGTCCAGGACCGAGCCCGGAGGACAGTGCAGCTGGACCAGGTCGAGCGTGTCGACACCGAGGTTGGCGCGGGACCGGTCGGTCCAGGCCCGGAAGTTCTCCAGCACGTAGCTCTGGGGCACCTGCTCGGCCCGGCGGCCCATCTTGGTGGCGACCGTGACGTCCAGCCCGGGATGGGCGGCCCGGAACTCGGCGATGACCTTCTCGCTGCGACCGTCTCCGTACACGTCGGCCGTGTCGAGGAACGTGACCCCGGACTCGACGGACGCCTCCAGGACGGACAGCGCCTGCTCGGTGGTGACGTCACCCCAGTCGGCACCCAGCTGCCACGTCCCCAGCCCCACGACCGAGACCTCGCGGCCGGTCCTTCCCAAGCGTCGATGCTCCATGGCCCGAGACTACGGTCCACGAACACGCTCGGCGACATCGCTCAAGAGCAGCGTCGTGCGGCCGCGAGCACTAGGCTCACGACATGGACCGACGCATCTTCGGCATCGAGAACGAGTACGGCGTCACGTGCTCGTTCAAGGGCCAGCGCCGGCTCTCGCCCGACGAGGTCGCCCGGTACCTGTTCCGCCGGGTCGTGTCCTGGGGACGCAGCAGCAACGTCTTCCTGCGCAACGGTGCCCGCCTCTACCTCGACGTCGGCAGCCACCCCGAGTACGCCACCCCGGAGTGCGACGACATCGTCGACCTCGTGACCCACGACCGGGCGGGGGAGCGGGTCCTGGAGGGGCTCATGCTCGACGCCCAGGCCCGCCTGGCCGACGACGGCGTCGAGGGCGACATCTACCTCTTCAAGAACAACACCGACTCTGCCGGCAACTCCTACGGCTGCCACGAGAACTACCTCGTGGGCCGCGGGGGCGAGTTCGCCCGCATGGCCGACGTCCTGATCCCCTTCCTCGTCTCCCGGCAGATCATCTGCGGGGCCGGAAAGGTCCAGCAGACGCCGCGCGGCACGATCTACTCCGTCAGCCAGCGCGCCGAGCACATCTGGGAGGGCGTCTCCAGCGCCACCACCCGCTCCCGGCCCATCATCAACACCCGCGACGAGCCGCACGCCGACGCCGAGCGGTTCCGACGCCTGCACGTCATCGTCGGCGACTCCAACATGAGCGAGACCACCACGATGCTCAAGGTCGCCACCACCGACCTCGTGCTGCGGATGATCGAGGCTGGCGTCTCGATGCGCGACCTCACCCTGGACAACCCGATCCGCGCCATCCGCGAGATCTCCCACGACATGACCGGGCGTCGCAAGGTGCTGCTGGCCAACGGGCGAGAGATGTCCGCGCTGGAGATCCAGGCGGAGTACTTCGGCAAGGCGGCGGAGTTCGTGGACCGCCACGGCCTGCACACCCCGACCATCGACCGCACGATGGACCTGTGGGAGCGCTGCCTGAAGGCGGTCGAGTCCGAGGACCTCTCCCTCGTGGAGCGCGAGATCGACTGGGTGATCAAGTTCCGGCTCCTCGATCGCTACCGGACGACCCACGGGCTCAGCTGGGCCGACCCGCGCATCGCCCAGCTGGACCTCGCGTACCACGACATCCGGCGTGACCGCGGCATCTTCTACCTGCTGGAGAACCGCGGGTCAGTGGCCCGTGTCACCCGCGACCTCGACGTCTTCACCGCCAAGTCGGTGCCACCCCAGACCACCCGGGCCCGGCTCCGGGGCGACTTCATCAAGCGCGCCCAGGAGCGGCGCCGCGACTTCACCGTCGACTGGGTGCACCTCAAGCTCAACGACCAGGCCCAGCGGACCGTGCTGTGCAAGGACCCCTTCCGCTCCCACGACGAACGGGTCCAGCGACTCATCGACGGCATGTAGGCGACGCTCAGCGTCCTCTTGGGACCCGCGGCTAGTGTGACCGAGGCCTTGTCCCCGTCAGAAGGTTCTCCTGTGCGCCGCATCCTGGCACTCGCCCTGACCAGCACCCTCGTCCTCGCTGGATGTGGTGGCTCCTCCGGTGCAGGGCTCGAGGACATCACGATCGGTGAGGGTGCCAACCCGTCCGTGGACGTCCCCGAGGACTTCGAGGCCGACTCCACCGACACCCGTGTGGTCAACGAGGGCAACGGCGAGGAGCTCGCCGACGGCGACAGCGTCAAGGTCAACTACGTCGCCGTGAACGGACGCACGGGGGAGCAGTTCGACAACTCCTTCACCGGTGACTCACCCATGACCGTCCCGCTGCAGCAGGACGCCGTCATGCCCGGGTTCGTGAAGGGACTGTCGGGCCAGAAGGTGGGCAGCCGGGTCCTGGTGGCCATCGCGCCCGAGGACGGGTTCGGCGCCGCCCAGGATGCGCTCGGCATCCAGGCGGACGACTCGATGGTCTTCCTGTTCGACATCGTCGCCAAGGTGCCCACCGAGGCCAGCGGCGAGGAGCAGGACGTCCCCGAGAGCGTCCCGGAGATCACCACCGAGGACGACGAGGTCACCGGCTTCGAGTCCACCGACGAGACCGCCGACGCCCCGAGCAAGGGCGCGGAGTCCCGCTCCTGGGTGGCCATCAAGGGTGAGGGCGACGAGATCACCGCCGAGAACCCCTCGATCACCGCGCACTACGTGGGGCAGGTCTACCCCGACGGCGAGGTCTTCGACTCCAGCTGGGAGCGCGGCTCGCCCAGTCCGTTCCAGCTGCAGCAGCTCTATCCCTGCTGGCAGGAGCAGGTCCCCGGCAACACCGTCGGGAGCCGGATCATCATCGAGTGCCCGCCCGGCACGGGGGGCCAGCAGCCGCCCGAGGGCGCGGACGAGAACGACACGCTGCTGTTCGTGGTCGACTTGCTCGACGCCTCCTGACATCCTCGTCTCGTGGCCGACCGCAAGACCGAGAGGTTGATGAACCTCATCTTCGCGCTGCTGGCGACCCGTCAGTACCTCTCCAAGGAGCAGATCCGCCAGGCCATCGCGGACTACCGCGAGTCCGGCCAGCAGGCGTTCGAGCGCAAGTTCGAGCGCGACAAGGAGGAGCTGCGCGAGCTCGGCATCACCGTCGAGATGGGCGGCAACGACAAGTACTTCGACGACGAGCAGGGCTACCGCATCCGCCGCGACGAGGTGGAGCTGCCGGACCTGGACCTGACGCGCGAGGAGGCCGCCGTCCTCGGCCTCGCCGCGCAGGTGTGGGAGCACGCCGGCCTGGCGCAGGACGCCACGACCGCCCTCGTCAAGCTCAAGGCCGCCGGCGTCACCGTGGACCCCGAGATCGTGCGGATGGCAGAGCCCAAGCTCTCGGCCAACGAACCGGCGTTCGACGCCATGTGGCAGGCCTCGACCTCGCGGATCCCGGTGGCCTTCGACTACCGCCGCCCGGGCCTGGAGCCCTCGCGGCGGCACGTCCAGCCCTGGGGGGTCATCTCGTGGCGGGGTCGCTGGTACCTCGGCGGCTTCGACGTCGACCGCGAGGCACCTCGGGTCTTCCGGTTGTCCCGCGTCGTCGGTGACGTCGAGCACCTGGCGGACCCGGGCGACTACGAGATTCCCGAGGACGCCGACCTCGGCCAGCTCGCCGCGGCGTTCTTCCCCGCTGAGCCGGACAAGCTCGCCGTGCTGCGGGTGCGGGCCGAGCGCGGGCAGTCGCTGCGGCGCGGCGCGAGCTCGACGCGCCCGGTCGACGAGGCCACCGACGAGATCGAGGTGCCGTTCGCGTCGGTCTGGGACCTCGCCTCACAGATCGCGTCCTACGGGCCCGACGTCTTGGTCCGCTCACCGGAGGCGCTGCAGCAGGCGGTCCTGCATCGCCTGCACGCCGCCGTGGAGGACGCCTCGTGAACCGATCCGGCCAGCAGGTCCTGCGGATGCTCGCGCTCGTGCCCTACCTGCAGGGCAAGGAGGGCGTGCCCGTCGCGGACGTCGCCCGCGAGTTCGGCGTGAGGCCACGCCAGATCCGCGACGACCTCCGGCTGCTCATGTACACCGGCGTCGGCGAGTACGCCGGCGAGCTGATCGACTTCGACCTCGGCGCCCTCGACGAGGACGACGTCGTGTACATCCGCGACGCCGAGTTCATGCAGCGCCCGCTGCGCTTGTCCAGCCGCGAGGGCATCGCGCTGATCGTGGCGCTGCGGACGCTGCGGACCTCCGCCGTCGGAGCCCAGCTGCCGATCATCGACAGCGCACTCGCCAAGCTGGAGGGTGCGGTCGGAGGCGAGGTCGTCGCCCCCGTCGACGTCCACCTCGACGAGGACGATCCCCAGATCCGCGAGACGCTCGTCGATGCCGTGGCCGCGCGCCGCCGGCTGCGCATCGAGTACGTGACCGCCTCGCGCGACGAGCGATCGACGCGTGAGGTGGATCCTCGCCGGGTCTTCACCGAGCAGGGGCACCGCTACCTCGAGGCCTGGTGCCTGCGCGCCGAGGACCTGCGGTTCTTCCGGCTCGATCGGATGTTGTCCGCGGAGCCCACGGGGGAGACGGCCCAGGAGCACCGCGACGCGCCGCGAGCCCTGGGCGAGGGCCTCTTCACCGTCGGGGAGGACACCCCGCACGTCGTGCTGGACCTCGAGCCGGCCGCGCACTGGCTCTGCGAGTACTACCAGGTCGACGAGCTCGGCGAACCCGACGGGCTGCGACGGGTCCGCCTGTACGGCAGCGACGAGTCCTGGCTGGTGCGTCTGGCGCTGCGCAACGCGGGCACGCTGCACGTCGTGGAACCTGCCGCGATCGGCGCCCAGGTGAGGGACCGTGCCCGCTCGGCCCTCGCCGCGTACGATGATTGAGACACACACCGACGAGGGAGTAGTCATGTTCCGAGGCATCGGCCCCACCGAGATCCTGTTGATCCTGGGCGTGGTCCTCCTGCTCTTCGGCGGCCGCAAGCTGCCCGAGCTCGCGCGTGGTTCCGGACGTGCCCTGCGCATCTTCAAGTCCGAGGTGCAGGAGATGCAGGACGACGAGAAGGACGGGACGAAGAAGGACGACACCGCCAAGGACGACCGCGCTCCCGACGCGCTGGAGTCTTCCGAGGAGCCCACGCCGGCCACCGGCCGCGTGACGCGCGAGCCCGAACAGGGCTGAGTTGGCGATCCGGCGCGATGCAGCCGCCGCGAAGAAGGCCCCGGGCGGCTCCATGCCGCTCGTGGACCACCTGCGGGAGCTGCGCAAGCGCCTGACCAGAGCGGTCCTCGCGATCGCCGTCGGAACCATCGTCGGGTTCGTCTTCTACGGACCGATCCTGGACTTCCTGACCCAGCCCTACGTCGACATGCGGCCCCTGCTGCAGTCCGAGGGCATCGACACTGAGCTCGTCATCACCGGCGTCGGCGGCGCCTTCCAGTTCCAGCTCAAGATCTCGCTCGTCTTCGGCCTGCTGGCCTCCAGCCCGTTCTGGCTGTGGCAGATGTGGGCGTTCATCCTGCCGGCGATGCACCGGCACGAGAAGCGGTGGGCGTTCTTCCTCGCCGGCACCGGGGCCCCCCTGTTCGTCGGCGGAGCCGCCCTCGCCTACGCCGTGCTGCCCAAGGCCATGGAGATCCTCATCGGGTTCGTCCCCGACGGCTTCGGCTCGCTGGTGACCGGTGCGGAGTACTTCGACTTCATCATCAAGATGCTGCTCGTCTTCGGCGTGGCAGCCGAGATCCCGCTCGTGGTCATCATGTTGAACCGCCTCGGCATCGTCTCGGCCCAGCAGCTCGCCCAGTCCCGCCCGTGGATCATCGTGGGCATCTTCGTCTTCGCCGCCGTGGCCACACCCACCACCGACCCCCTCACGATGCTCTTCCTGGCCGTGCCCATGCTCGTCCTGTACTTCATCTCCGAGCTCGTCGCTCGTCTCACGGACCGCAAGCGGGCCAAGGCCGTGCAGTCCGAGCCCTCCGACGACGAGGCCTCCCCGCTCGACTGACGCCGCTCCCGCCGGCGGGAGCGGCGCCCGGCCCCAGGTCGGCCCGGGTCGTAGGCTGGGTGGCATGACCAGTCCGGCCGAGCAGTACGCCCGCGCCCGGGCCAACAGGGAGCACCCGCACCTCGCCGAGTTCCGGGGGCTGCACGGCTTCACGCTGGACGACTTCCAGGTCCGTGCATGCCGCGAGGTCGAGGACGGACGGGGCGTGCTCGTCGCAGCGCCGACCGGCTCCGGCAAGACCGTCGTCGGGGAGTTCGCGGTGCACGTCGCTCTCGCCACCGGCCGCAAGTGCTTCTACACCGCCCCCATCAAGGCGCTCTCGAACCAGAAGTTCGGCGACCTCGTCGAACGCTACGGCGCCGACAGCGTCGGTCTGCTGACCGGCGACAACACGATCAACGGCGAGGCGCCGATCGTCGTCATGACCACCGAGGTCCTGCGCAACATGCTCTACGCGGGCTCGCGCACGCTCGACGGACTCGGCTTCGTCGTCATGGACGAGGTGCACTACCTGGCCGACCGGTTCCGCGGTGCCGTCTGGGAGGAGGTCATCATCGGCCTGCCCGAGTCGGTGGCCGTCGTCTCGCTGTCCGCGACCGTCTCCAACGCCGAGGAGTTCGGCGACTGGCTCACCGAAGTCCGTGGCGACACGGTGACGATCGTGGAGGAGCGCCGTCCCGTCCCGCTGCACCAGCACGTCCTGGTGGGGCGCCGGCTGTACCCGCTGTTCGAGGACGGACTGAGCGACACCGACGGCGGGCCCGTGGTCAACCGTCAGCTGGAGCGCCTCGCACGGGAGGACTGGCAGCTGAACCGGCGGCCCCGCGGCCGCCCGGCGAAGGGCAGTCGACGTCCGCGCACGCAGCACCGCACGCCGAGCCGCGTCGAGGTCGTCACCAAGCTCGAGGCCGAGGGCCTGCTCCCAGCCATCACGTTCATCTTCAGCCGGGCCGGGTGCGCCGCCGCCGTCCAGCAGCTGCTCGACGCCCGCATCATGCTCACGACGCCCGAGGAGCGGGCCGAGATCGAGGACGCCGTCGACGCGGCCTGCGCCCACCTGCCCGACGAGGACCTGCACGTGCTGGGCTACCACGAGTTCCGTGCGGCCCTGGGACGCGGAGTCGCCGCCCACCACGCCGGGATGCTGCCGACCTTCAAGGAGGTCGTGGAGCGGCTGTTCAGCGCCGGCCTCGTGAGGGCCGTGTTCGCCACCGAGACCCTCGCCCTGGGCATCAACATGCCGGCCCGCTCCGTCGTCCTGGAACGGCTGTCGAAGTGGAACGGCGAGGCCCACGTCGACGTCACGCCGGGGGAGTACACCCAGCTGACCGGCCGCGCCGGTCGCCGTGGCATCGACGTCGAGGGACACGGCGTCGTGCTGTGGCAGGCAGGCCTGGACCCCCGCCAGGTCGCGGGCCTGGCCTCCACGCGCACCTACCCGCTCAACTCCTCCTTCCGCCCCTCGTACAACATGGCCGTCAACCTCGTGGACCAGGTCGGCCGGGAGCGGGCCCGTGAGCTGCTGGAGCAGTCGTTCGCCCAGTTCCAGGCCGACCGCGCCGTCGTCGGCCTCGCCCGGCAGATCCACAAGGCCGACGAGGCCCTCGAGGGCTACCTGGAGTCGGCGCAGTGCGAGCTCGGCGACTTCATGGAGTACGCCCGGCTGCGCCGCGAGCTCAGCGACATCGAGGCCTCGGGCAAGAAGCTGCGCAAGGCCGCCGTGCGCGAGGAGGTCGTGGAGTCGATGCTGTCCCTGCGGCCCGGCGACGTGATCGACGTCCCGGCCGGGAAGTGGGCGGGCCTGGCCGTCGTGCTCGACCCCGGCACCGCCCTCGCCGAGACGCCACGCCCGCTCGTGCTCACGGCCGGACGTCACGCGCGCCGCCTCGCCGCCATGGACTTCCCGACGCCGGTGCAGCCGATCACCCGCATGCGGATCCCCAAGTCGTTCAACTCCCGCAGTCCCCAGGCCCGCCGGGACCTCGCGTCGTCGCTGCGCAACCGGGTGCCCGACGCCAGCTGGCAGCGCGACAAGCCCTACCGGGAGTCCAGCGGCTACGGGCCCACGCACGAGGACCCCCGCATCGCCGAGGTGCGGGCACGGCTCAAGGCCCACCCGTGCCACCAGTGCCCCGACCGGGAGTCCCACGCACGGTGGGCCGAGCGCTACCTCAAGCTCCAGCGGGACACCAAGAACCAGCGCGGCCGCATCGAGCAGCGCACCAACACGGTCGCCCGGCAGTTCGACCACGTGTGCGAGGTGCTGGACGTGCTCGGCTACCTCGACGGCGACACCGTCACCGAGGGCGGCCTGCGCCTGCAGCGCCTCTACAGCGACCTCGACCTGCTCGTGGCCGAGTGCCTGAGGCAGGGCGTCTGGGAGGGACTGGACGCGGCCGACCTCGCCGCCGTGATCAGCGGGCTGAGCTATGAGACCCGCAACCCCGACGACGCCCCCACACCCACGATGCCCAACGGCGGCGTGCTCACCATCGCCGACGAGATGACCCGGCTGTGCAGCGAGCTGCAGGCGCTCGAGCGCGAGCACCGGGTGCGGTTCCTGCGCTCGCCCGACTTCGGGTTCGCGAACGCGGCATGGTCCTGGGTCCATGGGGCCTCGCTGGACGACGTCCTGCGTGAAACCGAGCTTGCCGCGGGCGACTTCGTCCGCACCATGAAGCAGCTCATCGACGTCATGGCACAGGTGGCGCAGGCTGCCGGCCCCGGTCCGCTGCGCACCACCGCCCGCGAGGCCCTCGACGGCCTGCGCCGCGGCGTGGTCGAGTACAGCTCCATCTCCACCTGAGTCAGGACCCGAGCGCTTCCTGCAGCCGCTGAACCACGCTGCCCAGGCCCCACCGGTCGCCGAAGGCGGCCAGCTCGGCCCGCTGGTCCGGAGAGAGCGGGGCCAACGGCACGACGACCCCCACGTCGCAGGTGTCCTCGAGCACCCGGACGACCTCACGCATGACGGCGATCGCCTCGACGGACTCCAGCAGCGAGGCCCGGGCCCGCGGCTTGAGGTTGCTGCTCTCGTCCGCAGCGGCGGCGAGGATGCCGTCCAGGTCGCCGTGGTCGGCCAGCAGCGTGGCGGCACCCTTCTCGCCGATCCCCTTCACCCCGGGGATGCCGTCGGACGTGTCACCACGCATCGTGGCGAAGTCGACGTACTGTGACGGCTCGATGCCGTACTTGGCTCGGATCCACGCCGCGTCGACCACGTCGGCGCGCGAGACACCGCGGGCCGTGTAGAGCACCCGGACCTCGGCCTCGTCATCCACCAGCTGGAAGAGGTCACGGTCTCCGGTCACGACGTCCACCGGGCCCTCCCACAACCTCGCGAGAGTGCCGATGATGTCGTCGGCCTCCGCGCCGGGTGCACCGACGACCGGGATGCCCAGGATCCCGAGGGCCTCGGCGATGAGCGGCACCTGTGGTGTCAACAGGTCCGGCGACTCCTCGGCCACGGCCTCCCCGGTCGCCACGGCCTCCGGGTCGGCCAGCCGGTGTGTCTTGTACGAGGGCAGCAGGTCGACCCGCCACTGGGGGCGCCAGTCGTCGTCCCAGCACGCCACGATCGCGTCGGGGGAGTGCTGCGTCGTGAGCGTGGCCACGAAGTCCAGCAGCCCGCGCAACGCGTTGACGACCGTCCCGTCAGGAGCCTTCATGGAGTCCGGGACCCCGTAGAAGGCGCGGAAGTACAGGCTCGCGGAGTCGAGCAGGAGCAGCCGTCCCCCCGATGAGACCCGTGATGGGACCTGCGATGACATGGGACCTCCCGGAACGGACGACGCCGGCACCCCGGGGACGGGGTACCGGCGTCGAGCCTATGTCGTGCAGCGTCAGCGCAGCGCCAGGTCGCCCTGGAAGTCCTTCGACCCCTTCATCGGCTGGGCGGACTTGGTCTGGTCGGAGCGGCGGGCGCCGTCCCCGTACAGACCCTGCTTGGACAACGTCAGCGTGGCCACGGCGTGTGCGGCCCCGTCGGTCAGCTGACCCAGCACCGTGGTGTCGATCTTGTCGATCGTGTCCTGTGGCGTGTGGTAGTCCGGGTCGAGCATCTCGCCGGCGGTGCCGCCGTAGACCTCCGCCTGACGCTGCGTCTTCACGTCGTCGGCGCCACTGAACAGGCCGCCGGCGGGGATGCCGTACTCGATGAACGGGCCGTAGTCGGACCGTCCGTCGAACGCGGTCGGGTCCGTCTCCAGGTCCTGGTCGTCGAACCACCCCGTGAAGACGTCCTCGATCTGGCTCGAGCCGGCCGGCCCGGCCAGGTCGAACTCCGAGCCGTCACCGTCGTAGACGAGTCGCACGTAGTTCGACGAGCCCAGCATGTCGAAGTTCAGGTTGGCGTAGATCTTCGCGCGGCTGCGGTCCGACAGGGTGTCCACGTAGTGCTGTGCACCCAGCAGGCCAAGCTCCTCCGCACCCCAGAACGCGAACCTCACCGGACGCTGGAGCCGCTTGGTGTAGCCGGTCTCGGCCATCTCCTCCGCGACCTCCAGGATGCCGGCGACGCCCGTGCCGTTGTCGTTCACTCCGGGACCGTCGGCGACGCTGTCCAGGTGCGCCCCCACGACGACCGCCTGGTCATCGTTCTTGGTGGTGCCCGGCCAGTCGGCGATGAGGTTGTGGGTCTCCCGCTCCAGGTCGATCGTCGTGTCGGTGACGACTTGCGCCGTCGGCGACTCCGCCTCGGCCAGGGCCACGCCGTCCTCGTAGGACAGGCCCACGACGGGGATGTCGACGGGCTCTCCGAGGGTGCCGATGCTGAGCTCGGTGTTCTGCGGGGTGCCCGCGTTGAAGATGATCACGGCCTCGTAGCCGGCGGCCTCGGCGTTGCGTGCCTTCAGCCCGAAGTCGCACGAACCGCGCTGGATGAGCGCGATGGCGTCCTCGCTCGGTGCCGGCTCGAAGTCCTCGGCCTCACAGCCCGACGTGCTGGCGGGTTGCTCGGGCGCCGGGATGAGGAGGTCGTTGGTCGGGACGACCGGACCGGAGACGTCCCCGGATCCGGAGTAGGTGAAGATCGCCGTCTCGAGGTCTCGCTCCTGCGGCGACAGCTGCGTGAGCGTCGTCGGTGAGTCCTCGGAGAAGAACGGGAACGTGAAGGTCTGCTTGCGGACCTTGTACCCGGCCTGTCGCAACGTCTTGGCGACGTACGTGGACGACGCCTCGTAGCCCGGCAGGCCGGAGGCCCGGTTGCCGTCGTTGCGGTTGGCGACCACCTGGAGCTGCCGCAGGTGCTGCAGCACTCCGTTGACCTGGACGGCCTTGGTGAGCTTGGTGGTGTTGACCTTGTCGTCGTTGGTCCCGCTCGCCCCGGACGGGACGGCGGAGACAAGGCCTGCTGACAAGAAGACGGCCGCGGTGGCAGCGATCATTCTGCGCATCTGATCCCCCGATCATGTGGTGATGGTCCCCACACACTAGGTGAGGTCCCGGCTCGGGGCCAGCGTCGACTCAACCTGGCCGGGTGGCCTGCGTGGTGCCCGATAGGCTCGAGCGGTGACTTCTCGACTGACCAGGGCCCGCGAGCAGATGACGTCCCGCGGAGTCTCCACGATGCTCATCACGCCCGGCGCCGACCTGCGCTACCTCACCGGCTACCACGCCAAGCCGCTGGAGCGGCTGACCTGCCTGGTGCTGCCCGTCGAGGGGGAGCCGACGCTCGTCGTCCCGGCCCTGGAGCGGGCCGCGGCCGAGGCCGCCGGGGTCGAGGTCGCCGTGGCGACGTGGGGTGAGACCGACGACCCCTTCGCGCTCGTCACGTCGCTCGTGGCCGACGGCGCCATCGCGGTGGACAACCAGATGTGGGCGGCCCGCGTGCTCGAGCTGCAGCGCCGGATGCCGCACTCGGAGGTCATGCTGGCCGGGCCCGTCATCGAGGCGTTGCGGATGCGCAAGGAACCCGCCGAGATCGAGGCCCTGCGCCAGGCCGGTGCCGCCATCGACCGGGTCCACGCTCGCATGGGTGAGTGGCTGCGCGTGGGCCGTACCGAGCGCGAGGTCGGTGCCGACATCGCCCGTGCCATCGTGGAGGAGGGCCATGTGCAGGTCGACTTCGTCATCGTCGGGTCCGGGCCCAACGGCTCCTCGCCCCACCACGAGGTCTCCGACCGCGTCATCGGGGCCGGCGAGCCCGTCGTCGTCGACATCGGCGGCACGACCCCCGCTGGCTACTGCTCGGACTCCACTCGCAACTACGTCATCGGCGGGGGCGCCCCGAGCGACTACCTCGACGCCTATGCAGCGCTCGAGGCCGCCCAGGCCGCGCAGCGCGAGCACGCTCGCCCGGGGGTCACTGCGGAGTCCGTGGACGCCGTCGGTCGTGAGCTGTTGACCGAGGCAGGCTACGGCGACCTGTTCATCCACCGCACCGGCCACGGGATCGGGCAGGAGACCCACGAGGAGCCGTACATCGTCTCCGGCAACGATCTGGTCCTCGAGCCCGGGATGGCCTTCTCGATCGAGCCGGGCTGCTACGCCGAGGGCCGGTGGGGTGCGCGGATCGAGGACATCGCCGTCTGCACCGACGACGGCCTCGAGGTCCTCAACCAGCGTCCGCGCGAGCTCGTCGTCCTGTGACGAGACGATCGTGAGGGCCCGCTGGGCCCTGCCGCTCACCGTCCTGGCCGGACTGCTGTCCGCCGCGGCGTTCGATCCCTTCACCGTCCCGTACGCGATGGTGCTCGGCGTGGCCGTGCTGGTCGTCGTGCTCCGCCGACTGGACCAGGCCCGGGTACGCCTGGTGCTCGCGGTGGGGGCGACCTACGGGTTGAGCTTCATGGCCGTGCTCATCTGGTGGATGAACGCCGTCAGCAACGGCGCCTACGTCGCGCTCGTGCTCGCGCAGGTGGGCGTCTTCGCGATCATCGCGATCCCGCTGCGCTCCGCCCTGCGCCTGCGGTGGTGGCCGTTGTGGGGGGCAGCCGTCTGGGTGGCGGGCGAGTGGTTCCGCAGTTCCTTCCCACTGACCGGCTTCCCGTGGGGACGGCTGGGCCACACGGCCATCGACACCCCGTTCGAGGCCTGGGTGCGCATCGGCGGCATGCCCTGGCTCTCGGCCGTGATGTTCGTCGTCGCGGCGAGCCTGGTGGTGCTCTGCGGGGGAGCGGTCCTGCACCGCGCGCTGGCCGCCGGCGCGATCCTCACGACGATGCTCGTCGGTGCCGTCCTGCCGACGGGCGTGACCGGACAGGACGGGACGGCGGACGTCGCCCTCGTCCAGGGCGACGTCCCCGGCGCCATCCTCTCCTGGCCGCGTGGGGAGATCTTCGCCCTGCACCTGGCCGAGACCCGACGTCTGACCCGGGACGTCGAGGACGGAACGGTCCCCAGGCCCGACGTCGTCATGTGGCCGGAGACGACCGTCGACGTCGACCCGTTCACCAACGAGACGGTGCAGGCCCAGATCGAGGCCACGTCGGCCCGGATCGGTGCGCCGATCCTAATCGGGGCGCTGCTGGACGGACCCACCTCCGACACCGCCTACAACGCCAGCGTCGTGTGGGACGAGGACGGTCCCGGCAGTCGCTACGTCAAGCGCAAGCTCGTCCCCTACGGCGAGTACGTCCCGTTCCGCCAGCTGCTCGGCGACATCGTCCCGCGCGTCGATCGCGACATCCCTCGCGACATGCTGCCGGGGGAGGACTCCGCACCGCTTCGGGTCGGCGGCCTCGTGGTCGGCGGATCGATCTGCTGGGATCTGGCCTACGACGGCATCATCCGGGACGCCGCCGGTGAGGACGTGCAGGTGCTCTCCGGGCAGACGAGCAACGCCGCCTTCACCGGCACCGCCCAGCCCGAGCAGCAGTGGAAGATCTCGCGCCTGCGCGCGCTGGAGACCGGACGCTGGATGCTCGTGCCGTCGACGAACGGCATCAGCGGCGTGGCCGATGCCCACGGCGACGTCGTCGAGCGCGCCCCGATGCACGAGCCGGCCACGATCTCGGTGGAGGTGCCGCTTGCATCGGGTCGGACCCCGGCCCTGGTGGTCGGTCCGTACCTGCAGTGGACGTTGGTCGGCCTCGGCCTGGTCGGCTGGATCCTCGGGTGGCGCACCGGGCGGGGCAGGGGACGGGCCTGATGCGCGTCCTCGTCGTGGTGCCGACGTACGACGAGGCCGAGAGCCTGCCCGACGTGCTGGCCCGCCTGCTTCTCGCCGTGCCCGACGCCGACGTGCTGATCGTCGACGACTCCTCGCCCGACGGCACCGGTGACATCGCCGAGCAGCTGGCCTCGGGCGAGCCGCGGTTGCACGTCCTGCACCGGCCCGGCAAGGAGGGTCTCGGAGCCGCCTACCGCGCGGGCTTCGCGTGGGGCCTGGGCCGCGGGTACGACGTGCTGGTGGAGATGGACGCCGACGGCTCGCACCAGCCCGAGGAGCTGCCAGCCCTGCTCAGGGCGCTGCCGGGGGCCGAGATGGTCATCGGATCGCGCTGGGTGAAGGGTGGGTCGGTCGTCAACTGGCCGTGGTACCGGCGGCTCATCTCCCGTGGCGGCACGTGGTACGCCCGGAGGCTGCTCGCGCTGCCGGTGCACGACACGACAGCGGGGTTCCGGGCGGTGCGCGGCGCCACTCTCGAGCGCATCGGGTACGAGACGATGGCCTCACAGGGGTACTGCTTCCAGATCGACATGACGCGCCGCGTCGACGCCGCCGGGCTGACCACGCTCGAGGTGCCCATCGCCTTCGTGGAGCGTGAGCACGGCCGCTCCAAGATGAGCGGCGCCATCGTGCGCGAGGCACTGTGGCGGGTCACCCTCTGGGGCCTGCAGCGCCGGCTGTGTCGACGTCGACGCGTGGTCCGAGCCGCCTAGGCCGACTTCTTCTTGCGACGGTGCAGGTGCGGCGGACCGATCTCGCCCGACCGCAACAGCTCCAGCCGCTCGGTGAGGATCTCCTCCAGCTCGGACTCCGAGCGACGCTCCAGCAGCATGTCCCAGTGGGTGCGGATGGGCTTCTCGTCCTTCTTGACCGGCTCCGCACCGTCGACCAGACGACCCATGAGCCCGGTCTTGGGGTCCTCCCACTCCAGGGGGATCTCCGCCTCGTCGGCCATCGTGACGGTGAAGGTGTGGCCATCGGCGCACACGTACTGGATCTCTTGACGGGGCGCCATCTCGACGCCGCGCTCGTCCTCGAAGCTCTGGGCCCCCAACCGGGCGCCACGCAATGCTCGTTCAGCCATGGTCACTCCTCTCTCTACCGTTGATCAACGTACGACATCGCCATGAGATTCCCCTGAACACCGGATCACCGCACCTCCAGCGCACGGTCCTCGATCCGGGCCGGCACGGCGAACAGGGCAGCGAGGCCGACGGCGAGCACGATCATGATCCCGATGATGCCCCAGCGGTCGTCCCCACCGACGAAGACGGCGAGCGCGAACAGCGCGGGGGAGAGGAACGACGCGGCACGACCGGTCATGGCGTAGAGGCCGAAGACCTGGCCTTCCTTGCCGACGGGCGTCAGGCGGATGAGGTAGGTCCGGGAGGCGGACTGGGCGGGGCCGACGAACAGGCACAGGACGAGCCCGAAGATCCAGAACATCGTCGAGCCGGAGACGAACAGCAGGACGACGCCGGCGAGGATCATCGCGACGAGCGAGAAGACGATCACGGCTCGCGGGCCGGTCCGGTCGTCGATGCGGCCGGCGAGGATCGCCCCGGCAGCAGCGACGATGTTGGCGACGACGCCGAAGATGATGACGGTGTCGGCCTCGAAGCCGTACACCGAGACGGCGATCACGGCTCCGAAGGTGAACACCCCGGCCAGGCCGTCCCGAAACAGGGCCGAGGCGCCCAGGAAGACCAGGGTCGGTCGCTCCTCGCGCCACATGTGTCGGAGCTCGGCGAAGAGCAGGCGGTAGGAGTCCAGGAAGCCCGTCTTCTCCAGCGGGCTCGCCGTGGCGGGCAGCTCCGGCACGGCGAGCATGACCGGGATCGCGAAGAGCAGGAACCACACGGCCGCCAGCACCGCGACGAGGCGGATGTTCAGGCCGTCCTGGGTGGGCAGGCCGAGGAAGCCGCCGTCACCCGTGACGAAGCCGAAGAAGCAGATCAGCAGCAGGACGATTCCGCCCAGGTAGCCGAAGCCCCACCCGATGCCGGAGACCCGGCCGACGGTCGCGGGGGTGGACACCTGGCGGAGCATGGCGAAGTACGGCACCTGGGCCAGCTCGAACAGCACGGTGCCCAGGGCGAGCAGCACCAGGCCGAGCCAGAGGTAGTGGTAGTCGTCCTTCACGAAGAACAGCCCGCCCATCACCACCACGACGCTCACCGTGAGCAGGCCGAGGGACCGCTTGCGCTGCCCCCCGGCGTCCGAGCGCTGACCCAGGACGGGTGCGAGGACGGCCAGGAACAGGCTCGCCACGGCGATCGAGATGCCCAGCCAGGTGCTCGCGGAGATCCGTCCCGGGAGGTCCTCGCCGACGGCGTCGGTCAGGTAGACCGAGAAGATGAAGGTCACGATGACGGCGTTGAACGCCGCCGACCCCCAGTCCCACAGGGACCAGGCGAGCACCGGCCACGCGCGTCGCTCGCGCCCCACTGCCACGTCCGTCATGCAGGTCTCCAGTCGCCGGTCTCGATGAGCACGTCCTTGAGCAGGTCCGGTCGGTCCGTCACGATGCCGTCGACCCCGATCTCGAGCAAGGATCGCATCTCGTCGGGGTCGTCCACCGTCCAGACGTGCACCTGCAGGCCCAGGTCGTGCGCCCGGGCGACGAACCTCGCGTCGACGACCGTGAATGGACCTCGCCGCACCGGCACCTGCAGGCACTGCGCGCCGGCTCGCACGGCGTGCGCCCGCATCCAGCGCAGCGGGGCGAGGCGGACCGCCGCCACCTCCAGCGGCCCGGCCGAGGTGGCCACGCGCGGCTCCAGGCGACGCATCCTCCTCAGCCGGGACCCGGAGAAGCTCGCGAGGCAGACGCGTTCCACCGCATCGCTCTCCCGCAGGGTCCGCACGGTCGGCTCCACGGCGGCGTCGGACTTGACGTCGATGTTCAGCCGGGCGTCCGGCAGCTCCTCCAGCAGCGTGGTGAGCCGGGGAATCGGCTCGCTCCCGTCGAGCCTGATCTCGTCGACCTGTGCGGAGTCCATCGTCGCGATGGCGTCGGCGCTGCCGACCAGGCGCTCCAGGTCGAGGTCATGGAAGGCGTACACCACCGCGTCGCGGGAGGCGTGGACGTCGGTCTCCAGGTAGCCGCACCCAAGCTCGTCGGCGGCATGGAAGGCCGCCATCGTGTTCTCCAGCCGCTCCATCCCGGGCAGCTGCGCACCACCGCGGTGCGCCATCGGCAGGGGAGTGGGGTGGTCGAAGTAGCGGAACCGCGAGAGGTCGGCCTTCACGAGCACCACGCTATGGCGTGGGGGGTCAGATGTCGCGGAAGGTCTCGATCTGGGCGCCGAGGGCGTTGAGCCGCTCGGCGAGGTCCTCGTAGCCGCGGTTGATGACGTAGACGCTGCGCAGCACCGAGGTGCCCTTGGCGGCGAGCATCGCGATCAGGATGACGACGGCGGGACGCAGGGCCGGCGGGCACACCAGCTCGGTGCCGCTCCAGTGCGTCGGGCCCTCCACGAGCACTCGGTGCGGGTCGAGGAGCTTGACGCGGGCGCCGAGCTTGTTGAGCTCGGTGAGGTAGATCGCCCGGTTCTCATAGACCCAGTCGTGCAGGAGGGTCTGGCCGTCGGCCATCGCGGCGATGACCGCGAAGAACGG
The DNA here is from genome assembly GCF_051262555.1 of Aeromicrobium sp. CF4.19. Lineage (NCBI taxonomy): Bacteria > Bacillati > Actinomycetota > Actinomycetes > Propionibacteriales > Nocardioidaceae > Aeromicrobium > Aeromicrobium sp. CF4.19. Next base: position 367,950 of record NZ_JBIMEU010000002.1, on the reverse strand, counting down.
CAGGTTGTCGATGTTCAGGCCGGGGAACGGCATCGGGTGGATCTTGTCGATGGGCGCCCGCAGCGTGGACGGATGGGTGGTGATGTCCACCAGCCGCGTCTGTCCGTTCTCGGCGGGGTACTCATCGCTGCGCTCGTAGGCGAAGCCCATCTCCTCCAGCAGGGCGAGCTCGATCTCCATGAACTCGATCGGGACCCGGCGCACCGTGATGCTGGACTGCGTGACGATGGCCGCCGCGATCAGGCTCATCGCCTCGATCGGGTCCTCGCTGGGTGCGTAGTCGACGTCGGTGTTGATCGTCGCGCGACCGGTGACCCGCAGAGTGGTGGTGCCGATGCCCTCGATCTGCACGCCGAGCTTCTCCAGGAAGAAGCACAGGTCCTGGACCATGTAGTTGGGGCTGGCGTTGCGGATGACCGTGACGCCCTCGTACCGCGCCGCGGCGAGGAGCGCGTTCTCCGTGACGGTGTCGCCGCGCTCGGTGAGCACGATGGGGCGTTCCAGGGCCACGCCGGCGCTGGCGGTGGCGTGGTAGCTGCCCTCGGTGGCGACCACCTTCAGGCCGAACGGGCGCAGAGCCGTCATGTGCGGCTCGACCGTGCGGGTGCCGAGGTCGCAGCCACCGGCATAGGGGAGCTCGAAGGACTCGACCCGGTGCATCAGCGGACCGAGGAACATGATGATGCTGCGGGTGCGACGGGCGGCGTCGGCGTCCATCGACTCCAGGTCGAGGGTGGCGGGGACGACGAGCTCGAGGTCGTTCTGGTCGTTGAGCCACCGGGTCTTGACCCCGATGGAGCCCAGCACCTCCAGCAGGCGGTTGACCTCCTCGATCCGGGCCACCTTGCGCAGGATGGTGGTGCCCGCGTTGAGCAGCGAGGCGCACAGCAGGGCCACCCCGGCGTTCTTGCTGGACTTCACGTCGATGGTGCCGGAGAGGGTGGTCCCGCCCTTGACCCGCAGGTGGCTGGGTCCGGAGGTGCCCATCGCGACGATCTCGGAGTCCAGGGCGGTGCCGATGCGGGCGAGCATCTCCAGGGTGAGGTTCTGCTGGCCCTTCTCGATCCGGTTCACGGCGCTCTGGCTGGTGCGCAGCTCATCGGCCAGCTCGGCCTGGGTGAGTCCGCTGTGGTGCCTGGCGTCGCGGATCAGGGTGCCGATGCGCGAGAGGTAGTCCTGCTCAGTCATGTCGTGATCCTATCTCAGATATGAGATAACCCCACCCCGGGGTCATGCGTGGCGAGGCCGCACGAGCAGGGCGACAACCACCCCGGCGACGGTGAGACCCCCAGCCACCACGCCGACGATACCGACGTGGGGGTCGGGGGAGAACAGCTCGATCAGCTCGGCGGCTATCACCTGGCCGGCGATCATCGACAGTCCCAGCACGAGCACGCCGTGCACGCGCACCAGGAGCGCGGCCAGGGCGATGAACCCGACGCCCATCGTGCCGCCCAGGTAGAGCCACCACGTGTCGGGCCAGGAGTCCAGCCGTCCGGGGCGCAGCAGGCTGACGGGGTAGAACAGGGCAAGCGCGGCCGTGCCCACCATGAAGTTGTTGAGCGTCGTCGCCCACGGTCCACCGACGGCCGAGACCCGTCCGTTCATCGCCTGCTGCAGTGCCGCACCGGCGCCGGCCAGGAGGGGGAGCACGGCGAGCAGCACCAGCGTCGGGTCGAGGTCGTCGCGGAGCCGTTCGCCGGCGGCCAGCAGCACCGCCAGTACCGCGAACGCGGCGGCGATCGCCCGAGGCGTGCTGAACGGGAGGCGCCCGGAGGGTCCCAGGCCACGGTGGTCGACGAGCAGCGCCGAGGCAGACTGCCCGGCCGTCACCGCGACGGTGAAGAGGGCGACGCCGATCGTCCCCACCGTGAGGCCCTGCGTCACCACGAGGTAGGCGCCGAAGAGCCCCCCGACGAGCTCACGTGCCCGCAGCCTGCGGTCCCGGACCGCCACCACGAGACGTCGCGCACCGGCACGTCCGGAGGAGGTGGACAGGGTGATCACGGCCACCACCAGGAGCCCGGACCCGAAGCTCACCAGGGCTGCGGCGATGGCGGCCCGCGGGCCGGAGCCGAGACCCTCGGCGAGACGACCGTTCAGCGCGGACTGCCCGGCGACGAGCCCCCCGGCCAGCAGCATGATCGGAACGGCCGCGATCCGCAGTCCCCGCGAGGCCACCCCTGCAGCGTCGAGGGTCGGGGCCGTCACGGGGTCGTCAACGTGTCACCCGGCACGAGCAGGCGGGTGTCCCGGACGCCGGAGTGGGCGACGACGTGGCCCCAGTAGATGCCGTGGGCAGCCTCGGCCACCACCGCGTCGTGGATGGGGAACAGGGTCGTCGGGGCGACGCGCACGGCGAACTCGACCGTCTCGCTCACCTTGGCCCAGGGAGCGGTGAGCGGCAGGGCCAGCACGTCGACACCAGGAGGTGCGTACTCGTACGTGTCGCCCGGGTGGAAGAGCGTCGTGGCGCCGTCGTCGATGAGGACACCGACGTTGGCGACCAGGGGGATCGAAGGCAGGATCTCGGCGTGCCGACTGCCGACGCCACGCACCACGAGGTCGCCGATCCGGCACTCGCGGCCGTCCTCGTTGACGTTCCAGCGGTCCGACCCCTGCAGCGCCGCGGTCTCGGGGTCGCACAGAAGCAGGGCGTCGGGATTGGCCTCCACCAGGCGGCCGCTGCGCTCGGGATCGAGGTGGTCCGGGTGCTGGTGGGTCACGATGATCGCGTCGAGTCCCGTCAGCTCGAAGGCCTCCGGTCCGCTGAAGGTGCCCGGATCGATGAGGACGCGGGTGTCGTCGGTGGACACGAGGAGGGTGGCGTGCCCGAGGCGCATGATGTCCATCGCTCCATGATGCCCTCTACCTGATGCGCTGCACCCATCCGTGTGCCACGCGGTGTCGAACGTCGGGCATGGGCCTGTACGCGGACTTCCACGCCTGGCTGAGCGGGTCCACGGCGCGATGGACCGTCCGCTACGGGGACTCGCTCCGGTTGGGAGGTCTCGACGTCGCCGATCCGGCCACCTGGCGGGTGCCGACCCGACACGGCGAGGTGCCCTGCGAGGTCTACCGACCCTCCGGCGTCGAGGGACCGCTGCCGGTGCTCGTGCACCTGCACGGCGGTGCGTTCATCATGCGGCACCCCCGGATGGACGACTTCTGGTGCCGCTTCGTCGCGGCCGAGGCCGGCGTCGCCGTGGTGAACGTCGACTACGCCGTGGCCCCGCGGCATCGCTACCCGGTGGCGCACGAGCAGGTGCACGACGTCATCGCCTGGGTGCAGCAGCGCGCCGCGGACCAGGGACTCGACGGCGGACGGCTCGGCGTCAGCGGCTTCAGCGCCGGCGGCAACCTGGCGGCGTCGGCATGCCTGCGCGCCCGCGACGAGCAGACCTTCACGGCCCGGTTGCAGCTGCTCGGGGTCCCGTCGCTGGACGTCTCGACGAGCGACAAGCCCTCGACCCTCGCCCACCCGATGATCTCGCCGCGGACGGTCCGCCTCGTGCGCGCCGCGTACTTCAAGGACGAGACCCGGCGCACCGAGCCCTACGCGTCACCCGCGCTGGCCGGGTCCCTGACCGGTCTGCCGCCGGCCATGGTGCTGACCGCCGAGCACGATGCACTGCGGGCCGAGGGGGATGGCTACGCCCATCGGCTCCGGGCCGCCGGCGTCGAGGTCGAGCACGTCGTCGTGCCTCGACGCGACCACTACTTCCTCGACGGGAGCGATCCGACGCAGGCCCGGGGGCTGATGGGGCAGATGGCCTCGGCGGTGCGTCGTCACCTGCGCTGAGCCGACTCCCGCGCCGCGGGCACCACCAGCGCGGACGGAACCAGCAGGAGCGCCACCACCAGCAGTGCGTCCAGCGTGCCGACCCGGTCGGCGAGGAAGCCCACGAAGGGAGGACCCGCGAGGAAGGCGGTGTAGCCGATCGTCGAGACGACGCTGACGCGCGCCGCCGCACCGCGGGGGTCGTCCGCCGCGGCGCTCATCCCCACCGGGAAGCCGAGCGAGGCCCCCAGCCCCCACAGCAGGACGCCCACGATCGCGAGCTCCGTGCTGCCGCCGAGCACGGTCAGGAGGACACCGACCGCGGCGAGCGCCATCGTGCTCCAGAGCACGGCGACCCGACCGTGCCGGTCCAGCAGCGCCGGGCCCACGAGACGCCCGGCCGTCATCGCCGTGACGAAGGCGGCGAAGCCCGCCGCGCCCGCCCACTCCGGCAGGGCGTAGCCATCGATGAGGGCCACGGCCAGCCAGTCGTTGGCGGTCCCCTCGGTGAGCGCCAGCGCGAGGACCATGAGCCCGATGAACAGGGTCTTGGGCTCCAGCCAGGCGCGCAGCATCCCACCGGACTCGTGGTCGTCGGTCGAGGGCTCCGGCCCCGCTTCGGCCGCCAGGAGCCGACCGACCGCGGACCACGTGACGGCAAGGGCCACGACGACGGCCGCCACGAGGTGGGGGACGATGCCGAGACCGAGCCAGACGGCGACGGCGCCGCCCCCGGCGCCGAGCACGGTGCCGAGGCTGAAGCCCGCGTGGAAGCGCGGCATGATCGTGCGGCCGAGCCGCCGCTCGACCTCGGCGCCCTCCAGGTTCATGGCCACGTCCCAGGTGCCGACCCCGAAGCCCATCAGCACCAGGCCCGCAGCGGTCAGCGGCGCCCACCCGAGCACCTCGGCAGCCACGGCGGCGAGGACCACACCACCGGCCACCAGGCCCGCCGCGACGGAGATGACCGTCCTGGCACCCAGACGCTGCACGAGCCAGCCCGCCGTCGGCAGACCGGAGAGCGAACCGATGGAGATGGCCAGGAGGAGCACCCCCAGGCGGCCCGGGGACAGCTCGAGATCGTCGCGCACCGCCGGGATGCGCGCCATCCAGGAGGCGAAGATGAACCCGTTGGCGATGAAGACCGCCGCCACGCCGTCCCGGGCCCGACGGGTGGCGAGGACGTCACCCACGCCGATGATCCGACGTCGGACCGAGGGGAGGGGATGGACTCACCCGATGAGCCTAGGGGGTCCTCCGCCGGCTGCGGAGGCGGCGCCAGGCGCCCGTCGACCACACTGCCCACAGCACCAGGAACGGCTGGAAGAGCAGCCGGGTGAGTCGCGCGGAGTCGGTGTCCAGGCCGAAGGCGTCGGTCCCCTCGAGGTACTGCGCGACGTTGCCCGGGAAGACCGCCACGAAAAGACCGGCCACGAGCCACCCCACGAGTGCGCGGTGACGGGGGAGAAGCACGAGGGCCAGCCCCAGGGCGATCTCCACGACGCCGGAGGCGAGGACGACGACGTCGGCGTCCACCGGGAACCACTGCGGCACCTGCGCCCGGAACTGCTCGCGGCTCCAGAAGTGCGCGGTGCCGGCGAGCACCAGGAAGGCCGCCAGGAGCCAGCGGGCGATCGTGCGCGGGAGCTCGGTCATGGCCGCCAGCGTGGCACGGGTCCACGCGCCTCGCCCGGCAGGTTGTGGAGCCGGTCAGGGGAGTCGTAGCGTCGTCGGGTGCCCACTCGCGAACAGATCGTCACCTTCGACGACGACGCAACGCCACCCGGCGTCTCGCCATGGGTGGACGGCGCCGGACCCGAGACAGGGATCGAGGTCGTGGAGCCCGCCCCCTCCTGGCCGGCCCGCTTCGCTGAGATCGAGTCCCTCGTGCGCGCTGCCGTCGGAGCGACGGCTCTCGGCGTCGAGCACGTCGGGTCCACCGCGGTGCCCGGCCTGGCCGCCAAGCCCATCATCGACGTCGACCTGACGGTGCCGGACCCCGCCGACGAGGCCGCCTACGTGCCGCAGCTGGAAGAGGCCGGGTTCGCCCTCATCGTCCGCGAACCCTGGTGGCACGAGCACCGATGCCTACGTCTCGCTGATCCTCGGTGCAACCTGCACGTGTTCGGGACGGACAGTCCCGAGCTCGTCCGACACCGCATCCTGCGGGACTGGCTGCGCGATCACCCCGACGAGCGCGACCTCTACGCGCGCACCAAGCGGGACGCTGCGGCTGCAGCGAACCAGGCCGGCGAGCACGTCATGCAGTACAACGCCCGCAAGCAGGACGTGGTGCGGGCGATCTGCGCACGCGCCTTCGCCGATAGGCTCCCCGGGTGAGCGACGCCGACCTGTACAGCACCACCGTCGGCGAGTCAGGGGATCCCGTCGTCTTCCTGCACGGCCTGTTCGGCCAGGGAAAGAACTTCACGCAGATCGCCAAGGCGCTCCAGCCGGACTTCCGTTCGCTCCTGGTGGACCTGCCCAACCACGGGCGCTCGCCGTGGACCGACCACTTCGACTACGTCGAGTGCGCCGACCTCGTGGCCGAGCACCTGCGCTCGGGCTTCGCCCAGGACGGCCCCGTCGACGTCGTCGGGCACTCCATGGGGGGCAAGGTGGCGATGCTCCTGGCACTGCGCCACCCCGAGCTGGTCCAGCGGCTCGTCGTCGCGGACATCTCGCCCGCACCCAGCGACGGCGCGGGAGAGTTCGAGCACCTGCTCGGCAGTCTCGCGCAGGTGGACCTCTCCGCGGTGGAGCGGCGCGGCGACGCCGATGCCCAGCTGCGCGACTCCATCGAGGACGAGCGGGTGCGCGGCTTCCTGCTGCAGAACCTGCGCCAGTCGACCGAGGGCTACGCCTGGCAGGCCAACCTCGACGTCCTCCGCCGTGACCTCGCGACCATCGGAGGCTGGCCGGAGATCGACGTGCACTTCGACCACCCGGTCCTGTGGATGGCCGGCGAGCGCTCGGACTACGTCACCGAGGAGGCGGAGGGGCCGATGCGACGGCTCTTCCCGCGGACCCGGCAGCTGACCATCAAGGGCGCAGGGCACTGGGTGCACTCGGAGAAGCCGGAGGCGTTCACGTCCGCCCTGCGGGTCTTCCTGTCCGCCGACGACTGAGTCGCCCGCGTCACAGCCCGTGCCGGCCCAGGAACGTTCGGACGGTCGCGTCGTAGGCCTCAGCCTGCTCGAGGTTCGGGTAGTGGGCCGCGCCGGGCAGCTCGACGTACGCGGCCCCATCGACGAGATCGACCAGACGCCGGCCGTTGGCGAGGTGGTCGTCGCCGTCGAGCGTGCCGTTGAGCACGAGCAGTGGCACCGCGAGACCGGCGACGCGTTCCCAGGTCTGCGCGACCGGTGTCGGTCGCGTCGGTGGGACGGGAGCACCGTGCTCGTCCGGACGGACGTGCTCGGTGAGGGTCTCCAGCGCCATGCGGTGCACCAGTGCGGTGACCTCGGAGTCGACCTCCTCGGGACGCCGATGCGGCCCGTGCGTGAAGCGCATGAACACCTCCAGCCAGCGCTCGGCGTCGCCGGCCGCCTCGGCAGCCGCCCAGTCGGCGAAGGCCTGGATCGCCCACGGCTCGGTGAACACGGGCTCGCTCGCCCCGGTGCCGGAGACGACGATCCCCGCACAACGGTCCGGGTGCTCGAGGGCGACGTCCACCGACGTGCCGCCACCCATCGAGACCCCGGCCAGGACGGCCGACGCGACGTCGAGCGCGTCCAGGAGGGCGACCACGTCGTCCGCGAGCCGGTAGGGCTGCGAGGCGTCGGAGGAGCCGCCGTGCCCGCGGGCGTCGGGGGCGATGACGCGACGCTCGGGGAAGGCCTCGAGCTGGGGTCGCCACGCGCGGTGGTCGCTGGCGCCACCGTGCAGCAGGACGAGAGGAACCCCGGGCTCGTCCGCCGTGGAGGGCACGTCGACGAACGTGACGTCGTGGTCGGCGAGGCGGCGGTGCTGGAGATCAGTCATGACACCCAAGGTGTCATAGGATCGACATGATGACAACCAAGGTGTCATGATGGTGCGATGCCGACCCCGCTGCCCGCCGACGCCCTGGCCTCCCGACTCGCCGAGGTGTACCTCGTCGTGGGACCGCTGTACCGGAAGGTCGCGCGCGTCGTGGAGCGGGACGAGCCCGTGATGGGGATGTCGACCGGCGTGCGCGCCGTGCTCGACCAGCTGCAGCGCGACGGTGACGTCACGGTCCCGGCCATCGCCGCGGAGCAGGACCTGAGCCGTCAGTTCGTCCAACGGATGGTCCACGAGGCCAGGGACGCCGGGTTCGCGGACCTCGTCGACAACCCGCAGCACCGGCGATCCTCGCTGGTTCGACTGACCCCCCGGGGGAGCGAGGCGATCGCGGCGGTGACGGCGCGTGAGCACCGCCTGATGGGTCGCGTCGCCGGCGACCTCACCGACGCCGACGTCGACACGACGCTCCGCGTGCTGCGCTGCATGATCGAGGGTCTGGACGACGTCGAGCGCAGCGCGACGTGACGACGGGCCACGATGCTGGACACCCGGGGCATCGCACGGGAGGATCACGGGCATGAGCAGGGGAGCGCAGCAGGAGCGGCTGCGCGAGCTCGTCCTCATGCGGCGCGTCCGCGACCGCATCGACCGCGACTACGCCCAGCCGCTGGACGTCCCGGCACTGGCCGCTCACGTGCACCTCTCCGCCGGCCACCTGAGTCGGCGGTTCAAGGCGGCCTACGGCGAGTCGCCGTACTCCTACCTGATGACGCGGCGCATCGAGCGCGCCATGACGTTGCTGCGCCGCGGTGACCTGGGCGTCACCGAGGTCTGCTTCCGCGTCGGCTTCTCCTCGCTCGGCACCTTCAGCACCCGCTTCACCGAGCTGGTCGGCACGACGCCGAGCGCGTACCGGCGCCTGGACGACCCCGTGGCGCGGGGCATCCCGCAGTGCGTCGCCAAGCAGGTGACCAGACCGGTCAGGAATCGAGAAGCCACCGCACGGGTCGCGCACCTAGCGTGAGTGCCATGGACATCGTCATCCACTTCGCCTTCCTCCCGCACCTCGATGCCGAGGAGTCCCTCATCTTCTACCGCGACGTGCTGGGCTTCGAGGTCCGCAAGGACGTCGGCGGCGGGGAGCACCGCTGGCTGACCGTCGGGCCACCGGCGCAGCCCCAGACCTCCGTCGTGCTGCACCCGCCGACGGCCGACCCGACGCTCAGCGAGGACGAGCAACGGACGATCCTCGAGCTCATCGCCAAGGGGAGCTACGGCGCCATCACCCTCGCGACGCACGACCTCGACGCCGCCTTCGAGCGGATCGAGGCCGCCGGCGCCGAGGTCCTGCAGGAACCGGCCGACCTCGGGTACGGCGTCCGGGACTGCGCGTTCCGCGACCCGGCCGGCAACCTGGTGAGGATGAACCAGCTGTGAGCCTCGCGATCGACGTCATCACCCTCGGCGTCCCGGACGTGCCCGCCGCCCGCACCTTCTACGCCGCAGCCCTCTCGCCGGAGGTGACGGACCAGGGCGGTTCCGTCGACCTCGACCTGCACGGTCGTGGGCACGTCGGCCTGCTCGATGCCTTGCCGCTCGCCGCCGAGACCGGTGCCACCCCGGCGACCTCGGGCTTCCGCGGCTTCGTGCTGAGCTGTGTCGTGGACCAGCCCGGGGAGGTCCGCGCGATCGAGCAGGCCGCGACGGCGGCGGGAGCCACGGTGCGCAAGCCCGCGAAGAAGGGGTTCTTCGGTGGCTTCACCGGGGTCCTGCAGGCCCCGGACGGGGCGGTGTGGAAGCTCGCCGCGCCCCATCGCAAGGACAAGGCCCAACCCCGGCTTCCTCCCCGGCCCACCGAGACGGGTGTGATCCTCGGTGTCGCCGACCCGGTGGCGTCACGGGACTTCTATTCCGCGCTCGGCCTCACGGTGGACCGCGACTACGGGGCGAAGTTCATCGACTTCGCGGTCGAGCCCGACACGAGCCGCCTCGGCCTGATGACGCGAGCGGCGCTGGCCGAGGACGCCGGTGTCGACGACGACGGCGGCTCGAGTGACCTCGTCCTGCACCGGCGGGCCGAGTCACGCGAGGAGGTCGAGACCCTGCTGGAGGCAGCCACCGCCGCCGGCGGCCGGATCGTCGCCCCTGCCGCCGAGCAGAGCGGGGGCGGCTACGGCGGACACTTCGCCGATCTCGACGGATTCCTCTGGAAGGTGGGCACTGCCGCATGACGCACACAGCCGACGAGCACGACCTGATCCGCGTCCTGGGGGCGCGCGAGAACAACCTCAAGGACGTCAGCGTCGAGATCCCCAAGCGGCGACTGACCGTGTTCACGGGGGTCTCCGGCTCGGGGAAGAGCTCCCTGGTCTTCGCGACCGTCGCCGCGGAGTCGCAGCGCCTCATCAACGAGACCTACAGCGCCTTCCTGCAGGGGTTCATGCCGACCCTGGCACGACCCGACGTCGACGCCCTGGAGGGACTGACCACGGCGATCATCGTCGACCAGGAACGCCTGGGCGCCAATCCCCGCTCGACGGTCGGCACGGTCACCGACGCCTACGCGATGCTGCGCATCCTGTTCAGCCGTCTCGGCGAGCCCTTCGTCGGCCCCCAGACCGCCTTCTCCTTCAACATCCCGACCCGCAGGGCCAGCGGCGTGATGACCACGGAGAAGGGCGGGCGGACCGAGAAGGAGATCGTCCGGGACGAGGTGTACCTCGGCGGCATGTGCCCGCGGTGCGAGGGCACGGGCTCGGTCAACGACTTCGACCTGACCGCGATCTACGACGCCGAGAAGTCCCTCACGGACGGCGCCCTGCTGGTCCCCGGCTACAGCATGGACGGGTGGTACGGCCGGATCTTCGGCGGCGCCGGGCTGCCGATGGACAAACCGGTGGGCGAGTTCAGCGACGACGAGCGCGAGCTCCTGCTGAACGCGGAGCCGACGAAGATCAAGGTCGAGGGCTCCAACCTCACCTACGAGGGCGTGCTGACCAAGGTCCGCAAGTCGATGCTCAGCAAGGACGTCGAGGCGATGCAGCCGCACGTCCGGCGCTTCGTGGAGAGCGCAGTCACCTTCACCCGGTGCCCGGAGTGTGATGGCACCCGGCTCACCGCTGCGGCCCTGTCGTCGAAGATCGACGGCGTCAACATCGCCGAGGTGTCGGCGATGCAGATCACCGACCTGGCGGCGTGGGTCCGCGACCTCGAGGCACCCAACGCCGCCCCGCTGCTGAAGGGCCTGCGGCACACCCTGGACTCCTTCGTCGCGCTCGGGCTGGGCTACCTCAGCCTCGACCGACCGTCGGGCACGCTCTCCGGCGGCGAGTCGCAGCGCATCAAGATGCTGCGACACCTCGGCTCGTCGCTCACCGACGTCACCTACGTCTTCGACGAGCCGACGATCGGCCTGCACCCGCACGACATCGCCCGGATGAACGACCTGCTCCTGCAGCTGCGCGACAAGGGCAACACCGTGCTCGTGGTGGAGCACAAGCCCGAGTCCATCGCGATCGCCGACCACGTCGTCGACCTCGGCCCGGGCGCAGGGTCCGGGGGAGGGGAGGTGGTCTTCGAGGGCACCGTCGACGCGCTGCGCGAGAGCGACACCATGACGGGACGGCACCTGCACTACCGCGCCTCCCTCAAGGACGAGGTCCGCACCGCCCGCGGGGCGCTGGAGGTCCGGGGGGCGTCCGAACACAACCTGCAAGACGTCGACGTCGACCTGCCCCTCGGCGTCCTGACCGTCGTCACGGGAGTGGCGGGGTCGGGCAAGAGCTCGCTGATCCACGGGTCGGTCGCGCAGCGTGAAGGCGTCGTCGCGATCGACCAGGGCGCCATCAAGGGCTCGCGCCGCAGCAACCCGGCCACGTACTCCGGTGTGCTCGAGCCCATCCGAAAGGCCTTCGCCAAGGCCAACGGAGTCAAGCCCGCGCTGTTCTCGGCCAACTCCGAGGGTGCGTGCCCGGCGTGCAAGGGCAACGGGGTCATCTACACCGAGCTCGGCTTCATGGAGACGGTCTCCACGCCGTGCGAGGACTGCGACGGCAAGCGGTTCCAGGCCTCGGTGCTGGAATATCACCTGGGGGGCCGGGACATCAGCGAGGTGCTCGCGATGTCCGTCGCCGAGGCCGAGGCGTTCTTCGCCGACGGTGACGCGAGCGTGCCGGCGGCCCACAGGGTGCTGGCGCGCCTGGCCGACGTCGGCCTCGGGTACGTCAAGCTCGGCCAGCCCTTGACCACCCTGTCCGGCGGCGAACGCCAGCGCTTGCGGCTGGCGGCGCAGATGGGGGACAAGGCCGAGGTGTACGTCCTCGACGAGCCGACCACCGGTCTGCACCTGGCCGACGTGGAGAACCTGCTGGGTCTGCTGGACCGACTGGTCGACTCCGGCCGCTCGGTCATCGTGATCGAGCACCACCAGGCCGTCATGGCGCACGCGGACTGGATCATCGACCTCGGGCCCGGCGCCGGGCACGACGGCGGCCGTGTGGTCTTCGAGGGAACGCCGGCCGACCTCGTGGCCGCGCGGTCCACCCTCACCGGCGAGCACCTCGCCGAGTACGTCGGGGCCTGAGCCCACACCGGGCGGCCCTCAGACCGCTCCGGTGAGGAGGACGAGCCGCTGGGTCGCGCGGGTCATGGCGACGTAGCGGTCGACCGCGGCCTCGTGGCCGGCGCCGAGCTGGTCCGGACCCAGGAGCACGACGAGGTCGAACTCCAGGCCCTTGGCCAGCTCCGGCGTCAGTATGCGGACCCGCGACGTCTCGGGAACCTCGACGCGCATGCCCGCAGGCGCGATGACGCACGCGACGCCGTCGGCCTCCTCATCGAGCCACCCGTCGAGGATCCTGCCGAGCTCGGGCACCGTGCCGTGCTGCACGGGCACCCCGGTGGCGCGGACGGAGGTCGGCACGTTGGCGTCGGGGAGCACGGCCCGGATCACCGGCTCCGCCTCGGTCATGATCTCTTCGGGCGTACGGTAGTTGATGGAGAGAGTCGCGACGTCGATGCGATCCAGCCCGACCCGCTCGAGGCGCTGCTGCCATGACTCGACGAACGCCTCACGGGCCTGTGCCCGGTCGCCGACGATCGTGAAGCTCCGCGACGGGCAGCGTTGCAAGAGCACCTGCCACTCCGCGTCAGTGAGCTCCTGGGCCTCGTCGACGACCACGTGCGCGAACGGCCCGGCGAGCTCGTCCGGGTCAGCCGTCTCGCGTCCCGCGTCGTCGACGAGGCTGTTGCGCAGGTCCTGGCCGCGCAGCATCGACATGACCATCAGGTCGGAGTCGTCGGCAGCGACAAGGTCGTCGACGACCCGGTCCATCTGCTCGCGCTCGGCCGCCGCGGCGGCCTCGTCGCGACGTCGGCGAGCCGACGCCCCTCGGTCTCCGACCCGCCGACGGGCGGCGTCGAGCAGGGGAAGGTCGCTCGTGGTCCACGGCTCACCCTCGTCGCGCCGCAGCAGATCGACCTCGGCGGGGGAGAGCCACGGGGCGCAGCGGCGCAGGTAGGCCGGCACGGACCACAGGTCGGCGACGACGTCGGTGGCCTCCAGCAGGGGCCAGGCACGTTGGAACGTCTCCACGAGGTCCTCGTCGGCCGTCAGGGCACGGCGCAGGAGGTCGGGGGAGAGGTCCTCGTCCTCATCGTGCTGGTCCAGCAGGATATCGACGATCGCCTCCCAGACCTGCTCGCGCGCCTCGTTGTGCGGGGTTCCGGGGTCCGGTGCGGCAAACGCCTCCGCCCAGTCCGTCGCGGTGAGCCGGACCTCGGCCCACGGCGTCTCCACCAGCAACGACACCGTGGGCGGCTCCTCGTGCAGGGCGACGGCGGGCTCGATCGCATCGACCATGCGCGCGTTGGCCTTGAGCCGGGCGACCTGCGGCACGTGCTCGGGCCGCGCAGTCGCGCCCTCGGGGACGAGGTCGCGCAGCGTGCAGGTCTGCACACCCTCCTCACCCAGGCTCGGCAGGACGTCGCCGACGTAGGCCAGGTAGGGGGAGTGGGGGCCGACGAACAGCACGCCGCCCCGTCGGTGGTCCACCCTCGGGTCGGAGTGCAGCAGGTAGGCGGTGCGGTGCAGCGCCACCACCGTCTTGCCCGTTCCCGGGCCACCGTCGACCACCAGCGCCCCCTGCGAGCCGGCACGGACGATGGCGTCCTGATCGGCCTGGATGGTGCCGAGGACGTCACGCATCCTGCTCGACCGGTCGGCTCCCAGGCTCGCGATGAAGGCGGACTGGTCGTCGAGGGCGGCGTGCCCCTGCAGTCCGTCAGCGGTGAATACCTCGTCCCAGTAGTCACTGACCCGCCCCTGCGTCCAGCGGTAGCGACGCCGGCTCGCCAGGCCCATCGGGTCGGCGTGCGTCGCACCGAAGAAGGGCTCGGCGGCGGGGGAGCGCCAGTCGATGAGCAGCCTTCGCCCGTCGCGATCGGTCAGACCCAGACGGCCGACGTAGACGGGAGTGGAGCCGTCAGCCGGCACCATCCGGCCCAGGCACAGGTCCATCCCGTGGCTGCCCAGGACCCGCAGGCGCGAGCTGAGGCGGCGGACCTCCTGGTCGCGCTCAACGGCAGCCTGGCCATCGCCTGCCGGCGCCTTCAACAGCTCGGCCCGACGCGATTCCTGCTCGACGATCGACTGCTCCAGGCTGCGGGCGATCGCCGCGAGGTGATCTGCATCAGGGCCGACGAGGCTCGGCTCGGCCTTGGCCGCGAGGCGCTCGGGGAGGTCGAAGACCCCGTCCCCGGCCGCCGGGGCCGGCTGTGGATCCTGCGTCATCTCATGCTCCGTTTCCCCTGCAACGACAGTGTCAACGGGCGATTCTGCGCCACCCCGGGGGGCTTGTGGCAAGCCCCCGTGTGCGCTATACAGTGAGAAGGGACAGGGGGAGACCTCCTGTCCCTTCGTGCGGTTCCGGGCCGGTGGGCACCCGTCACGACGTGCGTCGTCGGGTTCGACGCGTACGGTGGTGACATGACTGAATCGAACATCCAGGCGAACGGCGACACTGGTGAGCAGATCGGCGCCATCACCGGGAACACCACGGAGAACGACCCGCAGGAGTGGGTCAGCGGCGACGAGCCGATGACCGGCGCGCAGCGCAGCTACCTCGACACGCTGGCGCGCGATGCCGACGAGACCTTGTCGGCCGACCTCACGAAGGCCGAGGCCTCCGAGCACATCGAGAGGCTCCGGACGAGCCTGGGCCGCGAGGACTGAGCGCGACCCCGGTGAACGGCTCGCCCCGACGGCCCACTGTCCGTCAGAAGTTGTACATCGCCAAGAAGTTGCCGTCGAGCTCGATCTCAGGGTCCTGCGAGGCGTCCACCCACGGGATCTCGGCCTTCTTCTGCAGGTAGTGGTTCGCCAGCGGGGTCGACGGAGCCGGCGCGCTGCCGTCCAGCGCCGCCTGGACGGCCTCGACAAGCCTGGCCAGCGACTTCTCGTTCGCCTTGCCGTCCATGAGTGCCTTGGTGGAGCGCGGGTCGCTCCCGACGGCCACGTTCAGCTGCGCCTGCTCGCCCTCGCCCTCCACCCAGATGTGCTGGAGCTTGGGGTTCGACATCTTGGCCTTCTCGCGGACGACGAGCTTGCGGCCCTCGGTGTGCACGGCGAGGATGCGCGCGTTCTTGTTGTTCTGCACGACGCCGAGCGCGGCGTCGAAGACGCCGCCGGGCGACGACGAGATGCTGATGGATTCCTGGCGTGCTGCGCGCATGGTGTTCCCCCTGGGCTCTGTTGGTGGGACCGAACCTACTCGTGGCGGTCAGGACGGGGCCGAGGAGGGTGCGCCGTGGTGACGCGCCCGCGCGAACCGCGCTCCACTCTCGCTCCACTCTCCACATGTCCGATAATGCACATTATGTCAACTGCGGCATCTTGGGGAGGGGACTCCGGTGCCTGAGGACGACGTCGACAGCCGTGAGCGGTCCGGAGGTGCGGAATGGCTCACGGCTGGGCACCACCGATGGAAGAACAGCGCCTCCGGCCGCCGAGCCCAGCTGAGCACCCGACGCGAGGCCAAGCTGCGTAACCAGGGCACCAGCATGGTCTTCTTCGGCAGAATCGCCGTCTCGTCCGATCCACGCAACCAAGTGCGCCAATCGACCACGATCGCCTTCAGCGGGGAGAACATGGGCCGTATCCTCGACGCAGTGCTCCAAAGCGATGACCGCGGTGCACACGACGCGCTCGAGGACGGCTTCGGTGAGGCGTTTGGTGGGTCAGCTTCCTTGGAGATCACGAGCGCGGAGACCTACCGATGAGCATCCTCGCGGTCATCTTCACTTGCCCCTGTTGACAACTGCCCCGCGAGCGCGGCCGGAGGCTCGCGGACCCTGTCCCGGTAGCTGCCAACAGCATCCGCGAGCGGGTGGCGCGAGACGTTTTCCGATTCGCGGACATTCCCAGGTGAGGCATCGAGTATGTATCGCATGGGGTTTCGTGAGTCAGGCCCTACCCATGCTCACGCTCTTGCGGGACACTGACACCGAATCTCCGAAAGAGGCCAGCCATGATCACCCATATCACTCTCCGAACGAAGGCCGCGATCGCCGCCACCGTCACGGCCGGGATCGGCCTCACAGTAACTGGCGCCGTCATGGCAGCAGCCTCCGACGAGAACACCGAGCGGACACAGTCGGCCGACGCCAGCGCGGCAGCCTCGCGAGCTCCCGTTGGCAGGCAGAACCTCGAAACCGAGCGCGACCCCAGCGACCCACTCGAAGCGAGGTCGATCGTCCGCGATCAAATCCACGCTGACTACTCCAACCGAGGCCTCGCCAGCATCCGCACCACAGGGCCGAAAAGCCTCACCGTGAACTGGAAGAACAGAGCACCCCAAGAGATCCGCGATGCATTCGCGAGTCGACCATTCGGAGTCACCATTCGCCTGGTCGAGGGAGCCAACTACTCCCGTGAGGAGACTGCCCGCGCCACCCAGCCCGTCGTGAACCACCCCGATGCACAGAACCTTTGGAAGGTCGTCGGCGCCGGCGGTGACGGGAACGGCACCGGCATCGTCGTCTTCCTCACCCGCAAGGACCCTTCCCCCGAAACACGGCATGCGATCGCCCAGGCCGCTGGGATCCCCCTCACCGACATCACGTTCACTTTCGAGAAGTCGGCACCGACCCCCCTTCTTGGACACCACGAATAAAGAGTCGTAGTTCTACGTCGCAATTTTCGGCTTAATTCTTGACAAATCACCCTGCTCTGGCGAAACTCTTGCGGAAACACCACTCTCCTGAGTGCCCGATCCCAGAAATAAGGGGGCGAGTCCGTGAGCAAATCAACCAGAATGATCACGGCGAGAAGGCGCGCCATCGCCGTCGCACTCGTCATCGGACTCGCAGCAACATCCGCCACCGCATACGGCGCAAATGTGCCAGCGCCTAAAGCGGAAGAGCCGGCACACAGCGACATCAAAGAAGCACCCGGCCCATTCAGCGTGCTTCTACCCCCACCCGAAATCGACCCCGACTCACCCGCGGCGAAGCAATACCTCAGCTTCAAGCACGATCTCACCGAGAAAGTAGACGCCCACTCCCTTCTCGCCGACCAGGTCAAGGCCCACGGTTACACGAAGGGTTGGGCCGGCACGATCGTTGACACCGAGAACAACTCCCTGACCGTGCACTGGAAGGGCGAAGCCCCTGCTGAGTACCGCGACAGCCTGGCCAAGCAGCCCTACGGCGTCAGAGTCGATCTCAAGGAAGGGGCGAAGTTCTCCCGCATCGAGGAAAAAGCAGCCGTTGAGCGAGTCGTCAGCGATGAGCGCGCCGAGAACGGCTGGAACGTTGTGGGGGCAGGCGCCATGCCTGACGGCAGCGGCATCAAAGTCTACGTGACTACCAACTCAATGCGATCGCAAGACCAAGACGCTTTAGCGGAAACGGCACAAGTCGACGCCACCGACGTGAAGTATGAGTTCGAGGAAAGGGCACCCACCCTCACCAGCAGATCGGTCTCGAACCCACCTTGGCGCGGAGGTATCCGGACCGAGTCAAGCGGCGAAGGTTGCACTTCGGGATATGCCGCCCTCCTTGGCAGCGCTGGACGCCTGCTTTCGGCCGCACACTGCCGCATCGGAGGCTCAACCACACACGACGGCCGCACCATCGCAACCGCTAGCAACCACTTCTACCGATCCGAAGTCGACCTACTCGCCATGGATCCGTCCGCCTCGCCAGCCACCCAACCCAAGGTCTACGTCGGCCACTGGAGCTCCTCGCAGATCCGTGGCGTCCGGAACTGGAGCTCGAACAATGTCGGCGACGACGTTTGCGGCTCCGGCGCCACCCTCGGCACCAAATGCGGAAAAATCACCATGGACGACTACGCCTACCCTGGCTTGCAGGGCAGCTGGTACATCAGGGCTCGCAATAACGGCCTCGGAATGGTCGCCCAAGGCGACAGCGGTGGCCCTGTCTACGACACCTACGCGAACGGCGAAAAACAGGCCCGGGGAATAATACTTGCCGGCCATACAACCCAGTGGACCTGCCAGGACCGCAACTCGGACGCCGGCGGCGCACAGTGCTTCAGCACGCTCATTTACCTCCCAATAAGCGTCGCCCTCAACAAGTTCGGCTACAGCCTCGAGGTCGATTAAGCAGCAAGGCCCTTTCGGCGGCTCAGTGTCCCTGGAGATTCACAAGCGCTGAGACTGCCAGAAGCAGCGCTCGAGGGGGTACCGCCCGCCAACCTGCCGACGCCGCCCTGCGCGGGGGGTCTCTGGCGAGGCCGACACCTCGCCAGAGACCCCCCACCCGCGGCCTCATGCTGCTCATGATGGCCTGTGGTCGGGCGGCTGGTCTGAGAATGGCCGGCTCGCGATGCGCTCCGAGACCCGCCTGCTGCGGTTGAACCAATCGCATACTCTGCCTTGGCTAGAGCCCCAGGTCATCCCCCTCCACGCAGCCGACGCAGCAGTCCCGATGGCCTGCCACCTCGCCCCTGACCGAGGCAGCACAACCTGCAGCGAGTGCTTGATGAGCCCATCGCCTGCTACGAAATCCCTACAGCAGATCATCGGCGGCCGCGGCCAGATGCCTACCCTCTCATCCAGGTGATTTCGTCTCGGCTGACTTGGTCTCTGCTGGTGCCGGGCGAAGCGCCCTCACCTGCGGCGTGGGCGGCGAAACCGAACGCGGTCATCGTGGTCACTTCCCAACGTGGTGGCACATCAAACTCGGCGGTGACGGCGTCAAGAGGGATCCGCCCGGCGCGAGGACTCGCGCGAGCTCACCCAGCGTCTCCGGGACGTCCGCCGGCGCAGCGTGTATGAGCGAGAACCACGCGAGTATCCCGCCGACCGACGCAGTTGCGATGGGCAGCGCAACGAGAGATGGGCAGCGCAACGAGATCCGCGACGAGGAGGCTGACGTGCGGGAACCGCTCGCGAGCTGACGACACGAAGCGCGCTGAAGCGTCCACACCAACCACGTTGCGCTGTCCGTTGGCCGAGAGCACGTCGGTCCAGTGCCCAGGCCCACAGCCAGCGTCCAGAATGCGACCGGCCGTGGCATCACGCCAGGATTCGATCGTCGCTAGGTCCTGCGGCGCCATCTGTTCAACCGAACCCAGCTTCGCGACATACTCGTCCGCGCGGGCGTCGTACGCAGCGGTGACGTCGGCTCTCAGCACACGCGGATCCTAGACGGGCACGACTTGGCGCCTGCTGGCACTCGGCGGAGAGCGCAGAACCGTTCAGGCTCGCCATCGCCCCACTCGGCTCGTCCAGGTGAGCCGAGCCCGCTAGCCGAGGAACCCGCGCAACAACCAGGCCGTTCCTTCGAGGTGCTGTGCCATCGCTGCCTCCGCTGCCGGCCCGTCACCGTCCCGGATGGCCCTGACCACGAGCTCGTGCTGGTCCTGGGAGTGCTCCAGGTTGGTCGGCAGCAGCGGAATGCACTCCAGCAGCTCGTTGACCCGGGCCCGAGCATCCGCGACCACCGCGACCAGGCTCGGCGAGCCGCTCAGCTCGGCGACCCTCAGGTGCAGCTGGGCATCGAGCGGGCGGTACTGAGCAGGATCGGCAGCCTCCAGGTCGGCGAGAGCCGACGTGATCCGCTCGCGCCCCTCGCGACCGGCTCGCTCCGCAGCCAGCCGGGCCGCCGCCGGCTCGACGACCGCGCGCAGCGTGAGCACGTCCTCCACCACCACCGTGTCCGGCAGGGGTCGCTCAGCCGACGGGGCGGGCAGCAGGTCGGCGATGTAGGTGCCGCCGTATCTCCCCCGCTGCACCGACACGTAGCCCGCCACCTGCAGCTCCCCCAGCGCCTCGCGCAACGTCGCGCGGGAGATCCCGAGCTGCTCGGACAGCACCCGCTCCGCCGGCAGCTTCGACCCCGGGCCGAACTCGCCGAGACGGATCATCCGCAGCAGGTGCTCCATGGTCTCCTCGAAGACGTTGCCTGAGCGCACCCTCGCCAGAACCGGCGCACCGCTTGGGACCGGATCGCTGGGGGAATCTGCCATGTCGCCCACGGTAGTTGGTGGCCTCTCCCCCGGCGCCATGCACCGAGCCCCGGCGATTGCCCCTTGACGTGTCCTCCAGTCGCCATGAGACTACGAAGCCACACTCAATGGTTCAGAATCAGTCCATTGCCCTGGGAGGCATCGTGGCCAAGTCAAAGATCGGCTACCAGAAGGTCGGCGCCGACTACCTGAACCAACGGAGCCTGAAGTCCGGGGCCGCCGGGTGGATCCTGCTGGCCGGTCTCGGGGTCAGCTACGTGATCTCCGGCGACTTCGCGGGCTGGAACTTCGGTCTCGCCGAGGGTGGCTGGGGCGGCCTGCTGATCGCCACGGTGCTGATGGGCCTGATGTACACGTGCATGGTCTTCGGCCTGGCCGAGATGTCCTCCACGCTGCCCACCGCAGGTGCCGGCTACGGCTTCGCCCGCCGCGCCCTCGGGCCGCTCGGCGGGTACGCCACCGGCGTCGCGGTGCTGATCGAGTACGCCGTCGCGCCCGCCGCGATCGCCGTGTTCATCGGCGGCTACATCGAGGCGCTCGGGCTCTTCGGGCTCACCAACGCCTGGTACGTCTACCTCGCGGCCTACATCATCTTCATCGGGGTGCACGTCTGGGGCGTGGGCGAGGCCCTCAAGCTGATGTTCGCGATCACCGCGGTGGCCGTGCTGGCCTTGGTCGCGACGGTCGTCGGCCTCGCCCCCCAGTTCTCGACCGACAACCTCTTCGACATCCCGGTCGACACCGGCGCAGCGATGTCGAGCTCCTTCCTGCCCTTCGGCATCAGTGGTGCCGTCGCCGCGCTGGTCTACGGCATCTGGTTCTTCCTCGCCGTCGAGGGCGTGCCGCTGGCGGCCGAGGAGACCAGCGACCCCAAGAAGGACATGCCCCGCGGCATCATCGTGGCGATCCTGGTGCTGCTGGCCTTCGCGGCCCTCGTGCTGGTCCTGGTCCCGGGAGCCGCCGGCTCGTCGGCGATCCAGGACTCCGACAACCCGCTCCCGGCTGCGATCAGGGAGGCCTACGGCTCGAACTCGCTGCTGGCAGACTTCGTCAACTACGCCGGCCTCGCGGGACTCGTCGCGAGCTTCTTCTCCATCATCTACGCCTACTCCCGTCAGCTCTTCGCGCTGTCCCGGGCGGGCTACCTCCCCCGCTTCCTCTCCCTCACGGGCTCGCGCCAGACCCCGTGGGTCGCGCTGCTCGTGCCGGGCACCATCGGGTTCCTCCTCGCCGCCGCCACGAAGGACGGCGCCCTGCTGATCAACATCGCCGTCTTCGGCGCGACGGCCTCCTACGTGCTGCTCAACCTCTCGCACATCATGCTGCGGCGTCGCGAGCCCGACCTGGAGCGCGGCTACCTCACGCCCGGGGGCACCAAGACGACGGGTGTCGCGCTGGTGCTCTCCGTCATCGCGCTCGTCGCGACGTTCTTCGTCGACATCCTCGCCGCGGGCATCACCGCCGTCGTCTTCGTCGTCTTCGTCGCGTACTTCTGGTTCTACAGCCGCCACCACCTGGTCGCCTCCGCACCCGAGGAGGAGTTCGCCCAGATCACCGAGGCCGGTGACTCCCTGCGCTGAGCCGGCTCCCCCGCAGCCCCACCCCACCAGGAGAACCCATGACGCACCCGCGCAACGAGCGCATGCTCACGACCCACGAGGTCCGCCACGCGGTCGCGGACGGTGAGATCGACACCGTCATCGTCGCCTTCACCGACATGCAGGGCCGCCTGCAGGGCAAGTACCTGCATGCGTCGTACTTCGTCGAGCACGCGCTGGGGCACGGCGTCGAGGGATGCAACTACCTGCTGGCCGTCGACACCGAGATGAACACCGTCGACGGTTACGCCATCTCCTCCTGGGAGTCCGGGTACGGCGACATGGTCTTCGAGATCGACGAGGACACCTTCCGACGGGTGCCGTGGCTGGAGCGCACGCTGATGGTGCAGTGCGACCTGCACACCACCGCGAACGAGCCGGTGCCGATGTCGCCGCGCTCGATGCTCCAGCGACAGATGCACCGCGCAGCCGAGCACGGCTGGAAGGCGGTCTCCGGGACCGAGCTGGAGTTCGTCGTCTACGAGAACACCTACGAGGACGCCTGGGCCCGCGACTACCGGGGCCTGACGCCCTCGAACCAGTACAACATCGACTACTCCGTGATGGGTTCCGGCCGGGTGGAGCCGCTGCTGCAGCGCATCCGTGGCGACATGTACGCCGCCGGGATGGTCGTGGAGTCGGCCAAGGGCGAGTGCAACCTCGGCCAGCACGAGATCGGCTTCCTCTTCGACGACGTTCTCACCACCGCAGACAACCACAGCGTGTACAAGACCGGCGCCAAGATGATCGCCGCCCAGGCCGGCAAGTCGTTGACCTTCATGGCCAAGCCCAACGATCGGGAGGGCAACTCCTGCCACATCCACCTCTCGCTGCGGGGCGAGGACGACTCGACGATCTTCTGGGACGCCGACACGAACGAGCGCACTCCCCTGTACGACCACTTCATCGCCGGGGTACTGGCCACGATGCAGGACTTCACGCTCTTCTACGCCCCCAACATCAACTCCTACAAGCGGTTCGCCGCCGGCTCCTTCGCCCCGACGGCGGTGGCCTGGGGCCAGGACAACCGCAGCTGCTCGGTCCGCGTGGTCGGCGAGGGCGCGGCGGCCCGGATGGAGAACCGGCTGCCGGGGGGTGACACCAACCCCTACCTCGCCCTGGCCGCGATGATGGCCGGCGGACTGCACGGCATCGAGAACGAGCTGCCGCTGGAGCCGATGATGACCGGCAGCGCCTACGAGTCCGACGCGCCCCACGTGGCCCGCACCATGGCCGCCGCGCGCGACCTGTTCGCCGGCTCCGAGATCGCCGCCGCGGCCTTCGGGCAGGAGGTCGTCGACCACTACGTCAACTACGCCGACGTCGAGATCGCCGCGTTCGATGCGGCGGTGACCGACTGGGAGCTCCGTCGCGGCTTCGAGCGACTGTGAGTGCCCACCGCCCGCGGATCGGCCTCACGACGTACTTCGTCGAGGCGGCCTTCGGGGTCTGGAGCACTCCGGCCGCCGTCGTCCCGCACGCCTACCTGCGCTCGGTGACCCGGGCCGGAGGGACACCGCTGCTGCTGCCGCCCCTCGTCGACGACACCGTCGTGCCGGACGCTCCCCTGGTCGACACTCCTCTTCTCGACACCTCGGTGCTCGCCGTGCTCGACGGGCTGGTGGTCCTCGGTGGTCCGGACGTCGACCCGGCGACGTACGACGCCCCCCGCCACCCCGCCACGGTGTCCGACCGGGTGCGCGACGACCACGAGACGGCCCTGATCAACGCTGCCCTGGAGCGCCGCACTCCCCTGCTGGCGGTCTGTCGCGGCGCCCAGGTCCTGAACGTGGCCCTCGGCGGCACGCTGCTGCAGCACCTGCCCGACACCCTGGGGCACAGCGACTACCAGCCGGCACCGGGCGAGTTCGGGGAGGTGGAGGTCACCTGCGAGGCCGGCAGCCGCATCCACCGGGCCCTCGGCGAGAGCTCCACCCAGGCCTGCTACCACCACCAGGCCATCGACCGGGTCGGCGAGGGACTGGTCGTCACCGCCCGCTCCGCCGACCGGCTCGTCCAGGCGGTGGAGACGACCACACCGGGCTGGGCCCTGGGAGTGCAGTTCCATCCCGAGGAACGTCAGAGCGACCTACGCCTCTTCTCCGCCTTGGTCGAGGAGGCCGACCGACCACGAGGGGCACCATGACCACCCTGATCAACCCAGCCACCGAGGACGTCCTCGCCGAGATCGCCGAGCACGACGAGGCCGCGACCGACGCGGCCGTCGCCGTCGCGGTCGCCGCGCAGGAGGAGTGGAGCCGGGTCGCGCCCGGCGACCGGGCCATGCTGCTGCGCAGGTTCGCGGCGCAGGTCGACGAGCACGTCGAGGAGCTCGCCCGGCTCGAGGTCGCCAACGCCGGTCACCCGATCGGGAACGCGCGCTGGGAGGCCGGCAACGTCCGCGACGTCCTGAACTACTACTCCGGAGCGCCCGAACGACCGCACGGCGAGACCATCCCCGTCACCGGCGGCGTCGCGATGACCTTCGCCGAGCCGGTCGGCGTGGTCGGGGTCATCGTGCCGTGGAACTTCCCGATGCCGATCGCCGGGTGGGCCTTCGCGCCGGCCCTGGCCGCCGGCAACAGCGTCGTGCTGAAGCCGGCCGAGCTCACTCCCCTGACGGCCCTGCGGCTCGGCGAGCTGGCCCTCGCGGCGGGCCTGCCCGAGGGCGTCCTGCAGATCCTGCCCGGGCGCGGATCGGTCGTCGGCGAGCGCCTCGTCAGCCATCCCTCCGTGCGCAAGGTCGTGTTCACCGGCTCCACCGAGGTCGGCAAGCAGGTCATGCGCGGCTGTGCGGACCAGGTCAAGCGCGTCACGCTGGAGCTCGGCGGCAAGAACGCCGCGATCGTCTTCGCCGACGCCGACCTCGAGGTGGCCGCCGCCGCCCTGCCCGGCGGCTCGTTCGACAACTCGGGCCAGGACTGCTGCGCGCGCTCGCGCCTGCTGGTGCAGCGCGACGTCATGGACGACGTCCTGGCGGCGCTGGAGCCGGTCGTCGCCGCGATCACCGTGGGCGATCCCGCCGATCCGGACACCGTGATGGGCCCGATGATCTCGGCCCGGCAGCGTGACGTCGTCTCGGGATACCTGCAGGAGTCCGAGGTGCTGCTGCGGGGCTCCTGTCCCACCGGGGCCGGGTTCTGGTCCGCCCCGACCGTGGTGCGCGCCCACGGCCCTGGCGACCCCACCTTCACCGAGGAGATCTTCGGCCCGGTGGTGAGCGTGCTGCCCTTCACCGACGAGGCCGAGGCGATCGCCATGGCCAACGACACCGACTACGGCCTCGCCGGATCGATCTGGTCCCGCGACGTCGGACGGGCCCTTCGTGTGGCCCGCGGCGTCCGAGCGGGCAACCTGTCGGTGAACTCGAATGCGGCAGTGCGCCACAACACCCCCTTCGGCGGCTTCGGGCAGTCCGGCCTCGGCCGCGAGCTCGGACCGCACGCCCTCGAGGCCTTCACCGAGACCAAGACCGTCTTCGTCTCCACCGACTAGCCATCCGAGCCCCAGGAGGATCCTCATGACCGAAGCACGCGAGCAGCCCACCTCTCGCCGCCTCCCCGGACGGGTCGCGGTCGTCACCGGCGGCGCCAGCGGTATCGGGCTGGCCAGCGCCCGCCGGCTGGCCAGCGAGGGCGCGCACGTCGTCGTCGCCGACCTCTGCAGCGAGGAGACCGGCGGAAAGATCGCCGCCGACCTGGGCGGCCTCTTCGTGCAGACCGACGTGACCGATCCCGAGCAGGTCACGGCGATGTACGCCACAGCCCACGCCACCTACGGCTCGGTCGACGTCGCGCTCCACAACGCGGGGATCTCACCCCCTGAGGACGGCTCCATCCTGGAGACGGGCATCGAGGCCTGGCGGCGCGTGCAGGAGGTCAACCTGACCTCGGTCTACTACTGCTGCCAGACGGTGCTCCCCTACATGGTCGAGCAGGGCCGCGGCTCCATCATCAACGTGGCCTCGTTCGTGGCCGTGATGGGCGCCGCCACCTCGCAGATCTCCTACTCGGCGTCCAAGGGTGCGGTGCTCTCGATGACGCGCGAGCTCGGTGTGCAGTTCGCCCTCTCCGGGGTACGCGTGAACGCCTTGTGCCCCGGACCGGTCAACACTCCGTTGCTGCAGGAGCTCTTCGCCGCGGATCCTGCGGCCGCGCAACGGCGGCTCGTGCACGTCCCGATGGGCCGATTCGGCGAGGCCGACGAGATGGCCGGCGCGGTGGCGTTCCTGGCCAGCGACGACTCCTCGTTCATCACCGCGAGCGAGTTCCTCGTGGACGGCGGGATCTCCTCGGCCTACGTCACCCCGCTCGCCTGAGCGGTGGCGCGGGCGACGGCGATACGTTGGCGCCATGACCGGAACCACCTCGCTGCCGATCGACGAGACCTCCCGCGCCCGCCTCGCGTCCGACGGCCTGCGGATGGTCCTCGTCGATCCCACCGACGCCGCAGCCCATGCGGCCTGGTTCCGGGCGGAGACCCGTGGGTTCCACGGGGCGGAGCCGAGCGCCGAGCTCGTCGAGCAGAGGCGTGCGTCCGCCCGCTCCGAGGACCGGATGGTCGGCGTCCTCGACGACACCACTGCCATGCCCGAGGTGCCCGTGGCCACCACCGTCTGCTGGCCCGCCGAGCTCACGGTGCCCGGTGGTCGCGCGGTGGGCACGTGGGCCGTCAGCGGCGTCACCGTCAGCCCGACCCACCGGCGGCGCGGCATCGCCCGAGCCCTGGTGGAGGCCGAGCTCCGCACCGCCGTCGCCCACGGCCTGCCGACCGCGACCCTCACGGTCTCGGAGTCCACCATCTACTCGCGCTTCGGCTTCTCCCCCGCTGTCCTGGCCCGCGACGTCACCGTGCAGACCGCACGGGCCCGCTGGTCGGGTCCCGAGCCCGCGGGTCGCGTCCACGCCGTCACCGCCGAGCAGCTGGACGAGGTCGGGCCGCAGATCGTCGAGCGCGTGCGCCTGACCCGTCCGGGCGAGGTGAGCTACGGCGGCCCGCTCTGGACCCGCCAGCTCGGGCTGTCCGTGGACGACGAGAACGCCAAGAACCTGCGCTTCGTCCGTCACGACGCTCCCGACGGCACGCCCGACGGGTTCGCCATCTACCAGCTCATCGAGCGGGGCCACGACTTCAGCGAGCACGAGCTGAAGCTGAACACGCTCGTCGCCGTGACCGCCGACGCCTACGCGGCCCTGTGGCGCTTCGTGCTCGAGATGGACCTCGTCTCGACGGTCACCGCGCACCTGCGGCCCGTCGACGAGCCGCTGCGCTGGCTGCTCGAGGACTTTCGCGCCGTCGGCGTCACCGAGACCGACCACCTCTGGGTCCGGGTCCTCGACGTCCCCGCCGCGCTGTCGGCCCGCACCTATCTCTCCCCGGGCCGTCTGGTCCTCACGGTGAGCGACCCGCTCGGGCACGCCGCCGGCACCTGGGCCCTCGACGTCTCCCCCGACGGCACGGCCACGGTCACGGCCAGCACCGATCCGGCCGAGGCCACCATGACGGTCAACGCTCTCGGCGCCCTCTACCTCGGCGGCGTGCCTGCGCGCACCCTGGCGGCCGCCGGCAGCCTGCACGGCGACGTCGACCGGGTGGACGCCATCTTCCGCTCCCCCGTCGCGCCCTACCTGAGCATCTGGTTCTGAGCGGTGGCTCAGCTCGCGCGCTCCAGGGCGGAGGCGAGCAGGCTCGTGACGTCGAGATCCGTGGGCCGCTCACCCCGGTAGCCGATCGCGGTAACCTGCACGATGGCGTCGTCGACGACGGCGTAGGCGGTCTCGCCGTAGACCTCTCCAGCGGCCGAGGTGCGGAAGCCGAACGAGCCTGCGCCATGGTCGACCTCCGTCACCGTCTCCTCCTCGCCGGACGATGCGACGCCCGGCGTGTTGTAGCCGAGCTGGTCGCACGCGCGCCACTGCTCCGTCATGTCGTCGAGGTCGTCGGCCACGTCGCGCACCTCGTTGGTGTAGCGGTAGCCGTAGACCCAACCGCGGTCACCGAGGTCGTACGCCACCCAGTCCTTGACGTACCCGGTGTCGTCGATCAGCGTCTGCGCCACCCCGTAACAACCCCACGCCCCCTCCACGCGGAGCCCGCCCCCGCCGGGATCCGTCGGGTAGAAGTATGTGGGCGCCTCGCCCGGCAGGTCACTCGGCTGCAGGAGCGAGGCCCGGACGCGGTCCGGCGCCTCGGGCCCACTGCAGCCCGCCAGCAGCGTGGCGACAGCGACGGTCAGGACGGCCAGGCTCCTCGCGATGCCCCTCATCGCCCGCTCCTGGCCCGCTCGACGGCCACCGGCAGCAGCTCCTCGACCGAGACGTTCGGCGCGCGGCCACCGTAGGAGATCACGCCCACGGCCACGATGTCGCCGTCGACCAGCGCGAAGCCCTCCTCACCCTCGACGGTCCCGTCGGCGCGCCGGCTGACGTACCCGAACGTGTCCTCGCCGAGGTCGATCGTCGAGGTGGCGTCCGGATGCCCGCGCTCGGCGACCTCCTCGGCGCACTCCCGCCAGTCGTCCTGCATCTCGGGGAACAGCTCGTCCCAGATGCTGTCGTCCGGATAGTAGGCCGTCGTGACGAGGTCCCCGCCGATGTCGTACGTCGCCCGGACGGGATCGCCGTCGGCCAACGCGCCGGGCGCCACCCGCGGGCACGTCCAGGTACGCATCGGGCTCGGCGTGATGTACGGCCAGATCGTTGCCACCGGCTCGGCCGGCAGGTCACCCTCCTGCAGCAGGGTCTCGGGAAAGGGCGTGACCGGGTCGACGGTGCCCTGGAAGACGATCTCGGAGGCCGGCGGCAAGGGTCTCGGGCTCTCCCCGCCACAGGACGCAAGAAAGCCGGCCGCGAGGAGAACGCCGGAGGTCAGCGCGGCCGCGCGCAGGTACGACATGGTTCCACTATCGCACCTCAGCTGTCCGGCCCCTCCCAACGACGGAGCGGATGGCATCGGCCGTGGCAGCCAGCGCGAGCATGCGGACGACGTCGATGGACGTCGTGACGGTTCCGGTCGCAGCGGCGATGAACGCGTCGCCGTCGAACCGCGTGTGTGGCGGCGTGATGGCGCGCGCCAGGCCGTCGTGCGCACCCTGGGCCACGATCCTGCACCCCGTCTTGTCCAGCAGGGCGTTGGTGACCACCAGGCCGATCGTCGTGTGGGACCGACTCTCCGGGTGCTCGAGCGACGCCTCCTGCAGGGCGGCCACGGCCGAGAGGTCGACGTCTCCACCGTGGTCGACGTCGCCGAAGGCGTTGACGGCGCACACGCAGGCCACCACGACGTCGCCCAGTCGCCGCTCGGCGTAGGCCAGTCCGCCCGGGCGACGACCGTCCGGACCACGCCACTGGCCGACGTGGGCGCCGGCGCCTGCACCGACCCGACCGCTCAGCACCTGCTCCCCCGACGTCGCCTTGGCAGCGGCACGGCCGGCCTCGCGGTCCGGGCGGATGCTCGCGTCGCCGACGGCGAGGTCGAACAGGGCCAGGGTCGGGATGATCGGTACCCGCCCGGCCGGGGTCACGACTCCCCTGCCGCGCTCCTCGTAGACGCCCATGACGCCGTCCGCGGCTGCCAGGCCGAACGCGGACCCACCCGTCAGCACCACCGCGTCGACCTGGTCGACCGTCTTGTCCGGCTCGAGCAGGTCGAGCTCGCGCGAGGCCGGAGCCCCTCCCCTGGCCTCGTAGGAGGCCACCGTGCCCTCAGGCAGGTCGATGACCGTGCACCCCGTCTCGGCGACGCTGTCCGTCCAGTGCCCGACGCGCACGCCCGGGATCGCGAAGTCCACCATGCCGCGACCCTACGCCGAGCCGTCAGAAGGCCTGGAGAAAGTCTTCTCACCAGTGTCGAGATCAGCGGGCCGGTTCCGTCCCCGGTGTGAGCGCGACCATGATGGGTCGCACCGCACCGAGGAGAAGACCATGGCCAAGTACCTGCTGCTCAAGCACTACCGAGGCGCCCCGCCGGCCGTCAACGACGTGTCGATGGACCAGTGGACGCCGCAGGAGATCGAGGACCACGTCCAGTACATGAACGACTTCGCCGCCCGCCTGCAGGAGACCGGAGAGCTCGTCGACAGCCAGGCCCTCTCTCCCGAGGGGGCGTTCGTCCGCTACGACGGCGAGGGCCGCCCACCGGTCACCGATGGTCCGTTCGCCGAGACCAAGGACCTCGTCGCCGGCTGGATGGCGATCGACGTGGACAGCCACGAGCGTGCCGTCGAGCTGGCCGGGGAGCTGTCCGCGGCCCCGGGTGCCGGCGGGGAGCCGATCCACGAGTGGCTCGAGCTGCGTCCCTTCATGACCGAGCCGCCCACCATCACCGAGTGAGTCGTCCGTGGACGAGACCCAGCTCAGGAGCCTCATCCCGAGCGTGATCGGCATCCTCAGCCGCCGCGGAGCAGACTTCGCGGCGGCCGAGGATGCCGTGCAGGACGCGCTCCTCGAGGCCGTCCGCACCTGGCCGGACGACCCGCCACGCGACCCCAAGGGCTGGCTCGTGACCGTGGGATGGCGCCGGTTCCTCGACGCGACCCGCTCCGAGTCCAGCAGGCGTCGTCGCGAGGACCGGGTGGAGGAGGAACCGGCGCCCGGTCCGACGACCGGCGTCGACGACACGCTCCGGCTCTACTTCCTGTGCACCCACCCGTCGCTGTCGCCCACGTCGGCGGTGGCCCTCACGCTGCGTGCGGTGGGAGGGTTGACCACCCGCCAGGTCGCCGAGGCCTACCTGGTGCCCGAGGCGACGATGGCCCAGCGCATCAGCCGGGCGAAGCGCACCGTCGCCGGGGTGCGCCTCGACGAGCCCGGCGACGTGGCCACCGTGCTGCGGACCCTCTACCTGGTCTTCAACGAGGGCTACTCCGGCGACGTCGACCTCGCCACCGAGGCGATCCGGCTCACCCGGGCGCTCGCGGCGGGCATCGACCATCCCGAGGTCCATGGCCTGCTCGCCCTGATGCTGCTGCACGACGCCCGGCGTGCGTCCCGGACCGCGCCGGACGGCAGCCTGGTGCCGCTCGGCGAGCAGGACCGGGCCCGCTGGGACCTCGGACGCATCGCGGAGGGGGTCGCGATCCTGCAGGGCGCCCTCGCCCGTGACCGGCTGGGCGAGTTCCAGGCGCAGGCCGCCATCGCTGCCCTGCACGCCGACGCCCCCACCGCCGACGCGACGGACTGGGTGCAGGTCGTGCAGTGGTACGACGAGCTCGTGCGGCTGACCGACAGCCCGGTGGCCCGGCTCGGGCGCGCGGTCGCGGCCGGCGAGGCCGACGGCCCGCAGGCCGGGCTGGCGGCGCTGGCCGAGGTGGACGACACGGTGCCGCGCCACACCGCCGTGGCGGCGTACCTGCACGAGCGCGCCGGGGACGCTGCACTGGCCGCCCGGCTCTACGCGGAGGCCGCACAGAAGGCCACCCACGTCGCCGAGCGCGATCACCTCGTCCGTCAGGCCGCTCGGCTCAACACGGCGCCACACGACTGACCGGCGTGGAAGACTCGGAGCCATGACGATCGGGCCCGGGGACGTCGAGCTCACGATGGACGAGATCCGCGTCGTGACCCGGTTCGTGCTGCGCAGCGCAGAGGACGTCCTGCCGGTCTTCGAGGCGGCACACCCCGACGACCCGCGTGCACGAGGGGCCGTCGACGCGGCCCGCGCCTTCGCGGACGGCGCACGCCGGAGCAGGTGGCAGCGCACCGCCTCCTTGGACGCGCACCGAGCGGCCGCCCAGGCCGCCACGGAGATCGCCCGCCTGGCCGCTCGGGCCTGTGGTGACGCCGCCTCCTCCGCGTACCTGCACCCCATCGCCAAGGCGACACAGGTGGGACACATCCTGCGCGGCACCGCGTGCGTGGCCCACGTCCGCGAGCTGACCTCGCCCCAGGAGGTCGACGCCGCGGCATCGGTGCTCGAGCAGGCCCGGCGCCACGCTCCGGCGGCCCTCGTCGAGGTGCTGCGACGCTATCCGGCTGCTCCGATCGGCCGGAGCCGGGTCTCGGAGCTGATGAGCGAGCTCGACACCTCGCTGCGCTCACGCTGACCCAGGCACCCCGCCGGCGACGCCACCGGGTCATCCGGCAGCGAGCTTCACGGCCAGGGCCGCCATGATGACGGCGATCCCGCCGTCCAGCACCCGCCACGACCGTGGCGACTGCAGCCAGCGACCCAGGTGTCGAGCTCCGAGGCCGAGCCCGGTGAACCAGACCAGGCTGGCCGTCACACCGCCCACGCCGAAGATCCACCGGTCGTCGCCGTGGGTGGCGGCGATCGAGCCGATGAGGAACACGGTGTCGAGGTAGACGTGCGGGTTCAACCAGGTCAGGGCGAGTGCCGTACCTACGACCGGGGCCACCCGCGCTCGCGTGAGCACGGCGCCGTCCGGGCCCGACGCCACCGTCGGATCCTCGACGGCCAGGGCGGCTCCGGCGGGCCGCCACGACCGCCTGGCGGCCAGGGCGGCGTAGACGAGCAGGAAGCCGGCCCCGCCCCACCGCGCCACGTCGACGAGCCACGGCGTGGACTCGACCACTCGGCCGAGGCCGCCGATCCCCACCGCGATGAGCACGGCGTCCGAGAGCGCGCAGATGGCGATCACGGGCGCGATGAGCTCGCGGCGCAGCCCCTGGCGCAGCACGAAGACGTTCTGGGCGCCGATGGCGACGATGAGGGTCAGGCACACGAGGAACCCGGAGGCGAAGGTGATCACACCCCGACGCTAGACGCGGATATTCATGAGTACCAGCGATGATTTGTACAGCATCATTAGCATTGCTTCACATGAGGATCGACTCGACCCTCTCCCGCACCTTGGCCGCCGTGATCGACGAGGGCACGTTGGAGGCAGCTGCGCGTCGGCTGCACCTCACACCATCGGCCGTCAGCCAGCGCCTCAAGCTGCTGGAGAACCAGCTCGGCCAACGGCTGGTCGTCCGGACCAAGCCGGTGCAGCCGACCGAGGCAGGACGCGTCGTGGCCGAGCTCGCCCGACGCCAGGACCTGCTCGAGCACGACGCCCGCGCCGCGCTCGGCCTGGCCGCCGGGGAGCACCGCACCCGGTTGTCGATCGCCGTGAACGCCGATTCCCTCGCCGCGTGGTTCCTGGCCCCGATGACCCGCTTCGCCGAGGGGAACGACGTCGAGCTCGAGGTGCACAGGGAGGACCAGGACCGGACCGCGACCCTGCTGGAGGCGGGCACCGTGCTCGCTGCCGTCACGACGCGTGCCGACCCGGTGGCGGGGTGCCGGGCCGACTCGCTGGGCGCCATGTCGTTCGAGGCGGCTGCCGCACCTGCCTGGGTCGAGCGATGGCTGCCGGAAGGCCCGACCCCCACCGCCCTCTCGCAGGCTCCCCGCGTCGACTACGACCGGGCGGACAGCCTGCAGACCGAGTGGCTGGGACGTCACGGCGTGCAGGCCGGGCACCCGCCCCGCCACCTGATCCCCTCCACCCACGACATCGCCCGGGCGGTGGAGCTCGGGCTCGGCTGGGCCATGGTGCCCACCGAGCAGGTGGGTCCCCTCGTGGAGCAGGGGCGGCTCGTCCGCCTCGGAGGCCCTCCCGTCCTCACTCCCCTGTTCTGGCAGTGGTGGAAGGAGCCCTCCGCCCTGCTCGACGCACTGACGACCGAGGTTCTGGCGGCGGCCCGCGAACAGCTGGAGCAGTAGTACGGCGTCCACCTCGGCGAGCGCAGGCGGACGGCCCGGAGTGGCTCAGGACGATCCTGCGTCAGTCCGTGCTGCGCGACGAGGAAAGGACGGGCCCTCGGCCTGCGCGCGATCCCCCGGCCGTCGCACCGCAGTCAGGACGAGAGCAGCAGCCACCACGAGGGCGATCGCGCCGGCGAGCAGGCCCCACGACGCCGAGGTCTGCTCCGCGAGCGCGCCGAGAGCGACGCCCGAGGCCGCCGCCGAGCCCAGGAACAGCATCGAGGTCACGGACAGGGCCGTCCCCCGCCGTCGGTCGTCGACCCGGTCGTGCACGAGGGAGTTGTAGGTGGCGCCGAAGGCGGTGTGCACGAGGTAGGCCGCCCAGAAGCCCGCCACCAGCACGATCGGGCCCGCCGCGAGAGCCATGGCCACGAGGCCGGCTGCCTCGGCAAGCACGAGGACCACGGCCACCGGTCCCGCTGCGCGGTGCCGCAGCACTCGCGACACCACCAGGGCGCCGAGCGCCGCCAGGCCCCATGCGGCCGCAGAGACCAACCCCATCGCCGTGCCGGCCGCGGCCTCGTCGGCGGAGAACTCCTCGAGGCGCACCGGCATCAGGAGCTCCAGTGCGGCCACACCCACGCCGATGAACACCATGGCCAGGGTGAGCCAGCGCAGGGTCGGTCCGAGGGCGAGGCGCACTCCCGCCCCGAGCGCTCCGCCCCAGGTCACCCGCGGGGTGTCGACGCTCCGCGCGGCCGGCTCCATGAGTCGCCACGCGACCACCACCTGGACGGCCACGACCACGGCAGCGGCCACGTACGGGATGGCGAGCGTCGTGCTGGCCGGCCCCGGGGCCAGGTGCAGCAGGAGGGCCGTCGACAGCGAGCCGGTCGCGATCATGGCGCTGATGACGCCACCGGCCAGAGCGAGCCCGGACGGGACCCGGTCCGCAGCACCACGAGCCCGCTCGGCGTCGACGAACCAGGCCTCCAGCGGCCCGCTGTCCAGGGCGCGGAACAGCCCCATCGCCGCCCAGGCCACCGTGAACGCGAGCACCGAGTCCGCGACGAAGGACAGCGCGTAGGCGCCGATGGCCACGACTCCGGAGGCGATGAAGACCGGCCGCCGTCCCCAGGCGTCGGTGAGGGCACCGCTGGGGATCTCCATGACGATCACCACCGCACCTTGGGCCGCCATGGCCGTGGCCACCTCGGCGACGCCGAGCCCGCGTGCCAGGGGCAGCAGGAGCGAGACCGGGATGACCAACCCGGTGGCGAGCCACCGCAGGGCCAGCAGCATCAAGAAGCGGCGTCGGACATCCACCATCAGTCGGTCTCGGTCGGAGCCGCGACCAGGTGCAGTCCGAGGTGGTGCTCACCCCCACGACCGGCGTACCGCGTGATGACGGCGTCCAGCTCCTCGATGAGCTCCTCGAAGTCCGGCCGGTCCAGCCGAAGCAGGTAGTCGGAGTGCTCGACCACACCACCGGGGTCCGCGTCGATGGCGGCCAGCAGATCCTCCAGGTGCCGGCGCTGCACTCCCTTGATGACGCCGAGGGCCGAACGACCCTCCGGCGTGGCGGCGAGCTCGCTCGGCAGCGTCGTCGCGTCGTGGGCAGCCCGCCAGCGGCGCTCGCGGCCGTCCCGGGCGACGTCGTCGGTGACGAAGCCGTACCGCTCGAGCTGGCGAAGGTGGTAGGACAACGACCCACTGGACTCCCCCAGGACCCTTGCGAGGTCGCTCGCCGTGGCGGGCCCGTTCCTGCGCAGCTCCCCCAGAGCCCGCGTCCTCACGGGGTGGGCCAGGGCCTTGAGGGTGCCGAGGTCCTCGACGACGTATCGCTCCATTTCGCAAAGATATCTTTGCAAAGGTCTCTTGGCAATCCTCGCAGCGGCCTCACCACTACTCTGTGCGCATGTCGAGGCGCCCCGTCATGCTGCTGGTCGTGCACGAGAACAGAGCCGCACTGGAGTCTGAGTTCCTCAGTCGCTACGGGCGCGACTACGAGGTCGTCCCGGTCAGCGACGCAGCCACCGCTCGCGACCTCGTCAGAGAGCTCGCCGCCGCCCACGACGGCATCGCGCTGCTCGCGGTCGAGCTCGCCCTGCCCGATGCCGATGGCATCGACCTGCTGCGCGAGCTGCACGACCTCGCGCCCACGGCCGTTCGCATCTGCCTCATCGGGATGGGCGAGTTCCGCGCCCGTCTCGACGAGTTGCGCGACGCCCTCGCCGCCCGTCACTTCGACACCTTCCTCGGCGTGCCCCGTGGCCAACGGGACGAGGAGTTCCACCTCGCGATCACCGAGCTGCTCTCGGAGTGGGGCGCCTCGGTGTCCCGACCGGTCGTCGCCGCGATCACGATCGTCACCGACGCGGAGAACCGCCAGGTCGCCGCGATCCGCGACGTCTGCGCCCGCATGGGCCTGCCGACCGAGACCCACACCCCCGACTCCGGCGTCGGCCGCCAGGTGCGGCTGGACGCGGGCGACGACGAGCGCTACCCGATGGTCCGGGGCGTGGACGGTCGCGTGCTCGCCGGCGCCACGGCCGGCGCCGTCACCGAGTCGATGTACGGCACCCCGGACTCCATCCCCGAGGGCACGGTCGCCGACGTCGTCGTCATCGGCGCCGGACCGGCCGGGCTGGCGGCGGCGATGTACTCGGCGTCGGAGGGGCTCAGCACGATCATCGTCGAGAGCGAGGCCATCGGCGGCCAGGCCGGCACCAGCTCGATGATTCGCAACTACCTCGGCTTCCCCCGCGGCATCTCCGGGATGCGGCTGGCCCAACGGGCCCGGATCCAGGCGACCCGCTTCGGCGCTCGACCCTTTACCGGCCGCCCCGTCGTGGCCGTGGAGCGTGGGCCGGCGCACGAGCCCGAGCACCACCACGTCCACCTCGACGGCGCACAACTGTGCGCGCGGACGGTCGTCGTGGCCACCGGCGTGGCCTACCGATCACTCGGGGTGCCGGCCCTGGAGGACCTCGTCGGCACGGGAGTGCACTACGGCGCGGCCACGACGGTGGCACGCGAGATGAAGGGACGGGCGGTCCACGTCGTGGGAGGGGGCAACTCCGCCGGACAGCCGCCGTGCACCTGGCCAGGTTCGCCGCATCGGTGACCATCATCGTGCGTCGCGCCGACCTGGCCGAGACGATGTCGGACTACCTGGTCCGCGAGATCGCCGCGACGTCCACCATCGACGTGCGGACCCGCTCACGCGTCGTGGACGGTGGCGGCGACGGGCAGCTGGAGTGGATCGACGTCGAGTCACTGGAGTCCGGCGCCATGAGCAGGGAGGCTGCGGACGGCCTGTTCCTCATGCTCGGCGCCGAGCCCCACTGCGGATGGCTGCCGGACGAGATCGCCCGCGACCACGACGGCTTCATCCTGACGGGCCGCGACGTCCCGCAGGGGACGTGGGCCGACGGCCGACCACCGGCCAGCCTCGAGACGACGGTCCGCGGCATCTTCGCCGTCGGGGACGTGCGCTCCGGCTCGATGAAGCGCGTGGCCTCCGCCAGCGGCGAGGGCGCCTCGGCCGTGCCGCTCGTCCACGCACACCTCGCCTGGCTCCGGGCCCAGGAGTTCAGCCCCCTGCACTGAGCGGCTCAGGACCCGGCGAGCACCCGGGCGACGAACCCGTCGACCCGACCCACGAGGTCCGGCACCCGGCGGTCCGGCGCCCCGGACACGGAGACCTGGTGCGGCTCGAGAGCCACCCTGGCGCGCAGCGAGCAGTCGAAGTCCTCGCAGACGTACGTGCCGACCGTGTCGCCCGCGCGACCTCGGGCACCGGCGCGCTGGGCGACCGCGAGGCGTGCCCCACCCGGGGCGTCCGTGGTCTGGCACCAGTCGCACATCGTCCGACGCCCTGCAGGGCCGCCCGGTGGGAGCCTGAGCTCGATGGCAACCACCGCGTCGCCACGCGGCACGACGACGTAGGCCCGCTGTGGCGCCTTGGGGTCGCGCCAGCCGAGGAAGTCTCGGTCCTCGACCCGCTCGAGGGGCCACGGGCGAGGGAAGGTCACGGCCGCCGCCCGGCTGCGCGAGCTGTTGACGAAGGCCAGCCGGACCTGCGCCTGGTCCGGGCCGGACATCGCTGCATCGGTCTGGGTGGTCATGCCTTCACCCTACCTAATGATCGTAGGTTTACCCAAATTGTTGTAGGCTGCCTCGCATGCCACGCCTCGGACTGAACCCGGACCACCTCGCCCTCGCCGGGGCGGAGCTCGCCGACGAGAGCGGGTTCGAGGCCGTCACGATCTCTCGGGTGGCCCGGCGCGTCGGCGTGCAGCCGGCCAGCCTCTACTCCCACGTGGACGGCTCGGCCGACCTGCGCGACCGCGTCGCGATGCTGGTGCTCGGCGAGATGGCGGACGCCGCCACCTCGGCCATCGCCGGGCGATCCGGGCGCGACGCGCTCGGAGCGTTCGCCGACAGCTACCGCGACTACGCCCACCGGCACCCCGGCCGGTACGAGGCGAGCCATCGCAGAACGTCTCCCTCCCCGCGCACGGTGGACGAGGGGCGCAGGCACAGCACGCTCTCCGCTGCGCTGCTGCGCGGGTACGCCGTCCCGGAGCCGGAGCACGTGCACGCCATCCGGCTGCTGGGCAGCACGATCCACGGCTTCGTGACCCTGGAGTTCACCGGCGGGTTCGCCCACAGTGCACCCGCTGCCGAGGTCAGCTGGGACCGGATCGTGGACGCCCTGGACCACCTGCTGCGCACCTGGCCCACCTCGTCCACCGACGTCTGATCAGCCCTCCGCGAGCACCCGGCGCAGGATCTTGCCGGTGCCGCCGCGGGGGAAGTCCTCCACACCGACCCACTCCCTGGGGGTCTTGAAGCGCTCCAGCCGCTCGCGGACGAAGGGTGCCAGTGCCTCGCGATCGGGCTCGGCGCCGTCGGTCGTCCGGACGTACGCCCGCAGCACCTGCCCCAGGTCCTCGTCGTCGATGCCCAGCACCACTGCCTCGTCGACGGTGGGGTGCTCGGTGAGGACCGCCTCCACCTCCGAGGGGAAGACGTTCTCGCCGCCCGTCACCACCATCTCGTCGTCGCGCCCGTCGACGTGCAGCCGCCCGGCCGCGTCCAGGTGTCCCAGGTCGCCGGTGCTCACGTGAGCGTCCACCACCTCCTTCGCCCCGGGCGAGGCCTCACGGTCGGGCGTGTAGCCGGAGAACACCAGACCCCCTCGGACGAAGATCGCGCCACTCTCCCCCGCCGGCGCCCGCGTCCGGTCCTCGCGCAGGATCCGCACGGAGACCCCGATGCCGGGGCGTCCCACGCTCGCGGGAGCCGCCTGCAGGTCCGCCGGCGTCGCCATGGAGACGATGCCCGTCTCGGTGGCCCCGTACAGGTTCACCAGTACGGGGCCGAACACCTCCTGGAAGGCGACCACCGTCGACGGGCGGATCGCCGAGGCACCCGTGAGCGCGACCCGGACGGAGCTCGTGTCGTGGACGCCTTGCTGGCGGGCCTCCAGCAGCCGCTGAAGCATGACCGGGACCCCGGTGAGCACCGTGGCCCCGTGCTCACGGATGTCCTCCAGGGTGCGCTCGGCATCGAAACGGCGATGGGTCACGACCGTTCCGCCCATCGCCAGCATGCTGACCAGCAGTGCGAAGCCCAGGGCGTGGAAGAAGGGAGCGGGGACGCACGCGACGTCGCCGGCGCGCAGCCGCAGCACTCCCATCCCCGTGGCGCCGGACTCCACCAGGGCGAGCAGGTCGACCTTGCGGGAGACGCCCTTGGCGACGCCCGTCGTGCCGGAGGTGAGCAACGTGATGCGCGAGGGTCCGTGGGTGGCGGGGGCCAGCGAAGCATCGGCCAGCACGAAGGACGCGACCGTCCCGGTCAGGCCTCCCTCGTGCTGCGCGGCCGCGTCGTCGCCGTCGTCGTGCACCACGACGTCCGGGCGGTGCCGTCGCAGGATGGCCGCGAGCTGCTCCGGCGGGGTCTCCGGTCCGACCAGCACCAGCTCCGCCCCGAGCCGGGCCGCGGCGCACGCGCCCACGAGGAAGTCTCGGTGGTTGCGGCACCGCACCGCGACGACGTCCACGCCGCCGGTCCGAGCGTGCCACGAGGCGGCCTGCCGCTCGACGAGGCGGGCCAGCTCGCGGTAGGTGAGCGGTCCGTCGTCGTCGTGCAGGACCGCGCGATGCGGATGACGGGCGGCCCCGACCGCGACGAGCGTGGCGATGGTGGGGCCTGAACGCCAGAGGCCCCGGACGATGCCGGCCGCGGCGCGCGGCCCCGGTGGAGCGAGCAGTCCGGACGTGGCCACTGCCGCGCCCGCGTCGAGCCAGCGCCGCACCTGGAGTCCACCCATCCGGGCAGTTTGCCCGACGACGGGTCGATGCGCACCGTCGCGGCGGGTCGTAGGCTGGAAACAGAGGTGATCGAGGATGTCGAACGCGGAGCAGGAGCCCGCCGAGCAGCAGC
This sequence comes from Aeromicrobium sp. CF4.19, assembly GCF_051262555.1. Classification (NCBI taxonomy): domain Bacteria; kingdom Bacillati; phylum Actinomycetota; class Actinomycetes; order Propionibacteriales; family Nocardioidaceae; genus Aeromicrobium; species Aeromicrobium sp. CF4.19. The sequence goes on along the minus strand of NZ_JBIMEU010000002.1, from coordinate 327,986 downwards.
AGGTGACGCCGCAGGCCCGGGACCGTCGGGTCTCGCAGCAGGCTCGATGGGTCGACCTGGAGGTGCAGCGGGCCATCGCGCGTGGTGACTTCGACGACCTGCCGGGCGCCGGCAAGCCGATCCCCGACATCGACCGGGCACCGGACCCAGACTGGTGGGTCAAGCGGATGATCGAGCGTGAGCGGATCAGCGTCCTGCCGCCGGCGCTCGCACTGCGCACCGAGGACGCCCGCCTCGACGAGGAGCTCGACGCCACCGGCTCTTCCGAGCGGGTGCGCGAGGTGCTCGAGGACTTCAACCGCCGTGTCGTCGAGGCACGGCGCCAGCTGCAGGGTGGGCCACCCGTCGTGACGCCGCTGCGTGACGTCGAGGCCGAGGTTGCCGCGTGGCGCGTGCGCCGCACCGAGCGGCTGCGGGCGCGGGCCTCTGCCACCAGCCCCGCCGCCCCCGGGCGGGGGCGGCGGGGCTGGTGGCGACGGGGCTGATCAGGACGTCAGGACGTCAGGAAGTCGATCAGCACGCGGTTGAACTCCTGCGCATGGGTCGCGTTGATCCCGTGCGGTCCGCCCTCGACGACGTGCAGCGAGCCCTGCTGGATCAACTCGACACTGCGCTTTCCGCTGACCTCCAACGGCACGATGCCGTCGGCGTCGCCGTGGATGACGAGTGTCGGGACGTCGATCGCGGCGAGGTCGTCGCGGAAGTCGGTCCGGCCGAAGGCCGCGATGCAGTCCAGCGTGCCCTTGGGCGAGGCGCCCCGGGCGATGGAGACGACGTAGTCGTGCATCGCCTCGCTCACGAGCTCCTCGTCCCCCGCGCTGAAGAAGCTCGTCACGAACCCGTCGAGGAACGCGGCGCGGTCGCCCTTCACCCCGTCCTCGAACTCCGCGATGGTCGCGTCGTCGAGCCCGCCGTCGGGGTTGTCGTCGCTCACGAAGAGGTAGGGCGGGACGGCCGCGGCCAGGACGGCCTTGGCGATCCGCGCCGAACCGTGCCGGCCCAGGTAGCGAGCCACCTCGCCGCCGCCCATTGAGAACCCGACGAGGGTGGCGTCGGTGACGTCGAGGTGAGTCAGCAGGGCGTCGAGGTCCGCGGCGAAGGTGTCGTAATCGTACCCGCCCCACGGCTGGGAGGACGCCCCGAAGCCGCGGCGGTCGTAGGTGACGACCTGGTGCCCAGCGTCCACGAGCGGCCCCACCTGGGCCTCCCAGGATCGACCGCTGAGCGGCCAGCCGTGGATCAGGACGACGGGGCTCCCCTCCCCCGCGACCTCGTAGTGGATCTCGACGGGCTGGCCCTTGTCGGTACCGACGTTCAGGCGTGGCATGGATGTCCCTTCGATCGTTGGCGCGTTCACCCCTCACGCTAGGCACGGTGAACAGGTTCTGCACGGGAACGGTCGGCATCGAGGGGCACACTGGTCGGGTGGAGCACCGCCGACGACTGACCTCGGACCATCCGGTCTCCGTCGCGCTCACCCTCGGTCCGTTGCGCCGCGGCCCGGGAGACCCGACCGTCGTCCGGGACGGCTCCCGGCTCTGGCTGACGACGCGGATGCCGAGCGGTCCGGCCACGGTGCTCCTGGAGCAGGCCGGCCCACGGATGGTCGATGCCCGAGCATGGGGTCCCGGTGCCCAGGAGCGCCTGGAGTCCTTGCACTGCATGCTGGGGACCGACCGACCCGCACCCTCCTTCCGCGCGGCTCATCCACACATCGCCGATGCCGAGCGGCGCTACCCGGGGCTGCGGGTCCCGGCCACCGGGCGCCTGCTGGAGTCCCTCCTGCCCGCGGTCCTGGAGCAGAAGGTGCTGGGCGTCGACGCGTTCGCGTCCTGGCGCCGCCTGGTCCACGCACTCGGCGAGCCCGCACCCGGCCCCGCCCCGGAGCGGATGCGAGTCTTTCCCACCGCCGAGCAGTGGGCGGCGGTCCCGTCCTGGGACTGGCACGAGGCCGGGGTCGACCCGAAGCGCTACCGGACCGCCCAGGCGTGTGCCCGCGTCGGCCCGCAGCTGGAACGCGTGGCCGCGGAGCAGGACACCGAGGCCACGCTCCGAGCCCTGCGCAGCGTGCCCGGTGTCGGGGTCTGGACCGTCGCAGAGACCGCGGGGCGAGCGCTCGGCGACGACGACGCCGTCCCCTTCGGCGACTACCACCTCGGGCACCTCGTCGGCATCGGGCTGCTCGGCCGGAGGATCGACGTCGACGACCACGAGACGATCGCCACCGCGCTCGAGCCCTACCGGCCCTACCGCCTGCTCGCCGTGCGGCTGCTCCAGCTGAGTCCGTACGTCCGGCTCGAGCGCCGTGGTCCGCGCCTCGCCCGCGTGGACCACCGTCGCATCTGAGACGCTGGTCGGCGTGCCGTCATGGATGCGCGCTGCGCTCGCCCTCTTCGTCGTCGGCTGGGGCGCCAACCAGTTCGCCGCCCTCCTGCCGGTGTACGAGTCCGGAGGTGCCAGCAGCGCCGAGGTCACCGCCCTCTTCGGCGCGTACGCAGCGGGCCTGATCCCGGCCCTGCTGATCGTCGCCCCGATCTCGGACCGGCTGGGGCGGCGCCGGGTGCTGCGCCCCGTGCTCGTCCTGTCCTTCGTGGCCACCGTCGTGCTGCTGGTCGGCGGGGACTCGCCCGTGCTGCTGCTCCTCGGCCGGCTGCTGGCCGGCGTGGCGTCCGGGGCTGCCTTCGCCCCGGGGACCGCGTGGGTCAAGGAGCTGTCCGCCGCCGCGCCGGGCGTCGGTGCCCGTCGTGCCGCCGTCGCCCTCACCGCCGGGTTCGGCACGGGGCCGCTCATCGCAGGGATCGTCGCCCAGTGGGCTCCGGCTCCCACCGTCCTGCCCTACGTGCCGCACCTCGTCCTGACGGTCGTCGTCGCGCTGGTCGCCTGGAACGCGCCCGAGCCGGTCCCGGCCGCATCGTCGGGTACCGGTGACCTGGCCCGTGGCGTGCGCCAGGTGGTGGGGTCACGACGCTTCCTGACCCAGGTCGTGCCCACGGCACCGTGGGTCTTCGGCGGTGCCACGCTGGCGTTCGCGGCGCTGCCGGCGGTCGTCGCCGTCCCCGGGCCCCGGATCGCGACGGGTGGAGCCCTGGTGGCCCTCACCCTCGGTGCCGGTGTGCTGCTGCAGCCGTTCGGGCGGCGGATGCCCACCGGCGCGACCCTGCTGGTCGGCGTCGTTGCCGGGATCCTCGGCTTCCTGGTCGCCGCCGCAGCGGCGGGCCTCGCGGTCGCGTGGCTGGTGCCGCTGGCCTGCGTCCTGCTCGGCGCGTCGTACGGACTGATCCTCGTCGGTGGCCTGCGGACGGTGGAGGAGGTTGCCCACCCGGCGGATCTCGCCAGCGTCAACGCGGTCTTCTACAGCCTGACGTACGTCGGCTTCGCCGCGCCGTACCTGGCCACCCTGCTCGTCTCCGGGGTCGGCGGTCCCACCGCGATGCTCCTGCTTGCCGGTCTGCTGGCGCTCAGCCTCGCCGTCACCGTGCTGGGCCAGCGGGAACCGAGGTAGCGGGCCCGAAGAGAGCCCCTCGCGCAGGTCAGCCTCAGACGTCACGGCCGAGACCGCGATGCGGAGCTGGCCACGCGAAACCCCACGTCATCGATCCGGAAGGTCGGGTGGCTGCGTCGCCACGCCGACGCCCTGCAGCTCCAGTGCTCGTCGGCCCACCCACAGCGAAGCACACGATAGCTGCCGTACGTCTCGGCGTCGTAGACGTACCAACACCAGTCCCCCACGTCCGTGTCGGACATGTCAGTGGTCGCCAGTATGTTTGATTTATGGACATCGCGGGAGTCACCGAAGCCGGTCAGCTGACCGCGCTGGTGCGCTCTCGCGCGCAGGCCGAGGCCGGCGAGTGGGAGGCGATGGTCGCCTACCGTGACGCCGAGCTGGCACGTATCGATGCGATCGCGTCGCCGTTGCGGCGTCTGACCGAGCGGGCCGGAGTCGTCCTGGAGATCGCCCAGGCATCGGGTCTGTCCGAGGCCCAGGTACATCACCGGCTCGCGGTCGCGGACCGGGTCCGCGAGCGGGCACCACGTACCTGGCTGGCCTTCCAGGCGGGCAGGGTCGATGCCGCCCGGGTCCGGGAGATCTCGTCGGCGCTGGATCGCCTGGAGCGTGAGGAGTCCTGGCTGCGGCTGGACGGATCGGTCATCGCCTACGCCACCGGCCACACCGTGGCCGAGCTGCGGGTCTGGCTGAGACGGTTCGTGCTGCGCGTGGAGGCCGACCTCGCCCTGGAGCGGGCCGAGAAGGCCCGCCAAGACCGCCACGTGGAAGTCGTGCACGTGGAGGACTCCATGGCCTGGATCAACGCCTACCTGCCCTCCCACGTGGCCGCAGCCATCGACAAGCGCCTCGCCCGTGAGGCCAAGGCGTTGGGTGCCGACGACCCACGCACCAAGCCCCAGCGCATGGCCGACCTCCTCGCCGCCTGGACCACCACCTCAGAGGCCACCGACACCACACTGGTCTCCGACATCGCCGTGACCATCGAGGCCGACGTCCTCACCGGCCTCAAGAACGGCTTCGCCGCCGCCACCGACGGCTCCTGGGCCGTCCCCGCCTCCTGGATCCTCGACGAAGCACGCACCGGAACCACGTTCTGGCACAGACTGCTGATCCACCCGATCACCTCAGACGTCTTGGCCCACGAATACGTCGGACGCTTCGCACCGGAACTCCTCGCCAAAGCGATCCAGTTCAGGGACGGCGTATGTCGTGCCCCGGGATGTCGGGTGCCGGCTGAACGCTGCGATCTGGATCATCGAGAACCCTGGCCCAGCGGGGCCACCAACGCATCGAACATCTGGGCACTGTGCAGACGCCATCACGCACTCAAGGGACACCGCGTGCTCCAGTGGGTCCTGCCCTCCGGCCACACCGCCCCCGCCAGCACCACCGAGCACCGGGTCCGGCCACCGGACCTGTCACCCCCTGAGCATCGCTTGGCCAGGACGATCGTCGAGCCTCCGAGGGAATGAGAGCGGTCTGCGACGCGGAGAAGTGGTCAGACCTTCAGGAGCGCCTCGGCCAGCTTCTTCGGCCGGGTCAGCGGAGCCATGTGGCCACCAGGGACGTACATCACGTCCGCACCCAGCCGCTCGCGGGCGACCCGCTCCTGCAGGCTCGGCGGGAACAGGCGGTCGTCGTCGGCGACGAGCACGGTGGTCGGCACGTCGGGCCAGCGCGCTCCCGGCCACGGGGCGTCGAACATGGCGTCGCTGGGCGAGCGGTCCTCGGCGAGGTGGACGATGTCGGGAGAGGCGTCGTGCAGCATGACCTCGTGGGCGTCGAAGGGACGCTCGGGGTCGCGACCCGCCGCTCGTTCGTTCTCGCGGCGCGCCTCGGCCTGGCCCACCGCCGACCACCAGTCACGGGCCGACTCCCCCGGACTCGGGATCATCGCGTTGAGCAGCACCAGCGCGTCGACCCGCTCGCCCAGAGCGGCCGCCGGAGCGACGAACCCACCGAAGGAGAGCCCCACCAGGACCGTGCGGCCCTCGACCGCCCGCACGGCCTGGGCCACCAGCTCGATCGACGGCTCGAGGTCCGCGATGTCGGCGTCCAGCCGCAGGTCCAGGGCGACGGCACGATGCCCGTCGCGCTCGAGCTCGGGAACGAGGCGGTCCCACACCTGGGCAGCGCCACCGCCGCCGGGCACCAGCACGAAGGTCGTCACGGGCCGTCCCTCAGACGAACCGGGACGTGTCGCCGGCTCCCTCTCGCACGACTTCGGGGACCCCGTCCACGAAGTCGATCACCGTCGTCGGGTCGGCGGTCACCTCGCCGGACTCGATGACGGCGTCGACCTGCTGGTCCAGCTCCTCCTTCACGAGCCAACCCTGAGTCATCGCCTCCTGCTCGCCGGGCAGGATCAGCGTGCTGCTCAGCAGCGGCTCGTCGAGAGCGCCCAGCAGCGCCTGCACCACCACGTGGTCGGGGATCCGCGCCCCCACCGTCTTCTTCTTCGCGTGCAGCATCCGCCGCGGGACCTCACGGGTCGCGGGGAGGATGAACGTGTACGGGCCCGGTGTGGCGTTCTTGACCGCCCGGAAGATCGCGTTGTCGACGTGCACGAACTGTCCGAGCTGGGAGAAGTCCTTGCACACCACGGTGAAGTGGTGCTTGTCGTCGAGCTGACGGATGGAGCGGATGCGGTCGAGGGCGTCCTTGTTCCCCAGCTGCGCACCAAGCGCGTAGCCGGAGTCCGTGGGGTAGGCGACCAAGCCTCCGTCGCGCAGGACCTGCGTGGCCTGGTCGACGGCTCGCTGTTGCGGGTTCTCGGGATGGATCTCGATGAGGCGTGCCATGGGCCGACCCTACGCGCCACCCCGGTCGCCTCTGTCCACACTTCGGTCATCGATCTCGGGGTCGACCATGGCGACTACGTTGACGGTTGCCGACGAGAGGAGCACCTGATGAGCGACGCCACGCCGACCCTGGCCGAGCGCCGGGAGCGCCAGCTGGCCCATGACGCGGCGCGAGCACAGCACCACCGCACCCGAGAAGACGTCCTCGGACCCCGCCGCGACATCTCCGAGCTCCGCGCGATCGTCGATGATGCAGCCCCCCGGTTCGCCGACGCGGGCCACGAGGACGTCCTCGCCTGGGTGGCAGAGACCTTCGGATACCGCACGGCCGTGGCCTGCTCGATGGCCGACGCCGTTCTGCCGCACGTCGTGGCCCAGCACCTGCCCTGGGTGGACACCCTGTTCCTGGAGACCGGGTACCACTTCGCCGAGACGATCGGCACCCGCGACGCGGTCGAGTCCTCGATGGAGCTGACGATCGTCGACGTGATGCCCGAGCTGACCGTCGCCGAGCAGGACGAGCAGCACGGGCCGGACCTGTTCGCCCGCGACCCCGCTGCCTGCTGCGCCATGCGCAAGGTGGAGCCGCTCTCCCGCACGCTCGCGGAGTACGAGGTCTGGATCACCGGCGTGCGGCGCGACGAGGGTCCCACCCGGGCCGACACCCCGCTCGTCACGTGGGACGACAAGAACGGGCTCGTGAAGGTCAACCCCCTGGCGGCGTGGACCTTCGACGATCTCCTCGCGTACGCCGACGAGCACGACATCATCGTCAACCCCCTCGTGGGAGACGGCTACCCCTCCATCGGCTGTGCGCCGTGCACCCGGCGCGTCGCCCCCGGGGAGGACCCCCGAGCCGGCCGATGGGCCGGGCTGGACAAGACCGAGTGCGGCCTGCACACCTGAGTGACGAGGAACCCATGACCATCACCGAAGACGCCCCCGAGGCGCAGCCGGCCTACCGCCTGGACCAGCTGGAGTGGCTGGAGTCCGAGGCGATCCACATCATCCGCGAGGTGATGGCCGAGTTCGAGCGACCCGTCCTGCTGTTCTCCGGCGGCAAGGACTCCGTCGTCATGCTGCACCTGGCGAGGAAGGCCTTCTGGCCCGGGCCGGTCCCCTTCCCCGTGCTGCACGTGGACACCGGCCACAACTTCCCCGAGGTGCTGGAGTACCGCGACGCCACGGTGCGCCGGCTCGGCCTGCGCCTGGAGGTCGCCAGCGTGCAGGACTACATCGACGACGGGCGGCTGCGCGAGCGTGCCGACGGCACCCGCAACCCGCTGCAGACCCAGCCGTTGCTCGACGCGATCGGCGACCACGGCTTCGACGCCGTCTTCGGTGGTGGCCGCCGCGACGAGGAGAAGGCACGTGCCAAGGAGCGGGTCTTCAGCCTGCGCGACGAGTTCGGCCAGTGGGACCCGCGCAACCAGCGCCCCGAGCTGTGGAATCTCTACAACGGTCGCCACCGCCCCGGTGAGCACGTCCGGGTCTTCCCGCTGAGCAACTGGACCGAGCTCGACGTGTGGCAGTACATCGGCCGGGAGCGCATCGACCTGCCGAGCCTGTACTACGCGCACGAGCGCGACGTGTTCGAGCGCGACGGCATGCTGCTCGCCGTCGGCGAGTTCGCCACCCCCAAGACCACAGAGACGGTGCAGGCCCGGCAGGTCCGCTACCGCACCGTGGGCGACATGTCCTGCACGGGCGCGGTGGAGAGCGACGCCGACGACGTCGCCGCCGTCATCACCGAGGTGGCCGCCACCCGCGTCACCGAGCGCGGCGCCACCCGGGCGGACGACCGGATGTCCGAGGCCGCCATGGAGGACCGCAAGAAGGAAGGCTACTTCTGATGCCCACCCTGCTGCGCCTCGCGACGGCCGGTTCCGTCGACGACGGCAAGTCCACCCTCGTCGGGCGACTGCTCTATGACTCCAAGTCCGTGCTCGCCGACCAGTTCGACGCCGTCGAGCGGGTCAGCCGCGACCGCGGGCTCGACACGGCCGACCTCGCCCTGCTCACCGACGGTCTGCGGTCCGAGCGGGAGCAGGGCATCACGATCGACGTGGCCTATCGCTACTTCGCCACCGCCGAGCGCTCCTTCATCCTGGCGGACTGCCCCGGCCACGTGCAGTACACGCGCAACACCGTGACCGGGGCCAGCACCGCCGACGTCGTGGTCCTGCTGGTCGACGTCCGCAAGGGGGTGCAGGAGCAGACCCGGCGGCACCTCGCCGTCGCCTCGCTGCTGCGAGTGCCCCACGTCGTCGTGGTGGTCAACAAGATCGACCTCGTGGGCTATGACGAGCAGACCTACCGCGACGTTGCCGAGCAGGTCCTGGACACCGCCGCGGGCCTCGGCCTGAGCGACGTGACGACCATCCCGGTCTCGGCGCTGGTCGGTGACAACGTCGTCGACAGCTCCGGCCGGACCCCGTGGTACGACGGGCCGAACGTCCTGGCGTTCCTCGAGCGGATCTCTCCGGTCGGTGCACCGCACTCCGAGCCCCTGCGCTTCCCGGTGCAACTGGTCATCCGCCCCCAGTCCGCCGCGAGCGAGACCTTCCGCGACTACCGCGGCTACGCCGGGCAGATCGCCTCCGGCCTGGTCCGCGTCGGAGACCCGGTCACCGTGCAGCCGGGTGGCCGCACCAGCACCGTCGCGGGCATCGACACCGCGGACGGCGAGCTCTCCGAGGCGTTCGCGCCGCAGTCGGTGACGCTGCGCCTGGCCGACGACATCGACATCTCGCGCGGGGACCTCATCGTCACCTCCCGCAGCGTCCCGAGCGTGACCCAGGACATCGACGGCACGGTGGCCTGGCTCGCCGAGCACGACCTCGTGCCGCGGACCAAGGTGCTGCTCAAGCACGGCACCCGGACGGTGCAGGCGATGGTCCAGCAGGTCGGTGGTCGACTCGACCTCGACGCTGCTCACCTCCGGCCGGCCGAGACCCTCGGTCTCAACGACATCGGTCACGTCCGCCTCCGGCTGGCGGCGCCGATCCCCGCGGAGGAGTACCTGCACGCCCGCGCCGGCGGCTCCTTCCTGCTGGTCGACCCCCAGGACGGCACCACCCTCGCCGCCGGAATGGTCGGGGACGCTCTCCTCGCGACGGCTGTGGTCTGAGCATCATGACGACCGAGGGCAGCTTTCCCCTCACACTGAGGCTCTCGGGGCGTCACGTGGTCATCGTCGGCGGCGGCCACGTCGCCACCCGGCGGGCCCACGCCCTCGTCGAGGCCGGCGCGCGACTCACGGTCGTCTCTCCCACCCTCACCGCACGACTGACCGAGCTCGTGCACGAGGGCCGCGCCACCTGGCTTCCCCGCCGGTACGAGCGCGGTGACCTCGAGGGCGCCTGGCTGGTGCAGACGGCCACCGACGTCCCGGAGGTCGACGATCGCGTCGCCCTGGACGCCGAGGCCCAGGCCACCTGGTGCCTCAAGGGCGGAGACCCGGAGCACGCCACCGCCTGGGTCCCGGCCGTGGCCCGGGTGGACGACGTCCTCGTGGCCGTGAGCGGCGGTGGGGACGCTGGACGCGCCTCCCGGTTGCGCGACGGAGTCGCCTCGGTGCTGCAGTCCGGGGAGCTCCCGCTGCGTCATCGCACCCACCATCCCGAGGGGTTCGTGGCCCTCGTCGGCGGCGGTCCCGGGCACCCGGACCTGCTGACGGCACGAGGACGACGTCTGCTCGCCGAGGCCGACGTGGTGGTGGTCGACCGACTCGCCCCCACGGCGCTGCTCGCCGAGCTGTCGCCCGACGTCGAGGTGGTCGACGTCGGCAAGATGCCCGAGCACCACCCGGTCCCCCAGGACGAGATCAACCGCATCCTCATCGAGCGGGCCCGGGAGGGGAAGATCGTCGTGCGGCTCAAGGGGGGTGACCCCTACGTCCTGGGTCGCGGTGGAGAGGAGCGGATGGCCTGCGAGGCATCCGGCGTCACCGTGGAGGTCGTACCCGGCGTCACCAGCGCGATCTCCGTCCCCGCCGCCGCGGGGATCCCGGTCACGCACCGAGGTGTCGCCACCGGCTTCAGCGTCGTCACGGGCCACGAACGCCTGGGTGACCTGCCGACCACCGGCGACCACACCCTCGTGCTGCTGATGGGCGTCAAGCGCCTCGCAGAGACCGCTGCCGAGCTCGTGGCCGCCGGGCACTCGCCCGAGCGCCCCGCCGCCGTCATCGAGCGCGGGTTCAGCGACACCCAGCGCACCACGGTGGGAACCCTCGCGACGATCGCCGACCGCGCGCTGGAGGCCGGTGCCACTCCCCCGGCCATCACGGTCATCGGTGACGTCGTCCGCCTTGGTCCTGACTGGGACGACTAGCGAGCCACGCCTCCAGGCCTCGGCGTCCACGCCGCATGACCACGGCGTGCATCAGCACGAACAGTGGACGAAGCACGACGGCACCCATCCGCATCCATCCCCGGGTGACCTCGACGTCCCACGTGATGACCACGACACAGGCTTCGTCGCCGTCGGCCTCCAGCTCGACGTCTGCCCTGCCCACCAGGTCACCGTCTGACCGGAGACCGATCCGGCGCGGCTGCGTCGTGGACAGCGAGTGGAGGCGAAAGTGCAGCCGGTACCCGACCCAGCTGCGCGCCCTGACGTGAATCTCGTCGTCGGTCCGTCCCGTCACCTGCAGGTCCGCCCACCACGGGAACGGGTCCTGCGTCCCGACGAGGTCCTGCAGGACCTGCCAGACCGCTCGGCGCGGGTGATCGAGCCGCCATCGAGACACGAACCGGAACCGACGAAGGCCCGTGTCGCTACCGCGACGGAGCCAGGACGCGGGATTCAATGGTCACGACCCCGCGCGGTATGAGCGCGCGGGGCCCTTGCTTGTCCGGTACAGCCACCACACGCCGATCAACGGCAGCAGCAGCGGCACGTACCCGTAGCCGGCCCCGAAGACCGACCACACGGTCTGGTCCGGGAACAGAGCGCCATCCAGCGCGCTCAGCGTTCCCACGGCCACGACCCCGATCAGCTCGAAGCCGATGGTCCCGGCCGCCAACCGGCGCCGGTCCGTGGCCAGGGCGACGGTGGCGAGGACGTAGACGAGCCCGGCGAGGGCCGACAGGGCGTACGCGAGCGGCGCCTCGCCCGCCTTCGTGACCAGCTGGAAGACGGACCTCGCCGTGGCCGCGAGGGCGAAGACGGCGTAGACGGCGACCAGGACGCGCCCGAAGCCGGACTGGGTGGGCTCAGGCACCGGTGCCCTCCCAGATGCCGAGCAGCCGGAAGCCCAGGGCCGCGATCGTGATCATGGCGACGACCACCACGCCGGTCCCCCAGCGGCTCTTCTCCGCGATGCCCCAGATCACCGCTGCCGGCGGGATCACCGCGACGGTCAGCAGGTAGGAGACGAACAGCACCCCGTCGACGTCGCGCGTGGTCCGGGCCAGGGCGATGCAGCCGCCCACCAGCAGGGCCAGGAGGATGATCTCCAGCAGGACGACGGCGTAGAAGAGCGGGTTGCCGAAGGGCTCGCGGCGCCAGGTGTGCCAGCCGGCGAACACCGCCACCGCCAGCGAGGCCAGGGCCACCAGGATGGCGATGGGCTCGGTCACGCACGTCCTTCGGTCTGCTCCTGCGCCTGTGCTGCGAGGATCCGCGGCTCTGATCCTCCCACGGAGCCGTCTTGGTGTCGCACGGGAGGACCACCGCCCAGCCGCGTACTCTGGGCGAGAAAGACCGTCATCGCACCCATCCCCGCCGGAGGCCGCGCCGAATGACCCGTAAGAACCTGTTCGGGAAGGAACGTGGCGTGGACGCACAAGCAGCTGCACGGCAGCTCTCGGTGGTCGGTGACGAGGTCACCGTCACCGACGCGTCCGACCTGCTCGCTCGCGTCGCCCGCGGGGACGAGAAGGCGTTCGCCGCCTTCTACGACCTCATGGCGGCGTCGGTCTTCGGCCTGGCTCGACGAGTCATCCGGGACCCCGCCCGCGCCGAGGAGGTGGCCCAGGAGGTGTTCCTGCAGGTGTGGCAGACCGCGCCCCGCTTCGACGTCACCCGCGGGTCGGCCAAGAGCTGGGTGCTCACGCTGGCCCATCGCCGTGCCGTCGATGCCGTGCGCCACGACCAGGCAGCCACGAACCGGGACCTCGCCTACGACTGGAGCCCCGACGTGGACCACGACACCGTGCTCGACACCGTCACCGTGCGGATGGAGCACGAGCAGGTGCGACGCTGCATGGACACCTTGACCGAGCTCCAGCGCGAGTCGATCACGCTCGCCTACTACCGCGGCCACACCTACGCCGAGGTGGCGACACTGCTGGAGGCCAACCCTGCAACGGTCAAGACCCGGATGCGTGACGGTCTGGTCCGACTCCGAGACTGCTTGGGAGTGGAGGCATCATGAGCAACGACCTGCACGACCTCCTGGTCCCCTACGCGCTCGACGCGCTCGACCCGCACGAACGGACACGGTTCGAGACTCACCTCGACCAGTGCGAGACGTGCCGAGACGAGCTCCCCGGCTTCCAGGCGACCTCCGTGCGCATCGCCGATGCCGCGGCCGCGACGCCACCCCCCGGCCTGCGGGTCGACGTCCTGGCGCGCGCCCAGGCGACCCGGCAGGAACGACCCGTGCTGGGTGTCGTGGCGCACCGCAGCGCCCTGCGCCGCTCCCTGCCCAAGCTGGCTGTCGCCGCTTCCGTGCTCGTGGCCACCGCCGGGCTCGGCGGGTACCTCGTGGAGCACGAGCGGGCCCAGGACATCAGCGGTGAGTCGCAACGGATCACCGCCGTGATGAGCGCCGATGACGCCGCCGTCCTCGAGACTCCCATCCAGTCCGGTGGAACGTTGCGCATCATGCACTCCGCCGATGTCGGTGACGCGGTCGTGGCCGCCGCCTCGCTGGAGCCGCTCGCGGCCGACGAGGTCTACCAGGTCTGGGCGATGTACGACGGAGCACCGCAGTCGGTGGGCCTGATGGACCAGCACTCCTCGGTGCTGCTCGCTCCCGACATGGGCGATGCCCAGGGGTTCGCGGTGACGGTGGAGCCGTCCGGCGGGTCCGACGTGCCGACCAGCGACCCGATCGCGTCCACCGGCACCTGACGCTGCCATCATGTGCCGGTGCCCGCACCGGTTCCCGCTCCACCCGTCGTCGTCGTGTCTGCCGCCATGGCGGTCCCGTCCGGCTACTACCGCCCCCTCGAGGCGGCGTTCGAGGCGCGGGGCTGGCAGGCCCGCACCATGCCGACCCGGGGGTTCGAGCGTGGGGCTCCTGTGGCCTCGCGGCACGAGGACTGGAGCTACGCCTCGGAGGTCGACGCCCTGGCCGAGGTCGTGGCCACGCTCCGCTCGCAGGACCCCGAGCGGCCGGTGATCCTGCTGGGCCACAGCCTCGGCGCCCAGCTCGGGGCGATGCACCAGCTGCACCGCGCCCCTGCCGACGGCTTCGTGACGGTCGGCGGTGGGGTCCCGCACCACCGGAGCTACCCCTTCGGTGGCCCGGGGGTCCTCTTCCTGGGGTTGAGCGTGCCGGTGGTCACCCGGGTCCTCGGCTACCTGCCCAAGCCGTTCTTCGGCGCACCCGGGGCGCGGACCCTGATGCGCGAGTGGGCCCGCTTCGCCCGCACCGGTCGGCCGCCGTTCGAGGTGCCGCACCGGATCGACACCCCGACCCTCGTGGTCAAGCTGCAGGGCGACGCCCTCGCCGTGAGCGCCGCGAACACGGCCTACGTCGACCTCTTCCTCGACCCGGACGCGGTCACCCGATGGACCTACCTGCGCTCGGACGCTCCCTCCGACGGCACGACCGATCACGTCGCCTGGGTCAGGACCCCGGACGTCGTGGTCGATCGCGTGGTCTCCTGGTGGGAAGACCGGCCGGCTTGAGAGCCCTCCTCAGGCGAAGGCCTCCAGTGGCGGGCAGGAGCACGCAAGGTTCCGGTCGCCGTAGGCCTGGTCGACACGCCCCACCGGCGGCCAGTACTTGTCCTGCGTCGCCCCGGTCGGGAAGACGCCGAGCGCCACCGGGTACGGGTGCTGCCAGTCCAGCAGCTCGCGCCCTGCGTGCGGCGCGTTGACGAGCGGGTTGTCATCGACCGGCCACGCCCCGGCCGACAGCTCATCGACCTCCGCCCGGATCGCCAGCATGGCGTCGCAGAAGCGGTCCAGCTCGGCGAGGTCCTCGGACTCGGTGGGCTCGACCATCAACGTCCCGGCCACCGGGAAGCTCATGGTCGGAGCGTGGAAGCCGTAGTCGATCAGCCGCTTGGCGATGTCGTCGACGCTGATGCCGGTGGCCTTGGTCAGAGGGCGTACGTCGAGGATGCACTCATGGGCGACGAGACCGTGCTCGCCGGCGTAGAGGACCCCGAAGGCGTCATCGAGCCGGGCAGCGACGTAGTTCGCCGAGAGCACGGCGACCGACGTCGCCTCCGTGAGGCCGTCCGCCCCCATCATCGCCATGTAGGCGAAGGGAATCGGCAGGATGCCCGCCGACCCGTAGGGTGCCGCGCTGATCGCACCGATGCCCTCTCGGTGCTGGGGGCGCGGGTGCATCGGGTGGCTGGGCAGGAACGGCACCAGGTGCTCGGCCACGCCGACCGGCCCGACGCCGGGGCCACCACCACCGTGCGGGATGCAGAAGGTCTTGTGCAGGTTCAGGTGGGAGACGTCCCCGCCGAACCGCCCCGGCTCGGCGTGCCCGAGCAGGGCGTTGAGGTTGGCACCGTCGACGTAGACCTGTCCCCCGTGCTCGTGCACGATGTCGCAGAGCTCCCCGATGCCGTGCTCGTAGACGCCGTGCGTCGACGGGTAGGTGACCATGATCGCGGAGAGGTCCGCCGCGTGCGTCTCGCACTGCTCGCGCAGGTCGTCGAGGTCCACCTCGCCGGCCTCGGTGGCCTTGACGATCACCACGCGCATCCCTGCCATGACCGCCGACGCGGCGTTGGTGCCGTGCGCCGAGCTGGGGATCAGGCAGACGTCGCGAGCCTCGTCCCCGTTGCTGCGGTGCCAGGCCCGGATGGCGAGCAACCCGGCCAGCTCGCCCTGGGAGCCGGCGTTGGGCTGCACCGAGACCGCGGCGTACCCGGTGACCTCCGCCAGGCGGGACTCCAGCGTCTCGACGAGCTCGATCATCCCCGCGGCATCCTCGGCGGGCACGAACGGGTGCAGGTCGGCGAAGCCGGGCCAGCTGATCGGCTCCATCTCCGTCGTCGCGTTGAGCTTCATGGTGCAGGAGCCGAGGGGGATCATCCCGCGATCGAGCGCATAGTCGCGGTCGCTGAGCGTGCGCAGGTACCGCAGCATCTGCGTCTCTGAGCGGTGCTCGTGGAAGACCGGGTGGGCGAGGATCTGCTCGCCCCGCAGGAGTGCCTCCGGCAGTCCCGCCGTGCCCGGGGAGTCCCCGTCGCCGGGAGCCCCCACACCGAAGGCACGCCACACGAGGTCGAGGTGCTCCGCGGTGGTGTTCTCCGACGTGCTGACGCCCACGTGGTCGGCGTCGACGAGCCGCAGGTGCACCCCCGCCGCCCGGGCACGGGCCACCACAGCCGATGCCTCACCAGGCACACGAGTCACGATCGTGTCGAAGAACGCCTCGTGCGTGACCTCGACCCCACCGTCGACGAGGCCGGTCGCGAGCCGTCGGGCCATGGTGCTGACGTGCTGCGCGATGCGGCGCAGTCCGTCCGGTCCGTGATAGACCGCATACATCGACGCCGCGACCGCCAGCAGGACCTGCGCCGTGCAGATGTTGGACGTCGCCTTCTCGCGCCTGATGTGCTGCTCGCGGGTCTGCAGGGCGAGGCGGTAGGCGGGCCGTCCGGCGGAGTCCACAGAGACTCCCACGAGGCGGCCGGGGAGATGGCGCTCGAGGCCGTCGCGCACAGCCATGAAGCCGGCGTGCGGGCCGCCGTAGAACATCGGCACTCCGAAGCGCTGGCTGGACCCGACGACGACGTCGGCCCCCATCGATCCCGGTGAGCGCAGCAGCACCAGGCCGAGCAGGTCGGCCACGACCACCGCGAGTCCACCGGCGGCGTGCGTGGCCGCGATGACGTCGCTCGGGTCGGTGACGGCACCATCGGAGGCCGGGTAGGCCAGGATCGAGCCAGCGACGTCGTCAGGGAGCGGATCGGTCCCGAGGTCGACGTCGAGCAGCGCGATGCCCAGTGCCTCGGCTCGTGTGCGGATCACCGCAAGCGTCTGCGGCAGCAGGCGGGTGTCGACGACGATCGGACGCAGGTCCTTGCCACGCGAGGCACGCCGCACGAGCGTCATGGCCTCGGCCGCGGCCGTCCCCTCGTCGAGGAGGGAGGAGTTGGCGGTGGTGAGCCCGGTCAGGTCGGCCACCATCGTCTGGAAGTTGAGCAGCGCCTCCAGACGGCCCTGGGAGATCTCGGGCTGGTACGGCGTGTAGGCGGTGTACCAGGACGGGTCCTCCAGGACGTTCCGGCGCACGACTGCGGGTGTGGTCGTGGGGTGGTAACCCAAGCCGATCATCGAGACGCCCGGGCGGTTGCGCTCGGCGAGTCCGCGCAGGGTGGCCAGCGCCTGGGTCTCGCTCTGGGCGGGCGGGAGCTGCAGCGAGCGCTCACTACGGATGGCCCCGGGCACCGCGGCCTGCATCAGCGACTCCAGCGAGGAGTGGCCGAGCCGCTCCAACATCGCCTGCTGGTCCTGCGGACGCGGGCCGACGTGACGTCGAACGAAGGCGTCGGTCGAGGTGGACGGATCAGTCATGGAGGGCTCCCAGGTGGCGTGGCCTGTACCCTCCCCTTCTGTCGCCGATGGGCTTCAGAGGTGCCTCGAGCGCGTGGTCCTTGGTGCCTGAGAGGTTCCGGGGAGGAATTGCCCCTTCGGCGCCGCCTGGGCGATCTCTCCCACGCGTGTCCGCAGCACGGCCGAATCTACCAGCGTGGGCCCGGGATCAGCTGGACAGGCGTGCCCGGCGGCGTGCGGCGAGCTCGTCGTCGCTCGCGGGCTCCTCGACGGCACGCTCGCTCGGGAGCTCGTGCAGCGTGCCCTCGATCTCCTTCCAGACACCGCCGATCGCGATGCCGAAGACGCCTTGACCACCCTGCAGGAGGTCGACCACCTCGGTGGCGGAGCGGCACTCGTAGACGCTGGCACCGTCGCTCATCAGCGTGACCTCGGTGAGGTCGTCGGTGCCGCGCTCGCGCAGGTGGTCCACAGCGGTGCGGATCTGCTGCAACGAGACTCCGGCGTCGAGCAGGCGCTTGATGATCTTGAGCAGCAGGATGTCCTTGAAGGAGTAGAGCCGCTGCGTTCCCGAGCCGGTGGCCGAGCGCACGGTGGGCTCGACCAGCTTGGTCCGCGCCCAGTAGTCGAGCTGGCGGTAGGTGATGCCCGCGGCATTGCATGCCGTGGGGCCACGAAAACCCGTGTCCTTCGGAAGGGGGGCGAGGTCGTCGGTGAAGAGCAGGCCTTGGTCTCCGGCCCGCTCCGCCGCGTTCGCGACCTCGGTCTCGCCCTGTCGCTCGATCATGCGAACTGCCTTCCAGAAGGTGATGTGGGGAAGACTACCGCGACGAAACTACATTCGTGTCCAACTTCGGCAGCAGTCTCAAGGTAAGGCTGAGAGTTTGGCCGGTCAACCACCGCGCGGGGCGCGTCGCGACCGAACTCTCGATCCGCGCTCGAGGGTTGGCCCCCGGTCGGGGCCCAGTCACGGCTCCTGGCCGGTCTCGAAGTCCTCCGGCTCGATCTCCTCGAGGAACTCGCGGAACTGGGCGACCTGCTCGTCCTCGTCGCGCGTGGACTCGATCCCCGCCGCGTCGAGCACGTCCTCGGTGCACAGGATCCGGGTCCCCGTGCGCAGCGCGAGGGCGATGGAGTCCGAAGGTCGCGCATCGACGGTGGCCCCCGAGGCGAACACGAGCGAGGCGTAGAACACGCCGTCGTCGACGTCGGTGATGTGCACCTGCTCCAGATCGTCGCCCAGCGCCTCGATCACCCGGTGCATGAGCTCGTGGGTCAGGGGGCGTGGTGTCTGCGTCCCCTGCTGCGCGAAGGCGATCGCCGACGCCTCGACGGCACCCACCCAGATGGGCAGGTAGCGCTCCCCCTCCGCCTCGCGCAGGAGCACGAGGGGCTGGTTGGTCGGCATCTCGACCCGGACACCGACGACCTCGACCTCGCGCACGACGTCAGCCTCGCAGCCTCTCGCGCACCAGGACGGTGTGCAGCCGGACCGACAGCGCAGCGAGCTGGGCCAGCGTGCTCGTCGGCTCGTCCTCGCGTCCGCGGGGCCCGGTGACCTGCTCGAACAACGACGCCTGCCGGTCCGCGCTCGTGGCGAAGTGTCGCAGGTGCCGCGGCTCCAGGCCGAGGGCTGCGAAGTCCTTGGCCACCCCGGCGATCACGAGGTCGTCACCGTCGTAGTACCGCTGGCTCGGACGGCGCCGGATCAGGCCGTGCTCCTCGACCTGCTGGAGGAGCTCGCCGGAGATCCCGCTGGACTCCAGCACCTCCTCGCGACTGAGCCGCAGCTGGCTGCGCCCCTCCAGGAAGGTCTCCGGCGGCGGCAGACCGTCGTCGGCCATCCCCACCTCGGGCACGCGCGTCGCCGTGCCGAGCTCGGTCTGCGGCACGAGGCCGCGGTCCATGTCGTCCAGCAGCTGGCGGATGTTGCTGAGCGGCCAGAACTTCTTCTGCTGGCGCAGGATGAACCGCAGTCGCTCGACGTCCTCGAAGGAGAACTTCCGATAGCCCGAGGCCGTGCGCTCGGGCTCGATCAGCTCCTGCTCCTCGAGGTAGCGGATCTTGCTGATCGTCAGGGTCGGGAACTCGGGTCGCAGCTCGTCGAGCACCTTGCCGATGCCCAGCCGGGTGGCCTTGGGCAGGGGCTCGGTCACGCCGGTCCTGCCGTGGCCCCGGAGAAGTAGATGAGCCGGTACTTGCCGAACTGGACCTCGTCGCCGCCACTGAGCGTGATGTCGCCATCGATGCGGTCACGGTTGATGTAGGTGCCGTTGAGGCTCCCGAGGTCGGAGACCAGGTACCCGTCGCCCTGTCGGGTGATCGTGGCGTGACGTCGGGAGACGCTGATGTCGTCCAGGAAGATGTCGCTGTCGGGGTGGCGTCCGACGCTCACGGTCTCGGTGTCCAGCAGGAACCTGGCGCCGGCACCCGGACCGCGCTGCACGAACAGCATCGCGCTGCCGACCGGGAGATTCTCGACCGCATCGACCTCGGCGGCCGTCATCTCCTCGGTGTCGGCGTCGACGATGGGGATGTGCGTCGTGTCGTCCGACGGGGCCTGGTACCCGTCGTCACCGGTGCCGGTCATCGGCGATCACTCCTGTGTCGTGAGGTTCTCGAGCTCTCCCTGTCGAGCTGCGTCGTCGACAGGCTTCAACCTAGCACCCGGCGGGTGCGTCGGATCAGGACGAGACGAGCGAGGTGTACTGCTCCGGCGTCATCAACGCATCGGTCGGATCGTCCTCCGCGGCCTTGACCTTGAACAGCCAGCCCTCGCCGTACGGGTCGGAGTTGATGACCTCCGCGGCACCGTCCAGTGCCTCGTTGCGCGCCAGCACCTCACCGGAGATCGGCGTGAAGACGTCACTGACCGACTTGGTGGACTCCAGCTCACCCACCACGGCGCCGGCCTCGACGGCGTCACCGACGTCGGGCAGGTCGACGTAGACGATGTCGCCGAGCTGGTCCTGGGCGAAGTCGGTGATGCCGATGACGGCGACCCCGTCCTCCAGTCGAACCCACTCGTGCTCCTCGCTGTAGTACAGGTCCTCGGGGATCACGCGCTCTCCTGTGTCGTTCGTCGGGCTTCACGGCGTGCTGGGGGCGTCGTCCGCTCCCGCGTCGGGACGAGCGTACTCGGGTGACTTGACGTCGGCGAGCGCGGTGATGGTGAGTCGGCGGCTCGTGCGGACGTCGGCCTCTCCCCCGCGGCTCTCGACCCGGTCGATGACCCCACCACGAAAGCTCATCGCCTCCTGCAGGGTCGCGGGATCGCCGATCGCCTCGACGACGTAGGGGGCCTCGACCTCCCGGCCACCGACACGGACACCCCCCTCGTCGTCCAGGAAGTACGTCTGGGCGACCACCCGGGCCGATCCGTTGATCACGATCGCCTCGGCGCCGGCCGCGCGGAGCTCCTCGATCGCGTCGAGGAGGATGCCGGCGTCCAGGGAGCCGTCGGGATCCTTCAGCGTGAGCCGCACGCCGGGGCCCTCCGCACCCACGGAGCCGGCGAGGATCGCCAGCTGCTCGGCATTGAGCTCGGCCTGCTCCTTCGCGCTGGCCGAGCCGTCCCGGGCAGAGCGCAGCTCGTCGCGGGTCCGGGTGAGGTCGTCGACCTGGCCGGCGAGCCGTGCGTTGGCCGCGTCGATGGACTTCAACAGCTCCACCAGCTCGACCCCGCGCATCGCGGCGAAGTCCGAGCTCTCGTCGTCCGGGCCGACCTGCACGGCGATGGCGAAGCCCAGGACACCGACGAGCAGCCCCGCCAGGAGCTGTCCGCCGCGCCGCGATCGCCTGCTCGGGGTCGGCTGGGGCTCCTCAGGCATGGAAGAACCTGCGCCGGATGGCGGCGGCGTTGGCGAAGATCCGGATGCCCAGGACCACGATCACACCCGTCGACAGCTGCGACCCGACGCCGAGCTGGTCGCCGAGGTAGACCATCGTCGAGGCGATCACGACGTTGGAGATGAAGGAGATGACGAACACCCGGTCGTCGAAGCGCTTCTCACCCAGGGCCCGCGCGCCGCCGACCACGGCGTCCAGGGCCGCGACGATGGCGATGGGCAGGTACGGCTGCAGCCAGATCGGCACCTCGGGCTGCAGGAACAGACCGAGCGCGACGCCGGCGAAGAGCCCCACCACCGGGATCATCGGTCCACCTCCAGGGCCTCCGCGTGGTCCAGGGTCGCCTGACCCCGGGGTGCCGCCGGGAGGGCGACGTCGTCCGATGATGTCACGCGCAGACTCAGGCCGTCAGCACTCGTGCGCTCGCGCAGGTAGCGGCCGGCGCCACCGGACTCCAGCCGGTCCTGAAGCGTGCTGGTGTCCCCGATCGCAACGATCCTGAACGGCGACGCGAGAGGTCGGTAGTTGGCCTGCGGCACCCCGTCGACGGCGGTGATGGCGCTGCGGGCCGAGAGCCGCTGCTCCCCCACGGCCACGGCCTCGGCCCCGGCGTACCAGAGCTCGTTGACGAGGATCCGCAGGTCCGCCGCGGAGACACGCCCCTCCGGCCCATCGGGCTGTGCCGCGTCCTCCACCGTCACGACGAGGCCGGGGCCGGTGACAGCCGCCAGCCCGGCGACGAGCGGGCGGTCGTCGCCCTGCCCGGACTCCAACGGACCCGCTCCCAGTGCCGTCACCTCGGACTCGAGCTCGCTGCGGCGCTGCTGGGCCTGGTCCATCGCGGCGCGGGCACCCGCGACGTCGTCGATCAGGGCGCTGCGCTCGAGCTGGCGGAACGGGCGGTCGTCAGCGCTCTGCATGGCGGCGACCGTGACGAGGGCCGCGAACAGGACCATGACCAGACCGACCATGATCGTGTTGGCGGAGTGCTCCCGCACCGGCTCTCCCGCCCGGACCACGTAGTAGTCGTCGTCCAAGGCGGTCTCGGCCACCTCGTCCAGCAGGCTCTCAGCGGGCCGCCTCGCACTCACGTCCGCGCCCCTACGATCGGGGGACCCGCTCGGTCGTGGCCAGCAGGCGCCGGACCTGGAAGGCGTAGAGGATGCCGCCCCACCAGTACAGCGCCACCCCCCAGATGGCGAACGCCCAGCCGAACACCTGGGCGAGGCTGGCGACGGTGCCGCTGCCATCACCCAGCAGGAGCAGCGGGAAGGCGTAGAGCAGTCCTGCGGTCGCCGCCTTGCCGAGGAAGTGCACCGGCAGCGAGCTGTAGCCCCGGGTCCGCAGGAACGGCACCAGGCTGAACAGGAACACGTCGCGCAGCGGGAGGATGACGGCAAGCCACCACGGGATGATGTCGCGCAGGCCCAGCCCGATCACGACGGCCAGGATGAAGAGCCGGTCGGCGACCGGGTCGAGGATCGCACCGATCTTGGAGGTCTGGTTGAACCTACGCGCCAGCTTGCCGTCGAGGTAGTCGGTCACCCCCGACACGACCAGGACGCAGAGTGCGAGGACATCGGCCTCGGGCACGAGCACCAGCCACAGGAACGCCGGCACCAAGATGATGCGCACGATGCTCAGGAGGTTGGGAATCGTCACGATCCGCTCGTCGCTCACGTGGTTCCCCTCCTCGGTCGCCGGATCCGTGCCGTCATCGCAGTCGGCTCACCGATCCAGCCTAGGACATGGCCATGCCCCTCTTGCACCTGCCGCGCGGACTGACAGACTGAGGAGTGGACGACACCACCATCTGCGGGCCCCCGGCCCCACACCAAGGAGGACGCGTGGCTGACTACACACTTCCCGAACTGCCGTACGACTACGGCGCTCTGGACCCGCACATCTCGGGCAAGATCATGGAGCTGCACCACAGCAAGCACCACCAGACCTACGTCAACGGTCTCAACACGGCGCTGGAAAAGCTCGAGGGTGCTCGCGAGGCGGAGTCGTTCGACACGATCAACCTGCTCGAGAAGAACCTGGCGTTCAACCTCGGTGGTCACATCAACCACTCGATCTTCTGGAAGAACCTGTCCCCGGACGGCGGTGACAAGCCCACCGGCGAGCTCGCCTCGGCGATCGATGAGCACTTCGGCTCCTTCGACGCCTACCGTGGCCAGTTCGAGGCGACCGCCCTCGGCATCCAGGGCTCGGGCTGGGCCATCACGGCGTGGGACACGTTGGGCCAGAAGCTCGTCATCGTCCAGCTCTACGACCAGCAGTCCAACATCCCGGCGACGCTGATCCCCATCTCGCAGCTCGACATGTGGGAGCACGCGTTCTACCTGGACTACCTGAACGTCAAGGGCGACTACGTCAAGGCGTTCTGGAACATCGCCAACTGGGCCGACGCCCAGGAGCGCTTCACCGCTGCCTCCAGTGGCGGCCAGGTCATCTTCTGACCTGAGGAACCCACGAGACGGCGCCGTCCCCTTGCGGGGTGGCGCCGTCTCGTCTGTCAGGGCTCGCGCCTCTTGCCGTGGTCGGCGAGGTCTCGCAAGCGAGCGTTGTACGCCTCCAGCTGGGCGTCCCCGTCGCGGTCGGCCTGGCGATCGAGCCGACGCGACTCCCGTTGGTCGCTGCGGTACCACTGCACGAGCAGGGCCAGCATCACCAGCACCAGGGGCACCTCGCCGAGTGCCCACGAGGTGCTGCCCCCCAGGTACTGGTCGGCCAGGAGGTCGGTGCTGAACGGTCGCTGCAGCAGCGCCCAGTAGTCCTCTGCGAGCACGTCGGATGACGACATGATGGCGATGGAGAAGAAGGCGTGGAACGGCAACGTGATGAGCAGCAGGGCGAAGCGGACGATGGGGGCGAGCTTGCGCGGGGAGGGGTCCACGCCGATGAGCACGTAGTAGAACAGGCAGCCCACGAGCAGGAAGTGCACCTCCATGGCCGCGTGGCCCCAGTGGTTGGCCATGAGGGTGCCGAACAACGGGGTGAAGTACAGCGCGTACAGGCTCGCTACGAACAGCACCGGCCCGACGACCGGGTGCGTCATGAACCGCGTGAACCGTGAGCCCAGGAAGGACGTCAGAAGGGTGCGGGGTGAAACGTCGCCTGACTGGCGCGGCCCCGGCAGCGTCCGCAGAGCGAGCGTCAAGGGGGCTCCCAGCACGAGCAGGATCGGCGCCACCATCGCCAGCAGCATGTGCGAGACCATGTGGGCGCTGAACATGACGTGGGAGTAGACGCCGAGCCCGCCGAACGTGGCCCAGGCGATGATCGCCATACCGGCCACCCAGGCGACCGTGCGGCCCACCGGCCAGGGGGCCTCGCGCCGACGCAGCGCCACGACCCCACGGACGTAGAGCGCGAGACCCAGCCCCACGACGGCGAGCCCGACGCCGTTGGCGGTGAAGCCCCACAGCATGGCGCCCACCGACGGGGGCGGCGGCATCGGCCCGCCGAGCAGCTCCTGCGACGGCGTCACGAGGATCTCCCCCACCGGCGTGGGAGTGCGCGACAGTGCCACCGACAGGCCGATCGTGACGGCCATGACGAGCAGCTCGGTCACCGCGACGGGCAGGAAGCCGGCGTCGCGCTCGGCCAGGCGGCGACGCTGCACGACTCCAAAGGCCCCCAGCACCACGAGGGCCACGACCTTGGCGATCACCAGGTGCCCGTAGCCGGTGTCCAGCAGGGCCGAGGGCTCCCCCAGCCGGACACCGGCGTTGACCGCACCGGAGATCCCGACCACCACGAAGGACCACAGGGCGAGCGTCGAGAAGCGCGAGATCGCCGGGCCGAGCCGCTTGGACCCCCGCCACGCCACCCATCCCAGGGCGGCGAGCCCGCCCACCCAGGTGGTGACGCCGACGAGGTGCAGGAACAGGCTCAGGGCAGCCAGGTCGTGCGATCCGGACTGTGCGGAGTGGCCCGTGAAGGCGATGGGGACGAAGGAGGCCAGCACCAGGCCGAGGACGGCTGCGATGGCGCGCAGCGACAGCGTCCAGCGCAGGACGATCGCCACGGCGGCCGCGACGACGATCTGGAAGACCAGGGCACGACCCGTGGACGCGCCGATGAGCTGCGTCAGGAGCGCCATGTTGAGCGAGCCCAGGGAGCGGGCGAACGTGTCGGCCGTCGTCAGCCAGATGAGCACCACGGTGAGCGCGGCCCACACCCACGCCGTGCGCGATGCGGCCCGCACCGCGTCCACGGCGATGCCCTGCGCCCCGGGGGCGGCCGAGGGCAGGAGGGCGACCACGGCGAGCAGGTACCCCACGACCATGACCATCGCCACCTGCGTGCCCAGCGTCACCAGGGGCAGCCCCCAGCCGACGAGCGGACCGGCATCGGCGATCCCTGGCGGGGCAGGCTGCGGTGCCCCCCCGCCGACGGCGAGCGCCAGCACGAGTCCCGCTGCCGCGAGCAGGAAGGTCGCCGCACCCGTGCGGACCGCGGCGGTCACGGCCGGCGCCTGCGCAGGAGCGGCGCGACGATCAACGCGACCGCGACGACGGCCACCAGGGCGCCCCAGAGCAGGTGCTCACGGTGACGGTGCACGAAGCTCTCCTGCGCCTGAGGCGCAGCAGCGGTCGTCTCGGGCTCCGCACCCTCGGTGACCGTGACGGCCAGCTGTCCTGACACCGGGTGCCCGTCCGCGGACACGACGCGGTAGGCGATGACGTAGTCACCACGCAGCGTGGCCGCGCCGACGCTCGCGGTGACCTCGCGATCGACGGCAGCGACATCCACCACCTCGACCGGTGTACCGTCCGGCGCGGTCACGGCGACCTCGCTGGAGCTGCCCACGGGCTCGTTGAACTCGAACGCGATCTCGGCCGGCAGGGCAGACAGGGTCGATCCGTCCTCAGGGTCCGTGCCGACCAGCGCCGCGTGTGCACCGGCCGGCCCGGGGCCACCGATCACGGTGGCCCCGAGCATGACGGCTCCGAGCACGAGCAGGCTCACCAGGAGCGAGACGGTTCTACGCACGACGTCGATTCTGTCGCAACGAGACAACCAGGCCCGCGGCGGCGAGGAGGACGGCCAGGGCACCGAGCCCCCGGGCCAGCCCGTCGGACGACGCACCGGTCTCGTCGGTCGCCTCGTCGGGCTCCTCCCCCGAGGAGGCCGCCAGCTCCAGGACGGGCGCCGGCTTCTCCGGCTCCTCATCTCCCTCGGCGACCTCGGCCCAGTCGACGACCTCGCCGTCGTCGTAGGCCTGCTCGGCCTCGAGGACGAGCTCGTCGACGGCCGGCATCGGCCCGCCGGACAGCGAGAACTCATCGAACTCACCCGGCGCGATCCCCTCCCCCGTGGCGGTCCACGTCACGGTGCGGACGGCCTCGGTGAGGGTCAGGTCGCCGGACTCCACCGGCTCGGGCAGCTCGGCCTCCTCGACCTCGACCTCCCACCCGGGCTTGACCCCGGCGCTGACTGACGAGAGGGGGGCGTCGGCCGGCAGGGTGATGGTGAGGCGGTCGGTGCTGGCGGTGTCGGACTCGTTCGGCACCCGGAAGACGAGCTTGCCGTAGCCCTCTTGCGCGGCATCCGGGGACGAGACCGAGACGTGGGCGCCGGCCGGGGCCGCGGCGAGGACGAGTGCGGTGGACAGGGTGAGCGCGCCGAGGCGCGCGGACGTGCGTGACATGGGTTTCCTTGCTGTGGTGCGAGATGGTCGGGTGTCAGGACCCGACGGGCGGGGCCCGCTCTCGCGTGCCCGGGGCCCGCAGCGCGCGCAGCGGGATCCATCCCTCCGGAACGGCGTGCACCATCGAGGCGTGTGGCAGGGCCACCTCCCGCACCGGCAGGAGCCGTGCGAGGAGGACCTGCAGCGCCTCGGCGACCCTCCACCAGGCGTCCTCGCCACGGCGCAGCACCACCATGCTGACGGCGGTCGCGCCGACGTGGGCAAACAGCATCGTCCACCCGGCGGAGGGCGCGTGCCCGGCGAGAGCGTGGGCAACGCCCTGGCCGAGGACCAGCAGACCGAGGAGCTGCCCGGTGGTCAGACGCCGGCCCGCAGCGACGAAGGCCACGGGCCAGGACAGCAGCGCCACGACGAGCGGCACGGTGGCCGCGAGCTCACCGCCGGCGAGCAGGTGCCCACCCGAGGCGCACAGCGCCGCGACCAGGCTCGCTGCCAACGCACGCAGCCCCCGGGTTCCCAGCATGGACGGCAGCATAGTGAGGCGGCGCCGGTCCCCGGTCGACTGGGTCTGGCCGTTACCGTGGCTCCATGGCCGACACCGGACTGACGTCTTCGATCATCACGCTGGACGAGGAGTGGGGAGCGCACAACTACCACCCGCTGCCCGTCGTCATCGCCGAGGCCGAGGGCGCCTGGGTCACGGACGTGGACGGCAACCGCTTCCTGGACTTCCTGTCCGGGTACTCCGCGCTGAACTTCGGCCACCGGCACCCGGACCTCGTCCAGGCCGCGCACGACCAGCTGGACCGCCTGACGTTGACCTCGCGGGCCTTCCACAACGACCAGTACGGCGCGTTCTGCCGTGAGCTCGCCGAGCTCACGGGCACCGAGATGGTGCTGACCATGAACACCGGGGCGGAGGCGGTCGAGTCCGCCATCAAGGTGGCCCGCAAGTGGGCCTACGAGGTCAAGGGCGTGGAGTTCGACTCCGCCGAGATCATCGTCGCGGCGGGCAACTTCCACGGTCGGACCACCACGATCGTCTCCTTCTCCGACGACCCCCTCGCCCACGACAACTACGGGCCCTTCACGCCCGGCTTCGTCACCGTCCCCTTCGGTGACGCCGAGGCCGTCCGTGCGGCCATCGGCCCCAACACCGCCGCCGTCCTGATGGAGCCGATCCAGGGCGAGGCCGGGGTGGTCGTCCCGCCTGAGGGCTTCTGGGCCGAGGTCCGCGCGGCGTGCGACGAGAACGACGTCCTGATGATCAGTGATGAGATCCAGGCCGGACTCGCCCGTACCGGCGAGCTCTTCGCCCTCGACCACGAGGAGGTCCGGGCCGACCTCTACACGCTCGGGAAGGCGCTCGGCGGAGGCATCATCCCCGTCTCGGCCGTCGTCGGCCGCTCCGACGTCCTCGGCGTGCTCAAGCCGGGCCAGCACGGCTCCACCTTCGGTGGCTACCCCGTGGCCTGCGCCGTCGGCCGAGCAGTCGTCGAGCTGCTGCGGGACGGAGAGTTCCAGCAGCGCTCCACCGAGCTCGGCGAGCACCTGCACCGACGCCTGGGCGAGCTCGTCGGCCACGGCGTCGCCGAGGTGCGCGGGCGCGGCCTGTGGGCCGGCGTCGACATCGACCCTGCTGCCAAGACGGGTCGCGAGGTCTCCATGGCGCTGCGCGACCGTGGGGTGCTCTGCAAGGAGACCCACCACCGCACACTGCGGATGGCACCGCCGTTGGTGATCACGCGCGAGGAGATCGACCACGCCGTCGACTCCCTGGCCGCGGCGCTCGCCGTCTAGCGTCGATGCTGGAGATCCTGGGACTCGTCGCCGCCGGCCTGGCCCTCGGCGTCGTCGTCGTGCTCGCTGTCGGAGCTGTCCGCATCGTCCGTCTGCGGCGACGGCATCGGGCTCGCCTGGCCACGATCGGCCCCCTCCACAGCGAGCCCGCCCGCCTGTTCGGCGTGGCCTCGGACGGCCGCACCCAGACCCGCGGGGTCGGGACGCTGGCGGTCTCGCACACCGACGTGCTGTTCGTCCAGCTGGTGCCGGAGCGCGACCTCTGGTTCGCGCTGGCGGACGTCACCTCAGTGCGCAGCACACCACACTTCATGGGCAAGCAGGCCTCCCGCGACCTGCTCGTCGTCACCTGGGAGACCAACGGCCTGGGTGACGCCGCCGCCCTCGACGTCGCGGATGCTGACGCCTGGCGGGAGCGGCTGCAGGGCTGAGAGGTTCAGGAGAAGTACGTGGCGCCGTCCGGGGGCGCCGGTGAGGGCTCGGTGTCGTCGACGGTGAAGGGCACCGCCCCGGCGAACCGCCGGCGCACGTCCGTCGGTGGCACCACCCGGTACGGGAAGACCGTCCTGGCCGCACGGCGCTCCAGCTCCTGCCACGGGACTCGGCCGGCGGAGGCCGCCAGCACGACGTTGCCCCCTCGCCGACCCTTGAGCGTGGCCGGCTCCGCGCTCAGGGCCACCTCGCCGAGGGCCTTCGCAGCGGCGGCCACGAGCCGCGCCGTCCAGGCGAACGGCGCCTTGTCGCTGACGTTCATCACCAGGACGCCCTGGGGACCGAGCACCCTGCGCAGCTCGGACAGGCACTCCACCGTCGCGAGCTCTGCCGGGACCCTTGCCCCGACGAAGGCGTCGACGACCACGGCGTCGGCGTAGTCGTCCGGCATCTGACCGAGTCCGGTCAGCCCATCCTGGGGCCGCACCTTGACGCCGCTGCGACGCGGCAGCGGCAGGCGCTCGCGCACGAGGTCCGTGAGTGCCTCGTCGGGCTCGAGCACCACCTGCGCCGTGCCCGGGCGAGTCGTCGCCAGGTAGCGCGGCAGCGTCAGCCCGGCACCCCCCACGTGCACGACACGCAGCCGCCCCTCCACCTCGAGGACGTCCAGGACGTCGGCGATGCGACGGACGTAGGGGAACTCCAGGTGGGTCGGGTCGTCGAGGTCGACGTACGACTGGTCAGCCCCACCGACGCGCACCACGTGGCCGCTGGGTCGGTCCCGATCCGCGACGATCTCGATCTCCACGACGTCAGGTGATGCGCAGCCCGGTGCGACCGGCCGGGGTCTGGATCTCGACCAGCGCACCGCGGCTCAGCTGACGGCCACGCCGGGTCTCGACCTCGCCGTCGACGAGCACGTCGCCGGACGTCACGAGGGCACCCGCGTCGGCACCGGAGTCCGCGACGCCGGCGAACTTGAGGAGCTGGCCGAGACGGATCATCTCGCCGGTGATCTCGACGTCCTCGACCGGGCCGGAGCTGTCGTCTGCCATGGGGACACTGTGCCACCGGTAGCCTCGGACCCGTGGACCGGACCAGCGCGCGCACCGACGCCTGGGTGTGGTCCGTCCGGCTCTTCGCCACCCGGTCGGCCGCCTCCACGGCCTGCAAGGGTGGTCACGTGCACGTCAACGGCAAGCGCGCGAAGCCGGCGACGCCCGTCACTGTCGGCGACCGGATCGAGGCCACCACGCCCGGCGGCCCCAGGGTGCTGGTCGTGAGACGCGTCATCGCAAAGCGCGTCGGCGCTGCCGTGGCGGCCGAGTGCTTCACCGACCACTCGCCGTCGCCCCCTCCCAAGGAGGAGCGGCTCGCCCTCCCGCGCCGAGAACGTGGCATGGGGCGTCCCACCAAGCGGGAACGGCGTCAGATGGACCGGTTCCGCGGCCGCTGACCGGCCGACCACACGACCGACGGCCAGACGGCGTCCCGGCTGAGCGGGGCGACCGGGAGATCTCCGGGATCGCGCGGATCGACCCAGCACGCCTCCACGATCTCCGCACCGATACGGTGCTCGTCGGCCGCCGTGAGCCGCACGTGCCAGACGTCGGCCCGGACGGTGAACCCTGGCTCGTTGGCAGCTGCCGCCTCGTGGTGCCCGAGCCAGGCGAACCGGTCCCGAGGCAGGCTCAGGCACAGCTCCTCGACCAGCTCGCGGCGCAACCCGTCCAGGGGGTCCTCCTCCGGCTCGAGCTTGCCGCCGGGCTGCATGAACGTGGCCGTGTCCCGCTTGCGGACCATGAGGACGTGCTCTCGCTCGTCGACCAGCAGGGCTGCGACCACATCGACGTGGCTCACGGCACCGCCAGGCCCTCCAGGACCTCGGCCACGACGCGCGACCCTCCGGCCACGGACCAGGTGCGCCCCTGGACGTCGACCTGGCGCGCCGATCCGCCTGCCCCGAGGACGAGGGCGCACCCGGGCCACCAGTCCCACGGCGGGGTGGAGTGCTGGAACCACCCGCCGAGGCGGCCGGTGGTGACGCCGCACAGGTCCATCGAGCCGCTGCCGAGCATCCGCAGCGTGGCCGGGCGCCGGGCGACCCGCAGCACGGCGGGACCGATCGTCGGTTCGTCGATGGCTCCGGGGTGCAGGTAGGTGGCAAGGCTGACCCGATCGAGGGGCTCGTCGCGCACCGTCGGCACCGGTCGGCCGTCGAGGGTCGTCGCCAGGTCCGGGCCACCCACCATGACGGTCCCCGAGACCTGGTGCGCCACGGCACCGAGCAGGATGTCGTCGCCGTCGAGCAGGGCGACCGCCGAGCACCAGTAGTCCGAGCCGCTCGCGAAGTTGTAGGTGCCGTCAACGGGATCGATCACCCAACGACGCCCCGACGTCCCTGCCCGCTCGGTACCCTCCTCGCCGAGCAGTCCGTCGGCGGGGCGGGCCTCGGCGAGCCGTGAGACGACGAGCTCCTCGGCCGCATGGTCGGCGGCGGTGACG
The DNA here is from genome assembly GCF_051262555.1 of Aeromicrobium sp. CF4.19. Lineage (NCBI taxonomy): Bacteria > Bacillati > Actinomycetota > Actinomycetes > Propionibacteriales > Nocardioidaceae > Aeromicrobium > Aeromicrobium sp. CF4.19. Next base: position 296,728 of record NZ_JBIMEU010000002.1, on the reverse strand, counting down.
ATGTCGGTGATGGAGGTCTTCTGGCTGACCTCCAGACCCGGCTCGGACCGCATCCGCGCAGCGAGCGCAGCGGCCTCGCGCACCAGGTCGCCCGCCAGTCGTGCGTCGTCGTCGAGAACGCTCACCCTGTGAATCTAGCGACCCGGGCAGCACCTGGCCGCCCGGGGTTCGTGTACTACCGTGCGTCGTATGCGACGTCGATCCACCGCCGGGGTGCTCCTGCTGCTCGTGGGCGTGCTGCTGGCCGGCCCCGCCTCCGCCTCGGAGGCGCCTGAGCCCACCCCGGCACCGTCCACGACGACGACCCCGACGTCCGAGCCGTCCGTCTCCCCCTCGCCCCAGCCCAGCGACGGCATCCGCGAGATCCCGACCGAGGAGGACGAGGGCGCGGACGTCTTCAGCGTCGTCACGATCCTGATCTTCTTCGCGATCGCGATGGGCATCCTCGTGCTGATCATCCGCACCGGCATGCGTGCCGCCGACCGCGAGGACTGAAGACCTCCCGCGCCGAGCCGCAGCGGCGGTGTCGTTCAGCGCGCGTTCAGGACGCATGCGCGACACTGAGCCGATGAGCAGTGGACCCGGGCCCGCCGGCCCGCTCGAGCCGGATCGGAGGATGAGTCGATGAGGGTGCTCGTCGTCGACGACGAGGTGCGGCTCGCCACGACGCTGCGCGCAGGACTGATCGCCGAGGGATTCGCCGTCGACGTGGTCCACGACGGCGTCGACGGGTTGTGGATGGCCCGTGAGCACACCTACGACGTCATCGTCCTCGACCTCATGCTGCCGGGACTCAACGGGTACAAGGTGTGCGAGGCGATCCGGGCCGACGGCAACTGGACCCCCGTGCTCATGCTGACCGCCAAGGATGGCGACTGGGACGAGGTCGAGGGGCTCGACACCGGCGCCGACGACTACCTCGTCAAGCCCGCCCCGTTCCACGTCCTCGTCGCCCGCATCCGTGCCGTCGCCCGCCGCGGCGCACGCGAGCGACCAACCGTGCTCGAGGCCGGCACCCTCCGCCTCGACCCTGCGCAACGGCGGGCGTGGCGTGGCGAGTCCCTGCTGCCTCTGACCAGCCGGGAGGTCTCCCTGCTGGAGCACCTCCTGCAGCACCGTGGCGATGTCTGCTCCAAGCGGCAGATCCTCGACGCCGTGTGGGACGTCGACTTCGACGGCGACCCCAACATCGTCGAGGTCTACGTTCGCCACCTGCGCAACAAGGTCGACCGGCCTTTCGGCAAGGACGCGATCGAGACCGTGCGCGGGGCCGGGTACCGCCTCGTGGCCGACGGCGGATGAACGTTCCCGCACCCCGCGGCGCACGCGCCCGCCTGCGCCGGACCTCCGTCCGGGCCCGTACCACCGCCGCCGCGGTGGTGGTCGTCGCTGTGGTGCTCGTGCTCGGCGCCGTCGCGGTCGTGCTGTCGTTGCGCGGGGTGCTCACCGACGGGGTCGCCTCGGCCGCCGAGCAGCGTGCCGAGGACGTCGCGACCCGGATCGAGGCCGACGGGCTGCCGGAGCTGTCCCAGGACGATGCGTCCACCGACGGGCCCGACGACGCGGAGGATGCCGTCGAGGAGCAGCTCGGTGAGGCCGACGACGAGGTGCTCCTCGTGCTCGACGGCGACGGCACCGTGCTCCTCTCGCTCGGCGACGACGAGGCCCGCGTCATCGCCGCGGAGATCGGCCCCCGCCGCGATGGTGATGATGGTGGACGGGTCGTCGTCGAGGACGAGGAGTACACCGTCGCGCTCGCCGATGCCCGGACCGGCGGCGCCGGCGGCGACCGCGAGGTGCAGGTGGTGGTCGCCCGTCCACTGGAGGACGTGGCGGAGTCGGTGGCGACGCTCGCGCTGCTGCTCGCTATCGGTGTCCCCGTCGCGCTGGTGCTGATCGGCGCCACCACCTGGGTGGTCGTCGGCCGGGCGCTGTGGCCCGTCGAGCAGATCCGCATCGAGGCCGCCGCGATCGACGGAGCCCGATTGCACCATCGCGTGCCTGAGCCCGACTCCGACGACGAGATCGGCCGCCTGGCGCGGACCGTGAACCTCATGCTCGATCGGCTCGAGACCAGCGCACGGCGCCAGCGCCAGCTCGTGGCCGACACGTCGCACGAGCTTCGCTCCCCCATCGCCTCGATCCGCCAGAGCGCCGAGATTGCCGAGGCGCATCCCGACGCGCTGCCGCCGCACGAGCTGAGCTCCACGGTGCTGGCCGAGGCTGTCCGGATGCAGGGCATCGTCGATGACCTGCTGCTGCTCGCCCGAGCCGACGAGCGTGACCTGCGGCTCCGCGCGAGCGACGTCGACCTCGACGACCTCGTCTACACCGAGGCGCGCCGGCTGCGACCTCAGTCGATCGAGGCGACCTCGGCGATCGAGGCGGTCCGTACGACCGGGGACGGTCCTGCACTCGCACGGATGCTGCGCAACCTCGTCGACAACGCCGTGCGGCACGCACGCGGGCGGGTGCACCTCGAGCTCGTCGCCGAGGGCGACGAGGCGCTGCTCGCGGTCGAGGACGACGGGACCGGCGTGCCCGAGGTAGACCGCGAGCGCGTCTTCGAGCGCTTCGTCCGGCTCGACGCGGCTCGCGCTCGTGACGATGGCGGCAGCGGGCTCGGGCTGGCCATCGTCCAGGAGATCGTCGCTGCCCACCACGGCGACGTGCGGGTGGTCGACGGCTCGCTCGGCGGCGCCCGGTTCGAGGTCCGTCTCCCCCGTCGATCCTGACCGTCCTGAAAGACCGTTCAGCGGCGTTCAGGTGGGCTTCAGCCACGGACCTGCAGAGTCGGTCACGACGGCGCGGCAGACCGGCCGCACCCGTCGAACAGACACCCCACCAGAGGAGACCCCACCATGAAGACCCCATCCCGTGAGACCCTCACCAGCAAGCGCGTCCTGCTGCCCGCCGGTGTCCTGGCCGGTGTGCTCGTCCTCAGTGGCGGCGCCGTCGCGGCCGGCGCCCTCGACGGCAACGACGACCTCACCGGGAACGACCTGGACCGCGCGTCCTCGGCCGCCCTCGACGAGGTCGGTGGAGGCAAGGTCGTGAGCGCCGAGGTGAGCGACGACAAGGGCGTCGCGTACGAGCTCGAGATCCGCACGTCGGACGGCGGCGAGACAGACGTCGCTCTCGACGAGAGCTACAACATCGTCCGTACCGACACCGACCATGACGAGGGCGACGAGGGAGACCGCGACAACGGTCCGGACGCCGACGACCGTCGTCTGACCGACGCCGAGTGGACCTCGATCGAGAAGGCCGCGCTCGAGGAGGCCGGTGGCGGCACGCTGACCGATGCCGAGGCCTCCGACGACCGTGGCGCCGCCTACGAGGCCGAGGTGCGTCTCGACGGCCGCTCGACGATCGACATCCGGCTCGACTCCGACTTCGGCGTCGTCGACAGCCGCAAGGACGATGCCGACTGAGCTACGACCGAGCTGCGCGGACTCCGCCGGTCCGACCGGCCCAAGGCAATGACAAGGCCCGAACCCACATCCGTGGGTTCGGGCCTTGCCGATGTCCTGAGACATCTCAACGTCGGGCTGACAGGATTCGAACCTGCGACCCCGTGACCCCCAGTCACGTGCGCTACCAAGCTGCGCCACAGCCCGTTGAACCTCCGCAACCCTACCCCACGGGCGCCGACCGGGACGCACCCGGCTCGTCCCGTCCTGCACCGTCCAGCGGCAGCTCGCGGCGGCTGCGGAACGTCCGCGCGGCGCCGTCGATCGGGTCGGTGAAGGCGAGCTCGTGGGCGATGAGCTGCAGCGGCGTGCTGAAGTCGTCGATCGCGACGTCGAGCACCTCCGGGTACAGCGGATCACCGACGATCGGGATCCCCAAGCCCCACAGGTGCATCCGCAGCTGGTGGGTCCGCCCGGTGAGCGGCGAGAGCCGGTAGACGGCCCGCTCCCCCAGCACCTGCTCCCGCTCCACGTGCGTCTCGGCGTTCACGATCCCCTCCGGCACGAGGGTCGCCTGCCACGAGCCCCGCTCCTTGCGCAGGTGGTTGCGCACGGTAGTCGGGAGGGCGAGCTCGCGTCGGTGCGGGGCGAGCGCACGGTAGGTCTTGCGGACCGCCCGCTTGGCGAAGAGCTGCTGGTAGGCGCCACGCCAGCGGGGCTCGGTCACCAGCACCAGGACGCCGGACGTCACCCGGTCGAGCCGGTGGGCGGGCGTCAGGCTCGGCAGGCCCAGCTCGTGCCGCAGGCGGACGACGACGCTCTGCGCCACGTGCTGTCCCCGCGGAATCGTGGCCAGGAACGGAGGCTTGTCCACCACCACGAGGCGTTCGTCGCGGTGCAGCACGTCGATGCGTCCCGGCACGGTCACCTCGACGCGCAGGTCGCGGTGGAACCAGACGAAGCTGTGCGGACGGTAGGCATCCGTGTCATGCACGCGGGACCCGTCGGGATCGACGAAGCGACCCTCGTCCAGCAGCCGGTCGACGTCGACCCGCTCGGGAAGCTTGTCCCGCAGCCAGCCGCCCATCGTGGACCAGGGCGGCGCCTCACCGGGGACGCGGTCAGGGGTGCGGAGCCAGGCGGCGCCCAGACCGTGACGTGGCGGCAACGGCGATCGGGGCGGCACGTGGCTCCCCGCTCAGCGCCGGCCGCGCTTCTCGCGGGGCCGCTGCTGGATGTGGATGGGGGTGCCGGCGAACCCGAAGTCCTCCCGCAGGCGACGCTCGACGTAGCGCAGGTATCCCGCCTCGAGCTTGCCCGAGGTGAACAGCACGAACGTCGGCGGCGCCGTCGAGGCTTGGGTGCCGAACAGGATCTTGGGCTGCTTGCCGCCGCGGACGGGGTGCGGGTGCTCGGCGACGAGCCGCCCGAGGAAGGAGTTCAGCGCCCCCGTGCCTATGCGCGACTCCCAGCCGTCGAGGGCCGTGTCGATCGCCCGGACCAGACGGTCGACGTGCCACCCGGTGCGAGCCGCGATGTTGATCCGCGGCGCCCACGTGACCTGCACCAGCTCGCGCTCGATCTCGCGCTCGATGTAGTAGCGGCGCTCCTCGTCGACGAGGTCCCACTTGTTGAAGACCACGACGAGTGCTCGCCCCGTCTCGGCGACCGAGGTGATGATCCGGGTGTCCTGCTCGGTGATCGGAGCGCTGGCATCGATGATGACGACGGCCACCTCGGCACGCTCCACGGCGCCGTTCGTGCGCAGGCTGGCGTAGTACTCGTGCCCCGAGGCCTCACGGACACGTCGACGGATGCCGGCGGTGTCGATGAAGTGCCACTGGCGGCCGCCCAGGACGATGACCTCGTCCACCGGGTCCACCGTGGTGCCGGACACGTCGTCGACGACGACGCGCTCCTCCTTGGCCAACGTGTTGAGCAGGCTGGACTTTCCGACGTTCGGCTTGCCGACGATGGCGACCCGTCGGGGACCGTCGTCGAGCGCGTCCTCGTCGTCGGGAGCCTCGGGCAGGGCGTCGAGAACGGCGTCCAGGAGGTCACCGCTGCCCCGTCCGTGCAGTGCCGAGACGACGTACGGCTCGCCGAGACCGAGGTTCCACAAGGACGCGGCCTCCATCTCGCCGCGCTGGTCGTCGACCTTGTTCGCCGCGAGCACGACCGGCTTGCCGGAAGCCCGCAGGATCCGCACCACCGCGGCGTCCGCGTCGGTGATCCCGACGGTGGCGTCGACGACGAACATCACGGCGTCCGCGGCCTGCACGGCCACCTCGGCCTGAGCGGCGATGCGCTCGGCGAGACCCCGGGCGTCCGGGTCCCAGCCGCCGGTGTCCACCACGGTGAAGGCCTTGCCGTTCCACTCCGCGTCGTACGGGACACGATCGCGGGTGACGCCGGGGACGTCCTCCACGACGGCCTCGCGCCGGCCGATGATGCGGTTGACGAGAGTCGACTTGCCGACGTTCGGGCGACCGATGATGGCCAGGACCGGAAGTCGCCCAGCTCCCGACGACTCAGCCATCGGATGACCCCGCGGGCAGCGGTCCGGGCAGCTGCAGCCCGCCCTCGGCGAGGACGCGCTGCAGGTGTGCGCGGAGATGGTCGCGAATCTGGTCGGTCACGTGCTCCACCCTCTCACGCGAGCGCGGCCAGACCTGGGCCGGGAACGTGCGGGCAGGCCCATAGACGATGTCGAGCCGGGCCCCCTTGGCCGGCCTGGCCTCGGCGTCCTCGCCGGGGAGTCGTGTGCCGCCGATGACGACGGGCACCACCGGGGCCCCACTCACCAGTGCGAGCCACCCCACGCCGGGCCTGATCCGCTCGAAGTCACCGCCGCCGCGCAGGCCCTCCGGGTAGACCACCACGCTCTGGCCGGCAGCCAGGGCCGACGCAGCGGTCCGCAGGGCACCGACGTCACGGGCGAACCGGTCGAGCTTGATCTGGCCGCAGACCCGCAGCAGCCTGGCCGTCCTCCCGCGGAACGCCTCCTCCTTGACCAGCGCATGGGCCGGCCGCGGGGTCCGGGAGATGAGCAGCGGACCGTCGAGCCAGCCGATGTGGTTGCTCGCGTAGATGACCGGCCCATGGTCCGGGACCAGGTGCTCGCCGCGCTCCCGCACGTCCCAGCGGCGTCCGATCCACGCCGAGGCGAGTGGACGCAGCACGGCGAGACCGGCCTCGGGCAGGCGGCGGGGCACGATGTCGGGAGCAGCGCTCACGCTCGTGCCTCGCGCACCAGGGTCACCACCGCGTCGATCACCTCATCGAGGGTGCGGTGGGTGCCGTCGATCTGCACGGCACCCTCTGCCTTGGTCAACGGTGACGCCACGCGGGTCGAGTCGAACGCATCGCGGCGGGCGAGGGACGCCAACGTCGCCTCGGCGTCGGAACCGCCCTCCTCGGCGGCCCGTCGGGCCGCGCGCGCGGCCGGGTCGGCCACGAGGAAGACCTTGACCGGGGCCTGCGGCACGACGGTGGAGCCGATGTCGCGCCCCTCCACGACGATGCCCTGCCCGGCCGCGGCGATCGCGTTGCGCTGCTCGGCCACGAGCCGGCTCCGCACGGCGGGCACCGCGGAGACCACGGACACGTTGGCGGTGACCTCCGGGCTGCGCACGGGACCCGAGACGTCCACACCATCGACGAAGATCGTGGGGGCGACGGGATCGGTGCCCGAGGCGAGCACGACGTCCGCGGCGTCCCGGGCGATGGCCTCGACGTCAGCGAGGTCGGTCCCACGCTGCAGCAGGGCCCACGTCATGGCGCGGTACATGGCGCCGGTGTCGAGATAGGCGAGGCCGAGTGCTCGGGCGACTCCGCGGGCGGTGCTCGACTTGCCCGAGCCGGAGGGTCCGTCGACGGCGACGACCAGCGGGATGCTCACGGGGCTGTGCTCCTCTGTGATGGGTCGGGGGCTCACTGGTACGCCGTCCAGCCGTCGTCGGTCAGGACCGTGACCAGCTCGGCGGCGCGGTCGGCCAGCACGGCGATCTCGACGAGACCGACGGGACGGCCCAGCTCGTGGTCGATGCGCAGGTCCTCGATGTTGACGCCGGAGGTACCGACACGCGCGAAGAGCCGCGAGAGGGCGCCCGGGGAGTCCGAGATCTGGACGAACACCGTGCCGAGATCGGGTCGTGCGCCGCCGTGCTTGCCCGGGATGCGTCCAGCACCGGCCCGTCCAGCCTCCAGGACCCCGGCGAGGTCGTCACTGGATCCCAGGGCGTCGATGACGTGATCGAGGTCGACTCGGACCGAGGCGAGCACGTCACGCACCGCCGTGGCGTTGCCGGAGAGGATCTCTCGCCACAGGTGCGGGTCGCTCCCCGCGATCCGCGTGACGTCGCGCAGGCCCTGTCCGGCGAGCGCGAGGTGCGCCGAGGGGGCTGCGCAGAGCCTGGCCGCGGCCAGGGTGGCCATCACCTGGGGCACGTGGGAGACCAACGCGACGGCGGCGTCGTGATCGCGGGCATCCATCGTGACGGGCACGGCGCCGAGCATGACCGCGACCTCCTCCACCAGACGCACGGCGGCATCGGTCGCCACCGTCGTCGGCACGAGGACCCACGGCCGTCCCTCGAAGAGCTGGCCGGAGGCCGCGGCCGGCCCCGACCGCTCGCTTCCTGCCATCGGGTGGCTGCCGACGTAGCGCTCGGCATGGGGGCCGGCCTGGACCGCGGCGAGGAGGTCCGCCTTGACGCTCGCCACGTCGGTCACCACGGCACCGGGCCAGTCCTGCAGAGCGGCCTGCACGACGCTCGAGGTGATGGCGGGCGGCACCGCGACGACGACGAGGGCCGGATCCGCGACCGGTTCGCTGAGTCCTGCTCCCCGGGCCACCGCGACCCGCACGTGCTCGGGGTCCGCGTCGCTCAGGTGCACCCGGATGCCCTGCTCCTGCAGGGCGAGGGCGATCGACGTGCCGATCAGCCCACAGCCCACCACGAGGGTGGGTGGCAGCGCGCCGTCCCGCTCGTCGGCGTCGGGCCCGGCGCTCGTCATGGCTGCACGCTATCGAAGAGGGAGCCCACCTCGTCGCGCGAGAGCTCACGCAGCTCCCCCACCGACAGGCCTCCCAGCCGCAGCGGTCCGAACCCGGTGCGCGTCAGCTCCCGCACCGGGTGGCCGACCGCGTCGAGCAGGCGCCGCACGATCCGGTTGCGGCCCATGTGGATGTCCAGCTCCACCAGCGAGCGGCCCTTGGCGCGGTCGCGGACGACGAACCGGTCGACGACGGCGGCGCCGTCATCGAGCTCGACCCCGTCCCGCAGCCGGCGCCCGAGCCCGTCGGGCACCGAGCCGTCCACGAGCGCCACGTAGGTCTTGGTGATCTCGAACGAGGGGTGCGCCAGACGGTGGGCAAGATCGCCGTCGTTGGTCAGGAGCAGCAGGCCCGAGGTGTCGGTGTCCAGTCGGCCGACGTGGAACAGGCGCTCCGGCCGGCCCGAGACCAGCGCGGCCAGGTCCGGACGACCCTGCTCGTCGGCCATCGTCGAGACGACTCCGCGGGGCTTGTTGAGCACCAGGTGGACGTGGCCGCTCTGGGGCGGCAACCGGCGACCCTCCACCCGGATGAGGTCGTGCACCGGGTCGACGCGGGTCCCCATCCGTGTCACGACCTCGCCGTTGACCTCCACGAGACCGGCGAGCATGAGCTCCTCGCACCGGCGCCGACTCGCGACACCGGCCTGGGCGAGCACCTTCTGCAGCCGGACGCCCTCGCCCTCACTGCTCACGCTGCTCCCCCGGCTCGTCCGTGGGGGTGTCGGGGATCTGGTCCGGGTCCTGCGCAGGGACCGTCGCCGACGCAGCACCCTCGTCGTCCTCCATGTCGGCCATCTCGGGCAGCATCGGGGCGATCTCGGGCAGCTGGGCGAGCGAGTCCAGTCCCATGCGCTCCAGGAAGTAGACAGACGTCCGGTACAGGATGGCACCACTCTCGGGGTCGGTCCCGGCCTCCTCGATGAGCCCGCGGGTGACGAGGGTCCGGGCGACGCCGTCGACGTTGACCCCACGGATGGCCGAGATGCGTGAACGGCTGATCGGCTGGCGGTAGGCCACCACGGCGAGCGTCTCCAGCGCGGCCTGGGTCAGCCGGGCCTGCTGACCGTCCACGACGAACCGCTCCACCGCCGGGGCGTAGTCCTCGCGGGTGACGAACCGCCACCCTCCGGCGACGGCGCTCAGCTGGAACCCGCGGCCCTGCGCGTCGTACTCACGAGCAAGCTCACCGAGCGCCTCCTGGACGTCCGAGGGTGGGTGGGCCACGGCCTGGGCGAGGGTCAGGTGGTCCAGCGGCTGGTCCGCCACCATCAGCACGGCCTCCAGGGCAGGCTTGAGCTCCAGCATCTCCAGCTCCAGCTCGTGCGGCGGCGCGGTGCGCTCGTCCTGCTCACTCATCAGCATCCTCCGTGGGGTCAGCGGGTGGCTGGTCGTCGGGCCCGTCGGGGTGGTCGAACTCGTCCCCGACGTCGATCTCGCCCTCGTCGGTCCCCGTCCACCGCAGGTGCAGGTCCCCCAGGGGGGACGCCTGGTCGAAGGAGATGACCCCCTCGCGGAACAGCTCCAGCAGGGCGAGGAACCGTGCCACGGTCGTCATGACGTCGGCATCGGCCGTGAGGGCCCGGAAGGTCACGCTGCGCTCACGACGCAACCGGTCGACCACGAGGTGAGCCTGCTCCCGCACGCTCACCGACGGAGCGTGCAGGTGGCTCAGGGACAGGATCGGCTCCGGCTTGGGCTCCAGCGCCCTCGCAGCCAGCTGGCCGAGCTCCTGCGGCCCGATCGAGATCAGGACCTCCGGGAGCAGGTCGGCGAACCGTGGCTCGAGCGAGACGGTGCGCGGGTAGCGACGTCCTTCGCGGGCGTAGCGGTCCCCCAGCACGCGAGCCACCTGCTTGAAGGCGCGGTACTGCATGAGCCGGGCGAACAGCAGGTCCCGTGCCTCCAGCAGCGCCAGGTCCTCCTCGTCCTCGACGTCGCCCTGCGGCAGCAGTCGGGCGGTCTTGAGATCGAGCAGCGTGGAGGCGACGAGCAGGAAGTGGGTGGTCTTCTCCAGGTCGCCGTCCATCGTGGCGATGTAGCGCACGAATTCCTCGGTGACGACCGACAGCGCCACCTCGGTGATGTCGAGCTGGTGCTTGGAGATCAGCTGCAGCAGCAGGTCGAAAGGGCCCTCGAAGACCCCGATGTCGACGACGAAGCCCGGGGACGCGGTCTCCTCGGTGGCGATGCCCTCACTCATGGGCCCTCGCTCATGGGGAGCCGAGGCGACGGGCCACGTCGCTCTCGACGCCGCGCTCCTGGAGGTCCTCGAGGGCGATCGAGAGTGCTGCCCGGACCAGTCGACCACGATCGACGTTGCGTGCCAGGCTGGAGCGCAGCGCCAGCCGCGCCTGCTCGATGGCCATCAGCTCCTCGGAGGTGACGTACACCGTCATCTTCTCGTCGTGCTTGACCCGGCCGCTGCCGCCCTTGGCGGGCTGCTCGGGGACGCCGGGCTCGTCGGCCGGCGCGGTGGACGGACGGGCTGTCGACCGGAAGAGCTCGTCGGCGCCCGGCAGGTTCACGCGTCGGGGCATCGTTGCAGGACCTCCCTCGCGAGCTGGCGGTAGGACTCCGCGCCGGCGGAGGACGAGGCGTACACGGTGATCGGCTGTCCCGCCACGGTGGAATCGGAGAACTTGACGGTGCGGCGGATGACGGTGTGGAAGACGAGGTCGTCCCAGCCCTGCACCAGCGTCTGCAGGACCTCGCGGCCGTGCAGCGTCCGGCTGTCGAACATCGTCCCGAGCAGACCGATGATCCGAAGGTCGAAGTTGGTGCGATCGCGGACCTTCTCGATGGTCTCCTTGAGCAGCGCCACGCCGCGCAGCGCGAAGTACTCGCACTCCAGCGGGATGATGACTCCGTCGGCGGCGGTGAGCGCGTTGACCGTGAGCAGGCCCAGGGAGGGCTGGCAGTCGATCAGGATGACGTCGTAGCGGTCGAGGACGGGCCGCAGGACACGGGCCAGCACCTGCTCTCGCCCGACCTCGGTGACCAGCCGCATCTCGGCCGCCGAGAGGTCGATGTTGGCCGGCACGAGGTCCAGGCCCTCCACCGACGTCTTCAGCGTGATGTCGTCCAGCGTCAGCTCACGGTCCATGAGGACGTGGTAGATGCTCTGCTCCAGCTCGTGCGCGTTGAAGCCCAGCCCGACCGTCATCGAGCCCTGCGGGTCGAAGTCCAGCAGCAGGACGCGCCGACCGGCCTCCACGAGCGCCGCCCCGAGGTTGATGGTCGTCGTGGTCTTGCCGACGCCACCCTTCTGGTTGCACATGGCGATGATCTGGGCGCGCTGCCCAGGACGTCGCGGCGACGGGTCGGTGAAGGTGGGGAGCGGACGTCCGGTCGGACCCAGCTCGTCGCTCATCGAAGTCCTTCCCCTGTGTTTCATCGAGTCCATCGTGTCGTCAAGTTCGTGACACTGTACCGCTCAGCCCATCGCCCGCGGGTGGGCCGTCGCATAGATCTCCCGCAGCTTCTCCACGGTGACCAGCGTGTAGATCTGGGTCGTCGTCACCGAGGCGTGTCCGAGCAGCTCCTGGACCACGCGGACGTCCGCACCGCCGTCGAGCAGGTGGGTGGCGAAGCTGTGTCGCAACGTGTGCGGGGAGACCTCCGTGGTGATGCCGGCACGCTGCGCGGCCTTGACGAGCACTGTCCACGCACTCTGTCGGCTGAGTCGTCCGCCGCGGGCGTTCAGGAAGACCGCGGGCGTGGACGTGGACGCCGACACGAGCGTGGGGCGTGAGGCCGTGAGGTAGTCCGCGAGCGCGCTCGTGGCGTACGTCCCCACCGGCACGAGCCGCTGCTTGCCACCCTTGCCGCGCAGCAGGGCCGTCCCTTCGTCGAGGTCGACGTCGTCGACGTCCAGCCCCACGGCCTCGGAGATGCGAGCACCCGTCCCGTAGAGCACCTCCAGCAGGGCGCGGTCGCGGGAGGCGAGCACGGTCCCCGGGGCGCCAGCCGCCTCCAGGATGGCCTCGACCTGCTCGAGCGGGAGGGCCTTGGGCAACCTGGCCACGGGCCGAGGTGGCTTCACCGCGGCCGAGACGTCGGTGGTGACCACGCCTTCGCGCAGGCAGAACCGGTGGAAGCCACGAACCGCCACGACGGCCCGGGCCGAGCTGGCCGGGCCCAGTGGCGGGTGCTCCTCGTCGCCGGTGCGCAGTGCCGCGAGGAAGGCGAGCACGTCGGCCTCGGTCACCGGCGTGATGGCCATGGTGCCGCGAGAGAGCAGGAAGGCGGTGTAGCGGCGCAGGTCCCGCCGGTAGCTGCCGAGCGTGTTCACCGACAACCCTCGCTCGACCCCGAGGTGGCTCAGGTACTCGGCGACCGCACGCTCGAGCTCGCTCATGATTGCCGTCGCACCTGCTCGGCGAGGATCGCCGCCACGGACAGGGCGTCGCCGAGGCCACCGGCAAGTGCGCATCGAACGGCCTCGGAGAAGGGCAGCCACCACTGACGGATCTCGGCCTCCTCCGCGGTGCGCTCGGTGCGCTCCTGCAGCGGGACGGGCTCGAGGCCCGTGGCCTTGAAGACCTGCCAGCGCTCGCTGGAGTACCCCGGTGTCGCCGCCATGGCGAGGAGCGGCTCCCACGCCCGGGCCGTGACGTCGGTCTCCTCGGCGAGCTCACGGGCCGCCGCGGTGGCCGGCTCCTCGCCGGCGACGTCGAGCGTCCCGGCGGGCAGCTCCGACATTCGCAGGCCGACGGCGTGACGGTACTGCTCCACGAGCAGGACGCGGTCGTCCTCGTCGAGGGCGAGCACGGCGACGGCACCGTTCGGGCGCACGACGGCGCGACCGTGGCGCCCGCCGTCCGGGGCCACGATGGTCTCGTGCGTCAGGCTCAGGTAGCTCGTGTCGTAGTGCAGGACGCTGTCCGCGACGAGCCAGGCGTCGGTGCGGTCCCCCACGTCGTCGGCCCGCGCGATGCGGCCCGGCAGGCGCGGGTGCGCACTCACGACGCCTCCGCCGGATCCAGGTGGGGGTCGGGGGTGCCGGCGGACTCGTCGACGGGCAGCCTGGTCTCGCGCTGACGCTGCAGCGCCGCCTCCACGAGCCCGGAGAACAGCGGGTGCGGGCGGGTGGGCCGCGACTTCAGCTCCGGGTGCGCCTGCGTCGCGACGTAGAAGGGATGGACGTCGCGCGGGAGCTCGACGAACTCCACGAGCGCACCGTCGGGCGAGGTCCCGGAGAAGACCAGGCCGGACTGCTCCAGCTGGTCCCGGTAGGCGTTGTTGACCTCGTAGCGGTGCCGGTGCCGCTCCTCGACCTTGTCGGTGCCGTAGAGCCCGGCGACGATGCTGCCGGGCTTGAGCACCGCAGGGTAGGAGCCGAGCCGCATCGTGCCGCCGAGGTCACCGGCGCCCTCGACGTAGGCCTCCTGCTCGGCCATCGTCGCGATCACCGGGTCGGCGGCCTCGGGATCGAACTCCGAGGAGCTGGCCCCGGCGATGCCCGCAGCGGTACGTGCATGCTCCACGACCATGCACTGCAGGCCCAGGCACAGACCGAGGACCGGGATCCCCCTGGTGCGGGCGTAGGTGAGGGCGCCGATCTTGCCCTCGATGCCCCGGATGCCGAAGCCGCCGGGAACGCAGATCCCGTCGACGTCGCCGAGCAGTCGGGACGCTCCGGACTCGGTGGCGCACTCATCGGAGGGGACCCAGCGCAGGTTCACCTTGGCGTCCTGCGCGAACCCGCCGGCCCGCAGGGCCTCCCCGACCGAGAGGTAGGCATCGGGCAGGTCGATGTACTTGCCCACCAGAGCGATCGTGATCTCGTCGACGGGCTGGTGCACCCGGCGCAGCAGGTCGTCCCACTCGGTCCAGTCGACGTCGCGGAAGGGAAGGTCGAGCCTGCGCACGACGTAGGCGTCGAGCCCCTCGCTGTGCAGCACCTTGGGGATGTCATAGATCGACGGGGCATCGGTCGCGGTGACCACCGCCTCGTCGTCGACGTCGCACATCAGCGAGATCTTGCGCTTGACGCCGGAGGGGATCGGTCGGTCCGAGCGGCAGACGATGGCGTCGGGCTGGATGCCGATGGAGCGCAGTGCTGCGACGGAGTGCTGCGTCGGCTTGGTCTTGAGCTCGCCGGAGGGCGCGAGGTAGGGCACCAACGAGACGTGCAGGAAGAAGGCGTTGCCCCGTCCGATCTCGTGGCGCACCTGGCGCGCCGACTCCAGGAACGGCTGGCTCTCGATGTCGCCCACCGTGCCGCCGATCTCGTGGATCACGACGTCCACCCCCGGGCCGCCCATCGAGAGCATCCGCTCCTTGATCTCGTTGGTGATGTGCGGGATCACCTGGACCGTGTCGCCCAGGTAGTCCCCGCGGCGCTCTCGGGCGATGACCTCGGAGTACACCTGGCCGGTGGTGACGTTGGCCCGACCGACGAGGTCCTCGTCCAGGAACCTCTCGTAGTGTCCGATGTCCAGGTCGGTCTCCGCCCCGTCCTCGGTCACGAAGACCTCACCGTGCTGGAAGGGGTTCATCGTCCCGGGGTCGACGTTCAGATACGGGTCCAGCTTCTGCATGGTCACGCGCAGGCCGCGTGACTTCAGCAGCCGTCCCAGGCTGGAGGCAGTCAGCCCCTTCCCGAGCGAGGACGCGACCCCGCCGGTGACGAACACGTGCTTGGTGACGGCGTTACCTGACAAGAGATCTCCCGTGGTCGATGCAGACGAGGTGCGGGCCGATGCCCATCACGGCTCCACGGGGTTCCAGCCTACCAACTGCACCCGTCTCACTCCGGCAGGGCACCGTCGGCGCTGCGGGACGTCCCCCACGCGCCGTCCTCACCTGCGGCGGAACGCGCGAGAGCCATGGCGGCAACCGCCTGGCCGGCCGCCGTGTCGGTGACGTCGACGGTGGACACCTGACCGGCCGTCTCGACGTCGCGGACCGCGGTCAGCACGCCGTTGTCCAGGCTCGAGCGCGAGGGCCCGGCCAGGACGGCTCCTTCGCCGGCGGAGTCGAGCGCGGTGAGAAGTCCGGCCACCGACTGACCGACGTCGCCCGAGCGGCCCGGCCCGGCCACCACGACGACGAGCTCGGCGAGCTCGGACGGTTCGTCCTCCCACGCCACGAGATCACCCTCGGTGAAAGCGGCGTTGATGGTCTGCGCCTGGTCGTCCAGCTCGGCTCCGCCCTCACCCAGGACGGCACGACCGAAGGCAGCACCCACCCTGGCGTAGGCGTCGCCGGCTTCCCCGACGGCGTCCACGTCGGGGGCGGACTCCTGGGCCACGCTCTCTGCGAACTGCCGGTTGGACGGGTCGATGAGCTTGGGGGTCAGCTGGCCGCGCCCGGTGAGTGTCGCGCCGGCCTGCTCCAGGTTGGCGGCGACGCCCTCGACCTCCTCGGCCCGGGCGCCGGGCAGCGTCAGCACCAGGACCTCTCGACCGGCGAGCTCCTCATCCAGCAGACCGGCGGCCGTGCGCTCGGCGTAGCCGGACTCGAAGGCGACGAGGCCCTCGTCGGAGCGCTCGTCGCCGCCCGATGAGCTGGCGACGGAGTCCGAGAGCAGGCCGGAGCCGAGCGCGACGCCAGCCGCGAGGGCGAGCAGCACGGCGGCGACGGAGACGATGTGGTAGCGGAAGCTGATCACGAGAAGAGTCCTTCGATCCAGGAACGGAGGTCACCGATGCGGTCGCCGAGCGAGGCGAACCACTCTTGCCCGACCGGTGTGGAGCCCACGGCCACGACGAGCGCGACGACGCCGGCGGCGAGCAGCACGAACAAGGGCCAGACGGCCATGCTGCGGGTGCTGAGGTGACCGACGGCGTTGGCGTCCACGAGACGGGAGCTGGCCCGCAGGCGGGTCACGAAGGAGCTGGCCACCTCGGCGGCACCACGCTCCAGGAACTGCACGAGATTCTTGGGTTGGCCGACCTGGACGATGACGGGAGCCTCGTTGTCGTCGGCGAGGACGAGTGCGAGGTCGCTGGGAGAACCGGCCGCCACGAAGGCGTGTGCGTCGACGCCGGCCTTCTCGAACCGCTCGTGGCCGGTGGGCTGGCCCGAGCTGCTGGTGGCCACGACGTCTGCACCGCTGCGCAGTGCTCGATCGGACAGCTCCGCGACGGGTCCGACGACCACCTGCGGCGTGATCCCACGCGACATCAGAGCATCGGCGGCATCGGTCACGGCGACGACCACGGGATCGTGCTCGCGCATCCAGCGCTTGATCAGCCTCAGGTCGCGTTCCCAGGCGAAGGCCTTGGTGACCACGACCACCGGGCGCTTGCGCAGACGAGGACGCAGGTGGGGCACGCGCGCGCCCTCCAGGAGCATCGCGCGCTCGCGCTCGAGGTGGTCGGCCGCGTTGGCGGTCAAGGACCCCAGCTGGGTGACCAGGCCCTGCTCGGCCTCGCCCAAGGACCGTGTCACTGTCTCGTCGTTCCACGAGGTGCCCTGGGCGACCAGCACGTCTCCGTGGAACACCTTGCCCTCGGCGATCCGCACGGTCTCCCCGCTGCGCATCCGGGACCAGATGCCCGGGCCCACCCTGTCCACCAGCAGGATCCCGGCCTCGGTCAGGACGCTCGGGCCGAGGTTCGGGTAGCTCCCCGTGCTCGAGGAGGCTGCGTTGACGACCGCACGCACCCCGCGCGCGACGAGCGCCTCGGCCTGGGTGCGGTCGAGGTCCGGCAGGTCGACGACCGCGATGTCGCCCGCCTTGAGCGACTTGGCCGCGTGGTCGCCGGGTCGGGCGAACTTCGCGACACCGCTCACGCCGGTGGCGGGAGCGGTCCCGGGGGTGGCTGTGCCCTTGCTCGCTGGGCGACTCTTCCATCGTGACATCGCCGCCATCGTGTCACGCAGTCACCGCGTTTGCGGGCACCCCGGGCCCGGCGTGCCTCAGCCGGTGCGGCCGGCGAGCTCCAGCAGCTCCCGGGCGTGCTCCTGGGCGGCTCGGGAGTCGTCCTGGCCGGCCAGCATGCGGGCGAGCTCGTCGACGCGCTCGCCCTCCTCCAGCCGCCTCACGGTGCTGCTGGTCACCTGGCCGTCATCGTCCTTGGAGACGTGGAAGTGGTGGTCGGCGAAGGCCGCGACCTGCGGCAGGTGAGTCACGGCGAGGACCTGCGCGTGCTCGGCGAGCCGAGCCAGCCTCCGGCCCACCTCGACCGCCGCGCGGCCGCCGATCCCGGCGTCGACCTCGTCGAAGACGAGCGTGGGGACGCTGGTGCGGTCCGCGAGCACGACCTCCAGCGCCAGCATGAGGCGCGACAGCTCACCCCCGCTGGCTCCCTTGGCCAGTGGCCGCGGCGGGGCCCCGTTGTTGGCGGCGAACAGCAGCTCGACCTCGTCCAGGCCGTGCGGCCGGGGGACGTCGCCGCTGCGGACCTCGACGAGGAGCCGGGCAGACGGCATCGAGAGCTGCGCGAGCTCGGCCTCGGCGAGGCCGGTGAGCCGTTCGGCGGCCGCGCGGCGGGTCTCGCTGAGCTCTGCGGCGAGCTCGTGCAGCCTCGGCACGAGGGCGTCGCGCTCCTGCTCAAGGGCTGCGATGGTGTCGTCGTCGCGGTCCAGCACGAGCACCCGCTCGGCCGCAGACCTGCTCCACCCGAGGACCTCCTCGAGCGTGGGTCCGTACCGGCGCTGCAGGGACGTCAGGGCGGCGATCCGATCCTGGACGTCGGCGAGTCGTGCCGGGTCGAGCTCGACAGCAGCAGCGTAGGAGCCCAGGTCGGACCCGACCTCGTCGAGCAGGATGCCCGCCTCCCGGACGCGCTCCGCGAGGTCGTCCAGGCCCTGGTCGTGACCAGCGGCCTCCCCCAGCGCCGCGGCCGCAGAGACGACGAGGGTGCGGGCGTCGGCACCATCGGGGTCGGCCGTGAGCTGTCCGTGCGCGGTGCTGGCGGCACGAGCAAGCGACTCGGCATGGGCGAGCCGGCCCTCCTCGGCCCGCGCCGTCTCGTCCTCGCCGGCCTGGGGATCCACGGCCTCCACCTCGGCCAGGCCGTGGCGCAGCAGCTCCAGCTCCTGCGCCCGCTCGCGCGCCTGGTCCTTCAGCGTGGCCAGCTCGGTCTCGAGCTCCTGCCAGCGCGCGAAGGCCGGCGCGTACTCGGCGAGCGTCCGCTCCAGGGGCTCCCCTGCGAGCCGGTCGAGGGCCTCGCGCTGGGCGGCCGGCCTCAGCAGGCGGTGCTGGTCGGACTGACCGTGCACCGCCACCAGCTCGTCGGTCACCGTCGTCAGGAGCGAGGCCGGGACGGTCGCGCCGCCGGCCACGGCTCGAGATCGTCCCTGGGCCGAGAGCACCCTGGACAGCAGCACCACGTCCCCGTCGAGGCTGCCACCGGCTTCGGTGAGCGCCGCGCCGATGCCCGACCCTGCCGGGACCTCGATGCTTGCCTCGACCCGAGCGCGGTCCGCGCCGTGACGCACCAGACCCAGGTCAGCGCGGTCTCCTCGGAGCAGGCCGAGGGCGGTGACCACCATCGTCTTGCCGGCACCGGTCTCGCCGGTGATGACCGTGAAGCCGCTGTCGAGCTCGAGCTCGGCGGAGTCGATGACTCCGAGCGAGGACAGGTGCAGGTGCTGCCACATCAGGCCTCACCCCTGGACTGCTGCCGGCGTTCCGCGGCTCCTCTCCAGCCGGACACCGGCAGGTCGAACTTGCGCACGAGCCGGTCGGTGAACGGGGCGGTCTGCAGTCGTGCCAGCCGCGCAGGCGTGGCGCCGCGCCGGACCTCGACTCGCGCGCCCTGCGGCAGCTCGGCAGCGCGTCGGCCGTCGCACCACAGGACCCCCGTGGCGCCGTGGCCGACGACCTCGACGGCCAAGGTGGAGTCCGGCGAGACCACCAGCGGCCTGGCGAACAGGGCGTGGGCGCTGATGGGCGCCATGACCAGGGCCTGCACCTGCGGCCACACGACCGGTCCCCCGGCACTGAAGGCGTAGGCGGTCGACCCCGTGGGCGTGGCGCAGACGACGCCGTCGCAGCCCCAGCGCGAGAGTGGGCGGTCGTCGACCTCGGCGACCACCTCGAGCATCCGCTCGCGGGACGCCTTCTCCACCGAGGCCTCGTTCAGGGCCCAGTTGGTGGCGACGATCTCCTTGTCGACCCGCACGATGACGTCGAGCGTGAGGCGCTCCTCGACCGTGTAGTCCCGCGCGACGACTGCGGTGACGACGGCGTGGACGTCCTCCACGTCGGCCTCGGCCAGGAACCCGACATGTCCGAGGTTGACCCCCAGCACCGGCGTGCCTGTGCCCCGGCACAGCTCGGTGGCACGCAGGATGGTGCCGTCCCCGCCGAGGACGATGGCGAGCTCACACCCCTCGGCGGCGCCCTCGCGCGCCTCGATGACCTCGACCTCGCCGACACCCGCGGCCTGCAGCTCGGCCGCGTCGCTGTCCGGCACGCAGATCGTGAGGCCCGCTGCGCGCAGGTCCGCGGCCAGGTCCCGAGCCACCGAGGTGGCCTCCGAGCGGGCCGCGTGCACCGTCAGCAGGATCCGCCGGCTCATCGAGAGCCCCCGGCCGGTCCGTGGGCGACGGTGCGGACGACCTCGTCGGGCTGGACGTCGCCCGCATCGGTCCGCAGCCAGCAGAAGTACTCGACGTTGCCCGCCGGTCCGGGCAACGGGCTCGCGGCCAGGGCCCGGGTGCCCCAGCCACGACCTGCTGCGGACTCGCAGACCGCACGCACCACCCGCTCGTGCTGTGCGGGATCGCGCACGACGCCGTTCTTGCCCAGGTGCTCGCGTCCCACCTCGAACTGCGGCTTGATCATCAGCACGATGTCGCCCTCCTGCTTGCACACGCCGGTCAGCGCGGGCATGACCACCGTAAGGGAGATGAAGGACAGGTCCGAGACGACCAGGTCGACCGGGCCCCCGAGCATGTCCGGAGCGAGCGAGCGGACGTTCGTACGGTCGTGCACCACGACACGCTCGTCCGTGCGCAACGACCACACCAGCTGGCCGTAGCCCACGTCGACCGCGTGCACGCGTGCCACCCCGCGGCGCAGCAGCACGTCGGTGAACCCACCGGTCGATGCACCTGCGTCCACGCAGGTGCGGTCACGCGTGGTGAGCCCTTCGGGCTCGAAGACCGCCAGCGCCCCCAGGAGCTTGTGGGCACCGCGCGAGGCCCAGCCCGGGTCATCGCCCTCCTTGACCAGGATCGCGGCGTCCGTGCCGACCTGTGTCGCTGCCTTGGCGGCACGCTGCCCCGAGACCAGCACGGCGCCGTCGGCGATCAGCGTGCTGGCGTGGTCTCGCGACCGGGCCAGTCCACGCCGGACGAGCTCGGCGTCCAGCCGCACTCGTCTGCTCACGATGCGGGGGCGTCGTTCCGTCCAGCCGCGGCGAGGACGTCACGCAGCACCCGGTGGACGGCATCGAGCTCGGCGACGTGGTGCGGCAGGTCCATCGTGTCCAGGGCCGAGACGCGTTCCAGGAGCTCCTCCAGCTCGGGCCGGCCCTGCACGGCCTCGCGAGCCTGGTCCATCAGCTCGGCGCGTCGGGCCGCGGCCTCCTCGGCACCGTCACCGGCGCCGTGGTCGCCCACCGCGCGCTCAGCTGTCACCTCGTCGCTCACGTCATCCATCATCGCACCGCATCCGCCGTGGGGACGAGAGGTGTCCGCCCCGCGTCGTCGCGCACACGCCAGGCCAGCTCCACGACGGCCCGCAACCGCTGCAAGGGCTCGCCACCGTCGTCGACGACGATGCTGTCGTCGCCCAGTCGGGCGCGGGCCGAGCCACAGGTGCTGGTGTCGCCGTCGACCCTGACCTGTGGGTGCGGCTCCAGCAGCGCGGCCAGATCCGCGCCGACGAAGTCGGGGCGGGAACCAGGCTCGGCGTCGGCCAGGTCCTGCAGGGAGCTGACGCCGGTGAGCACGGCGAGGCTGGGGATGCCGACGCCGATGGCGCCCTCGATGTCCGTGTCCAGGCGGTCTCCCACCATGAGGGGTGCACGCGGCCCGAGACGGTCGAGCGTCTCGTCGAAGAGCGCCCGTTCGGGCTTGCCGGCCACCACCGGGCGGGTGCGCGTCGCGTTCGCGACCGCCTGCACCAGCGAGCCGTTGCCCGGTGCCGTGCCCCGAGCGGCGGGAAAGGTCAGATCGGTGTTGCTGGCGAACCACGGGACGCCGGCGTTCACCGCGAACGAGGCCTCCGCGAGATCCGCCCACGTCAGGTCGGGACTGAATCCCTGCACGACGGCCCGGACACCCTCCTCATAGGCGTGCGTCGTGTTGAGCCCGACCTCCTGCAAGCAGTGTCGAAGACCATCGCCACCGATCACGAGCACCGTCTCCCCGGGAACCACGGCATCGGCGACGAGCCGGGCGACAGCCTGTGCGGAGGTGACGACGTCCTCGTCGGCGCCGACCGGCATCCCGAGCTCTCGCAGGTGTCCTGCCACGTCTGCGGGGACACGCGACGCGTTGTTGGTGAGATAGGCCAGGCGCATCCCCGCCTCGGCAGCGGCGGTCAGCGCGGCCCGTGCTCCCGGCACCGCCTCGGGACCGACGTACACCACGCCGTCCAGGTCGAGCATCGCCAGGTCGTGGACACGGGCCAGGGGCTGGTCAGCACTCGCCAAGGGCATGCCGTGAGGCTACCCGCGGGTGCCGGACGTCCGTCTGCAGGCCGTGAGCTCCACGCTCACCCAGCTGCTTGCGGCGCCGGAGGCGCGGGAGAAGCGACGACGCAGGGCCCCGCTCACCTCCACGGTGTCGTCGGCCCGCAGGCGCGCCGCCGTCGTGCGCAGCCGTGAGCTCCACGCGACGCACTCGATGACGTCGACGACCTGTCGCGACCTGCGCCGAGCGGCCCGGTCACGTGGCACGACGAGTCGGAACGTGACGATGTGGTCCCCGCTCGGGAGCTCACGGTCCTCGGGGTCTGCCGACACGCGGCCGACGAGGGAGACGGTGTTGACGACGGTCGAGGTTGAGGACATGCGAACATCCTGCCCACACTCCGGTGCGCTCAGAAGGCGTCATGAACGCGCCTGTGCACAACCGCGGGCGTCACCCGCGCCCTGTGGACGGACACTCATTCCAGCTGAGCGAGCCGCTCCTCGGCGTCGGTGTCCCGGTTCCCGTCGACGGCGACGACGCGGTGGAACCACTCCACCGCCTCCTCGCTGCGCCCCAGCTCCAGCAGGGTGTCGGCATAGGCGTACCGCAGCCGCGCCACCCAGTCGGCCCGGGTCTTGCTGTGCAGGGACTCGGTCTCCAGGAGCCGCAGCGCCGCCTCGGCCTGTCCGAGATCGCGACGTGCCCCGGCGACGACGATGGTGAGCTCCACCTGACCGGGATCGTCGAGGTGCGAACGCACCTCCGGCGTGTCGAACGCCAGGGCCTTCTCCGGCCGCCCCAGCGCGCGCTCGCAGTCGGCCATCATGGCAGCGTAGAGTTGCTGGCCGTTCATGCGTCGCGCAGCACGCAGCTCGGCCAATGCCTCGGCGAACTTCCCCGCGGCGTAGGCGGTCTCGCCGCAGGCCTCACGAATCATGCCGTTGCGTGAGGCCCGGGCCTTCGCCGCCAAGGTGTGCAGGTAGGCGGTCTCGGGGTCGGACTGCACGAGCAGCCCTGCCATCACGAGGTGTCGCGCAGCGCGCTCGGCCAGCTTCTCCGGCAGGTTCTGCAGCTGCTGGCGTGCGAACTTGTCGAGGTCCTTGGCGCTCACGTCGTCAGGGATGGGCGGACCGTCGTAGATCTTCTGGTCGGTGGTTCGCTCGGGTTCCTCGCGCCGCGACCGCCGGTCGTCGCCGCGCCGTGGTGCGGGGCGACCACGACGATCGTCGCCGCGTCCCCCGGCCGGCCGGCCGTCGCGCCCCTGGGGCCGCTGCCCGCGGGAACCGCTCGGACGCCGCTCCTGGCCACCTCGGCCACCACTTGAACGGCTGGGCCTGTTGTCTTCGCTCATGCGTTCATGCTCCTCAAATGCAACGAGGCCGCTCCCGAAGGAGCGGCCTCGCGCTAAAGATAGTCCGGCGACGTCCTACTCTCCCACACCGTCTCCAGTGCAGTACCATCGGCGCTGAAGGGCTTGACTTCCGGGTTCGGAATGTTACCGGGTATTTCACCTTCGCCATGGTCGCCGAAACTCTATGGAGATATCTCGAACCTGACTTTCGTCTGGCTCCCGACGTATATCTCGGGAACCTCACAGTGGACGCGCAGTGTCTTTGTAAGAAACAAGCCCTCGGCCTATTAGTACCGGTCAGCTCCATGCATTGCTGCACTTCTACCTCCGGCCTATCAACCCAGTGGTCTGCTGGGGGCCTTACCTGGTAAACCAGTGGGAAACCTCATCTTGAAACGTGCTTCCCGCTTAGATGCTTTCAGCGGTTATCACTTCCGAACGTAGCCAACCAGCCGTGCCCTTGGCAGGACAACTGGCACACCAGAGGTTCGTCCATCCCGGTCCTCTCGTACTAGGGACAGCCTTTCTCAAGTTTCCTACGCGCGCGGCGGATAGGGACCGAACTGTCTCACGACGTTCTAAACCCAGCTCGCGTGCCGCTTTAATGGGCGAACAGCCCAACCCTTGGGACCTGCTACGGCCCCAGGATGCGACGAGCCGACATCGAGGTGCCAAACCATCCCGTCGATATGGACTCTTGGGGAAGATCAGCCTGTTATCCCCGGGGTACCTTTTATCCGTTGAGCGACGCCGCTTCCACATGCCAGCGCCGGATCACTAGTCCCGACTTTCGTCCCTGCTCGAGCTGTCACTCTCACAGTCAAGCTCCCTTGTGCACTTACACTCGAAACCTGATTGCCAACCAGGCTGAGGGAACCTTTGGGCGCCTCCGTTACATTTTAGGAGGCAACCGCCCCAGTTAAACTACCCATCAGGCACTGTCCCTGATCCGGATTACGGACCTAGGTTAGATATCTAGTACAATCAGAGTGGTATTTCAACGGTGACTCCACTCGAACTGGCGTCCGAGCTTCAAAGTCTCCCACCTATCCTACACAAATTGAACCAAACACCAATACCAAACTATAGTAAAGGTCCCGGGGTCTTTCCGTCCTGCCGCGCGTAACGAGCATCTTTACTCGTATTGCAATTTCGCCGAGTTCATGGTTGAGACAGCGCCCAAGTCGTTACTCCATTCGTGCAGGTCGGAACTTACCCGACAAGGAATTTCGCTACCTTAGGATGGTTATAGTTACCACCGCCGTTTACTGGGGCTTAAGTTCTGTGCTTCGCTTGCGCTAACACGTCTCCTTAACCTTCCAGCACCGGGCAGGAGTCAGTCCGTATACGGCGTCTTTCGACTTAGCACGGACCTGTGTTTTTAGTAAACAGTCGCTTGGGCCTGGTCTCTGCGGCCTTCATCGCTTTGTGGAGCAAGTCCACTCACGAATCCGGCCCCCCTTCTCCCGAAGTTACGGGGGCATTTTGCCGAGTTCCTTAACCATGATTCACTCGATCACCTTAGTATTCTCTACCTGACCACCTGAGTCGGTTTGGGGTACGGGCGGCTCTGAAACATCGCTAGATGCTTTTCTCGGCAGCATAGGATTACTCACTTCGACTTACGTCTCCCCATCAGCTCTCAGGCACATGAGTGACGGATTTGCCTATCACTCGCCCTACAGCCTTGGCCGCGGTCTACCATCGCACGCGGTTGAGCTACCTTCCTGCGTCACACCATCGCTTGCCTACTACCAGTTCGGGTCATGCGCTCCACCGACCAATGTCTCCGAAGAGACTGGAGGCCGGCTTTGGGCACTTAGCATCACTGGATTCGGCATGGGCGCTTCAGTGCCGGTACGGGAATATCAGCCCGTTGTCCATCGACTACGCCTGTCGGCCTCGCCTTAGGTCCCGACTTACCCAGGGAAGATTAGCTTGACCCTGGAACCCTTGGTCATTCGGTGGAAGAGTTTCTCACTCTTCATTCGCTACTCATGCCTGCATTCTCACTCGTGTGGCGTCCACGGCTGGGTCACCCCGCCGCTTCGCTCGCCACACGACGCTCCCCTACCCATCCAGACACCTGGACCACGAAGGCCTGGTTATATATCTGAATGCCATAGCTTCGGTGGATTGCTTGAGCCCCGCTAAATTGTCGGCGCGGAATTACTTGACCAGTGAGCTATTACGCACTCTTTCAAGGGTGGCTGCTTCTAAGCCAACCTCCTGGTTGTCTCTGCGACTCCACATCCTTTTCCACTTAGCAATCGCTTTGGGACCTTAGCTGATGGTCTGGGCTGTTTCCCTCTCGACTACGGAGCTTATCCCCCGCAGTCTCACTGCTGCGCTCTCACTTGTCGGCATTCGGAGTTTGGTTGAGTTCAGTAAGCTTGTAGGCCCCCTAGCCCATCCAGTGCTCTACCTCCGACAAGAAACACGCAACGCTGCACCTAAATGCATTTCGGGGAGAACCAGCTATCACGGAGTTTGATTGGCCTTTCACCCCTATCCACAGGTCATCCCCCCAGTTTTTAACCTAGGTGGGTTCGGTCCTCCACGCGGTCTTACCCGCGCTTCAACCTGCCCATGGATAGATCACTCCGCTTCGGGTCTAGATGGTGCAACTCAAGTGCCCTATTAGGACTCGCTTTCGCTACGGCTACGGCTCACGCCTTAACCTCGCTACACCACGCTAACTCGCAGGCTCATTCTTCAAAAGGCACGCTGTCACCCTTCACAAGGAAGAGCTCCAACGGATTGTATGCACATGGTTTCAGGTACTATTTCACTCCCCTCCCGGGGTACTTTTCACCTTTCCCTCACGGTACTTGTCCGCTATCGGTCATCGAGGAGTATTTAGGCTTAACGGGTGGTCCCGCCAGATTCACACCGAATTTCAGGGGTTCGGTG
Source organism: Aeromicrobium sp. CF4.19 (assembly GCF_051262555.1). Taxonomy (NCBI): domain Bacteria; kingdom Bacillati; phylum Actinomycetota; class Actinomycetes; order Propionibacteriales; family Nocardioidaceae; genus Aeromicrobium; species Aeromicrobium sp. CF4.19. Next base: position 270,451 of record NZ_JBIMEU010000002.1, on the reverse strand, counting down.
TTACTCGGGGTGACGAACAAGAGCCATGAGCTTACGTGTACGGGGGTCTCACCCTCTATGCCACGACTTTCCAGTCGGTTTCCACTTCACTCATGGTTTGTGACTCTTTGCTGACTCGGCAGAATCAGCGGTTCGGCCCCACAACCCCACAGTGACAACGCCTGCCGGCTATCACATCACTGAGGTTTAGCCTCTTCCGGTTTCGCTCGCCACTACTTCCGGAATCACGGTTGTTTTCTCTTCCTGCGGGTACTGAGATGTTTCACTTCCCCGCGTTCCCTCCAGACGCCCTATGTGTTCAGGCGCAGGTACCTGGACTTTCCTCCAGGTGGGTTTCCCCATTCGGACATCCCCGGATCACAGGTCGGTTGTCACCTTCCCGGGGCTTTTCGCAGACTCCAACGTCCTTCATCGGCTCTCGATGCCAAGGCATCCACCATGTGCACTTAGTAGCTTGTTGTTACTACAAAGATGCTCGCGTCCACTGTGAAGTTCTCAAGATACAGTCGGTCCCGCACCAGGATTCATGCCTGCTCGAAGTGACTCCGAGTGGTTCATGATGATGCGGTCCGAGGGTCAAGCCTAACGGCCTGATCCCTCAGGACCCAACAGTGTGCCTGGTTCATCGTGACGTCGCGCTGAGGTTCCGTCCCCGAAGGGTGTACTGACAGCGTCTCGCCGCGATGATCCAAATAGTCGACGTCCACTAGTGAGCTGTGCCGCGCAGAACGTATGTCTGCGAACGACACGCCTGGACGAGATCGAAGACCTCGCCAGTGTGCTCCTTAGAAAGGAGGTGATCCAGCCGCACCTTCCGGTACGGCTACCTTGTTACGACTTCGTCCCAATCGCCAGCCCCACCTTCGACGGCTCCCTCCACAAGGGTTGGGCCACCGGCTTCGGGTGTTGCCGACTTTCATGACGTGACGGGCGGTGTGTACAAGGCCCGGGAACGTATTCACCGCAGCGTTGCTGATCTGCGATTACTAGCGACTCCGACTTCATGGGGTCGAGTTGCAGACCCCAATCCGAACTGAGACCGGCTTTTTGGGATTCGCTCCACCTCGCGGTTTCGCAGCCCATTGTACCGGCCATTGTAGCATGCTTGAAGCCCTGGGCATAAGGGGCATGAAGACTTGACGTCATCCCCACCTTCCTCCGAGTTGACCCCGGCAGTCTCCTATGAGTCCCCACCATTACGTGCTGGCAACATAGGACGAGGGTTGCGCTCGTTGCGGGACTTAACCCAACATCTCACGACACGAGCTGACGACAGCCATGCACCACCTGTGTACCGACCACAAGGGGGGCTACATCTCTGCAGCTTTCCGGTACATGTCAAACCCAGGTAAGGTTCTTCGCGTTGCATCGAATTAATCAGCATGCTCCGCCGCTTGTGCGGGCCCCCGTCAATTCCTTTGAGTTTTAGCCTTGCGGCCGTACTCCCCAGGCGGGGCGCTTAATGCGTTAGCTGCGGCACGGAGACCGTGGAAGGTCCCCACACCTAGCGCCCAACGTTTACGGCATGGACTACCAGGGTATCTAATCCTGTTCGCTCCCCATGCTTTCGCTCCTCAGCGTCAGGTAATGCCCAGAGAACCGCCTTCGCCACCGGTGTTCCTCCTGATATCTGCGCATTCCACCGCTACACCAGGAATTCCGTTCTCCCCTGCATACCTCTAGTCTGCCCGTATCGGAAGCACGCTCAGGGTTGAGCCCTGAGTTTTCACTCCCGACGCGACAAACCGCCTACGAGCCCTTTACGCCCAATAATTCCGGACAACGCTCGGACCCTACGTATTACCGCGGCTGCTGGCACGTAGTTGGCCGGTCCTTCTTCTGCAGGTACCGTCACTTTCGCTTCGTCCCTGCTGAAAGAGGTTTACAACCCGAAGGCCGTCATCCCTCACGCGGCGTTGCTGGATCAGGCTTTCGCCCATTGTCCAATATTCCCCACTGCTGCCTCCCGCAGGAGTCTGGGCCGTGTCTCAGTCCCAGTGTGGCCGGTCACCCTCTCAGGCCGGCTACCCGTCGTCGCCTTGGTGGGCCATTGCCCCACCAACTAGCTGATAGGCCGCGAGCTCATCCTTCTCCGCCGGAGCTTTCCACCTCAGAAGATGCCTTCCGAGGTCGTATTCGGCATTAGACGTCGTTTCCAACGCTTATTCCAAAGAGAAGGGCAGATTGCTCACGTGTTACTCACCCGTTCGCCGCTCGTGTACACCCGAAGGTGCCTTACCGCTCGACTTGCATGTGTTAAGCACGCCGCCAGCGTTCGTCCTGAGCCAGGATCAAACTCTCCGTTGAAAACTGCACCAGCCACATCCGAAGATGTGACCGGCCTCAACTTCCGTTCGATCCCGACAAACTATTTGCTGACAAATAAATTGTCGGAATTGTTCCATCGAGATCGGCGAGCCGAAGCTCTCCGATTGGGTCTCGACGGGGTACTACTAATTAATCTCGTCGACTTTTGACACACTGTTGAGTTCTCAAGGATCAGACGCACACCTCAGCACCCGCCTTCCGGCTGGCTACCTCGGGGCAACTCGTCCAACTTACACGGCTTGCTGTCACCCGGTCAAACCGGGGTGCTTGCCGTGCTTCATCTCCCGTTGTCCGCGGCCAGTCTCCGGATGCGAACATCCTGGCATTGACCGTTTCGGTTGAGATGGTCACCCGCCCGGACGCCCTGCCTCTCGGCCTTGCGCCCCGCCGTGCGGTGCAACAAGAAGAACATTACGCAGACGATTCGTGACGGTCAAATCCAGATCCTGTGACGCCGCTCACGCTGCGTCATGGGCTGAGTTCCACGCCTGCAATTCTGCGCTTTCCCCGCCTCAGGACGAGCCAGGAGCCGTGCAGAGCGGGCAGCTCAGCCAGGGTGAGGTCGGGATCGGCGACGCGCTCGTTGTTCACGTACGCACCGCCCTCGTCGATGGCGCGACGTGCCGCGGAACGGCTCTCGACCAGCCCCGACTCCAGGAAGGCATCGACGATCGAGGCCGCCGAGGCGAGCCTGACGACGCCTGCTTCCGTCAGTGCCGCGGCCAACGTCTGCACCGGCAGCTCGGCGAGGTCTCCCCGCCCGAAGAGCGAGGTCGCCGCGCCCTCGGCCGCCTGCGTCTCCTGCGCCCCATGGACGAGCGTGGTCATCTCCGCCGCCAGGCGACGCTGTGCGAGCCGAAGCCCGGGCCGCTCGACGTGCTCGGCCATGAGGGCGTCGATCTCCTGGACAGGCAGGAAGGTGAACTGCTTGAGGTACTCCCCCACCTTGGCGTCCTCGGCCTGGACCCAGGACTGGTGAAAGGCGTAGGGACTGGTGCGCTCGGGGTCGAGCCACACGGTGCCGGCCTCGGTCTTGCCGAACTTCGTGCCGTCGGCCTTGGTGATCAGTGGCGTCGCGAGGGCGTGCACCCGCGTGCCCTCGGCACGACGCACCAGCTCGACGCCGGCCGTGATGTTGCCCCACTGATCGCTTCCGCCGGTCTGCAGCACGCAGCCGTGCCGCCGGTGCAGCTCCAGGTAGTCCATGGACTGCAGCAGCACGTAGCTGAACTCGGTGTAGCTGATCCCGGACTCCAGCCGGTTGCTCACCACGTCGCGCGCCAGCATCCGGTTGACCGGGAAGTGCTTGCCCACGTCGCGCAGGAAGTCGATCGTGCTCAGGTCCGCGGTCCAGTCCAGGTTGTTGACGACGGTCGCGGCGCTCGGACCGTCGAGGTCCACGAACCGGGAGACCTGCGAACGGATCCGCTCCACCCACTGCGCCACCACATCGCGCGAGTTCATGGACCGCTCCCCCGAGTCCTTGGGGTCGCCGATGAGCCCCGTCGAGCCGCCGACGAGCAGCAGCGGCCTGTGCCCCGCCAGCTGCAGACGCCTCGCCGTCAGGAGCTGCAGGAGGTTGCCGATGTGCAGGCTGGGCGCCGTCGGGTCGAAGCCGACGTAGTAGGTGATCGGGCTCGCCGACATCTCCGAGCGCAGCGCCGCCAGGTCGGTCGAGTGCGCGATGAGGCCGCGCGCCTCGAGGTCGTCGAGCACGTGGGTCACGGTCAATCCTTCTCTCGTCGGTCGGACGAGTCGATCCTAGGGCGCGGGCGCCCGGGCAGAACGGCGGTAGGCCGAGACGGTGGGATCGTCGGTGACCCAGAGACGCCACGGCCGATCAGCCGCGCGCGACACACCGACCCGCGGGCCCGAGCTCATCGGCGGCGGCGCCCCTGGGAGCCCCTCCAGCCGAACCGGTCCGGATCCGAGCAGCTCGGTCCCGAGGTCCTCCAGGGTCAGGCCAAGGGCCTGCGCCAGGTTTCCGGGCCCCTTGGCCAGACGCACGTTCGGCACGTCGCCGCGTCGCTGTCTCGCCAGGTCGAGGCCATCCACCACGCGCCCGGCTCGGACGAGGACCGCCGCGGCCAGCTCCGTCGGCCCCGTCACGACGTTGACGCAGTGGTGGATCCCGTAGGAGCGGTAGAGCGCGCGTACGTCAAACTCATCAGAAGTTGTTGACGGCAACGCTCGGCGTCATGTCTCGAAGTCGAAGATGGCCTCCTCGGGATTTCCGACTGCCGACTTGATCTTGTCTGCGACGTTGTCGATCAGCTTGTTCCCCCAGAACGGATCATTCTTGTCATAGAAAATCGTCCGGATGTGCCGCAGATCGAATGGCACGTCATCTTCGTTCGAAGAGACGAGGATCACCGGCTTCTTGCTCGCGTGCGCGAGGCCAAGCTCGTAGAAGACGTTCGGATTCTTGGTTGTCAGTTCCGCGACCAAGACGGTCGCGTGCTGGATGCCTCGCCAAATCTGATCGATGATCTTGCCCGTGCCGAAAATCTCGGCGTCAGCCCTCACAGCTGAGAGACCCGCCTGTTCGATGGCTGGACGAAAGACCGTCTCGTAGTAGCTGCCGAGGGGCGACTCGAACGGCTGCATGACAAAGCACGTCGTTCCAGGATCGACCTTGGCGGAGACGTTTGCCGTCTTCGAGCTTCCTCCGCGTCCGGACGTTTCGCGTCCTGCATCCAGAATCCGCCGCTGGTCGCCCACCTCCTCGATGAGTTCTGCGGCCTGGAGTGAGTCGAGGAAGATCTCCAGGAACTCGTCGACACTGCCCTCCGGGATCTTGAATCGATCGGTGAGCGCGTTTACCAAGAAGGGTGCGTCAGGCAGGCTTCCGCCCCGGTAGTGGTTGTAAACGTCAGATAGGTCAGGGGCCGAGAGAACGGCTTCGCGAAGTGCGTTCCGGCGATCGCCTTCTGCTTGTGGAACCAGAGCTCGCCGCGCTCGCTCATTCAGCGTGAGGTCATTCCCCTCCGCTTCGAGAAACCCGTACTTCTTTGCAGAACTGATCTCCACGACCCATCGGCCGATAGCCTTGGACCCGCCTGCATACACGACTGCATCGTCCGGGCTCGTGGGATTGCCCGCGTTCTGCTTGAGGATCGCCTCGGGGATTCGCAACGCCTGGACGACCGTGTGACGCGGATACTTCGGCGCGGGTCCGGCTGCCTTCTTCGCGGCCGTCTTCTTCGCGGCCGTCTTCTTCGCGGCCGACTTCTTCGCGGCCGACTTCTTTGCGGCCGACTTCTTCGCGGCCGACTTCTTCGCGGCCGACTTCTTCGCGACGGCGGGTTGGGCAGCGGACGGCTCGGCCGACGCCACTTCCGCCTCTGTCTGTGCTTCCGTTTCGCCGGAGGCTTCTCCTTGATCCATGCAACATCCTCTCTCGGGGTAATCACGCTAGAGGAGGATTGGTCCGGCGTGTCGTCTTCTGCAATCCTGATTGGTCAGCGGCAGGTGGGTCACCGTTGCCCCGCCGATGGGAGGGAGTGGCTCGAATGAATGGCGTGGACTTCGACGCGTCACCGGACGAAGTCGCACCGCAGTTGCTCGGCGCGGTGTTGACGGTTCATTCCGTCGAGGGGCCGGTGGCCGTTCGGATTTCTGAAGTCGAGGCCTACAACGGCGGAACCGATCCCGCGTCTCATGCGTGGAAGGGCCCTACGTCTCGGACGCGGGCGATGTTCGGGCCCTCCGCGCACCTTTACGTCTACCTGTCCCACGGATTGCACTGGTGTTGCAACTTCGTGACGGGGCCTACCGGCACAGCGTCAGGCGTTCTGATCCGGGCGGGCGAGGTCGTACAGGGGGTGCCACTCGCTACCTCACGTCGTCGTCCTGCTGTGGCCTTCCAGAAGTTGGCCAGCGGGCCCGGAAATCTCACGAGCGCTTTAGGCATCTCCGACGCGGATTATGGAAGACCGTTGGTCGGGTCGGAGCGTCTCAGTCTGGCGTTCGACTCCATGGCCTCCGACCGAGTCGCTTCAGGACCTCGCGTTGGCGTGAGCCGAGCGGCCGACGTCCCTTGGCGGTTCTGGATAGAAGGCGATCCGACAGTAACGACGTATCGCCGAAGCGCCCGCGCGGGCATCTGAGGTCCTTCGGAACCTACGTTCGTAGGCGCGATGACGGTCCTAGCCGTACGAGCGGTACACGTAGAGCCGCCACGGTGGGCCGTACATGATCTCCGACCGGGGCGTCCTGGTGTACGCGTGCGACGCCGGGTCCTCCACGCCCCCGTATGCCTCGACCTCGGTGATGACGACGGCCGCTCCGTGGCCGCGCAGGACACGCCCGAGCAGGCCCCGGGCACGGTCCAGGACGGTGGGCTCGGGCACCCGCCCAGCCTAGAAGGTGACCGTCTGGCCCGGTCTCAGCCGAGGCGGCCGCGGAGCTCGGACAGCTGCTCGGTGACGCGGGCCTGGGCCGTACCACCGCGTCCGTTGCGAGACGAGATCGAGCCGCGCAACGACAACACCTCGCGCACCGAGCCCTCCTCGACCGCGAAGTGCGGCGAGATCTCGGCCAGCTCCTCGTCGGTGAGGTCCCACAGCTCGACGCCACGCTCCTCGCAGCGCTGCACGCAGGCACCGGAGAGCTCGTGGGCCTCCCGGAACGACACACCCTGGCGGACGAGCCACTCCGCGACGTCCGTGGCGAGCGCGAATCCCTGTGGGGCCAGCTCGGCGAGCCGCGCGGTGTCGAAGCGCAGGGTCGCCACCATCCCCGTGAAGGCGGGCAGCAGGACCTCGAGCGAGTCGATGGAGTCGAAGACCGGCTCCTTGTCCTCCTGCAGGTCTCGGTTGTAGGCCAGCGGGAGCGCCTTCAGGGTGGCCAGCAGGCCGGTCAGGTTGCCGATGAGGCGCCCGGACTTTCCGCGCGCGAGCTCGGCGATGTCCGGGTTCTTCTTCTGCGGCATGATGCTCGAGCCGGTGGAGTAGCCGTCGTGCAGGGTGATGAAGCCGAACTCCTTGGTGTTCCAGATGATGATCTCCTCGGCCAGCCGGGAGATGTCGATGCCGACCTGGGCCAGCACGAAGGCCAGCTCGGAGACGAAGTCCCGGGCGGACGTGCCGTCGATCGAGTTGGCGGAGGACCCGCTGAACCCGAGGTCACGGGCCACGCTCTCGGGGTCCAGCCCGAGCGAGGAACCGGCGAGCGCCCCAGAGCCGTAGGGCGAGTCCGCCCCCACGCGCGCGTCCCACTCCGCGAGGCGGTCCAGGTCACGGACCAGCGGCCACGCATGGGCCAACAGGTGGTGCGACAGCAGGACCGGCTGGGCGTGCTGGAGGTGGGTCCGCCCGGGCATCGGGACACCGAGGTGGTTCTCGGCCTGCGACGCGATGGACTGGACGAGCTCGGTGACCAGCTGGCGGACCTGGCGCACGTGGTCGCGCAGGTAGAGCCGGAACAGCGTCGCGACCTGGTCGTTGCGCGAGCGCCCGGCCCGCAGCCGTCCACCGAGGTCGGGTCCGAGACGTTCCACCAGGCCGCGTTCCAGCGCCGAGTGCACGTCCTCGTCGTCCGGGACGGCGGTGAACTCGCCGGAGACGACCTCCTTCTCCAGCGCGTCGATGCCCGCCAGCATCCGCTCGAGGGCGTCGTCGTCGAGCAGGCCAGCAGCGTGCAGCACCCCTGCGTGCGCTCGTGACCCGCGCAGGTCGTAGGTGGCCAGCCGCCAGTCGAAGTGCGTGGAGCGCGACAGCTCGGTGAGCTCCGGCGAGGGCCCGGAGGCGAAACGACCGCCCCAGAGTCGGGTGTCGGGCCCGGGGGCTTCGCCCGGCGCAGGATCGGACGCGGTCATGATCACTCCTGGAATGGGGGACGGCTCAGTCTGGCAGCGCGGCGAGGGAGGTGAAGCGGCGGGCGACGGCGCCGCCACCCTGCGGCTCACGACACATCAGCAGCACGGTGTCGTCACCGGCGATGGTGCCGAGCAGGTCGGGCTGCGCGGTGTGATCGATGGCGGAGGCGAGGTACTGCGCCGCCCCCGGCGGGGTCCGCAGCACGACGAGGTTGGCCGAGGCGTCGGCCGAGACGACGAGCTCCTTCGCCAACCTGGTGAGTCGCTGCTGCGAGACGGCGCTGTCCTCCGCGGCGCGCGGTGTGCGGTCGCCTCCCTCGGCCGGCACGGCATAGACGAGGGTGCCGTCGGCGTGGCGGACCCGCACCGCGTCGAGGTGGACGAGGTCGCGCGAGATGGTCGACGGCGTCGCGCTGACACCGTGGTCCTCCAGCAGCCGCGAGAGCTCCCCCTGGGACCGCACGACGTCACGCCCGAGGATGTCGACGATGAGCTGGCGTCGCGCCGCCTTGGTGTCCGGGATGGTCATGCGACCACGTCCTCAGAAAACCCGCCGTAGGAGCGTGGTCGCACTCGTGATTCCTTGTTCACGCCCCCTGCTCGTAGAACTCGCGGGGGGACCCCCAGCTGGCGCTCGCTCATGCGTCCACCGCGTCCACGGAGCCGGCCTCGGTCTGCAACGGACTGGAGCTCGGGTCGGCCTTCTCCAGCAGCCAGACGAGCAGGGCCTTCTGCGCGTGCAGACGGTTCTCCGCCTCGTCCCACACCGCGCTCTGCGGGCCGTCCAGGACCTCCGAGGAGATCTCCAGGCCGCGGTACGCCGGCAGGCAGTGCAGCACGATCGCGTCGGACGCGGCCGGGCGCAGCGACTCCGCCGTGACCGCGTAGGCACCGAACACCGCGAGGCGGTGGGCCTTCTGCTCCTCCTGGCCCATCGAGACCCAGGTGTCGGTGACCACGACGTCGGCGTCGGCCAGCGCCGCGGCCGGGTCGTCGGTGACGGCGATGGAGCCGCCCGTGCCCTCGGCGATCCCGCGGGCGTCCTCGACGACCGCCGGGCTGGGCTGGTACCCGTCAGGAGCGCCGATGCGCACGTGCATCCCTGCCGTCGCGCCGCCGAGCAGGTAGGAGTGGGCCATGTTGCTGGCGCCGTCGCCCACGAACGCCACGGTCAGCCCGGCGAGGCGACCCTTGCGCTCGAGGACGGTCTGCCAGTCCGCTAGCACCTGGCACGGGTGGAAGTCATCGCTCAACGCATTGACGACCGGGACCCCGGCATGGGCTGCCATGTCCTCCAACCCCTGCTGGGCGTAGGTCCGCCACACGATGGCACCCGTCATGCGCCCGAGGACGCGGGCGGTGTCCGGCACCGACTCCCCCCGTCCGCCCTGCGTGCTGTCGGAGTCGAGCACCAAGGGGTTGCCGCCGAGGTCGGCGATGCCGACCGCGAAGGAGACCCGGGTGCGCGTGGAGGACTTGTCGAAGATCACCGCGACGGTCCGTGGGCCGGCCAAGGGCTTCCGGGCATGGGGCTCGGCCTTGACCCGGCGGGCGAGCTCGAGCACCTCGGCCTGCTCCGCAGGCGAGAGGTCGTCATCGCGCAGGAAGTGCCTCATCGGTCCGGCCCGGACGCCGAGGACCCACCCACCTCGTCGAGCAGGGCGCGAATCGACCTGACGGCTCGCTCGGCGTCGGCGCTCGACAGGACCAGCGGGGGCACCAGGCGCAGCCGGTTCGGCCGCGGCGCATTGAGGATCAGGCCCGCGTCGTAGCCGGCCTTCGCGACGTCGGCGGCGATGTCCTCGCGGAGCACGACGCCGAGGAAGAGCCCACGACCCGTCACCTCGACCACGCCGGGGTGATCCAGGAGCCCGACTCGGACCTGCTCGCCGACCACCCGGACGTGCTCGAGGAGACCCTCGCGGTCGATCGTGTCCAGCACGGCCAGTGCGGCCGCCGTGGCGACGGGATTGCCCCCGAAGGTGGTTCCGTGGTTGCCGGGCCCGAGAAGCACCCCGGCCCCGCCGAGCGCGACGCAGGCGCCGATCGGGATGCCTCCGCCCAGGCCCTTGGCCAGGGTGACGAGGTCCGGACGGATGTCTTCTCGCTGGTGGTCGAACCACGCACCGGTACGACCGACGCCACTTTGCACCTCGTCGAGCCACAGCAGCGCCCCGTGCTCGGTGGTGATCTCACGTGCTGCGGCGAGGTAGCCGTCCGGCGGCACGACCACGCCTGCTTCGCCCTGCACCGGTTCCAGGACGACGGCGGCGACGGTCTCGTCCACCGCGGCACGCAGGGCTTCGACGTCGCCGTAGGGCACCCACCGCACGTCGCCGGGCAGCGGCTCGAAGGGTTCGCGGTAGGCCTGCGTGGACGTGAGGGACAGTGCGCCCATCGTCCGGCCGTGGAAGGACCCCTCGGCGGCGACCACCGTCGTGCGGCCGGTCCGGCGGGTGGCTTTGAGCGCGGCCTCGTTGGCCTCGGCGCCGGAGCTGGTGAAGAACACCCGGCCGCCGTCGGCTCCGCCGAGGTCGCCGAGCAGCTCCAGCAGACGCTCGGCCAGTCGGATCTGCGGCTCGGTGGCAAAGAAGTTCGAGACGTGACCGAGGGTCGTGAGCTGCTCGGTGACCGCCGCGACGATCGCGGGGTGGCCGTGACCGAGCGCATTGACGGCGATGCCGCCCAGGAGGTCCAGGTAGCGGTTGCCGTCGATGTCCCAGACCCAGCAGCCCTCGCCCCTGGCGAGGACGCGTTGCGGGGTGCCGAAGGTGTTCATGACGGCGTGCTCGTAGCGGTCGACCCACTCGGCGCCGGACACGGGCCGGTCCGGGGTGGAGGCCTGCGGGCCGGCGGTGCTGTCGGTCTCGGTCATGACGACTCCTTGGGAGCGCTCGTTGAGTACAGGGCCGTGCGCACGCGGGTCTCGACACCGGGCAGCACCTGGGTCCCGACGCCCTCGTCGGTGAAGATCTCCAGGAGCACCGCGTGCGGCTCACGTCCGTCGACCACGGTGGCACCCTTGACGCCACCCTCGACGGCCTCCAGGCACGCCTTCATCTTGGGGATCATGCCGGACGCGAGTCCCGGAAGGAGCTCGCTCAGGGCCTCCGGGGAGATCTCGCCGATGACGTCGGTGCTGTCCGGCCAGTCGCGGTACAGCCCCTCGACATCGGTGAGGACGAGCATCTTCTCCGCGCCGAGAGCCACCGCCAGGGCGGAGGCCGCCGTGTCCGCGTTGACGTTGTGCACCTGTCCGGCGGCGTCCGGGGCGATGGTCGACACCACTGGGATGCGCCCGGCCTCGATCAGGTCCAGCACCGCCTCCGGGCGCACCCGGGTGACCTCGCCCACGAGGCCGATGTCGGTCTCGACGCCATCGATCACGGGCCTGGTCGTGGTGGCGGTGAACAGTCCGGCGTCCTCACCGGAGAGACCGACGGCGAGCGCACCGTGCCGGTTGAGCAGGCCGACGAGCTCGCGGCCGACCTGGCCGGTCAGCACCATGCGGACCACGTCGACCGACTCCTCGGTGGTCACGCGCAGCCCGCCACGGAACTCCGACTCGATCCCCAGCCGGTCGAGCATCGAGCTGATCTGCGGTCCACCGCCGTGCACGACGACCGGGCGGAAGCCGGCCATGCGCAGGAGCACGATGTCCTCGGCGAAGGCCTGCTTGAGACGCTCGTCGGTCATGGCGTTGCCGCCGTACTTCACCACGACGACCTTGCCGTGGTACCGCTTCAGCCACGGCAGCGCCCCGGCGAGCGTGGCCGCCTTCTCCTGGTGCCGCTTCCACTCCTCGCTGGAGTGGCCCTGCTCGATCTCGTCGGACATGTCCGGGTCTTCCTTCTCGTTCATGAGGAGTACGCCGAGTTCTCGTGGACGTAGGCGTGGGTCAGGTCGTTCGTCCAGACGGTCGCCGAGGCGTCGCCGGACTTGAGGTCGACGGTGACGGTGACCTGCCGGTCCTCCAGGGAGACGGAGTCGGCCGGCTCCCCCAGCCCGCTGTTGCGACACACCCACACTCCGTTGAGCGCGACGTCGAGGTCGGCGGGGTCGAAGGCGGCGGCGGTCGTGCCGACCGAGGCAAGGACACGGCCCCAGTTGGGGTCCTTGCCGAAGACGGCGGCCTTGAACAGGTTGCTGCGCGCGATCGAGCGCCCCACCTCCACGGCGTCGGTCTCGCTCGCGGCATGGACGACCTCGATGGCGATCTCGTGCTCGGCCCCCTCGGCGTCGGCCAGCAGCTGCAGGGCCAGGTCGCGGCAGACCTCTGTCAGCGCGGCGGTGACGTCGTCCCGGTGGGGCGCGACGCCGCTCGCCCCGCTGGCCATCACCAGGACGGTGTCGTTGGTGGACTGGCAGCCGTCGGAGTCGAGCCGGTCGAACGTCGTCCTCGTGGCCTCGCGCAGGCAGGCGTCGAGCACCTCGCCCGGGACGTCGGCATCGGTCGTGACGACCACGAGCATCGTGGCCAGGGCAGGCGCGAGCATGCCGGCGCCCTTGGCCATGCCTCCGACGGTCCAGCCGTCCTGCGACGCCGTGGAGAGCTTCGGCACCGAGTCGGTCGTCATGATCGCTCGTGCCGCTGCGTCCCCACCCTCGGCCGACAGGCTCTCGTGAGCGGATCGCACACCGCCCAGAAGGTCGTCGCGGTCGTTGAGGAGGCCGATCAGCCCGGTCGAGCAGACCTGCACGTCGACGGCCGAGACGCCGGCGAGCTCGGCGACGAGCTCGGCCGTCGCGTGGGTGAGCTGGAAGCCCTCGGGGCCGGTGTAGCAGTTCGCTCCACCGGAGTTGATGGCCACGGCGCGTGCCGCTCCGTCTCGGATCGCCTGCTCGCTCCAGAGCACCGGGTTGGCCTTGCAGCGGTTGCTCGTGAACACCGCGGCGGCCGCCGCGGACGGGCCGTCGTTGACCACGAGGGCGACGTCGGGGTCGCCCGACGTCTTGAGCCCGGCAGGCACGCCGGCAGCGCGGAAGCCCTGGGCAGCGGTCACGCTCATGGTGCGATCCCCACGCTTGTCAGGCCGGCGCCCTCGGGCAGGCCGAGGGCGATGTTCATCGACTGGATCGCTCCCCCGGCCGTCCCCTTGGCGAGGTTGTCCATCGCGCCGATCGCGACCAGCTTGCGGGCGCGGGGGTCGACGGTCGCCTGCAGGTGCACGGCGTTGGCGCCGAGGACCGACTTGGTCTGCGGCCAGGTGCCCTCAGGGAGGACGTGGACGAAGGGCTCGTCCGCGTAGGCCCGTGTGTAGGCCTCGGCGACGTCGCCCTTCTCGACACCGTCGCGCAACGGGGCGCTGGCGGTCGCGAGGATGCCGCGCGCCATCGGCGCGAGGATGGGGGTGAAGGAGACGACAGGGTCGAGCGCGCCCGCCACCCGCAGGTTCTGCTCGATCTCGGGCGTGTGCCGGTGCACCCCACCGACGCCGTAGGCGCTCACCTGGCCCATCACCTCTGAGCCGAGGAACGTCGTGGCGAGCTTCTTGCCCGCCCCGGAGGTGCCCGTGGGAGCGACGACCGTGATGTCGGGCTCGATGAGGTCGGCGAGCACGGCCGGCATCGCGGTGAGCGTGGAGATCGTCGGGAAGCACCCCGGCACAGCGATGCGTCGCGCACCCACGAGCTTCTCGCGCTGGCCGGGCAGCTCCGGCAGGCCGTAGGGCCAGGTTCCGGCGTGCTCCCCGCCGTAGAACTCGGCCCAGTCCTCGCTGCGCTGCAGCCGGAAGTCGGCTCCACAGTCGATGACGAGGACGTCGTCGCCGAGCATCGCCGCCACCTCCGCGGAGGCGCCGTGCGGCAGCCCTAGGAAGACGACGTCGTGCCCGGAGAGGTGCTCGGCGTCGGTCGGGTCCAGGACCCGGTTGGCGATGGGCGTGAGGTGGGGCTGCAGCGAGCCGAGCCGCTCACCGGCGTTGGAGGCGGCGGTGACGGACCCGATCTCGACGCCCGGGTGCGCGAGGAGGGTGCGGAGCACCTCTCCCCCCACGTACCCGCTGGCGCCGGCGACGGCCACGGAGATGTTCTTCATGTTCATCGATCCTGTCAGGTTTTCGCGGTGGGGGTCAGGCCGACGCTCAGTCGGTGCCGAGCTCCATCGCCGCCGAGTCCAGGGCCTGCTCCCCCGTCGTCCGGGCAGAGCCCTCGGAGGCCGACGGGTTCGCCTCGATCCTGGTGGCGCCACCGGCCGGGAGCGCACCGAAGAGGGTGCCGTTCTCGACCAGGACCTGGCCCTGGTCCAGCGGCTGGGCGGCGTAGAGCTCCAGCTTGGCCCGCGAGTCGGCGATGTCGAGGTTGCGCATCGTGAGCTGGCCGATGCGGTCGGTCGGACCGAACACGGCGTTGTCGGTGCGCTCCATCGAGAGCTTGTCGGGGTGGTAGGAGAAGTTCTCGCCCTGGGTGTCCAGGATCGAGTAGTCCTCACCGCGCCGCAGCCGCAGCGTGACGCTCCCGGTGACGAGCGAGGCGATCCAGCGCTCGACCGACTCGCGCAGCATCATCGCCTGCGGGTCCAGCCAGCGACCCTCGTACATCAGCCGCCCGAGCCGGCGTCCGTGCTCGTGGTAGTTGGCGATGGTGTCCTCGTTGTGGATCGCGGCGACGAGACGCTCGTAGGCGATGTAGAGCAGGGCCATGGCGGGCGCCTCGTAGACGCCGCGGCTCTTGGCCTCGATGATCCGGTTCTCGATCTGGTCGGACATGCCCAGCCCGTGGCGACCGCCGATGACGTTGGCCTCGTGCACCAGGCCCACCGGGTCGAGCCGCTTGCCGTCGATGCTGACCGGACGGCCGGCCTCGAAGGCGATCGTCACGTCCTCGGTGTCGATGTCGACGGCCGGGTCCCAGAAGCGCACGCCCATGATCGGATCGACCGTCTCCAGGGAGACGTCGAGGTGCTCCAGCGTCTTGGCCTCGTGGGTGGCGCCCCAGATGTTGGCGTCGGTGGAGTAGGCCTTCTCCTGGCTGTCGCGGTAGGGCAGGTCGCGCTCGGTGAGCCACTGGCTCATCTCGGTGCGGCCACCCAGCTCGGCGACGAAGTCGGCGTCGAGCCACGGCTTGTAGATGCGCAGCTCGGGATTCGCGAGGAGGCCGTAGCGGTAGAAGCGCTCGATGTCGTTGCCCTTGAAGGTCGAGCCGTCACCCCAGATGTTGACGCCGTCCTCGCGCATGGCACGCACCAGCAGGGTGCCGGTGACGGCGCGTCCCAGAGGCGTGGTGTTGAAGTAGGTACGACCGGCCGAGCGGATGTGGAACGCACCGCACGCGAGCGCGGCCAGCCCCTCGTCAACGAGCGGGCCCTTGCAGTCGATCGAGCGGGCGAGCTCGGCGCCGTACTCCATCGCCCGACCGGGCACGCCGGAGATGTCGGACTCGTCGTACTGGCCGATGTCGGCGGTGTAGGTGCAGGGCACCGCGCCGCGCTCGCGCATCCAGGCGACGGCGACGGAGGTGTCGAGACCCCCGGAGAAGGCGATGCCGACGCGCTGGCCGACCGGCAGGGACGTGAGAACCTTGGACATGACGCAAAGTATTGCACGACCGTGCACGTTCATGCAGTGCGGGGGTGGCGGCCCTCTCGTCAGTGGTGTGGAAGTCTCTCGTCAGGTGCGCAGGGTGGCGCCGACCCCGGCGGCGGCGGTGACGAGGGACTCGCGCGCCGCGGCGATCTCGGCGTCCTTGAGCGTCCGGTCGGGGGCGCGCAGCCGCAGGGCGAAGGCCAACGAGCGCCGGCCCTGCTGCACCTGGTCGCCGGTGTACACGTCAAAGAGGCGGACGGACTCCACCAGCTCGCTCGCGGACTCCAGCGCCTGCTGCACCCGGGCCGACGGGACGTCGGCATCGACGACGAGGGCCAGGTCCTCCTTGACCACCGGGTAGGCCGAGAAGTCCGGCTTGGGCCCCACCTCGGGGGCCGCGGCGATCAGGGCCTCGAGGTCCAGCTCACCGGCCACGGCACGCTCGGGCAGCGTGTGGGCCCGCACGACGTCGGGGTGGAGCTCTCCGGCGTGACCGATCACCACACCCTCGAGCAGGAAGGCCGCGGCACGCCCCGGATGGAACGGCGCGAGCCGCACGGGCTCGACCGCGAGCTTGACGTGCAACGACTCCGCAAGGCGGCGTCCCACGGCGATGGCATCCGCCCACGTGGCGGGGCGACCCGGGCCGGCCCAGCCACGACGCTCCCGCTGACCCGCGAGGGCCCACGCCGCGTGGAACGGCTGCAGCGGGAGGGCGGCGTCGAGGGCCGCGAGCTCCTGTGGCGTCGGGCGCCGATCGACGCCGTAGATCGGCGCGTCCGGAGCGTCCGGCCGCGGCGAGAAGACCCGACCCACCTCGCTGATCGCGACGTCCTCGTGCCCTCGGCCGACGTTGAGCGAGAGGGCGCGCAGCACCCCGACGAGCAGGGTGGTGGTCAGACCCGGTTCCTGGGCTGAGAGCGGGTTCTCCAGCAG
Source organism: Aeromicrobium sp. CF4.19 (assembly GCF_051262555.1). Classification (NCBI taxonomy): domain Bacteria; kingdom Bacillati; phylum Actinomycetota; class Actinomycetes; order Propionibacteriales; family Nocardioidaceae; genus Aeromicrobium; species Aeromicrobium sp. CF4.19. The sequence goes on along the minus strand of NZ_JBIMEU010000002.1, from coordinate 253,846 downwards.
TACCTGTCGGCGGCGGTCGTCGTCGGCGCCGATCCCGAGCCGGTCCAGGTCCGCCGGTCCGGCGAACGGGAAGGTCTTCACCTCCACCAGCCCCGCCCCCGCGAGCACGTGGCCCACCCGGCGGCGCAGCTCCTGGTCGCGGGTCAGGCCGCGACCACCCGAGGCCGTCGGCAGGATCGAGGGCACCTGGTCGTAGCCGACGACGCGCAGGACCTCCTCGACGAGGTCGTAGGGCTCCACGACGTCGAAGCGCCAGCTCGGCGGGGTCGCCGTGATGGTCGAGCCCTCCAGCTCGACCTCGCATCCGTTTCCTCGCAGTGCGCTCACCGCGGTCTCGACATCGACCTCGACGCCGGTGATGCGGGTCGGCAGGTCCACGGGCATCGAGACCGGGGCACGCTCCGGCGCCGTGCCGACCTGCGTCAGACCGGGCTCGATCGTCCCACCGCCGTGCTCCACGAGCAGCTCGGCGACCCGGCGCGAGGCACGGGCCGGCAGCTGCGGGTCCACCCCCCGCTCGTTGCGCTTGCCTGCCTCCGAGCTCAACCGGTGCCGGCGCCCGGCCCGAAAGATCGTCGTCGGGTCGAAGTGCGCTGCCTCGATGACGATGTCGGTGGTGGCGTCGTCGATCTCGGTGCTGGCGCCGCCCATCACCCCGGCGATGCCGATCGGCCCGCTGTCGTCGCAGATCAGCAGGTCCTGCGGGTCGAGGGGCCGTACGACGTCGTCGAGCGTGGTGATCTGCTCGCCCCCGGTGGCCCGTCGCACCACGATGTCACCGCGCAGCTTGGCGCGGTCGTAGGCGTGGTTCGGCTGGCCGAGCTCGAGCATGACGTAGTTGCTGACGTCCACGGCCAAGGAGATCGAGCGCATGCCGGCCTGCTCGAGGCGACGTGCCATCCAGGCCGGCGTGGGGCTCGTGGGGTCGAAGCCACTCACGCACCGGGTGGTGAAGACCGGGCAACCGTCCGCGTCGTCGACGCGGACGGGGTAGGCGGTGCCAACGTCGGGGCCCTCGGTCTCGTCGGCGATGTCGGCCGGGTCGACGAGGTCGAGCCCGAAGGCGAGCGCGGTGTCCCGCGCGACGCCGCGCAGGGAGAGTGCGTAGGCGCGGTCGGGATTGACCTCGAGGTCGAGGGTCTCCTCGCCCAGGTCGAGCAGCGCGATGGCATCGTCGCCCGGCTCGGCGGAGCCGGCGGGCAGCACCAGGATGCCATGCTCGGACGAGGCGTCCTCCGGGAGGGACAGCTCCCTGGTGGAGCAGATCATGCCGTCCGAGACGTGTCCGTAGGTCTTGCGCGCGGTGATCTCGAAGCCGAGCGCGGCCAGGTAGGTCCCGGGCAGGGAGACCACCACGAGGTCGCCGGGGCCGAAGTTGTGAGCACCGCACACGACACCGCGCCCCGGGGGGACGTCCTCGGCACCCTCGACGGGGACCGCGGGCTCGTTGCGCTCCGGGCCGACGTCGACCCGGCACCAGTTGATGGTCTTGCCGTTCTTCTGCGGCTCCGGGTCGGCACTGAGGACACGACCGACGACGAGCGGACCGGACACACCAGCGCCGATGATCTCCTCGAGCTTGAGGTCGAAGGCGGTGAGCCGGTCGGCGAGCTGCTCGGTGGTGACGTCGGCCGGCAGACCCGTGAGGTCGCGCAGCCAGGAGACAGGAACCTTCACGGCTGCACCTCCGTGGCGAGGGACGGGTGGGCGGATGCGGGAGGAGTGGTCACAGTCCCACCCCGAACGGCTCGGTGAAGCGGACGTCGCCGTCCCACAGGTCGCGCAGATCGGCGATGTCGTACCGGCTGGTGATGGTCCGGTCCAGGCCCATGCCGAAGGCGAAGCCGGAGTAGCGCTCCGGGTCGACGCCACAGGCCACGAGCACGCGCGGGTTCACGACCCCGCAGCCGCCCCACTCGATCCAGCCCTCGCCCCGGCAGGTGCCGCAGTCGGCCACGGCCTCGGGTGCGCCCTGACAGACGTAGCAGAGCAGGTCGACCTCGGCGCTGGGCTCGGTGAACGGGAAGTAGGAGGGCCGGAACCGCGTCGTGATGCCGGGACCGTAGATGGCCGCGGCCAGGTGGTCCAGCGTGCCCTTGAGGTGGGCCATCGACAGTCCCTCGTCGATGGCCAGGCCCTCGACCTGGTGGAACACCGGCGCGTGCGTGGCGTCGGGCTCGTCGGTGCGGAAGACCCGCCCGGGGCAGGCGATGTAGATCGGTGGCGTCCGAGTCAGCATCGTGCGCGCCTGCACCGGCGACGTGTGGGTACGCAGCACCAGGGCGGCCTTCTCCGGTGAGACCCAGAAGGTGTCCTGCATCGTGCGGGCGGGGTGGTCCGGACCCAGGTTCAAGGCGTCGAAGTTGAGCCACTCCGCCTCGACCTCGGGTCCCTCGGCCACCTCCCAGCCCATGGCCACGAAGATGTCCGCGACGTGCTCCTGGATGGTGGTCAGCGGGTGCCGCGCGCCGACCGGCTCGACGTCGGTGGGCAGCGTGACGTCGACCGTCTCCTCGGCGAGCCTGCGCTCCTCCTCGAGGGCGTCGAGCTCGGTGGTGCGGGCGGCGAGCGCCTGGTTGACCGCTCCCCTGGCCTGGCCGACGCGCTGGCCGGCATCCTTGCGAGCCTGCGGGGGCAGGGCGCCGATCTCCCGGTTGGCCAGCGCCAGCGGCGAGCGGTCGCCGACGTGGTCCAGACGTGCCTGCTTCAGCATGGCGAGGGAGTCGGCAGCGGCGATGGCAGCGAGTGCTTCGTCACGCATCCGCTCGACCTCGTCGGCGCGCAGTGGCGTCACCTCGACGGGGTCGTAGTCGGAGTTCGGCGCGGACATGAGGTCCTGTCGTCGGAGGGCTGGGACCAGGTCAGTCTAGTGAAGCGGTTCGTCAGTCCGTGAGCGCGTCCGGCTCGTTGACGGGCAGCCAGATCCTGATGTCGGCACCGCCGCGCTCGTCGTCGCGGATCTCGACGTGGCCACCGTGGGAGGTGACGATCCCGCGCACGATGTACATGCCCAGGCCGCTGCCCGCGCCCGGCCCGGCGCGCCAGAACCGGCTGAACACGCGCTGACGCATCTCCTCGGGGATGCCCGGGCCCTGGTCGTGCACCTCCAGCACCACTCCAGCCTCGTTCTGGCCTTCCGGCGAGAGCTCCGTCGAGGCGCTCTCGCGGACCACCGCCTCGCGCAGGCCGTGCCCGTGCCGGGCGGCGTTCTCCAGCAGGTTGGTCACGACCTGGGTGACACGATCGGCATCGCCCCAGATGACCGGCGGCTCACCGATGACGACGGGTTCCTGCGGGTCCGGCCTGCCCGAGCCGATCGACTGGCTCACCAGCACCGACCGGACGATCTCCTCGACCCGCACCGGCCCCTTGCGCAGCGTGAGCCTCCCGGCGTCGATCCGGGCGGCGTCCAGCAGCTCGGTGATCAGACGGGTGAGCCGGTCAGCGTCGGAGTCGACCGTCTCCAGCATGAACTGGCGCTGCTCGTCGGAGAAGCGGTCCCACTTGGTCAGCAGGGTGGACGTGAAGCCCTTGATCCCGGTGAGCGGCGAGCGCAGCTCGTGCGCCACCGTGGCGACGAGGTCGGACCGTTCGCGGTCGCGCTGGTTCCGGACGCGCGCGTTGCGCACGCTGACCATCACCCGCTGGACGGTGCCCCCGGGGCGATCGCGCACGAGACTGGCGGTGATGAGGTACTCACTGCCACGCGGGGACCACCACGCCTGCTCGGAGATCCGGTTGCGGGTGGCGAGCCCGTCGTAGGGACGCGAGCACGCGTACCAGCTGTTGCCGTTCAGGTCGTCGAACGGGATCGCGTCCTCCAGGCGCATCCCGACCATCTCGCCGGGGGCTGCCCGGGCCATCTGCTCGATGCGGCGGTTGACGTACTCGACCCGTCCGTCGGCGTCAGCCATGACCACGCCGTCAGGGAAGTCGTCGAGGTCCATGGGAACTGAACCCTAGTACGCCTGCACGGGTCAGGCCGAGGGGCGCGAGTCGCCGGGCTGTGCGCCCGGGAGCCCTCCGCCGGCCGCACGCTGGTCGCGGGCGCTGGCGTAGAGACAGACGGCCGCTGCAGTCGCGAGGTTCAAGCTCTCCGCGCGGCCGTGGATGGGGACGGCCACGACCTGGTCGGCGAGGCCGCGAGCGGCTTCGGCGAGGCCGTGTGCCTCGTTCCCCATCAGCCAGGCCGTGGGTGCGGCGAGATCGAGGGTCTCCTCGAACAGGCCCACGTCGCCCCGTCCGTCCGCGGCGAGCACCTGGAGCCCGCGGCCCTGCAGCAGCTCGACGACCTCGCCGAGGTCGCGGTGGACGACCACCGGCAGGTGGAAGAGGCTGCCGGCGCTGGCGCGCACGGCCTTGGGGTTGGTGGGATCGACGCTGTCGCCGGCGAGGACCACGGCATCGGCCCCTGCCGCGTCCGCGCACCGGATCACCGCACCGGCATTGCCCGGGTCACGCATGTCGGCGCACACCACCACGAGACGAGCCGCGGGGGGCACGGCGTCCAGGCCCGCGACGACGCTCGTGCAGCGGGCCACGAGACCCTGCGGCGTCGTGGAGTCGGCGACCTCGGCCAGGACCTCGTCGTCGACGACCGACCACGGGGTGCTGCCGGTCGCGGCGCGCTCACGCAGTGCGACGTGCCGCTCCCCCGCCTCGACGGTCGCGAAGACCTCCAGCACCAGGCCCGGGACGCCCAGCGCCTCACGGACCGCCTGCGGGCCCTCGGCGAGGAACTCACCGGTCTTGTCCCGGAACGCACGAGTGGCGAGCCGCCGGGCGTGCCTCACCCGTCCGCTGCGGACGGTGAGGGGCTCGGGACTCGCCACGCGTGAGTGCGACGGGTCGCGCTCAGGCGACCGCGTCGTCCTTGGGGGCGTTGACGTCGGCCGGGAGGGCCTCCTTGGCGACCTTGACCAGTGCGTTGAACGCGGCGGGCTCGCTGACGGCGAGCTCGGCCAGGTTCTTGCGGTCGACCTCCACACCCGCGAGCCGCAGGCCCTGGATGAAGCGGTTGTAGGTCATGCCCTCGGCGCGGACCGCGGCGTTGATCCGCTGGATCCACAGGCGACGGAAGTCGCCCTTGCGCGCCTTGCGGTCACGGTAGTTGTAGACGTACGAGTGAGTGACCTGCTCCTTGGCCTTGCGGTACAGGCGCGAACGCTGACCACGGTAGCCGGAGGCGCGCTCGAGGGTCTCGCGGCGCTTCTTCTGTGCGTTGACAGAACGCTTGACGCGTGCCATGTCAATACTCCTTTGAACGTATCGGGGAGCGCGGTCAGCGACCGAGCAGCTTGTTGACTCGCTTGACGTCGGCCTTGGCGACGTCGACCGTGCCTTCGAGTCGGCGCGTACGGGAGCTGGGCTTGTGCTCCAGCAGGTGACGTCGGTTGGTCTGCTCGCGGCGCAGCTTGCCCTTGCCGGTGATCTTGACGCGCTTCTTCATGCCCGAGTGGGGCTTGAACTTCGGCATCTCATGCCTCCATGTCTGGGTCGAGGTTCTCGGAGCGACGCCGAGGCTTCTTGGGCGCCGCAGTCTTGTGTGCGGCCTCGCGGTGCGCCTTGTCGGCGGCCGCATCGGCCTCGCGCTCCGCGACCTTCTCGGCGGTGGACTGGGCCTTCTCTGCCCTGACCTCGGCCTGGGCCTCGGACTTCTTCTTCAGTGGTGCGATCACCATCGTCATGTTGCGGCCGTCCTGGCGCGGGTGCGCCTCGACGATGCCGAGGTCTTCCACGTCCTCCGCGAGCTTCTGCAGCAGCCGGTACCCGAGCTCGGGGCGGTGCTGCTCACGACCGCGGAACATGATCGTGATCTTGACCTTGTCGCCCGCCTTCAGGAACCGCACGACGTGACCCTTCTTGGTCGCGTAGTCGTGCTGGTCGATCTTGGGGCGGAGCTTCATCTCCTTGATGACGGTGTTCGTCTGGTTGCGCCGTGACTCGCGTGCCTTCTGGGCGGCCTCGTACTTGAACTTGCCGTAGTCCATGAGTCGGCAGACCGGCGGGCGGGCAGTGGGGGCCACCTCGACGAGGTCGAGGTCTGCCTCCGCAGCCAGACGCAGGGCATCCTCGATACGGACGATGCCGACCTGCTCACCGCCTGGTCCGACGAGGCGGACCTCGGGGACGCGGATGCGATCGTTGACGCGCAGCTCTGTGCTGATGGATCCTCCTGTGGTCTGTGGGGAGACCACGAAAAATGGCCTCCGTGCGAAACGGAGGCCACCGGGCACCACCGCGGGGCAGGCCGGGCGATGCTCACGACCGGGCGAGCCGGTCGGTTACCCCTCGATCAGGAATCGAGCAGGTGGGAGGTGGACCTCCACTTCGCCATCCAGTCTAGCAGCGAACTCGCGCGGTCGTGAAATCCGGCCCCCCGCTCGATTCCGATCGACCTTCGACGTCACACCGGTGCAACACGCTCGACGCGATGCGGCAACGCCAGGTGCGCACCATGGATCCATGATGTGGCGGGTACGTACGACACTGCCGGACCGGCCGGGGCTGCTGGCCCGCATCGCCACGGCCTGCGGCGAGGCAGGGGTGAACATCGTGGCGATGCAGGTCTTCCGCACGGCGGCGGGCGCGGTGGACGACCTCGTCGTCGACGCGTCGGACGAGTGGACCGAGGTGGGTCTGGCAGAGCTGTTCGGTGCTGCCGGCGGCACCGACGTCGCCGTCACCCGCACCGGCGAGGACTCGCTGTCCGACCCACCCACCCGATACCTGCAGGCCGTGCACGAGATCATCGAGGAGGGGCGGGACGTGGAGGAGGTCCTGCGCGAGCTCCTGCAGACCGAACCGCCGGACGTCGCCGACTACGGCGGGCACGACGTCCTGGACCTGCAACGGCGTAGCGGCACGGTGCTGCGGATCAGCCGAGCCGTCCCGTTCACGCCGGTCGAGCGGGCGCGGGCCCAGGCACTGCTCTCGCTGGTGAGCGACGCGGGCATGGACGTGCCGCTCATCGCACCCTCCCCCCACCACCCGCTGCCACTGGTCCGCGAGGCGACGCTCGCCGACATCGAGGCCGTCAGTGCCCTGCACGGCCGGTGCAGCGTCGACACGCTCTACCAGCGCTACCAGGTACCGCTGCGCCTGCCGATGACGACGCGACTCGCCCGACGCCTCGTCCTGCCCGAGGGCGGGATTGCGCTCGTCGTCCAGCTGGGACTGTCCGTCGTCGGACACGGTGTGCTCGAGCCGCGCGGCGATCGGTGGACCTTCCAGCTGCTCGTCGAGGACGCCTGGCAGGCGCACGGACTGGGCACGCGTCTGGTGCGCGAGGCGGCAGGTCGGGCCAAGGGGCTCGGCGCGGAGCACCTCACCTTCATCGCGGCCGGGTCGAGCGACACGATGCTGCGGGCCGTGGGGGCGGCCGGCCTGGTGGCCCGGGTCGAGCGACACGACGGGTCCATGCACATCACTGCGCCGCTCGGGTCCGTGCAGGCCATCGCCTCGGCGTGAGGCACCGGGTCAGCCGGACCGGACCCAGGCAGTGCCGGCGTCCGTCCGGGCGAGCCGGTCCCCGTTCGCCAGGTGCTGCAGGTCGTCGGCCTCCACGACGGTGAAGTGCGGCGAGCCGAGGTCGAGCAGGACGGCCGAGGCGCCTTCGGCCAGCGCGGCGACGGCCGCTGCCTGCCCCCACACCGGGACCGGACGGGCCTCGGCGTTCCACGCCGCCATCGTCGCCAGGCTGCTGAAGGTCAGCAGGGCCTGCCGACCGTCCGCACCCGTCATGAGGACGGCCGCCATGTCGGCGTCCTTGTCGGCACCCTCGGCCGTCAGCCCACCCTCCCCGGTGCCCTCTACGGCCCGTGGCCCCGCACCCCCGCCGATGGTCGCGACGATCGGGACGAAGACCCGCACCCCGCCGAGGACGCCGAGCACGTCGGTGCGGTCACCCAGCGCCGCCTCGAGGGCGGGGTACGCCGTGCCGTCGTCGTCCGGGAACGCCGGCTCGGCGAGGGACCGCCCGCTGCCGCTCACGGGACCCGCCGGACGATGTCCTGGACGACCGAGAGCGTCTCGGCGTGGCTGCTGCCCTGCAGGGCGAACAGCATGATGCGCTCGTCGTCGTGGGTGATGAGCGTCGGCCATGGTGCACCCTGCTTGTAGGAGATGCCCGTGATCCACTCCCACGGCACCCGGTGCCGACGAAAGCCGTTGAGCACCTCCAGGCCGTCGTCGTCGACGCGTACCAGGCTGCGGCCCATCCCGTGCAGCACGACGATCATCGCCGCGACGCACCCGTACAGCGTCAGGGCCTGCGACAACGACACCTGGGAACGGATCTCACCGGGCAGCGCCACGGTGATCGCCACCGACATCACCACGAGCGCGACGACGCCGCCGTAGGCGACGTACCGGGTCCCGCCGGGGCGGTGGACGCTCACACCCGGCACGCCAGGATGTCCGTGACGAGGATGCCCCGGGCCCCCAGGCCGTACAGGGCGTCCATGATCCGCTGGGCCCCGTCGCGCGGCACCATCGACCGCACCGCGACCCACCCCTCGCGATGCAGGGGTGAGACGGTCGGGGACTCGATGCCGGGCGTCAGCTCGACCGCGGCCTCCACGTTCTCGGCGCGGATGTCGTAGTCCATCATCACGTAGGTCCGCGCGACGATGACGCTGTCGAGGCGGCGCTTGAAGATCGCGTAGGCGTCCGGCTCGGGTGCTCCCTGACGGGTGATGAGAACCGCCTCCGAGGACAGCAACGGGTCCCCGAAGACCGTGAGGTCGGCCTGGCGAAGAGTGCTGCCGGTCTCCACGACGTCGGCGATGGCGTCGGCGACGCCGAGCCGGATCGAGGACTCCACGGCGCCGTCGAGCCGCACGACCGTCGCGCTGATCCCCCGTTGCTGCAGGAAGTCCTGGACGACCACCGGGTAGGACGTGGCGATGCGCTTGCCGTCGAGCTGGGCGACGTCGGTCATGGTGCCGGTGGGTGCGGCGAACCGGAACGTCGACGCGCCGAACCCGAGACCGATCTGCTCGGTGGCCGGTGCGGCGGAGTCCAGCAGCAGGTCGCGGCCGGTGAGGCCGACGTCCAGCGTGCCCTCCCCGACGTAGACGGCGATGTCACGCGGGCGCAGGTAGAAGAACTCGACGTCGTTCTCGGCGTCGATCATGACGAGGTCCTTGGTGGACCGACGCTGGCGGTAGCCGGCCTCGACGAGCATCTGGCTCGCGGCCTCCGACAGCGCACCCTTGTTGGGCACGGCGACTCTCAGCATGGTGATGACTTTCTGGGGAGGGTGACGGACTCATCGGCGACGACAGCGGCCGAGTCCTCCAAGGGGTTGGCTCCCGCTGCCGTCACAGGTGGGCGTACACGTCGTCGAGCGTGACGCCGGAGGCGATCATCATGACCTGCGCGTGGTAGAGCAGCTGGCTGATCTCCTCGGCGGTCCGCTCGGGTCCCTCGTGCTCCGCGGCCATCCATGACTCGGAGGCCTCCTCGACGAGCTTCTTGCCGATCGCGTGGACGCCGGCATCGAGCTCGGCGACGGTGCGCGATCCCGTGGGACGGGTATGCGCCTTGGCACTGAGCTCGGCGAAGAGGTCATCGAAGGTCTTCATGGCCAGCTCAGTCTAGAGGGAGCCCACCGACAACAGCTCACCCGGACTGCAGTCGAGCACCTCGCAGATCGCGGTGAGCGTGGAGAACCGGACGGCCCTGGCCCGGTCGTTCTTGAGCACGCTGAGGTTCACCACCGTGACACCGGCCTGTTCGGCCAGCGCCGTCAACGTCATGCCACGGTCGAGGAGCAGCTCGTCGAGGTGACACCGCACCCGGTGCGGCTCGTCGCCCATCACACGAGCCCGTCGACGTCCTCGCGCCACCGGTCGGCGTTGGCGAAGGCCTGTGCCACCGCGGCGCACAGGAGCCCGGCGATGATCCACGCGGGGTCGATGTCCAGGCCCACTCCCGGGGCATCGAGCCCGAGCCGGTCCGCCACGACGGTCGAGGCGACGCTGGACAGGACGGACAGCAGGACGGGTGCCGCCAGCAGGCCTCCTGCGAGCCAGCGCATCCGACGCACCACGGCTCCGCCGACCACCTGGTCCGGGCCCACGATCGCCGCGACGATCCGCACGATGCACCAGAGCCCGGCCAGCACGAGGGCGAGCGTGACCAGGCCCGGCGCGAGAGTGATCAGTCGCTCGGTGGTGCCCGCGCCGGAGGCGCTCACCGTGACCGTCGAGCCGACCATGGGGAGAGCACCCGGACCGACGTCGGCGACAGGGACCTCGATGAGCACCCCCTTGCCGACGGACCACCGCCACAGCGGCAGGACCAGGAGCTGCATCCCGGCCAGGGCGCCGGCGAAGGCGGCGAAGACGAACACTGCGAAGCGATCGCTGGCCCCGAACGCCCACAGGTCGCGGTGCGTCCGAGCGTGCTCGTGACGTGTCATGCCCGATCCCCCAACTTTATCGTTTCTCGATACTATCGAGAAACGATATGCCTCGGAGGTCAGTGCGTCAACCCTCGGGCGACGATGCCGGCGCCACGCCGCGCAGGGTGACCAGGGTGGCGAGGGCCGCCTCGGCGGCTTCTCGGCCCTTGTCCTCCCGGCTGCCCTCGAGCCCGGCGCGGTCGATCGCCTGGGCGTCGTCGTCGCACGTCAGCAGGCCGAAGCCGACCGGGACACCGGTGTCCAGGGCCACGCGGGCAAGACCGTCGGTGGCCGCCGCCGAGACGTACTCGAAGTGCGGCGTCCCCCCACGGATGATGACGCCGAGCGCGACGACGGCGTCGAAGCCGGCACGTGCGCACGCCTGCGCGACGATCGGGAGCTCGAACGAGCCGGCCGACCGCACGAGGGTGACGTCGGTGACCCCGGCCTCCGCCAGCGCGGCCTGCGCCCCGGCGACGAGCCCGTCCATGACCAGCTCGTGCCAGCTCGACGCGACGACGACGACCCGCGCCCCCGTGGCGTCCGTGCTCAGGCTCGGTGCTCCGTGACCGCTCATGCGTTCACGTCCTCAGACAAACCACAGTAGGAGCGTGCCCGCATGAGGTGTCCGTTGTTCACTCGCTGGCGCTCGCTCATGCGTTCACGTCCTCAGACAAACCACGGTAGGAGCGTGCCCGCATGAGGTGTCCGTTGTTCACGCCCCCTGCTCGCAGAACTCGCGGGGGTGCCCCCAGCTGGCGCGCCCCCACTCGCAGAGCTCGCGGGCGGTACCCCCAGCTCATGCTCCCTCTCCCGTGCTCGATGCGTCGCCCAACGGCAGTCCGGGCAGGTCGTGCCCCATCCGCTCGGCCTTGGTCTGCAGGTACCGGATGTTCTCCGGCGTCGGCTCGATCTCGATGGGCAGCCGCTCCGCCACCCGCACCCCGTACGCCTCGAGGGCTGCCGTCTTGTCGGGGTTGTTGGTCAGCAGACGGACCGACTCGACACCCAGGTCACGCAGCATCTGCGCCCCCGCGGCGTAGTCACGCTCGTCCTCGCCGAAGCCCAGTCGCAGGTTGGCGTCCACCGTGTCGTCCCCGGTGTCCTGAAGCGCGTACGCCTGCAGCTTGTGCAGCAGGCCGATCCCGCGCCCCTCGTGCCCGCGCAGGTAGATCACGACCCCGGCCCCCTCGGCCGTGATCGCGGCCATCGCGGCCTGCAGCTGCGGCCCGCAGTCGCAGCGCCGCGAGCCGAGGACGTCGCCCGTGAGGCACTCCGAGTGCAGCCGGGTGAGCACCCCGCGCCTCGCCGCCCCGACTCCGGACGGTCCGGTGATGTCCCCGTGGACGAGGGCGATGTGCTCCGAGCCGTCGATGCTGTCGCGGAAGCCGTGGGCGGTGAACTCACCGAACTCCGTCGGCAGCCGCGTCGTGGCCAGGCGCTCCACCTGTGACTGGTGCAGGCGCAGGTGCACCTGCAGGTCCTCGATCGAGACCAACGCCAAGTCGTGCTCGTCGGCGAAGTCCCGCAGCGCAGGCGCCCGCATCAGCGTCCCGTCGTCGTGGATGACCTCGCCGATCACCCCGGCCGGCGTGAGCCCCGCCAGCCGGGTGAGGTCGACGGCGGCCTCGGTGTGCCCGGCCCGCTCCAGCACGCCGCCGTCCTTGGCACGCAGCGGGAGCACGTGACCGGGCATCACCAGCTCGAACGGCTCGGTGGCGGAGTCGGCCAGGACCCGGCAGGTGCGGGCACGATCAGCCGCCGAGATGCCGGTGGTGATGCCGTCACGGGCGTCGATCGAGATCGTGTAGGCGGTGCGCATCTTCTCGCGGTTGTGCGGCGTCATGAGCGGGATCCCGAGGCGGTCGAGGACGTCGCCGGTGATCGGGGCGCACACGTAGCCGCTGGAGTACCGCACCAGGAAGCCCATCAGCTCCGGTGTCGCCTTGCTCGCGGCGAAGATGATGTCGCCCTCGTTCTCGCGGTTCTCGTCGTCGACCACGACGACGGCCTTGCCGGCGCGGATGTCGGCGATCGCTCGCTCGATGCTGTCCAGACGCACACTCATCGCTGGTCTCCCTTTCCGAGCAGACGCTCGACGTACTTGGCGAGGATGTCGACCTCGAGGTTGACGCGGTCCCCGGCAGCCAGGGCGCCGAGCGTGGTGTCCGCGAGGGTGGTGGGGATGAGGGAGACCGAGAACCACGGAGCGTCCCCCTCCCCTGTCTCGGCAACGGCGTCGACGACCTCCACGACGGTCAGGGACGCGCCGTCGACGGTGATCGAGCCCTTCTCCACGACGTAGCGCGCCAGCTCGACCGGCAGGGCCAGGCGCAACACCTCCCAGTGCTTCGCCGACGTGCGGTCCAGGAGCGTCCCGGTGCCGTCGACGTGGCCCTGGACGATGTGACCACCCATGCGGGCACCGGCGGCCAGCGCGCGCTCGAGGTTCACCTCGTCGCCGACCCGCAGGCCGCCGAGCGAGGTGCGGACGAGCGACTCGGCCATCACGTCGGCGCTGAACGTCGCCGGCCCCTGGGCCATGACGGTGAGGCAGCAGCCGTTCACGGCGATGGAGTCGCCGTGCCCGACGTCGGCGGTCACGTGTGGCGCGTGCACGGTGAGCCGGGCAGCGTCGCCGAGGTCGTCGATCGCGACGACGGTGCCCTTCTCCTCCACGAGTCCGGTGAACATCAGGGCATCTCCTCTCGCGGGGCGCGCCCGGGCGTCCCGATGATGCGGATGTCGGGCCCGACGCGGGCCAGGTCCGTGATGTCGATGGGGCGCATGTCGGCGAGCGTCGTGGCCTCCCCCTCGAGGGCGGCGCGTCCCGACCCGAGCATCGACGGGGCGATGTAGCCGATCACGCGGTCGATCAGGCCGGCGTTCCAGAAGGCACCCGCCAGGCGTGGGCCACCCTCCAGCCACACGTGCCGGACGCCCTCCTCGGTGAGCCGGGCCAGGACGGCCTCCGGGTCGCGCTGCTGGATCAGCAACGTCGGCGCCACACGGTCGAAGACACGGTAGTAGCTGGGGATCTGCGTCTCCCCCACCACGACGCGCAACGGCTGCTGCTCGTAGGGCAGCGGGAGGTCGTTCTCGTCCCGCACGCTGAGCCGGGGATCGTCGGCCAGGACCGCACCCGTCCCCGCGACGATCGCGTCGACATCGGCTCGGAACGCCTGCACGTCCCGGCGGGCCACCGCGCTGGTGATCCACTTGCTGCTGCCGTCGGGGGCTGCGCTCAAGCCGTCCAGGGTCGCCGCGTACTTCCACGTGACGAAGGGGCGACCGCGGGTGACGGCGTGGGTCCACTCCACGTTGAGCTGCGTGGCCTCGTCGGCGAGCACGCCGCCCTCGACGTCGAGCCCGGCCGCCACGAGCGTGCCGGCTCCCCCGGCCGCGGCGGGGTCGGGGTCGGACTGGCCGTGGACGACGCGGACGATGCCGGCCTCGACGAGCGCCCTGGTGCAGGGCCCGGTCCGCCCGGTGTGGTCACAAGGCTCGAGCGTGACGACGGCGGTACCGCCTCGGACCTCCACGCCGGCCTCGAGCGCCGCGGCGAGGGCCACGACCTCCGCGTGCGGGCGACCGGCGCCCTCGTGGGCCCCGACGGCGATCTCGCGTCCCTGCGCGTCGAGAAGCACGCACCCCACCCGAGGGTTGGGCAGCGCACGAGCCGTGGCGCGTGCGGCATCGAGGGCGCGGCGCATCGCCTGCAGCTCGTTCTCGGTCGCCATGGGTCCTCCGGTCGGTGCGCGCGCACCCCGGGGCGACGGGTCGCCGGTGCCCACCCCCGGCGAGCGGGGGCACGACCGACGCCGGCGTGCGCCTCCCTTCCGGACTTTCACCGTCGGTACCGGAGTTCCACCGGTTCAACCTCGTCCCCTGCGGGACTCGGGTCGCGGACTATGACCGCCGGCTCGGAATTGCACCGACCCCGGAGCACGCGAGCGTTAGCTCGTCTGCGTCGAGTCTAGCGGGTCAGCAGTGGTGCACGGCCGACGCCGTCTCACGCAACGACCGCACCATCGCCTCGGGGTCGTCGGCCCCGAACACGGCCGAGCCGGCCACGAAGGTGTCCGCCCCGGCCTCGGCGCAGCGCTCGATCGTCTCCAGGGAGACTCCGCCGTCGACCTGCAGCCAGATGTCGCCACCGGTCTTCTCGATCAAGCGGCGGGCCCTTCGGATCTTGGGCAGGCACAGGTCCAGGAAGCTCTGTCCCCCGAAGCCGGGCTCCACCGTCATGACGAGCACCATGTCGAGCTCGGGCAGGAGGTCCTCGTACGGCTCGATCGGCGTCGCGGGCTTGAGCGCCATCGAGGCCCGTGCTCCCTGGGCACGGATCTCCCGGGCAAGCCGTACGGGGGCGGAGGCTGCCTCCACGTGGAAGGTGACGCTGCCGGCCCCGGCCTCCACGAAGGCCGGGGCCCAGCGGTCCGGGTCCTCGATCATCAGGTGGGCGTCGACGGGCTGTGCCGCGGCCCTGGCGAGGGCCTCGATGACCGGTGCGCCGAGCGTCAGGTTCGGCACGAAGTGGTTGTCCATGACGTCCATGTGCAGCCAGTCGGCACCCGGGATGCGCGCCGCCTCCGCTGCGAGGTTGGCGAAGTCGGCGTTGAGCAGGCTGGGGGTGATCTGGATGCCCATGTCCGGAGCGTAGCGAGGTGGTCGAGCGCCCCGCGACCTAGAGTGGGTCCCACCCGACCAGGAGGTCACCGTGCTCGTCGTCGCCCTGGGCCTCACCGTGGCCGTCCTCGCGCTCGCCCGCCGTCATGCCAGGCGGATGGATGCGAGGGACCTCCGTCACCGCGGCTCGGGCACCGAGGGCTGAGCCGGAGTCAGGTCCGCCGCAGGACCGCCGCGAACATCGCGTCGGTGCCGTGGACGTGTGGCCACCACTGCTGGGTTCGCTCCAGCTGGACGTCGTCACGCCCGTCGGTCACGGCGGCCAGGACGCCGGTGGTCTCCGCGAGGTGCGGCGAGCACGTGGCGTAGACGACGACTCCGCCGGGCCGCGTCAGCTCCAGGGCGCGGGTCAGGAGCGCGGTCTGCAGCGGGACGAGGTCGTCGAGGTCCTCGGGGCGTCGGCGCCATCGAGCCTCGGGGCGGCGGCGCAGCGCGCCGAGCCCGGTGCACGGGGCGTCGACGAGCACGCGGTCGAACGAGCCAGGCTCCCACGGGCCCTCGCGCCCGTCGTGGACGGTCACCTCGACGTCGGGCAAGGTCCGCAGTCCGCTGCGGACGAGCTCGGCCCGGTGCTCCTGCACCTCGTTCGCGACGAGCGTCGCTCCGCGCTGGGCGGCCAGCGAGCCCAGCAGCGCCGCCTTGCCGCCGGGACCGGCGCACAGGTCGAGCCACCGTTCGGACACGGGGCCGTGGTCCAGCACGGTGTCCGCGAGCGTGAGGGCGACGAGCTGGGAGCCCTCGTCCTGCACACCGGCGCGAGCCTCGCGCACTGCGGGGATGTCGCCGGGGTCTCCTCCCTCGGCCAGGATCCGGGCGTACGGGGAGTACTCCCCCGGGGTGCCCGGCAGCTCGTCGGGCTCGCACAGGCCGGGGCGAGCGACGAGCGTGACCCTGGGCGGCACGTTGTCGGCCTCCAGGAGCGCGTCGAGGGCCTCCACGTCGTCGCTCAGCGCGGCCCGGAAAGCCTCCACGATCCACCGCGGGTGGGCCGTCCGGACCTCCCGGATCCCGTCGGCGTCCAGCCCCGCGGAGACCTCGTCGAGCCACACCGCCAGCGGCTTGGCGGCGATCCGGCGCAGGACGGCATTCACGAAGCCCACCGGCTTGTGCCCGATCTCGCGCCGCACGACGTCCACCGTCTCGGACACGGCGGCGTGGGCCGGGACGCGCATCGACAGCACCTGATGGGCTCCCAGCCGCAAGGCGTCGAGCACGGCGGGATCGATGCCCTCGATGCCCTGCTTGGCGAGCGAGCCGATGATCGCGTCGTAGGTGCCGCGCCGACGCAGGCAGCCGTGGACGAGCTCGGTGGCGAAGGCGGCGTCCCGGCCCACCACACGGTGCTCGCTGAGCATGCCCGGCAGGGTCAGGTTGACGTAGGCGTCCTGCTCGCGGGCGGCGCGCAGGACGAGGAACGCGATCGTGCGGACGGGATCACTCATGCGAACACCGCGTTCGGCGACGGGGTCGCCCCACGAGCCCAGTCCGCGGCCGCCATGGCCTTCTTGCCGTGCGGCTGGACGCTCGTCAGGACGACGTCGGTCGTGGCCGTGCCCACCCGCACCTCCTGCTTGGAGACCTCGAGCCGCCCCGGGGCCAGGGTGTCCTCGACCGTGGGGGCGACGGGCGCGATCTTCAGACGCAGCCCGTCGAGCTCGGTCCACGCGCCGGGCGCCGGAGTGCAGCCCCTCACCTGCCGGTCGACGGCGAAGGCCGGACGGGTCCAGTCGATGCGTGCGTCGGCGGTGCTGAGCTTGGCGGCGTAGGAGAGACCGTCCTCGGGCTGCTCGACGGCGCCGATGTCGCCGGCCTCGATGTGGTCCAGCACGTCGACGAGAAGCGTGGCGCCCTCGCGGGCGAGCCGGTCGAGCAGGGTCCCGGCGGTGTCGTCATCCTGGATCCGCTCGGTGATCGTGCCGAGCACCGGCCCGGCGTCCAGCTCCTCCACGAGGCTGAAGGCGGTGGCGCCGGTGACCTCGTCACCGGCCATGATCGAGCGCTGGACGGGGGCCGCGCCGCGCCAGGCGGGCAGCACCGAGAAGTGCAGGTTGACCCAGCCGAGCTCGGGGACGTCGAGCGCCTCGCGGCGCAGCAGGGCGCCGTAGGCCACGATCGGGCAGCAGGCCGGGTCGATCGTGCGGAGCCGGTCCAGGAACGCCGGATCGGTGGCGCGCTCGGGCGCGAGGACCTCGATCCCGTGCTCGGCCGCGCGCTCGGCGACGGGGCTGGGGTGCAGGCTGCGCCCCCGGCCCCGGCGAGCGGGCGGGCGGGTCACGACGGCCGCGACGTGGTGCCGGCTGGCGATCAGCGCCTCCAGCGACGGCAGCGCCGTCTCGGGCGTTCCTGCGAACACGATCCTCACGGGCGTCGAGTCTAGGCGCGACCCGTCGCGTCCGTCGTCGGCGCCTCGGTGGACACCGCCCAGGGTGGGTCAGAGGTCGTGGGGATCGACACGGACCCGCAGGGGCGGCAGCTTGGCCGCCGAGCGCTCGGCCTGGACAGTCTTCAGGGCGGCGGCCAGCGCCGGCCCCTCGCGGCGGGGTGCGCGCAGGACGAGCTGTGCTGCGTGCGGCGGGGCGTCGCCGCGCCCGCGCGCCGGCCCGGCGGCCGGCTCCAGCGGCACCGGCCCCATCACTTCCGTGTGCGGCGTCCAGGTCCGCTGCACCAGCGGCTCGATCGCCTCCGCGGATCCCTCGACCAGCGCGAGACGCCCGACGGGCGGCAGGTGGGTCTCGGCCCGGGTGGCGAGCTCGCGTCGGGCGAGGCCGACGGGGTCGGCCCGCACCAGCCCCTGCAGGCCGACCGGGTCGCCGACCGCGATGGCCCGGGTCGTCTCGCGGGCCAGAGCGAGCGCGTTCAACCAGCGGCGATGGGCCTCCTCCACCACCCGCACGTCCTCGCGCCCGAGCGCGAGCCAGGTGTCCATCAGCACGACGAGCTCGTACCCGCCCTCGACCCGTGGCTCGGCGCCCGGCGTCGCGAGCACGATGACGTCGCCACGATCCACCTCCGCGAGCACCGTGGAGCCGCCGGAGGTGACGACGGTGCGCTGCGAGAAGGCGGCCGCATACTCCTCGGCTGTGCGCAGCTGGCCGATGACCGGCGCCCGTAACCGACCCGAGCCGCACTCTTCACACCGCCATGGCGCCGCCTCGGCCCCGCACCACCGGCACGCGACGCCGCGGTCTCGTCCCGCCTGGGCCAACGGGCCGTCGCAGGAGCGGCACCGGGCCGCGGTTCGACAGTCCTGGCAGGCGAGGGAGGCGCGGTAGCCGCGCCGCGGCACCTGCACCAGCACCGGACCGTCGGCACTCCGGATGCCGGTGAACACCTCTCGGGGCAGCCGGGCGGGGGCACCACCGTCGACCGACCCGTCGGTGACGTCCAGCCGTGGCCAGGCGCGGCGTCGGATGGTCGGCTCGGCGACGATGTCCGAGCACCACCCCGACGCCACGAGCGACTGCGCCTCGGCGGTTCTCGCGAAGCCCGCGACGAGCAGCGCGCAGGACTCGCGGGCGACGCGGGTGAGCAGGACCTCCCGGGCGTGGGGGTAGGGCGCCCTCGGCTCGGCGTAGAGGTCGTCGCCGTCGTCCCAGATGACGACGAGCCCGAGGTCTTGTACCGGCGCCATGGCGGCCGCGCGGGTGCCGAGCACCACCCGGACCGACCCGCGGGCGGCCGCGAGGTAGGCCCGGTACCTCGCGGCCGGCTTCTCGGCAGCCGTGAGCACGACGTACCGTCCCGGCCCGAGCACCTCGGCGAAGACGGCGTCCCAGCGGGCGACGTCGCGCACGTCGGGCACGCAGACGACGGCCCCGCGTCCGGAGTGCACCGTGGCCAGCACCGCCTCGGCCACGGCGCGGGCCGGGTCACGGTGCGGCAGCGCAGCCCAGCAGGCCCGTGGCGACTCGCCCCGCGCCAGGGCCGCGACGAGACCGGGGCCGTCGGGCCAGGGAGTCCAGGTGTCGTCGGTGATCGGTGGGAGCCCGGCGTCCGGTGACACGGAGGGCTGGGCCTCCGCGCGGGCGTGTCGCGGCGGGATGGCCAGCCGCAGCACGTCCGTGAGCGTCCCGGCCCACCGGTCGGCGACGTCCCGGCACAGGGCCAGCAGGTCGGGGGTGAGCAGGGGCTCGGCGGAGACGACCTTGGCCAGGGGTGCGAGCGTGCCCTCGTGCAGGGTGTTCTCGACCCGCTCGATGACGTAGGCGTCCGTCAGCCGGCCCGCGAAGCGCACCTTGACCCGACAGCCCGGCACGGTCAGCTCGTCCAGCTCCTCGGGGACGAGGTAGTCGAAGGGTCGGTCCAGGTGCGCCAAGGGCGTGTCCACGACGACCCGGGCGATCGGGAGCCGCGGGGCGGCGGCCGGCCCGGCCTTCATCGGGCCCACGACAGGTCGAGCAGCCGGCACGAGGGACAGCTGCCCGCTCTCCTCCGGCTCCTGCTCGACATCCTCGGTCACGGTGTCGTTCTACCAGCCCGGCCCGACACCCAGCGGGCCCGGACGCACGACGACCCCCACCCCGAGGGGCGGAGGCCGTCGTGACGCGAGATCAGGCCTGCGCGGCGGCCTTCAGGGCGTCGGCGCGGTCCGTGCTCTCCCACGGCAACCCCTCACGGCCGAAGTGGCCGTACGCGGCAGTCTGGGCGTAGATCGGTCGCAGCAGGTCGAGGTCCCGCACGATGGCGCCGGGGCGCAGGTCGAAGACCTCCAGGACGGCGTCGCGGATCGTGTCGACCGGGACGGTCTCGGTGCCGTAGGTGTCGACGTAGAAGCCGACCGGCTGGGACACGCCGATCGCGTAGGCGACCTGCACCTCGACCTTGCTCGCGAGGCCGGCGGCCACGATGTTCTTGGCGACCCAGCGCATCGCGTAGGCGGCCGAGCGGTCGACCTTGCTCGGGTCCTTGCCGGAGAAGGCGCCACCACCGTGTCGCGCGTAGCCGCCGTAGGTGTCGACGATGATCTTGCGACCGGTCAGGCCGGCGTCGCCCATCGGTCCGCCGATCACGAACTTGCCGGTCGGGTTGATGTGCAGGCGGTAGTCCGAGGTGTCGATGTCGTACTGCGCGAGCACCGTGTCGATGACGTGCTTCTTGATGTCGTCGGGCAGCTGGTGCTCCAGGTCGACGCCGTCCTCGTGCTGCGTGGAGAGCACGATGGCCTCGACCCGGACGGGGCGGTCGTCATCGTCGTACTCGATGGTGACCTGGGTCTTGCCGTCGGGACGCAGGTACGGCAGCGTGCCGTTCTTGCGGACCTGCGTCAGCTGCTGGGCCAGACGGTGAGCGATCGTGATCGGCAGCGGCATGAGCTCGGGCGTCTCGTCGCACGCGAAGCCGAACATCAGGCCCTGGTCGCCGGCGCCCTGCAGGTCCAGCGGATCGGTGGCTCCGCCGACCCGGCCCTCCTCGGCCGTGTCGACACCTTGGGCGATGTCGGCACTCTGGGCGTCCAGCGTGACCTGCACCGCGCACGACTCGCCGTCGAATCCCTTGGTGGAGGAGTCGTAGCCGATCTCGAGCACCCGGTCACGAGCGATCCGAGCGATGTCGGCGTAGGTGTTGGTGGTGACCTCACCGCCCACCAGGACGAGCCCGGTGGTCACGAAGGTCTCGCACGCGACCCGGCTCTTGGGATCCTCGGCGAGCAGCGCGTCGAGGACGCTGTCGCTGATCTGGTCGGCGATCTTGTCCGGATGACCCTCGGTCACGGACTCGGACGTGAACAATCGGCTCACTGCATCTCTCCTGTGTGCATGGGATTCAGGGGTTCGCGATGGTCAGCGGGAGTGGCCGGGCTCTGGGCTCACGTGTCGGGGCCCGCGGACGTCTGGGCAGTCTAGCGATCCGTAGAAGGGTTCTGGAGCTGTTCCGCCCGTCGGACCACCGCGTCCCAGACGGCGTGGGCGAGATCGTCCTTCGACCCGTGCGGCACCTCCTGCACGGCGCCACCCGCGGTGAGGATCACCGCCTCGGTGTCGTCACGACCGAAGACTCGTTCACCGCTGACGTCGTTGACGACCAGCAGGTCGCAGCCCTTGCGCTCGAGCTTGCTGCGAGCGTGCTCCAGGACGCTGCCGTGCTCGTCACCGGTCTCGGCGGCGAACCCGACGATGACGGGTCCGTCGACGCCCCTGGACTGCACGAGCTCCAGCAGGATGTCGGGATTCTCGACCAGCGAGATCGTCGGCGCGCTGCCGTCATGGGTCTTCTTGATCTTGGCCCCGGCCAGCTCGGTGGGGCGGAAGTCCGCCGGAGCGGCGGCCATCACGATGCAGTCCGCGGCAGCACCATCGCCGGGGGCCACAGCGGCCAGGACCCCTGCTCGCAGCTCCTCGGTGGTGCCGACCCGCACGACGTCCACCCCCGCCGGGACCGGGAGCTCGACGTTCGCGGCGACGAGGGTGACGCGGGCCCCCCTGGCCGCGGCGGCCTCGGCCAGGGCGAGGCCCTGACGACCGGACGAGCGGTTGCCGAGGAAGCGGACCGGGTCCAACGGCTCGCGTGTCCCTCCCGCGCTGACCACCACGTGTCGTCCGGCGAGGTCGCGGGGGCGACCCGCGAGCACCTGCCGGCACGCGGCGAAGATCGCCTCAGGCTCGGGCAGGCGGCCGGGCCCCGTGTCGGTGCCGGTGAGCCGCCCCTGCGCAGGTTCAAGGACCAGCACGCCCCTGTCGCGGAGCAGCCCCACGTTGTGCTGGGTGCTCGGGTGGGCCCACATCTCGGTGTGCATGGCCGGGGCCATGACGATCGGGCAGCGTGCGGTCAGCAGGGTGTTGGTGAGCAGGTCGTCGGCGAGGCCGTGGGCCGCCCTGGCCAGGGTGTTGGCCGTGGCGGGCGCGACGACGACGAGGTCGGCCTGCTGGCCGAGCCGGACGTGTGGGACGTCGGGGACGTCCGCGAAGACGCCCGTGTGCACCGGGTGCCCACTGAGCGCCTCCCACGTGGGCGCACCGACGAACTCCAGGGCCGCCTCGGTGGGCACGACGCGGACGTCGTGCCCTGACTCGGTGAACAGCCGCAGGAGCAGCGCCGCCTTGTAGGCGGCGATGCCACCGCTGACCCCGAGGACGATCCGGGGCCCGGAGAGGGAGTCCATCGTGCTCGCGGGAGCGGCGAGGCTCAGGCCTCGTCGGTCTCGGTGTCCTCGACGGTCAGCAGGTCGCCGTTGATCTCGCGCAGGGCGATCGAGAGCGGCTTCTCCTGCACGTGGGTCTCCAGCAGTGGGCCGACGTACTCCAGCAGGCCCTCGCCGAGCTGGGAGTAGTAGGCGTTGATCTGCCGCGCGCGCTGGGCGCTGTAGAGCACCAGCTTGTACTTGGAGTCGGCCTTCTCGAGCAGGTCGTCGATGGGCGGGTTGGTGATGCCCTCGGCAACGGAACGCGTGCTGGTCACTGGACCTCGCTGTGGTGGTGTGGTGGTGCCTGGGAAGTGCGGCGGTGGTCGCGACGAAGGCCGCGACCGAACAAGTCTACCAACTCATCGCACGCGGACCGAACGTCGGTGTTCACGATCGTGACGTCGAACTCCTCCTCGGCCGCCAGCTCATCCTCGGCGGTGCGCAGGCGCCGGGCCCGCTCCTCGTGCCCCTCCGTCCCCCGTCCGACCAGGCGACGCTCCAGCTCGGCGAAGCTGGGCGGCGCGAGGAAGCACATGAGGGCCTCGGGCATGCGCTCGCGCACCTGCCGGGCTCCCTGCAGGTCGATCTCCAGCAGCGCCGGCAGACCCTGCGCGAGCCGCTCCTCGACGGCCGCCCGCGGTGTGCCGTAGCGGTGCCTGCCGTGCACGACGGCCCACTCCAGCAGACCGTCCTCCGCCACGAGCGCGTCGAACTCCTCATCGCTCACGAAGTGGTAGTGCAACCCGTCGACCTCCCCGGGGCGCGGCGCCCGTGTCGTGGCCGACACCGAGATCCAGATGTCCGGATGATCCTCGCGGACGCAGGCCGCGACGGTGCCCTTGCCGACGGCCGTGGGCCCGGCCAGCACCACGAGGCGCGACCGGGCGGCATCGGCCTCCATGCCAGTGGGCCCGGTGCTAGCGGTCACGGTGCCCGAACTCGCGCAGGAGGGCCTGGACCTGGTTGACGCCCAGCCCCCGCAGTCGTCGGCTCTCAGCGATGCCGATCCGATCCATGATCTCGCCGGCCGTGACCTTGCCGACACCGGGCATGGACTGCAGCAGGTCACTGACCTTCAGCTTGGCAACGAACTCGTTGGTACGAGCCTCGGTGAGGACGTCGGCCAGGCTCGCACCGGAGTGCTTGAGACGGTTCTTGATCTCTGCGCGGACCTGTCTGGCCCGCGCGGCCTTGTCCAGAGCGGCCTGTCGCTGCTCGGGGGTCAGCTTGGGCAGAGCCACCGGGTCACCTTTCGTCGATCAGCTGGCGAGCGTGATGTCGCATTCCTGCTTCACATTCTTCACCACGGCGTCACGCTGGTCCTCGGTGGCGTTGAACGCCTCGTAGGACGCGTTGAGATCGGCCAGCTGCTCGGTGGAGAGCTCGGCGACCTTGTCGTCGTCGCCCATCTCCTCCAGCGCCAGTCCGACCTCCTCCTGTGCGGCCAGGACACCGCGCGTGACCTCTGAGAGCTCGGCCCATGCGGAGGCGACGCTCTCGGGGGCGTCCTCGGCCAGGGCGTCCAGGGCGTCGGCGTAGGTCGTGTAGGCCGCATTGGTGCGGTCCTTGCCGAAGTCCTCCAGCGTCGCCGTCTGCTCCTCCACCGTCACGCAGTAGGGGCTCGGGCCGCCGCACCCGGCGAGGACGGAGCCGACGGTGACGAGGGCCACGGCAGCCAGGGAGCTCCGGACAGGGCGCATCATGCAGTACTCCTCGAGGGTTCGTGGTGCACGGGCGAGCCTACAAGCCGCGAGGGTCCGCGGGAGGGAGCTCGAGCCGAGTCCGGGATGTGCTTCAGCCCAGCTCGGCGTTCACGGCGAGTGTGGCGTCACGCAGGGCGGCCACGTCGGGCCCGGCACGAAGCACGGAGCGGGATGCCGAGGGGATGACCCGGCCCCGCAACCCTCCGAAGACGCGGTGGAGGTCCTCGGCCGTGCCCCCTTGGGAGCCGAAGCCCGGCGCGAGCACAGGCCCTCCCATGTCCAGGTCCTCCTCGGTGGGGGCGATCGTCGCGCCCACGACGGCCCCGAAGGGGCCCATGGGAACCGCTCCGGCGTTGCAGGTCCGCAGGTGATCGAGCACCACACCGGCGACGGTGCGGCCGTCGGCACCGGTGGCGTGCTGCACCTCCGAGCCCTCGGGGTTCGAGGTGAGCGCGAGCACGAAGACTCCCCCATCGTTCTTCTCGGCGACCTCGAGGAAGGGCTCCAGCGAGCCGAACCCGAGGAACGGGCTGACGGTGACCGCGTCAGCGGCCATCGGGGCGTCCTCGTCGAGGTAGGCCTCGGCGTAGGCCTGCGCCGTGGAGCCGATGTCACCTCGCTTCACGTCGAGGATGGTGAGACTTCCCGTGTGCCGAAGGTCCTGCAGGGTCCGCTCCAGCACGGCGACGCCGCGCGAGCCGAAGCGCTCGAAGAAGGCCGACTGCGGCTTCACGAAGGCCACCCGCCCCGCGAACGCCTCGACGCAGGTGGCGGCGAACCGTTCGAGTCCGTCGAGGGAGTCCCCCAGCCCCCACTCCTCGAGCAGGGCGGCGTGGGGGTCGATGCCCACGCACACCGGGCCGTAGGCGTCCATCGCGGCGCGAGCCCGCGAGCCGAAGCCCGTCACGTCCGCTCCCCCGGGACGAGGGACCGGACGTCCTCGATCGCCGCCGCCCAGCTCTGCAGCGAGCGCACGCCGATCCGCTGCTCGATGAGCGCCTCGATGCCCTGCACCGCGGCACCGAGCCCCTGCACCGTCGTGATGCAGGGGATCCCCTCGGCCACCGCGGCCGTGCGGATCTCGTAGCCGTCGATCCGTGCGTTCCCCCCGGCCGTGACGCCGTGCGGCGTGTTGATGATGAGCTGCACGTCCTGGTCGTGGATCTTGTCCACGATCGTGCTCTGCTCCTGCCCGTCGAGCGGCTCCTGCGTGAGCTTGCGGATCTCCGTGGCGTGCACCCCGTTGCGGCGAAGCACCGCGGCCGTGCCGCTCGTGGCGAGGATCTCAAAGCCCAGGTCGGCCAGCCGCTTGACCGGGAACACCATGTGCCGCTTGTCCCGGTTGGCCACCGAGACGAAGACCCGGCCACTGGTGGGCAGGCCGTTCTGGGCGCCGGCCTGGCTCTTGGCGTAGGCGACGCCGAAGCCCGCGTCGATGCCCATGACCTCGCCGGTCGAGCGCATCTCCGGGCCCAGCACGGTGTCGACGTAGCGCCCGTCGTAGGTGCGGAACCGGTTGAAGGGCATCACCGCCTCCTTGACCGCGACGGGAGCGACGTCGGGCAGCAGGCCCCCGTCCCCGGCGCGGGGCAGGACGCCCGCGGAGCGCAGCTCGGCGACGGACTCCCCCAGCATGAGCCGCGCGGCGGCCTTGGCCAGGGGTGTCGCCGTGGCCTTGGAGACGAAGGGCACCGTGCGGGAGGCCCGCGGGTTGGCCTCGAGCACGAACAGCGTGTCCGCGGACATCGCGAACTGGATGTTGATCAGACCCCGGACACCCACGCCCTCGGCGATGGCCCGGGTGGACTCGCGGATCCGGTCGATCTCCTCCGCCCCGAGCGTGATGGGCGGCAGCGCGCACGCCGAGTCGCCGGAGTGGACCCCGGCCTCCTCGATGTGCTCCATCACGCCACCGAGGAAGAGGTCGGTGCCGTCGTAGAGGGCATCGACGTCGATCTCGACCGCGTCGTCGAGGAAGCGGTCCACGAGCACGGGGTGGTCCGGCGAGATCTCGGTGGAGCGGGTGATGTAGTCGGCCAGGGACGGCTCGTCGTAGACGATCTCCATGCCGCGCCCACCCAGGACGTAGGAGGGCCGCACGAGGACGGGGTAGCCGATGTCGTCGGCGATCCGCTTGGCTCCGTCGAAGGTCACCGCCGTGCCGTGCTTGGGCGCGGGCAGGCCTGCCTCGGCCAGGACCCGGCCGAACTCGCCACGGTCCTCGGCGAGGTCGATCGCCGAGGGTGACGTCCCGACGATCGGGACACCGGCCTCCTGCAGCCCTGCGGCGAGCCCCAGGGGGGTCTGACCGCCGAGCTGGACGATGACGCCGGCGATGGGGCCGGCCTGCTCCTCCGCATGGACGATCTCGAGCACGTCCTCGAGGGTCAGCGGCTCGAAGTACAGGCGGTCGGAGGTGTCGTAGTCGGTCGAGACCGTCTCGGGGTTGCAGTTGACCATGACCGTCTCGTACCCCACCTCCGAGAGCGCGAGCGCCGCGTGCACGCAGGAGTAGTCGAACTCGATGCCCTGGCCGATGCGGTTGGGGCCGCTGCCGAGGATCAGCACGGCCGGCTTGTCCCGGGGAGCCACCTCGGTCTCCTCGTCGTAGGAGGAGTAGTGGTACGGGGTGGTGGCGGCGAACTCGGCCGCGCACGTGTCCACGGTCTTGTAGACCGGGCGGACGCCGAGGGCGTGGCGCACGCCGCGCACCACGTCCGGCGCGAGGCCGCGGATCCTGCCGATCTGCACGTCGGAGAAGCCGTGCCGCTTGGCGCGCCGCAGCACCGCCGGCGTGAGCCCCTCGGCCGCCGTGAGCTCGGCGGCCACCTCGTTGAGCAGCGCGAGCTGGTCGACGAACCACGGGTCGATGCTGGTGGCGCCCGTGACCTCCCGCGGCGTCGCGCCGGCGCGCAGGGCGTCCATGACCTTCCTCAGACGCCCGTCGTGCGGGGTCGCGGCCTGCGCCAGGAGGGTGTCCTTGTCCAGGTCCACCCATTCCTTGGCCCAGTCGAAGATGGCCTCGGGGCGCTCCAGGGAGCGCAGCGCCTTCTGCAGCGCCTCGGTGAACGAGCGGCCGATCGCCATCGCCTCGCCGACTGACTTCATGTGCGTCGTCAGTGTCGGGTCCGCCGCCGGGAACTTCTCGAAGGCGAAGCGGGGCACCTTGACCACGACGTAGTCGAGCGTCGGCTCGAAGCTCGCGGGGGTCCCGCGTCCGTGGGCCGTGGTGATGTCGTTGGGGATCTCGTCCAGCGTGTAGCCGATCGCGACCTTGGCCGCGATCTTCGCGATCGGGAAGCCGGTGGCCTTCGATGCCAGCGCCGAGGAGCGGGAGACGCGCGGGTTCATCTCGATGACGACGATGCGGCCGTCCTCGGGGTTGACGGCGAACTGGATGTTGCAGCCACCGGTGTCGACACCGACCTCGCGGATGATGCCGATCGAGATGTCGCGCAGGCGCTGGTACTCGACGTCGGTCAGCGTCATGGCGGGGGCGACGGTGATCGAGTCGCCGGTGTGCACGCCCATGGGGTCCACGTTCTCGATCGAGCAGACGATGACCACGTTGTCGGCGCGGTCGCGCATGACCTCCAGCTCGTACTCCTTCCACCCGAGGATGGACTCCTCCAGGAGCACCTCGGTGGTGGGGCTGAGCGCGAGGCCGGAGCCGGCGATGCGGTGCAGGTCGGCCTCGTCGTAGGCCAGGCCCGAGCCCGAGCCGCCCATCGTGAACGAGGGCCGCACGACGACCGGGTAGCCGCCCAGCCCCTCGACGCCGGCGAGGCACTCGTCCATCGTGTGGCAGATGATCGAGCTGGCCGACTCCGCGCCCCACTCCGGGGGCAGGGTCGCGACGACCTGCTTGAAGGACTCGCGGTTCTCGCCCTTCTCGATGGCCTCGATCGAGGCCCCGATGAGCTCCACGCCGTACTTCTCCAGCACGCCGGCACGGTCCAGCTCGATCGCGGCGTTGAGCGCGGTCTGCCCACCGAGCGTCGCCAGCAGGGCGTCGGGCCGCTCCGCCGCGATGACCTTCTCCACGAACTCCGGTGTGATCGGCTCGACGTAGGTGGCGTCGGCGAACTCCGGGTCGGTCATGATCGTCGCCGGGTTGGAGTTCACCAGGATCACCCGCAGGCCCTCCTCCCGCAGGACACGGCAGGCTTGGGTGCCGGAGTAGTCGAACTCGCACGCCTGCCCGATGACGATGGGGCCGGAGCCGATGACGAGGATCGACTCGATGTCTTCCCGCTTGGGCATGTCAGCGGCTTCCTTCCGCGGGGTGGTCGTCTGGGCTGGCGCTCGCACCGTCGCCGCGGTGCGTGTGCATGAGCTGCACGAAGCGGTCGAAGAGGTAGTCGGCGTCGTGCGGGCCGGCGGCCGCCTCCGGGTGGTACTGGACGCTGAAGGCGGGGCCGTCGACGAGGGCCACGCCCTCGACGACCTGGTCGTTCAGTCCCACGTGCGTGACGTGGGCCGGCCCGTAGGGCGTGTCGAACGTGCCGTCGAGGGGGGCGTCCACGGCGAAGCCGTGGTTGTGGCTGGTGATCTCCACCGTGCCGGTGGTGCGGTCCTGCACGGGCTGGTTGATGCCCCGGTGGCCGTAGGTGAGCTTGTACGTTCCGCGGCCCAGCGCCCGACCGAGCATCTGGTTGCCCAGGCAGATGCCGAAGTAGGGGACGCGGCGCTCCAGCACCTGCCGCAGCACGCCGACGACGTGCTCGGCGGCGGCGGGGTCGCCGGGACCGTTGGACATGAAGACACCGTCCGGGCCGCCCCGGTCGGCCGCCACGGCGAGCACGTCGTCGATCGTCGAGGAGGCCGGCAGCACGTGCACCTCGATGCCGCGCTCGGCCATCCGGCGCGGCGTCATGCCCTTGATGCCGAGGTCCACGGCGGCCACCGTCAGGCGCCGCTCTCCCACGGCCGGGACGACGTAGGCCTCCGGCGTCGTGACGTCGTCCAGGAAGCTGGAGCCGGTCATCGTCGGCGCCGCCGCGGCGCGCGCGAGCAGGGCCCCGACGTCGGTCGTCTCGGAGCTGATCGCGGCGCGCATCGAGCCCCGCTCGCGCAGGTGCCGCGTCAGAGCACGCGTGTCGACACCGCTGATGCCCACGACACCCTGCTCGACGAGCAGGTCGTCCAGGCTGCCCTGCGAGCGCCAGCTGCTGGCGACCCGGGAGGGGTCGCGCACGACGTAGCCGTCCACCCACACCCGGCCCGACTCGAAGTCCACGTCGTTGACCCCGGTGTTGCCGATGTGCGGAGCGGTCATGACCACGATCTGTCCGCGGTACGACGGGTCGGTCAGCGTCTCCTGGTAGCCGGTCATCCCGGTGGAGAAGACGATCTCGGCGACCGTGGTCCCGACGGCGCCGTACCCCTCGCCACGGAAGGTCCTGCCGTCCTCCAGGACGAGGACTGCCTCCCTCGGCTGACCGCTGGCGTGCTGGTTCATCCGTTCCCCTCCTGCAGCGTTGCGTCCAGGAC
Organism: Aeromicrobium sp. CF4.19; assembly: GCF_051262555.1. Taxonomy (NCBI): domain Bacteria; kingdom Bacillati; phylum Actinomycetota; class Actinomycetes; order Propionibacteriales; family Nocardioidaceae; genus Aeromicrobium; species Aeromicrobium sp. CF4.19. The sequence continues at coordinate 224,433 of NZ_JBIMEU010000002.1, read as the reverse complement.
CGTGGGCACGCCGCGCAGGAACGTCGCCACGATGCGTCCGGGCAGCTCTCGTCCGGCGTAGGGCGTGTTGCGTGACAACGACGCGGTCTCGCGCGCCTCGACGGTGCGGGTGGCTGCCGGGTCCACGAGCACGAGGTTGGCCGGCTCCCCCTGTGCCAGCGGGCGCCCCTGGCCGTCGACACGTCCGATGCGGGCCGGGCGAGCGGACATCGCCTCGGCGACCTGCGCCCAGGTGAGCGCCCCGGTGTCGACCATCGTCTGCTGCACGACGGACAGGGCGGTCTCGAGCCCGAGCATCCCGAACGCGGCGGCGAACCACTCGCACTCCTTGTCCTCCATCGGGTGCGGCGCGTGGTCCGTGGCGACGATGTCGATCGTGCCGTCGGCCAGGCCCTCCCGGACGGCCGCGACGTCGTCGTCGGAGCGCAGTGGCGGGTTCACCTTGTAGAGCGGGTCGTAGGACCGGACGAGCTCGTCGGTGAGCAGCAGGTGGTGCGGCGTCACCTCGGCGGTCACGTCGATCCCGCGGCTCTTGGCCCAGCGGACGATCTCCACCGATCCGCGCGTGGAGAGGTGGCACACGTGCAACCGGGACCCGACGTGCTCGGCGAGCAGGACGTCACGCGCGATGATCGCCTCCTCGGCGACCGCGGGCCACCCGGTCAGCCCGAGCTGTCCTGACAGGGGGCCCTCGTTCATCTGGGCACCTTCGGTGAGGCGGGGCTCCTGGGCATGCTGGGCGACCACGCCGTCGAAGGCCTTGACGTACTCCAGGGCCCGTCGCATCAGCACGGCGTCGCTCACGCAGATCCCGTCGTCGGAGAAGACGCGCACCTCGGCCGCGGAGTCCGCCATGGCACCCAGCTCGGCCAGCCGCTCACCCTTGAGACCGACCGTGACGGCCCCGACGGGGCGAACGTCGCAGTACCCGCCCTCGCGGCCGAGCCGGAAGACCTGCTCCACGACGCCCGCCGTGTCGGCGACCGGATCGGTGTTGGCCATCGCATGGATGCAGGTGAAGCCACCCATCGCGGCGGCGCGGGAGCCGGTGAGCACCGTCTCGGCATCCTCTCGCCCGGGCTCGCGGACGTGGGTGTGCAGGTCGACCAGGCCGGGCAGGGCGACCAGTCCGGTGGCGTCGACCTCCACCGCGTCCTGCGGCGCGGTGAGCCCGGTGCCGACCTGCTGGATCCGGCCGTCGGCCAGCAGGAGGTCGACGGGATCCTCACCCAGCACCCGGGCACCTCGGACGACGTACGTGGCTGCGGGGACGCTCATGCGACCTCCCCTCCTTCTGTGGTCGGGTCGTCGGCGGGGTCGGGCGCACCGCCAAGCAGGAGGTACAGGACCGCCATCCGGACGGCGACCCCGTTGGTGACCTGCTCCACGATGACGGAGCGGTCGGAGTCGGCGACGTCGGCGCTGATCTCCATGCCGCGGTTCATCGGCCCCGGATGCATGACGATCGCGTGGCCGGGCATCCGGTTCATGCGGGCGGTGTCCAGGCCGAAGCGGCGGCTGTACTCGCGCTCGCTGGGGAAGTAGGAGGCGTTCATCCGCTCGCGCTGGACCCGCAGCATCATGACGGCGTCACTTCCCTCCACTGCCGAGTCGAGGTCGTAGGACGTCTCGACGGGCCAGGTGTCGACACCGACGGGCAGCAGCGTCGGGGGCGCCACGAGCGTGACGTGGGCCCCGAGGGTGTGCAGCAGCAGCGCGTTGGACCGCGCCACCCGGCTGTGCAGCACGTCGCCGACGATGGTGACACGGCGACCGGCGAGGTCGGCCCCCCGACCAGCGGTCCCGGCGGGCTCGGTGACGAGGTGCCGGCGCAGGGTGAAGGCGTCGAGCAGGGCCTGCGTGGGGTGCTCGTGGGTGCCGTCGCCGGCGTTGATCACCGCGCCGCTGGTCCAGCGTGCGTGGGCCAGCCGGTGAGGGGCGCCGGAGTGGTGGTGCCGCACCACCACGGCGTCGGCTCCCATCGCCTGCAGCGTCAGGGCCGTGTCCTTCAGGCCCTCGCCCTTGGACGTGCTCGAGCCCTTGGCCGAGAAGTTGAGCACGTCCGCGGACAGCCGCTTGGCCGCGGCCTCGAAGCTGATGCGGGTGCGGGTGGAGTCCTCGAAGAACAGGTTCACCACGGTGCGGCCGCGCAGCGTCGGCAGCTTCTTGATCGGCCGGCTGGCGACGGAGAGCAGCTCCTCGGCGGTGTCGAGGATGCGGACGGCCTCGTCGCGGGTGAGGTCTCCCGTGCTGAGCAGATGGGTCAGTGTCACTGGACTCCCCCGATGATCGTGACCGCGTCCTCGCCGTCGACCTCGTCCAGGGCCACCTTGACCTGCTCCGCCAGGGAGGTCGGCAGGTTCTTGCCCACGAAGTCGGCCCGGATCGGCAGCTGGCGGTGGCCCCGGTCCACCAGGACGGCCAGCTGCACGGCCCTCGGTCGACCGAGGTCGTTGAGGGCGTCGAGCGCGGCACGGATGGTGCGCCCGGAGAAGAGCACGTCGTCGACGAGGACGACGATCTTGCCGTCGATGTCGCCGGGGAGCTCGGTGTGCTCCAGGGCGCGGGCGGGCTTCAGGCGCAGGTCGTCGCGGTACATCGTGATGTCCAGCGCCCCGGCCCTGACACGGGTCTGCTCGACCTCGGCCATGCGGCTGGCGAGCCGGCCGGCGAGGTGCACGCCACGCGTCGGGATGCCGACGAGCAGGACGTCGTCGGCGCCGCGGTTGCGCTCGAGGATCTCGTGGGTGATGCGTGTGAGGGCACGGGCGATGTCGTCCGGATCGAGGACGGTGCGCGGGGGGACGCCTCCGGGGCCGGGGCCGTCGTCAGGCGTGGCGGCGCTGCTGTGCGCGTCCATCGGCTGACCTCCTTCTCCGCCTCACGGGACGGTGGTTAAAGGACGTCGTTGATCGATCAGGAGCCTATCAGCGAGGCAGGACGCATCGACGGCGCGGTGGCGGCCTCAGCCGGAGATCGAGCGTCCTGCCTCGACCGGTGGGGCCACCGCGACGGCCCGCGCCCGCTCGAGCACGTCCTCGGGCAGCGGTGCGCTGCGTCCGAGCGTCGTGTCCACGTGCAGTGCGAGCACCTCCTCGGTGGCCCGCAGCCGCTCATCGACCCACAGCTCGTGCCACAGGCGCAGCTTCTTGGGCCCGGCCCCGACGAGGAACGAGCGCACCTGCGTCACGTCGTCGGCGACGACCTGGTCGAGGTATCGCACGTGCGCCTCGACGGTGAACAGCGAGCAGCCCGTGGCGTCCCGGTAGCCGGCGTCGAGCCCGAGCACGTCCATGACGTCGTCGGTGCCATGACCGAGCAGCAGGACGTAGTACGCCTCGCTGAGGTGCCCGTTGTAGTCGATCCACTCGGGCCGGAGCTCCTCGCGGCGCTCGGTCAGCGGCGTCACGGCTGCATCTCCTGCAGGGTCCGCATGACGGCGATGAGCATCCGGTCACGCTCGACCACCAGCTCGTGCACCGTTCGTCCGTCCGCGTCGTCGACGCCCTGCACCACGGCGTCGCGCAACCGGGTCGTCAGCTCAGGTGCCTCCAACCGGGTCCAGGGCGCCTTCAGCGACGGCCCGAAGTGATCGAGCATGTGGGCCATCCCGCCCTGTCCCCCGGCGAGGTGGAAGGTCTTCATCGGCCCGTGGAACGCCCAGCGCAGCCCCGGGCCCTGCGTGATCGAGGCATCGATCTGCTCGACCGTGGCCTCGCCGGCGTCGATCATGTGCAGCGCCTCGCGCCACAGCGCCTCCTGCAGCCGGTTCGCGATGAAGCCCGGCACCTCGCGATCCATCGTGATGACCGACTTGCCGGCGTGCTCGAAGAACTGCGACACCCACGCCACGACCTCGGGCGACGTGCGCTCACCGCCGACGACCTCCACCAACGGGATGAGGTACGGCGGGTTGAACGGGTGTCCGACCACGAGCCGTTCCGGGTGCACCGCCCCGACCTGCATCTCGGTCATGGTGAACCCTGACGTCGAGGAGGAGATCACGACGTCGCGCGGCGTGGCGGCGTCGATGCGCGCCAGCAGGTCGATCTTGAGGTCGAGGTCCTCCGGTGCGCTCTCCTGCACGACGTCCGCCTCGGCCACCGCCTGCTCGAGGTCCGGCACGACCGAGAGTCGTGACCGGTCCGCGCCCTCGGCCAGGCCGAGCGACGCCAGCGCCGGCCACGCGGCGTCGACGAGCCCGCCCAGGCGGTCCTCGGCGTCGGGAGCCGGGTCCCAGGCGATCACGTCATAGCCACGCGCGAGGAAGTGCGCGACCCAGCCGCCGCCGATGACCCCGGCGCCCACGCAGGCCACCGTCCGCACGTCCGCCGGCGCGGGCCGCGTCATGCGCGGGCCTTCAGGCCGAGGATCTCGCGGGCGTCGTCCGGCGTGGCGACCCGCGAGCCCAGGTTGCCGACGAGGTCGACCGCGCGCTCCACGAGCTGCTCGTTCGTGGCCTTGACGCCGCGCGACAGGAAGAGGTTGTCCTCGAGCCCGACGCGCACGTGCCCACCGAGCAGGATCGCCTGGGCGACCCACGGCATCTGCTTCCTGCCCAGCGCGAACGCGGCCCACACGGCGCCCTCGGGCAGCCGGTTGACCATCGCCTGCAGGGTCAGCGGATCGGCCGGCGCACCGTAGGGGACGTCCATGCAGAGCTGGAACATCGGCGGCGGGTCGATGAGACCCTCCTTGACGAGCTGCGTCGCGAACCACAGGTGGCCGGTGTCGAAGATCTCCATCTCGGGCTTCACCCCCAGCTCCTGGATGCGCGCTGCTCCGGTGCGCAGCATGTCGGGGGTGCTGATGTAGAGCTGCTGGCCCTCACCGAAGTTCATCGACCCGCAGTCGAGGGTGCAGATGTCCGGCAGCAGCTCCTCCACGTGCGGCAGTCGCTGCAGGCCGTTCACGAGGTCCGTCCCGTCGACCGGCTTCAAGGGGTCCTCGTCATCGATGACGAGGTCGCCGCCCATGCCGGCGGTCAGGTTGAGCACCACGTCGACGTCGGCCGCGCGGATGAGGCGCACGGTCTCGCGGTACAGCGCGACGTCACGCGATCCCTGTCCGGTCTCGATGTCGCGGACGTGCACGTGCACGATGGCAGCGCCGGCACGGGCGGCGGCGATCGCGGAGTCAGCGATCGCCTCCGGGGTCACCGGGACGTGCTCGCTGCGGCTGACGGTGTCTGCTGCCCCGGTGACGGCGCAGGTGATGATGACGTTCTCGTTCATGGTTTCCTCCCGGTGGTGGGTTGGTCGGGGTCGAGCACGTGGGCGCGGAGATGGTCGTCGACGGCCGCTCGGGTCGTGGCCAGCGTGCGGCCGGGACGACCGGTGACGAGCTGCAGTCCGAGCCCGTCGACCAGGGCGGTCAGCCTCGCGGCCATCTCCTCGGCATCGCCCGTGCGGCAGGAGCCCTGCTGCTGTCCGAGCTCGATGGCGGCGCGGACGGTGTGCAGCCAGCGTGAGTAGGCCTCGGCGTGCAGCGCCTGGATGGTCGGGTCGATCGCCGCCTGCGCCCAGACCTGGAGCCAGATCGACCACTCCAGGTCCAGGGTCCCGGACCTCGGCAGCTGCAGGTCGATCAGTCGGTCCAGCCGTTCGACACCGTCGGCGACGTCGGCCAGAGCCGTCGACTGTCGCTCGTAGGCCTGCAGCGCCGCGAGTCGTAACGTCTCGTCGAGCAGCGCGCGTCGGCTCTCGAAGTGCTCCTGCACCTGTGACGGCGAGACCCCGGCGCGATCGGCGACGTCGGCCACCTCCACCCGGGAGTACCCCCGCTCGGCGACCAGACGCCAGGCGGCGCGGACGATCACCAGGCGCCGCTCCCCCGCGGGCCCGGCGTACAGGTCGCCGGACAGCGCCGACAGCCCGCTGGGTGCGATCGCGGGGGGACGGTCGTCGCCGTCGCCGGTGAGCCAGCGCAGGTCGACCTCGAGCACCTCGGCGAGACGCCGCAGCTCCTCGATGGAGAAGCGCCTGGTCCCGCCCAGTGCCTTGCTGAGCTTGGTCACCTCGAGCTCTGCCGCATCGGCGAGCTCCCGCTGCGTCATCTCACGGTCCGCCAGGGCGAGCCGGACACGATCGGCAACCGGCGCGGTGAGCATGCATACCACCGTACGTACGAGTTGCGATGATCGCAACTCGTCCCGTGGTCGGTCTACTCGACGAAGCCCTCCGCCTTCAGCCACTCCACCGCGACGAGCGACGGCTCCTCACCCTCGACGTCGACCCGGGCGTTGAGCTCGAGCATGACCTCGTTGGTCAGTGCCGGGTTGATCTCGGCGAAGATCTCCTCGATCTCCGGGTGCTCCTCCAGCAGGTCCTCCTGGATCACCTGGGTGAGGTTGTAGAGCGGGAAGAACTCCTGGTCGTCCTCCAGCGAGGTGAGCTCCAGGGCCGGGATGCGGCCGTCGGTCGTGAAGACCTCGCCGAAGTTGCAGTCACCCTGGGCCGCCGCCGTGTAGACGACGCCGGTGTCCAGGCGCAGGACCTGGTCGTCCGGCACGGACTCGCCGAGCTTCAGCCCGTACTCCTCCAGCATCGGTCCGAAGCCGTCGTTGCGGGAGTAGAACTCGTCCTCGACGCAGAAGGTCCGCTCCTCCTCCGGCAGGTCCTGGATCTCCGAGAGCTTGGTGATGCCCAGCCGCTCGTTGGCCTCCGGGCCCATCGCGAAGGCGTAGGTGTTGTTCATCGGTGCCGGCCGCAGCCAGATGAGCTGGTTCTCCTCCTTGTCCTCCTCGGCGGTGGCCCGCCACTGCTCCTCCTCGCCCTTCACGGGCTCGTCGTGCAGGAGGTAGGAGATCCAGCCGGTGCCGGTGTACTCCGGGGAGACGTCGACGGTGCGGTTGAGCAATGCGTTGCGGACGCCGTTGCTGCCCGCGATGTTCGTCCGGTTGGTGACGTCGGCACCGGCCGTCTGCAGCACCGTGGCGAACATGTTGCCCAGGATGAGCTGCTCGGTGAAGTCCTTGGCGCCGACGGTGATCGGGACTCCCTCGAGCGAGTCGTACTGCTCGATGGTCCCGGGCTCCGCCGGGGCGATGAAGCCGTTGGCGTTCTGCAGCCCGCAGCCGGCGAGGCCGGCGACGAGTGCCCCGGCCACCAGTGCCCTGGGCAGGATCTGACGTGCGCGCATGGTGGTCACAGTCCCTTCGGGGTCGCGAGCACCTCGACGACGCGGGCGACCCAGTCGAGCAGCAGGGCCAGGGCCGCGATGAGCACGGCCCCGACGATGAGCAAGGAGCTCTCACCCAGCTTGATGCCGGTGTTGATGAGGGCGCCGAGGCCGCCGGCCCCGACGAAGCCACCGAAGGCCACCGTGCCGCACATGAGCACGAGCGCGGTGCGGACGCCGGTGAGCATGACCGGCACGGCGATCGGCAGCTCGACCTTGCGCAGGACGGCCATGGCGGACAGGCCCATGCCGCGGCCGGCCTCGATGAGCCGGCGGTCGACGCCGTCGAGCCCTGCCACGACGTTCGCGACGACCGGCAGGATGCCGTAGATCGTCAGGGCGCCGATGAACGGCCAGATCCCGACACCGAAGTACAGCGCCGCCAGCACGACCAGTCCGATGGCGGGAGCGGCCTGCCCGAAGCCGGCCAGCGCCATGACGGCGCTGGCGTAGCGTCGCATCGGCCCCCGGGTCAGCAGCACCCCGAGCGGGACGGCGATCAGCACGACGAGCACGGCGGCGACGGCGGTCAGGTACAGGTGCCGGGTGGCCCCGGACCACAGCTCGTCGTTGGCGAGCAGGCCCTGCTTCGAGGTCAGCTCGCGAGTGTTGGTGTAGAGGATGACCGCGGCGAAGGCGGCCAGGCACACGAGGGGCTGGGCGATCCAGCGGGCGATTCCCGGGGTCGGGTCACCCTCGCGGATGGTCCTCGCCCCGCCCTTGTCACCCGCCTCCATGTCGACGGTCTGGCTGCTCACTGCGCCGCCCCGCTGCCGGCGCTTCCCTCGTCGCCGGCGTCGGCCGAGGAGACCGGGGCCGCGGAGGAGGCTGCGCTCTGCAGGCTCTGCATCGCCTCCATGATGGTCTCGACCCGCACGACGCCCTCGTACTTGTTGCGGCGCCCGGTGACCACGACGACGCCGTGGCTGGACGTCAACATCTGATCGAGCGCGTCGTTGAGGGTCGAGGCACGGCTGATGACCTCGAGGTCCTGGTCGCGAGCGACCTTGTCCAGGGCACCGGGTCTCTGCAGGTCCTTGACCGAGACCCAGCGCTGCGGGCGCTGCTGGTCATCGAGCACGATGACCCACTCGCGCCCCATCGACCGCGCGGTCTCTGCGGCGGCGGCGGGGTCTCCTCCGATCGTCGTCACGGCGGCCTCGTGGAGCTCCACGTCCCGGACCCGGGTGAGCGTGAGCTGCTTGAGCGTCGCACCGTGACCGACGAAGCCCTCCACGAACTCGTTGGCCGGGTTGGCGAGGATGTTCTCGGGGGTGTCGTACTGCACGATCTCCGACCCGACGTCGAGGATGGCGATCCGGTCGCCGACCTTGACGGCCTCGTCGAAGTCGTGCGTCACGAAGACGATGGTCTTGCGCAGCTCCTCCTGCAGGCGCATGAGCTCGTCCTGCAGTCGCTGGCGGGTGATCGGGTCGACGGCACCGAACGGCTCGTCCATGAGCAGCACCGGCGGGTCGGCCGCGAGCGCCCGGGCGACGCCGACGCGCTGCTGCTGACCACCGGAGAGCTCCCGGGGGTACCGGTCGCGGTACTGGTCGGACTCCAGGTTGACGAGCTCCAGGAGCTCGTCGACGCGAGCGGCGATGCGCTTCTTGTCCCACCCGAGCAGCTTGGGGACGATCGCGATGTTCTGCCCCACGGTGTAGTGCGGGAACAGGCCGGCGCCCTGGATGACGTACCCGATGCGGCGACGCAGGTCGTCGGCGTCGGTGTCGGTGACGTCCTCATCGCCGATGAAGATGCGTCCACCCGTCGGCTCGATGAGCCGGTTGATCATCTTCATGGTGGTCGTCTTGCCGCATCCGGACGGTCCGACCAGCATGACGATCTCGCCGGCCGGGATCTCCATCGTGACGCTGTCGACGGCGGCGGCGTCCTGCCCGGCGTAGCGCTTCGTCAGGTTCTCCAGCAGGATGCGCTCGCCGTGGACACCCTCGTCGGCAGTCGGCTTTTCGGTGGTGGTCTCAGACACGGATACCCCTAGAGGTGGTGAGGCGACCGACCAGGTTGAGCACCAGGTCGAGGACGATGGCGAGCAGGACGACGCCGAGGACGCCGGCCCAGGCCGAGTTGGTGGCGTTGGCGCCGCCCAGGCGGGAGAGCCCGGAGAAGATGAACGAGCCGAGACCGGGACCGGAGGCGTAGGCCGCGATCGCCGCGATGCCCATGAGCATCTGGGCGGAGACCCGGATGCCGGTCATGATGACCGGCCAGGCGAGCGGGAGCTGCAGCCGCAGGAGAGAGGCGCCTGGCCCCATGCCCATGCCCTTGGACGACTCGACCAGCCCGGCGTCAACCTGTCTCAGTCCGACGATCGCGTTGCGCAGGATCGGCAGGGAGCCGTAGAAGGCCAGGGCCACGACGCTGAGGACGACGCCGGAGGTGATGAAGGCGATGAGGAGCCCGAAGAGGGCGAACGAGGGGATGGTCAGCCCGACGGCGGCGCCACCTTCGACCAGACCGGACCACACCGGTGAGCGGAAGGTCAGCACGGCGATGACCAGTGCCAGCACGGTCGCGAGGATGAGGGCCTGGATCACCAGACTGAGATGTTGATAGCCCTGGAACCACAGTAGGGACCAACGGTCCTGTACGAACTCGAAGAGGTTCACCCGGTCCAACCCACCCGTCATCGTGTTCTCCGGGCGCGGCCCGGCGTCAGCCTCTCGGCGTGCATGAGGTTAACGGAATCTGTGCGGATGTGCAGGTCTGCGACCCCTCAGCGTGTCCCCGCGACCGTCACGACGCCCCGGTCGGCCGCCCCGAGGGCCCCTCAGGCGGTGGTCGTGCGGACGCGGAGGATGCGTCCGAGCAGGCCGTTGACGAAGCCCGGGGAGTCATCGGTGGACAGCTCCTTGGCCAGCGCCACCGCCTCGCTGACGGCCACGGCGTCCGGGACGTCGTCGACGTGCAGGATCTCATAGACCGCGATGCGCAGCAGGTTGCGATCCACGCCGGGCATCCGCTCCAGGCTCCAGTCGTTGGAGTGCTCCACGAGCAACGCGTCGATGACCTCCTGCTCCGCGGCCACCCCCTCCACGAGGGTGACGGTGTACTCGCTGATCGGCGGGTCGTTGGTCTCCCGACGCCTGGCCAGCGTGCCGCCGAGGGTGGTCCCCTGCAGCTCGGACTCGAAGAGGACGTCGAGGGCCCGCTTGCGGTACTTGCTCCGGGCGCCCATCAGGCCTTCACGCGGCCGAGGTAGCCGGCGTCACGGGTGTCGACCTTGATCTTCTCGCCCGTGGTGATGAAGAGCGGGACCTGGATCTCGCGTCCGGTCTCCAGCCTCGCCGGCTTGGTGCCGCCGCTGGAGCGGTCGCCCTGCAGGCCGGGGTCGGTGTGCTCGACGAGGAGCTCGACGGACGGCGGGAGCTCGACGTACAGCACCTGGCCGTCGTTCGTGGCCACGACGGCGTCCTGGTTCTCCAGCAGGAAGTCCGGGGTCGTGCCCATCGCCGACGGCGGGATCTCGAGCTGGTCGAAGGTCGAGTTGTCCATGAACACGTAGCTCGTGCCGTCGTTGTACAGGTACTGCATCTCGCGCTTGTCGACCGTGGCGGTCTCGACCTTCGTGCCGGCGTTGAAGGTCTTGTCCACCACCTTGCCGGAGTTGATGTTCTTGAGCTTCGTGCGCACGAAGGCGGGGCCCTTTCCCGGCTTGACGTGCTGGAAGTCCACGACGGACCAGAGGTTGCCCTCCAGGTTCAGCACCATGCCGTTCTTCAGGTCGTTCGTGGTCGCCATGTCAGCAGATCTCCAGCAGCTCGGTGGTCAGGTCCGTGAGCACGTCCGGCTCATCGGTGGTGACGAGGACGGTGTCCTCGATGCGCACTCCCCCACGGCCCGGGACGTAGATCCCCGGTTCCATCGTGACGGTGGTGCGACGGGTCAGTCTACCGTCGTGGCTCGCCGCGAAGAACGGGTCCTCGTGGATCTGCAGACCGACGCCGTGACCGAGCCCGGTGGTGAAGTGCGCAAGCCACCCGGCGTCGTCCAGGCTCGACCGCACGAGCGTGTCGACCTCGGAGACGACCGCCCCCTCGACCAGGGCGCGGACGCCCTCGGCCTGGGCCTCGCGCACCGCCGCGTGGACCTCTCGCTGCCACGCATCGGCCCTGCCCAGGACGACGGTGCGGGTGCAGTCGGCGTGGTACCCGTCGACCCGTGCGCCGAAGTCGATCTTCAGCAGGTCCCCGCTCGCCAGCACCCGATCCGTGGGGTGGTGGTGCGGGACGGCCGTGTTCTCCCCCGCGGCCAGGATCGTCTCGAAGGCGATCGCCTCCGCGCCGAGGTCAAGCATCCGCCACTGGAGGTCGCGGGCCACCTCGCGCTCGGTGCGGCCGACGAGCGGGCCGTCGAGCACACCCTCGAGCGCGGTGACCGAGAGGGCACAGGCCCGGCGCAGTGACTCGATCTCAAAGTCGTCCTTGGTCTCGCGGGCGCGCTCCACGAGCGGGCCCGCGGCCACCACCTCCGCCGCCGTCGCCGCGGTCAACCGGGCGTGTGCGTCGACGCTCAGGGTGTGGGTCTCGGCGCCCCACCGGCCCTGCAGGCGATCGGCAGCCTGCCCGATGAGGTCGCGCGTGATGACGTGCTCCAGGTCCGGGACCTCCACCGCGGCCTGGTCCCGGTAGCGGCCGTCGGTGAGGAACACGCCGGAGCCGTCGCCATGCAGCACGAGGGCGCCGTTGGACCCGGTAAACCCGGTCAGGTAGCGCACGTTGACCAGGGTGGTGACGACCAGCCCGGACAGCTGCTCCTCGGCGAGGGACTCACCGACGCGCCGCCGTCGGGCCTGCAGCTGCTCCGAGGTCAGGACTGTCACGACTGCCCGCCTGCCAGGGCGACGAAGGAGTCGCGCAGGACCTCCTCCTCCGGCCCGGCCAGGATCGTGGGCCTCGCCAGGTCGCTCAGGACCACGAGGCGCAGCAGGTCTCCACGTGTCTTCTTGTCCAGGCGCATCGCGGCCAGCAGCGGCGAGAAGGCCCCGGCCCACGTCGTCGGCAGGGACAGCGAGGACAGCACCTCGCGGTGCCGGGCCACCAGTCCGGCGTCGATGAGGCCGTGCCGGTGCGCGACCTCGGCGACGAACACCATGCCCACGCTGATCGCCTCGCCGTGACGGACCCCGAAGCGCTCCTCCCGCTCGATGGCGTGGCCGAGCGTGTGACCGTAGTTGAGCGCCTCCCGACCGATGCCGTCCTCGGAGGTCGCCGCCGGGCGCCGACCCGGACCGCCGGAGAGACCCACGGACTCGCGCAGGTCACCCCCGACGGCCGCCGCCTTGACCGCGATGCCCTTGGTCACCAGCTCGGCGAGGATCGGCGAGCTGGGGTCGAGCACGGAGGCCGGCCCCGCGTTCTCGATGAGCTCCAGGATCGACGGGTCGGCGATGAAGCCGCACTTGACCACCTCCGCCAGCCCGCTGCGCAGCTCTGCCCCGGGCAGGGAGACGAGCAGGTCGAGGTCGCACAGCACCCCGTCCGGCTCGTGGAACGCGCCCACGAGGTTCTTGCCCGACGAGGTGTTGATGCCGGTCTTGCCGCCGACGGCGGCATCGACCATCCCCAGCACCGTCGTGGGCAGGTTGACGAAGCGCACGCCACGCAGCCACGTGGCCGCCACGAAGCCCGCGAGATCGGTGGTGGCGCCACCGCCGAGACCGACGACCACGTCGGACCGCGTGAAGCCGGACTCCCCCAGCACGCGCCAGCAGAACTCCAGCACGCCGGCCTTCTTGGCGTCCTCGCCGTCGGGCACTTCGAGCAGGTGCACGTCGAGCTGGTCGGACCCGAGCTCGCGACGCAGCTGCTCGGCGCGGTCGCGCAACGTGACGGGGTGGACGATCGCGACCCGGCGCACGTCGTCGCCGAGCAGGTCGCCGAGACCGGCGATGGTGCCGTGCCCGACCATGACGTCGTAGGGCGCTGCCGCCGAGACACTCACCCGAGCGCTCATCGCGCTCCCCCCAGGTCCTCGGCGACGATGTCCGCGACCTCCTGCGGCGTCCTGCCGTCGGTGTCGACGACCAGCGTCGCGACCTCGCGGTAGACGGGGCGTCGCTCGTCCATGAGTGCCTTCAACGTCGAGCGGACGTTGCCGAGCAGGAGCGGCCGGTTGGCGGCGAGACCGACCCGCTCGACGGCATGGACCAGGCCCACGTCGAGGAAGACGACGTGGTGACCGCTCAGGGCGTCCCGCGTCGCCTGGGAGGTGACGGCGCCACCACCGACCGCCAGGACTCCCTCGTGGTCGGCGAGCGCCACCTGCACCGCAGCGGTCTCCAGGGCCCGGAAGTGGGCCTCGCCGTCCTGCACGAAGAGGTCGGGGATGCTCCTGCCGGTCTCGGCCTCGATGTCCGCGTCGGTGTCACGCACGGCCAGACCCAGGCGCGACCCGATCTCCCGCGCCACCGTGCTCTTGCCGGCGCCCGGGGGGCCGACGAGCACGACGACGGGGCTCATCGGTACCTCAGGCTCTCGAGGTACCCGGTCACGTTGCGTCGGGTCTCCGCGACGGAGTCGCCGCCGAACTTCTCGGTGACGGCCTCCGCGAGGACGAGCGCCACCATGGCCTCGGCCACGATGCCGGCCGCGGGGACGGCGCACACGTCGGAACGCTGGTGGTGGGCACGGGTGGCCTCGCCGGTGGACACGTCCACCGTCCGCAGCGCCCGCGGGACGGTCGCGATCGGCTTCATCGCGGCCCGCACGCGCAGCGTCTCCCCGGTGCTCATGCCCCCCTCGGTCCCCCCGGAGCGACCGGAGGTGCGTCGCACGCCCAGCACGCCATCGGGCGTGCCGGCTGCGGTGCCGCCCTCGCCCGGCCCGGTCTCGTCGGGCACGATCTCGTCGTGCGCAACGGAGCCACGCGTCCGGGCGAGCTCGAAGCCGTCGCCGAGCTCGACACCCTTGATGGCCTGGATGCCCATCAGTGCACCCGCGAGGCGCGAGTCGAGGCGCCGGTCCCAGTGGGTGTAGGACCCGAGGCCAGGGGGCAGCCCGTCCACGACGACCTCGACAACGCCGCCCAGCGTGTCGCCGTCCTTGTGGGCCGCGTCGATCTCGGCGACCATCGCCTGGCTCGTGGCGGCGTCGAAGCACCGGACAGGGTCCGCGTCGAGTGACGCCAAGTCACGCCGACCGGGCACCGAGCCCGCCGGCGCCCGCACCGTCCCGAGCTCGACGACGTGGGAGACGAGGGTCACCCCCACGGCCTGCTCCAGGAACCGCGAGGCCACCTCCCCTAGCGCCACCCGGGCGGCCGTCTCGCGTGCACTGGCCCGTTCCAGCACGGGCCGGGCCTCGTCGAAGCCGTACTTCTGCATCCCGGCCAGGTCCGCGTGCCCGGGGCGCGGACGGGTGAGCGGGGCCCCGCGCTTGAGCCCGGCGAGCTCCTCGGCATCGACCGGGTCCGCGGACATGACGCGCTCCCACTTGGGCCACTCGCTGTTGCCGATCCGCAGCGCGACAGGGCTGCCCATGGAGACACCGTGGCGCAGCCCGCCGATCACCTCCAGCTCGTCGGCCTCGAAGCTCATCCGCGCGCCGCGCCCGTAGCCCAGGCGTCGACGCGCGAGCGCTGCCTGGATGTCGTCACTGGTCACGTGGACACCCGCCGGCAGCCCCTCGAGGACTGCGGCGAGTGCGGGGCCGTGGGATTCACCGGCCGTCAGCCATCGGAGCATGAGGCAGATTGTCCCACCCTGCGCCGCACGCCCGCCGCACCGGCCCGTGCACGAGACGGTCGACGGGATCGGGCCCGCGCGGCGGGCTCAGAGCAGGGGCGCGACGGCCAGGCCCACGACGGCGCCGACGACCATGTAGGGCCCGAAGGCGAAGGATCGACGATCCACCAGACCGGCCCAGGAGAGGGCGATGCCGCCGACGGCGCCCAGCAGGAAGCCCGCGTAGGTTCCGCTCAGCGTCGCGTCCATGCCGAGGGGGCCCAGCGCCAGGCCGATGATGCCGGAGAGGCGGACGTCCCCGTAGCCGAAGGTGCTGCCGACGCGAGCCCCGACGAACCAGATGATCCAGAAGAGCGCGAAGACACCGACGTTCGCGGCGATCCCCCACCACAGCAGGGACCAGTCGCCCGCCACGGCGGCTCCGGCGGCGACGAGCACGAGCGTCGCGACGTGCAACGGTGCCGTGAGGCGGTACGGCAGCAGCCGGGTCCGCCAGTCGACCCAGGCCAGCCACGACCCCACGCCGGCGAAGACCACCCAGACCGGCAGCATCGCCGGCTCCGGGAGCATCCAGGCCGCGACCCCGGCGAGGAGTCCCGCCAGAAGGGCGAGCAGCACCGCGGCCCGGGGCGTGGTGCCCAGGTCGGCGTAGCGGATCTTCTCCTCCGGCTCGACCTCCTCGGGATGGGGGACGGGCTCGGGCAGTCGATGCACCGCAGCCGGTCCGCAGGCGCCGATGCCGGCCGCGAGCACGACGGCCACGAGGATCTCCACGCGGTCAGGCTAACGACGCTCGAGCTCACCGAGGGCCGCGGACCGCAGGACGTCGGCGCCGACGGCCGCGCCGGTCATCAGCTGCACCTGCAGGACGGCTTGGTGCACCAGGAGGTCGAGCCCGGTCACGAGCGGCGTGTCCCCGGTGACCGCAGCTGCGAGGGGCGTGGGCCACGGGTCGTACACGACGTCGAAGACGGCGGAGGCGGAGGCGACGAGCGACGGGGCACGTTCAAGCACGGCCGCAGCGGGGACGGTCGAGACGAGCAGGTCCACCGGACCGGACGGCGGGTCGCTCAACGAGGCCGTGGTGACCTCCACACCGCACCGCTCCCCCGCCTCTCGGGCCGCCCGCGCCCTGGACGGCTCCCTGACGACCAGCTCCAGGCGCCGGGCGCCGAGCCCGGCCACGGCGGCCGCCAGCGAGGCAGCGGTCGCTCCGCCTCCGAGGACCCGCACCGATCGGACCTGCTCCACCCCCGCCTCGCGCAGTGCTGCCATCGCACCGGGGACGTCGGTGTTGTGCGCGGCGACCGAGCCACCGTCCAGCACGAGCGTGTTCGCCGCGCCGACGCGCCGGGCCACGTCGTCCGCGAAGTCGGCTAGGTCGAGAGCGTCGCGCTTGTGCGGTGCGGTGACCGAGAGCCCGATCCACGATGCATCCAGTCCCGACACGAACGCCTCCAGACCCCCCGGCTCGACGCCGATCGCGTCATAGGTGTGCGTCAGCCCCAGGCGCGCGTAGGCAGCGCGGTGCATGGCCGGGGACAGCGAGTGCGCCACCTGGTCACCCACGACGGCGCAGCGGCCGCCGCTCAGCACGAGAAGCCGGCCTCCTCGCAGGCCGCCTGGTGCTCGGCGTAGGTCTCGGTGAAGGTCGTCTCACCGGTCTCCGGGTCAGCCACGAAGTACTGCCAGTCGCCGTCCTCGGGATTCAGGGCCGCCTCGATCGCAGCCTCTCCCGGCGAACCGATCGGTCCCGGCGGCAGGCCCGGGAACCGGTAGGTGTTGTAGGGCGAGTCGCTCTGGCGCTCCTCCTCGGTGGTGAAGACGTCTCCGGAACGACCACTGATGTAGTGCACCGTGGAGTCCATCCGCAACGCCTCGCCGGAGTCGAGCCGGTTGTAGATCACCCGGGCGCCCCGCGCGAAGTCGTCGGTGGCGACCTCGTACTCCAGGATGCTCGCGATGGTCAGGATCTCCTCCTCGTCGAAGCCCAGCGCCTGCGACCTGGTATCGATCTCCAGCTCGGTCTCCACCTCCAGCGTCCGCGCGACCATCTGCTGCAGAAGCTCACGCGCCGACGTGCCAGGCTCGATCGTGTAGGTGGCCGGGAAGAGGTATCCCTCCGGGTTGCCGTCGGCGATGTCCGGCAGGCCGAGCTCACCCGGCTCGTCCAGCTCTGCCTCGACGTCGTCGGCAGCGATCTCCGACCCGTCTGCCACGAGCTCGGGGATCTGGCGGACCCGTGCTCCCTCCGGGATGACGACCTTGCCCTCGACCCGGTTCTGGGGATCGACCAGCTCGCGCATCGCCCACTCGGCGGACATCTTGAGCCGCAGGTCGTAGAAGCCGGGCTGGATCTCCGCCAACCGCTCGTCGTTGAGGGAGAGCTGGTAGAACGCCTCGGCGCTGGCGACGACGTCCTCCTCGGCCAACGCGGTGGCGATCTGCTGGCCTCCGGACCCCTCGGCGATCTCCACGACGACCGAGCCCTCCCCCTGACCGGTGTAGTCCTCCGGGCCGTTGAAGAAGGTGTTCAGCTTGCCGATCCCCCAGAGACCGGCAGCGACCAGACCGCCGAGCAGCAGGAGCACGACGATGATCCGGCCCCAGCGCGGCCCCCGCCGTGGCGGCCGCTCGGCTCGCCGGCGTCCGGGTCGCGCGGGTGTGCCGTCGCCCCGACCCATGATGTCCAGTCCGCTGTCGCTCATCGGTCCTCAGATCGTCTCGCCCGGAGCAGCTCCCCGGGTCCGTTCGGCATCGAGCGCCGCCTGGAGGATCACCGTGGCGGCCGCCTGATCGATGACTCCTCGTCGTGATCGGCCGGATCGTCCACCCTCCCGCAAGAGACTCTCCGCGGACATCGTAGACATCCGCTCGTCGAACAGCCGGACCTCGGTCGGTACGACGGCGTCCCGCAGCTCGGCCGCGAACGTCCGCACGGTGGCCGCTGCATGGCTCTCACGGCCGTCGAGGGAGACGGGCAGGCCGACGACGAGTTCGACGGCCTCCACCTCCCTGGCGAGCTCCACGATGCGCGCGACCGCGTCGACCCCGGCGGGAACCGTCTCCAGTGGCGTGGCCACGAGGCCGTCCGGGTCGCACACCGCGATGCCGATGCGGACCGAGCCCACGTCGACGCCGAGGCGACGACCGCGACGCACGCTCAGCGTCCCGCCCCGTCCACTGCGGCGCCACCCGTCGCGGCCCTGCCCACGGCCTCACGCGCCGCGGCGAGGGCGGCGGGGATCCCACTCTGGTCGGAGCCCCCACCCTGCGCGACGTCGGCCTTGCCGCCGCCGCGACCACCGATCGGCCCGCCGACCGCGGTGATCAGCGCGTTGGCCGAGAGGCCACGCTCCTGGGCGGCGTCGTTGACCGCGACGACCACGGCGGGCTTGCCGCCCGCGTCGCCGATGACCACGACGACGGCCGGGCGGCCCTGCAGGCGTCCCCGCACGTCCAAAGCCAGCGAGCGGGCGTCACCGCCACCGGCACCCTCGGCACGGTGCCCCACGAACGCGACACCGCCCAGGTCCTCGGCGGCCTCGGCGATGCCCGCCGCCGCTCCACCCAGCTGCGCGGCCTTGAGCTTGTCCAGCTCCTTCTCGGTGGCCTTGAGCCGGTCGAGGAGCTTCTGCACCTGGGCAGGCACGTCCGTGGGACTGGACTTGAGCATCGTCCCGACCTGCTGGACGAGGTCGCGCTCGCGGGCCAGGTACTCAAAGCCCTCCAGGCCGACGATCGCCTCCACCCGGCGGTTGCCGGCGCCCACCGAGCTGTCCGACGTCACCACGACGGTGCCGATCTGGGACGAGCGCTGCACGTGGGTGCCGCCGCAGAGCTCACGGGACCACGGGCCGCCGATCTCGACCACCCGGACGTCCTCGCCGTAGGTCTCCCCGAACAGCGCGAGCGCCCCGACCTCGCGGGCCCGCTCCAGCGGCATGACAGCCGCGGACACCGGGAGGTCTTCGCGCAGGGCACGGTTCGAGGCGACCTCGACGTCGTGGAGCTGCTCCGGCGCCAACGCGCCGTTCCAGCCGAAGTCCAGCCGGAGGTAGCCGGGACGGTTGTAGGAGCCGGACTGCAGGGCCGTGGGGCCGAGCACCTCGCGCAGCGCGGCGTGCACCACGTGGGTGCCCGAGTGCGCCTGACAGGCGCCCAGACGCCACTGCGGATCGACGCCCGCGTGCAGCGGGGTCTGGAGCGTCAGCTCCCCGGACAGGACACGCACCTGGTGCACGACGAGCCCACGGACGGGCCTCTGGACGTCGAGCACCTCGGCACGGCCACCATCCCACTCCAACGTGCCGGCATCGGCGTTCTGGCCACCGGACTCCGCGTAGAACGGCGTCCGGTCCAGCACCACCTCACCGACGGCGCCCTCGGGAAGTGCCGGCGCGGAGGCACCCTCGCTCAGCAGGGCGATGACGCGGGACTCCGTCTCCACCGTGGTGTAGGCCTGCCAGTCGGTGGGCCCGAACGCGTCGAGCGCCGCCCGGTAGACGCCGGTGTCGGCGTGGCTGCCCTTCTTGGACTTGGCGTCGGCCTTGGCGCGGGCTCGCTGCTCGGCCATCAGGGACCGGAAACCCCCCTCGTCGACGCTCAGGCCCTGCTCGGAGGCCATCTCCAGCGTCAGGTCGATCGGGAAGCCGTAGGTGTCGTGCAGGGCGAAGGCACGGTCGCCGGACAAGCGGGACCCCCCGTCGGCCTTGGTCCGCTCGGCCGCGAGGTCGAAGATCTGGGTGCCCTTGCCGAGCGTCTGGCGGAACGCGTCCTCCTCGGCGTAGGCCACCTGCTCGATCCGGGCGAAGTCGGCCTCCAGCTCGGGGTAGGAGACCTTCATCAGGTCCTTGCTGACCGGCAGAAGCTCCGGCAGGGCGCGGTCGTCGAAGCCCAGCAGTCGCATCGACCGCACGGCGCGGCGCAGCAGGCGCCGCAGGACGTACCCGCGGGACTCGTTGCCCGGCGTGACGCCGTCGCCCATCAGCATGAGACCGCTGCGTACGTGGTCGGCCACCACCCGGAAGCGCACGTCGTCGCCGGCGTCGGCCCCGTAGCGTCGACCGCTGAGCTCGCTGGCACGCTCGATGACCGGGTACACCTCGTCGATCTCGTAGAGGTTCTGCTTCTCCTGCAGCAGGTACGCGACCCGCTCCAGGCCCATCCCGGTGTCGATGTTCTTGCTCGGCAACGCTCCGACGACGTCGAAGTCGTCCTTGGCACGGACGTTGGTGATCTCCTCCTGCATGAAGACCAGGTTCCAGATCTCCAGGAAGCGGTCCTCATCGACCACGGGCCCACCGTCGGGGCCGTAGGCGGGGCCGCGGTCGATGTAGATCTCGCTGCAGGGTCCGCCCGGGCCGGCCACGCCCATGTGCCAGTAGTTGTCCAGCAGCCCGCGTGCCTGGATCCGCTCGTCGGGCAGGCCGGCGATCTCGCGCCACAGACCGCGGGCCTCGTCGTCACCGTCCAGGACGGTGACCCAGACGGTCTCCGGGTCGATGCCGAGCGCGCCGCTGTCCAGCGACCCGGTGATCAGGCCCCAGGCGTGCTCGATGGCGCCGGCCTTGAAGTAGTCGCCGAAGGAGAAGTTGCCGTTCATCTGGAAGAACGTGCCGTGCCGCGTGGTCTTGCCGACCTCCTCGATGTCGAGGGTTCGCACGCACTTCTGGACGCTCGTCGCGCGATCGAAGGGTGGCGTCTCCTGCTGCAGGAAGTACGGCTTGAACGGCACCATGCCCGCGTTGACGAACAACAGGTTGGGGTCATCGAGCAGCAGCGGCGCCGAGGGCACCACGGTGTGGCCCGACTGCTCGAAGTGGTCGAGGAAACGCCGGCGGATCTCCGCGGTCTTCATGATCGGTGGTCTCTCTGGGTGGGGGCGGCCTGAGCGTCGAGCGAGGTCTGCTCGGGTGGCGGGACGACGTGGGGACGTTCGCGCGGGGCGGGGTCGCCCCGCATCTCGTGCTCGATCTCGCGGACGCGGTCGTCCATGCCGTCCCGGACCTCCTCGGAGAAGGCTCTGACTCCCTCGCCGAGGGCGGCGGCCTGGTCGATGAGGCCGGGCATGGAGAGGCGGTAGGCGGCTCGGCGGGCCTTCACCGACGCGACCGCGCCGGCGACGGAGCCGGCCACGAACCACACGATGCGCCCGTTCACGCGCCGATCGCCCGATCGGACCGTGCTGCTTCGGACGAGGGGGGCTCGTCGGCGTGGGGAAGCTCGCCCAACCACCGGTCGGAGGGCTCGGTGGGTGCCAGGTGGGCGGCGCGCGACGCACGCCGCCCGGCACGCAGCCGGTGGCGCCGGCGCTGTCGGTACTCCCGACGCACCAGGGCGGCGATGCGGTCGCGGCTCTCGGGCCGCAGCGCCTGGGCGATCCCGTGCGCGAGCACCGCGAGGCGCACCTGGGGACGGGTCAGGGCAGTCGCCACGACCTCGTCGCGGCTCGGCGGCACGATCACCCGGCCCTCGACGAGCCGCGGGGCGAGCTCGCCCGTGCGCTCCGGCAACGACGTCACCGAGGTGACCGGGGCGTCGTCCTGCTCGGCGGACGCAGGCACCGCGCCGCCCGGAGCCGCGACGTCGGCCTGCTCCGCCCGGGCCCGCACGATCTGGCGTGAGGCACGCGTGGCGACGACGGCAGCACCCACCGCCACGACCGCGAGGACCGCGGTCGCCACGAGCAGCAGGACGTCTGACGACATGCGTCGAGGTTACAAGGACGTCGCCGACCCGAGGGGTGGCGGCCTCAGGGCACGTCTAGCGGTCGCGCAGGACGCGCCGGATCCGCTCCAGTCGCTCGGCGATGGCGCCCTCGGCCCCGTGCGGACCGGGCTCGTAGTACTGCGCCCCGTCGACGTCGTCCGGCGCGTACTGCTGCGGCACCACGCCCCGTGGGTCGTCGTGGGCGTAGCGGTAGTCGTGGCCGTGTCCGAGCTTCTTGGCCCCCGCGTAGTGCGCGTCGCGCAGACCGGGAGGCACCGGCCCGACCTTGCCGGCGCGTACGTCGGCCTCTGCCGCACCGATCGCGCGCACCACGGAGTTCGACTTGGGCGCCGTGGCGAGGTGGATGACGGCCTGGGCCAGGGGGATCCGGGCCTCAGGGAACCCGATGAGGGCCACGGCCTGCGCCGTGGCGACAGCGACGGGCAGGGCGGTGGGGTCCGCCATGCCGACGTCCTCGCTCGCGTGGATCATCAGCCGGCGGGCGATGAAGCGTGCGTCCTCGCCCGCCTCGACCATCCGGGCGAGGTAGTGCAGGGCGGCATCGACGTCGGACCCGCGGATGGACTTGATGAACGCACTCGTCACGTCGTAGTGCTGGTCGCCCTGGCGGTCGTAGCGCACCGCGGCCTTGTCCACCGCGAGCGCGGCGTCCTCGACCGTGATCTCGGTGCGCCCCTGCGAGGTCGTGGCGCCGGCAGCGGCCTCGAGGTAGGTCAGCACCCGACGGCCGTCCCCACCGGCGAGCCTCACGAGGTGGGCCCGCGCCTCGTCGGAGAGCGTGACGGCCCCGGCAAGGCCACGCTCGTCGGTGACGGCTCGCTCGACCATCGTGTCCACGTGCTCGTCGGTGAGCGACTGCAGCGTCAGCAACAGGGACCGGCTCAGCAGCGGCGAGATGACGCTGAAGTGCGGGTTCTCGGTGGTGGCGGCGACCAGAGAGACCCAGCGGTTCTCCACACCAGGGAGGAGGGCATCCTGCTGCGCCTTGCTGAAGCGGTGCACCTCGTCGACGAACAGGACGGTCTCGACGCCGTTCTGCAGCGCGCGTCGGGCCCCGGCGATGACGTCGCGAACCTCCTTGACCCCCGCGGAGACGGCAGAGACCTCCATGAAGCGTCGGTTGGTGTGGCCGCTGATGAGCGAGGCGATCGTGGTCTTTCCGGTGCCGGGCGGCCCCCACAGCAAGATGGTGAGGGGCTGGTCGCCGTCGATCATCTGGCGCAACGGCGAGCCGGCGGCGAGCAGGTGCTCCTGGCCCACGAGCTCATCGAGCGTGCGAGGGCGCATCCGGACCGCGAGCGGCGCCGACGAGTGCGCGTTCCCGGCCAGGCTCCCCGACCCGACCGGGGCGGTGGTCTCGGGGCCACCGGGCAGGTCGAACAGGCCGTCACTCATGCGCCGAGCCTAGTTCCCTCGTGCGCGGTACGGGCGCACCGCCGGGTCAGCCCCGGGCACTCGACCTCAGGCGTCGTCGTCGTCGGGGGCGTCGTCCTCGTCGGACTCGGCGTCGACGCCGGCCTCCTTGCGCTGCTGGGCCGTGATCGGCGCGGGGGCCGCGGTGAGAGGGTCGTACCCGCCACCGGACTTGGGGAAGGCGATCACCTCGCGGATCGAGTCCACGCCCGCGAGCAGCGCCACCGTGCGGTCCCACCCGAAGGCGATGCCGCCGTGCGGCGGGGCGCCGAAGGAGAAGGCGTCGAGCAGGAAGCCGAACTTCTCCGTGGCCTCGGCCTCGTCGATGCCCATGATGGAGAAGACCTTCTTCTGCACGTCCTCGCGATGGATGCGGATCGAGCCGCCCCCGATCTCGTTGCCGTTGCAGACGATGTCGTAGGCGAGGGCCGTCGAGGTGCCCGGGTCGTCGAGGCTGGCGACGTCGGCCGGCGCCGTGAAGGCGTGGTGCACCGCCGTCCAGTCGCCACCGCCCACGGCGACGTCACCGGACTCCAGCTCGTCGACCGCCTCGAACATCGGCCAGTCCACCACCCAGCAGAACGCCCAGGCCGACTCGTCGATGAGGTCGCAGCGCCGACCGATCTCCAGGCGGGCGGCCCCGAGCAGGCCCTGGGCGGACTTGCGGGGCCCGGCGGCGAAGAACACGCAGTCCCCGGGTTCGGCTCCCACCTGGGCGGCGAGGCCGTCGCGCTCGGCGTCGGAGAGGTTCTTGGCCACGGGACCGCCGAGCGTGCCGTCCTCCTGCACGAGGACGTAGGCCAGGCCCCGGTGTCCCCGCTGCTTGGCGAACTCCTGCCAGGCGTCGAGCTGGCGTCGGGCCTGCGAGGCGCCACCCGGCATCACGACGGCGCCGACGTACGGCGCCTGGAAGACCCGGAACGGCGTGTCGGCGAAGTAGTCCGTGCACTCGGTGAGCTCGAGGTCCAGGCGCAGGTCGGGCTTGTCCGAGCCGTAGCGCGCCATGGCGTCGGCGTAGGTGATGCGAGGGAAGGGTCGGGGCAGGTCCACGTCGATGAGCCGCCAGAGCTCGGCGTAGATCTCCTCGGACAGGGCGATGACGTCGTCGGCGTCGACGAAGCTCATCTCCACGTCCAGCTGGGTGAACTCCGGCTGGCGGTCGGCGCGGAAGTCCTCGTCGCGGTAGCAGCGCGCGATCTGGTAGTACCGCTCGGTGCCGGCGACCATGAGCAGCTGCTTGAACAGCTGCGGGCTCTGCGGGAGGGCGTACCAGCTGCCGGGCCGCAGGCGCGCCGGGACGAGGAAGTCGCGGGCGCCCTCGGGCGTCGAGCGGGTCAGGGTGGGGGTCTCCACCTCGATGAACGCGTGCTTCTCCAGGACGGAGCGAGCAGCGGCGTTGACCTTGCTGCGCAGCCGCAGGACACCCGCGGGTCCGCTGCGTCGCAGGTCGAGGTAGCGGTGCCGCAGGCGCGCCTCCTCGCCCACCGTGCCGGCGCTCGCGGCGGAGGCGTCGTCGATCGGGAACGGCAGGGGGGCGGCGGCGCTCAGCACCTCCACGTCGTCGGCGACGACCTCGATGGCGCCCGTGGCGATGGAGTCGTTCTCGTTGCCCTCGGGGCGGGCACGCACGGTGCCGACGATCTTGAGGCAGTACTCGGCGCGCAGGTGGTGCGCGACGTCCTCGCGGATGACGACCTGCACGACACCGCTGGCCTCGCGCAGGTCGATGAACGCCACGCCTCCGTGGTCTCGGCGGCGCGCGACCCATCCGGCGAGCGTGACCTGCTCGCCGATGTTCTCGGCGGTCAGGGTTCCGGCGTCATGGGTGCGGATCACGGGGTGGTCTCCTCGGGTCGTTCGGGCGTGGCGGGAAGGATCGTCGGTTCGAGGTCGGCCGCGGGCGGCTGCCACGTCGCCGGGTCGATGTCGGTCTGTTCCCCGCTGCGGATGTCCTTGGCCTGGACGGTGTCACCGGGGAACAGCACGAACGGGATGCCGCGTCGCTCGGCGTGGCGGATCTGCTTGCCCAGCTTCTGGGCGCTCGGGGCCACCTCGGTGGCGATGCCACGAGAACGCAGCGTCGTGGCGAGGGCGTCGCTGGACCCACGATGCTCCTCGTCGAGCACGGTCACGAGCGCGACGGACGGCACCGAGCGCGACGCCGTCAAGCCGTCGGCGATCAGCGGCACGACGAGTCGGGAGACGCCCAGCGAGATGCCGACGCCCGGGTAGGTGTTGCGGTTGTCGCGGGCGAGCTCGTCGTATCGGCCGCCGGAGCACACCGACCCGAGGTGCTCGTACCCGGCCATGCGGGTCTCGAGGACCGTGCCGGTGTAGTAGTCCAGGCCCCGCGCGATCCGCAGGTCGACCACGACGTCGGCCCCCTCGACGTCCTGGCATGCGTCGATGACACGCGCCAGCTCTGCCAGTCCCTCCACGAGCACCGGGTGGTCCACGCCGAGCGCCTCCACGCGGGTCACGAACGAGGAGTCCGGGGCCGTGATGCTCGAGAGCGCGAGACACGCATCGGCCTGCCGCTCATCGAGCCCGGCCTCCAGCAGGAGGGTCCGCACCGCGTCGGCCGGCAGCTTGTCGAGCTTGTCCACGATGGGCATGACACGGGTCGGCTCCGTGACCCCGAGGCCGAGGTAGAAGCCCTCCAACACCTTGCGGTTGCTGATCTGCAGGGTCAGCCGCGGCACGGGCAGTCCGGACAGCGCCTCCGCCATCACCCGGGCGATCTCCACGTCGAAGTGGAAGGGCAGCACGTCACGCGCGACGATGTCGATGTCGGCCTGCGTGAACTCCCGGAATCGCCCCTGTTGGGGCCGCTCCCCCCGCCACACCTTCTGGATCTGGTAGCGACGGAACGGGAACTCCAGGCGTGAGGCGTTCTCCACGACGTACCGGGCGAAGGGGACCGTGAGGTCGAAGTGCAGGGCCAGGGCGTCACCGGGGTCGTCGGCCGTGCCGTCGGCGGGGGCGTGCAGACGGCGCAGCGTGTAGACCTCCTTGTCGACCTCGCCCTTGCGCAGCAGCTGCTCGACCGGCTCGACCGCGCGGGTCTCCAGTCCGGTGAATCCGTGCAGCTCGAAGGTGCGACGCAGGTGGTCGAGGATGCGCTGCTCGACCACCCGCTCGGCGGGCAGCAGCTCGGGGAAGCCTGAGAGCCTGCTCATGCGGTCAGCTCCGCGAGGAACGGGTTGGTGGCGCGCTCTCGGCCGATGGTCGTCTGGCCACCGTGTCCGGGCAGCACGGCGACGTCGTCGGGCAGCGGCAGGATGCGCTCGCGCAGGCTCGTGAGCATCGCCTCGTGGGAGCCGCCTGTCAGGTCGGTCCGCCCGATGGATCCGGCGAAGAGGAAGTCGCCGGAGAACATCACCTGCGAGATCTCCTCCGGTCCCGGATAGTCGACGCGGTAGAACACGGTGCCGGGGGTGTGCCCGGGGACGTGGTCGACGCTGATCTGCAGGCCGTCGACCTCGATGACGACGCCGTCGGAGGCGTCGCGGACGTCGGCCGGCTCGACGAAGTCCGGCAGTTCGTGCATGCCGAGCTGGGCCCGCAGCATGGAGGCGGACTCACCGGAGATCGCCGCCATCGGGTCGCTGAGCAGGTGGCGGTCCTCGGGGTGGATCCAGACCGGGGCGTCGAACTGGGACGCGACGTCCTGGGCGCACCACATGTGGTCGAAGTGTCCGTGGGTGACGAGGACTGCGGCCACGGCGAGGTCGTGCTCGGCCACCACCTGACGGACGCCCTCGATGCTGTCCATGCCGGGGTCGACGACGGCGCACCCGGCCCCCGGACCGCGCGCGACGACGTAGCAGTTGGCCTGCAGCGGACCGGCAGGAAAGGACGTGAGGAGCACGCCCGTCAGGGTACGCGAGCCCGCGGGACGACCTCGCGCCCGAGTCCGGCACGAGGATGCACCTAGACTGTCGCCATGAGTTCTGTGGCCGAGCACCCGTGGGGTCGCGTCGATGCCGAGGGAAACGTCTACGTCCGTTCCGGGGAGTCCGAGCGCCTGATCGGCCAGTGGCTCAGCGGTGACCCCGAGGAGGGCCTGACGTTCTACGCGCGTCGCTTCGAGGGCCTCAAGACCGAGGTCGAGCTGCTCGAGAAGCGGCTGGAGGGCGGTGCCCTCTCCCCCGACGACGCAGGCAAGGCCGTGGCCAAGATGCGGGCCGAGGTGACCGACGCCTCCGCGCTCGGTGACCTGGCCGCCTTGGAGAAGCGCCTGGACGCGCTCGCACCCGCGATCGAGAAGCATCGCGAGGAGCGCAGGGCCGAGCGCGAGGCCAAGCAGGCCGAGGCCGCCGTCGCCAAGGAACGCATCGCCGAGCAGGCCGAGAAGATCGCCGAGGGCTCGGACTGGCGCCATGGCGCCGACCTGCTGCGCTCGCTGCTGGATGAGTGGAAGGCCTTGCCGCGCCTGTCCAAGAAGGCCGACGACGAGCTGTGGCAGCGCTTCAGCTCCGCCCGCAGTGGCTACACCAAGCGTCGCAAGGCGCACTTCGCCCAGCAGAACACCCAGCGTGAGGCCGCGGCGAAGATCAAGGAGCAGCTCATCGTCGAGGCGCAGGCCCTGTCCTCATCGACCGAGTGGGGCCCGACCTCCACGGCCTACCGCGACCTGATGCGTCGATGGAAGGACGCCGGCTCGGCACCGCGGAACGTCGAGGACAAGCTCTGGAAGCGGTTCCGCGCGGCGCAGGACGTCTTCTTCGGCGCCCGTGACGCGGCCAACGCCGAGCAGGACAAGGAGTTCGCCGCCAACGCCGAGGTCAAGGAGGCCATCCTCGTCGATGCCGAGGCGCTGCTGCCCATCACCGACCTCGACGCCGCGCGCAAGGCGTGGCACGGCATCGCCGATCGGTGGGAGGCGGCCGGCAAGGTGCCGCGCGACCGGATCAAGGAGCTCGAGGGGCGCCTGAGGACGGTCGAGCAGGCGGTCAAGGCCGCCGGCGAGCAGGAGTGGAAGCGCACCGACCCGGAGAAGTCCGCTCGCGCCGACGACATGATCGGCAAGCTCCAGCAGGCCATCGACGAGACCCGTGCGTCGCTGGAGAAGGCCCAGGCAGCCGGCAACGACAAGAAGGCCAAGGAGCTGCAGGAGAAGCTGGAGTCCCAGGAGTCCTTCCTGTCGATGGCCAAGAAGGCCTCCTCCGACTACTCCTGACGCTCGCGAGTCACTCCCCCCGGGTCGCGAGTAACTCCCACGCGCCCGCGAGTCACTTCGGTGGGCTCGCGAGTCACTCCCACGGCGCGGCGAGTCACACGTGCCTGCACATTGAGACCTTGCGGATGGCATCGCGACGGCCGCCTGTGGACGAGGCGGACCGCACGACGACGATCTGGTCTTCACTACCCCCATGCAGCACCCGGCATCGGCTCGCCGGCCGTTCACACCCGCACAGGCACACGACCACGGTCTGACCTCGCACGACCTCGCGATGTTGGTCGAATCGGGTGCTGTGCGCCGACCACTGCGCGGCGTCTACGTCGACGCGGAAGAGCCCGACACTCGCGAGCTGCGCATCGCCTGCGTCGAGCTCATCAAGCCGCCGCACGCGGTGGCGTGCAGCGAGACCGCAGCGTGGCTGTACCAGATCGATGCGTTCAAGCCCTCGGAGCAGCACTTGCTGGTACCGAGCTTTCTCGTGCCGCACGCCGAGAGCCGAATGCGACGCGACGAGGCCTCGTGCCGCCAGGCTCACCTGAACCCCCATGACATCACCACCGTCGATGGCGTCGCGACCACAACGCCGCTGCGGACCGCGAGCGATCTGCTTCGAAGGTCCTACCGGCCCTACGCGTTTGCCGCCGGCGATGCCTTCCTCCGAGCCGGGCTGGTCGAGCACGGTGAGCTCGTCCATGCCGTCTACCGGTTGAAGGGCTATCCGGGGATCGTCCAAGCCAGGTCGCTGGTCACACGGCTGGACGCGCGCGCGGAGTCGCCCGGCGAATCGTGGCAGCGACTGCGGATCTTGGACGCCGGCTTCCCGACACCCGAGCTGCAGATCGTCGTGGTCGACGCGATGGGGGTGGAGCGTCGACTCGACATGGGGTACCGGCGGCTGCTCGTCGCCTCGGAGTATGACGGCCGGGAGTTCCACACCATCGGGGAGCACCGTGCCCGCGACGAGGAGCGCCGACACCTGTTGACCGTCACCCATGGCTGGCGATGGGTCAACGCGACGCGAGCGCGGATCTTCGGCGCCGACACCAGCTTCGAGGACGAGCTGGGTGGCCTGCTCCACCAAGCGCCCCGGCCCCGCACCTGGGGGCGAGGCTCGTCACGACTCCGCGTCCCTACCGCCGGCACGATGTCGCCGAGAGCCGCCGGCCCGTGGGAGCGACTCCCGAGGCCACCGGAGTGACTCCCCGCGCCGTGGGAGTGACTCGCGAGGCCACCGGAGTGACTCGTGGGTGTTACTGGGTGAGGCGGTAGACGTCGAAGACGCCCTCGACGCCTCGGACGGCGGTGAGCACGTGGCCCAGGTGCTTGGGGTCGGCCATCTCGAAGGTGAACTTGGAGAGGGCGACGCGGTCGCGACCCGTGCTCAACGCGGCCGAGAGGATGTTGACGTGCTGGTCGGAGATGATCCGGGTGATGTCGCTCAGCAGGCGGGGCCGGTCCAGCGCCTCCACCTGGATCGCCACCAGGAAGGTGCTCTTGGCCGTCGGCGCCCAGCTGACGTCGACCAGTCGCTCGGGCTGGCTGCGCAGCGACTTCAGGTTGACGCAGTCGTTGCGGTGCACCGAGACGCCCGACGTGCGGGTCACGAAGCCCTCGATCTCGTCGCCGGGCACGGGCGTGCAGCACCGGGCGAGCTTGATCATCATCTCGCCACCCACGCCCGCGACCACCACACCGGCCTCGCCGGAGTCCGGGCGCGCCCGGCGGGCCTTTGCGCTCGGCAGCGTGGCCCCCTCGGCGAGGTCCTCCTCGGCGCCCTCCCGGCCACCGGCCAGCGCGATGACCCGCTCGACGACGTTCTGCGCGCCGACGTTGTTCTCCCCGACGGCGGCGTAGAGCGCGGAGATGTCGGGAAGGTTCAGATCCTTGGCGACGGTGTCGAGCACGTCGTGCTTGAAGATGCGGTGCAGCGGCAGGTTCTCCTTGCGCATCTGCTTGGCGATGTGCTCACGCCCTCGCTCGGTCGCCTCCTCGCGCCGCTCCTTGGTGAACCACTGTCGGATCTTGTTGCGAGCCCGCGGGCTGGAGACGAACTCCAGCCAGTCCCGGCTCGGCGCGGCATCGGGTGACTTGGAGGTGAAGATCTCCACGACGTCACCGGTCTCCAGCGTCGACTCCAGCGAGACGAGACGACCGTTGACGCGCGCCCCGATGCAGGCGTGACCGACCTCGGTGTGCACCGCGTAGGCGAAGTCGACGGGCGTCGCGTCCTCGGGCAGCTGGATGACGTCGCCACGCGGCGTGTAGGCGTAGACGCCGGCGCTGTTCATCTCGAAGCGCAGCGACTCCAGGAAGTCGACGGAGTCCTCGGTCTCGGACTGCCAGTTGATGAGCTCACGCAGCCAGACCATGTCGTCGCTGCTCGGGGCGCCGTCCTTGGCCGAGCGGCTGCCGCTCTTGGCGTGGGCGTCCTGCTTGTACTTCCAGTGCGCCGCGACACCGTACTCGGCCCGCCGGTGCATCGCGTGGGTGCGAATCTGCAGCTCGACCGGCTTGCCCTGCGGCCCGATGACCGTGGTGTGCAGCGACTGGTACATGTTGAACTTCGGGACCGAGATGTAGTCCTTGAAGCGCCCCGGGATGGGATTCCAGCGCGCGTGCAGCACCCCCACGACGCCGTAGCAGTCCGCCACCGTGTCCACGAGGATGCGGACGCCGACGAGGTCGAAGATGTCGGTGAACTCGCGCTCGCGCACCAGCATCTTCTGGTAGATCGAGTAGTAGTGCTTCGGCCGGCCCGAGACGGTGGCCTTGAGCTTGGCGTGCCTCAGGTCGGACTCGACGTCGTCGATGACACGCTCGAGGAAGTTGCCGCGGGAGGGGGCGCGGTCGGCCACCAGCCGGACGATCTCGTCGTACACCTTGGGGTGCAGGGTCGCGAACGCGAGATCCTCCAGCTCCCACTTGATGGTGTTCATGCCGAGCCGGTGGGCCAGCGGTGCGAAGATCTCGATCGTCTCGGTGGCGATACGGGTCTGCTTGTCGCGACGCAGGTAGCGCAACGTCCGCATGTTGTGCAGCCGGTCGGCCAGCTTGATCACGAGCACGCGGATGTCGCGGCTCATCGCGACCACCATCTTGCGGATGGTCTCGGACTGGGCCGAGTCGCCGTAGGTGACCTTGTCGAGCTTGGTGACGCCGTCCACCAGCCGCACGACCTCCTCGCCGAAGTCCTCGCCCAGCTGCTCCAGCGTGTACGGCGTGTCCTCGACGGTGTCGTGCAGGAGTGCCGCGCACAGGGTCGGGGCGGTCATGCCCAGCTCGGCCAGGATGGTGGCGACGGCGAGCGGGTGGGTGATGTACGGGTCGCCGCTCTTGCGCGTCTGGCCCTCGTGCATCCGCTCGGCGAT
Organism: Aeromicrobium sp. CF4.19; assembly: GCF_051262555.1. Lineage (NCBI taxonomy): Bacteria > Bacillati > Actinomycetota > Actinomycetes > Propionibacteriales > Nocardioidaceae > Aeromicrobium > Aeromicrobium sp. CF4.19. The sequence goes on along the minus strand of NZ_JBIMEU010000002.1, from coordinate 192,848 downwards.
GTCATAGGCCTTCTGGATGACCTCGACGTCGCCCTTGGGGTGGGTGCCCCGGAAGATCGCGACCAGCGGGTCCAGCACGGGGTTCGCCGAGCTGGTGCGGCCCCCGATGCGGGCCAGCCGGCTGCGCACGCGCACGGACGCCGACGCCGACTCCGCGGCCCGGTCCTCCGGGCGGGACTTCGGCGACTGCTGCTCGGTGTCGATGCGCTCAGCCACGGGCCCTCCTGACGTGTGGCCCATGGTAGGCCAGGGCGGGTGAGATCCGGGGCGAAGCGCTCAGAGCACGCCGCTGATGAGCGTGGCGGCCGTGGACAGCACGAGCGCGGCGACGATGACCAGGGCGATGATGCGAATGGTCTTGGTACTCATCATGGTGACTCCTCAGTACGCGTGCAGGACGGTGAGCGGGACCCCCGCGAGGCGGTCCCGGCCCCCCAGGGCAGCGATCTCGATCATGACGAGGTTCCCCGCGACCTCGGCCTCGCACTGCTCCACGAGCTCCCCGGCGGCGGACAGCGTCCCGCCCGTGGCCAGGACGTCGTCGACCACGACGACGCGCGAGCCGGGGGCGATGGCGTCGCGGTGCACCTCCACCGTCGCCGAGCCGTACTCCAGCTCGTAGGACGTCGAGAGCGTCTCGGCGGGCAGCTTGCCCTCCTTGCGCACGGGCACGAACGGGAGCGACAGCTGCAGCGCGAGCGGGGCTCCCAGGATGAAGCCGCGTGCCTCGATCCCCACGACGGCGTCGACCCGGCCGAGCTCGGCCGCCGCCTGCGCCATGGCGTCGACGACGACGCGAAAGGCCGCGGGGTCCTGCAGGAGCGGTGTCACGTCGCGGAAGGTGACACCCGGCTCGGGCCAGTCCGCGATCGGGCGGACGAGCCTGGTGATCGCCTCGGCTGCGTCGCTCACTCGGTGAGCTCGATGTCGCACTCCTCCGAGGCGTGCGTCTCGATGGTCTCGGAGGCCTCCTGCGTCTCGGCGCTGCCGATCGACTGGATCTCGGTCACCAGCGCGGTGACGTCCTCCTGCGTGACGCCCTCGGGGAGCTCGTCACCCTGCACCTGGCTCAGCTCGGCCAGGGTGATGCCGGCCTCGTCGAGCGCCGTCTGGATCTGCTCGATGGTCCCGTCGAGCGTCTCCCACTCCTCGGCGACCTCGTCCGGCGCGTCCTGGGCGATCTCGCGCAGCGTGCTGAAGGCCTCGTCGATCTGCTCAGGGTCGCCGGAGCCGGACAGGGAGCCGAAGTCCTCCTGCGCAGCCTCCAGGTCCGAGCAGTACGAGGAGTCCGCACCGCATCCGGTGAGGGCGAGGGAGGCCAAGGCTGCGCCGGCCACCGCGAGCTTGAACTTCATGTGATGCTCCTGGTTCGAGGGGCCGCGCGGCGTGCGGGGCCGGGCCACATCATGCCACGGTCGGCCGCCCTGCCCGAGCCACAGGTGCCGCCGTGGGCCCTGCGCCGAGGCCTCGGGGCCCGGCCGGTCAGGGGTTCTGGTCGCCGAGGTCGTGCTCGTCCACGGTGGTGGGGTCGACGACTGTGGCGATGGCCTGGCGGTTCAGCGTGATGACGACACCGGGTGCGATCTCGACGTCGGCCTCTGCCTCGCGCAGGCCCCTGAGGGTGCCGAAGATTCCGCTGGCGAGCATGACGCGCTGATCGACGCCGAGCGACTGCTGGACCTCGTTGAACTCCCGCTGGCGCTTGCGGGCCGGCCGCAGGACGAGGAGGTAGAAGATCACCACGAGCAGAAGGAGCGGGATGATGCTGGCGACTTCGTTCACGGTGGGGACTCCCGGTGGTGGATCTGTGCTGTCGGCGGGGCTCAGCGGCCCTGCACCCTCATGGTTCCACGTCGTCGACGCCGAGGGGCAACTGGCCTTCGGGCCCGGGTCCGCTGGGGGCCGCGAGACCGAGGTGCTCCCAGGCAGCCGGGGTGGCGACGCGTCCGCGGGGGGTTCGCGCGAGGAACCCGAGCCGGACGAGAAAGGGCTCGGCGATCTCCTCGACGGTCTCGCGCTCCTCGCCGACGGCCACGGCCAGGGTGCTGATGCCGACCGGTCCCCCGCCGAAGCTGGAGCACAGGGCCGTGAGCACGGCACGGTCGAGCCGGTCCAGGCCCAGGTCGTCGACCTCGTACAGCGCGAGCGCCGCGGACGCGGCCGCCACGCCCACCGTGCCGTCGCCGCGGACCTCTGCGTAGTCGCGTACGCGCCGCAGCAGGCGATTGGCGATGCGAGGAGTGCCCCGCGAGCGCGAGGCGATCTCACGGCCGCCGTCCTCGCTGACCTCCAGCCCCAGCAGGCCGGCCGAGCGCGCCACGATGCGGTGCAGCTCGTCGGTGTCGTAGTAGTCCAGCTGCGCGGTGAAGCCGAACCGGTCCCGCAGCGGGCTGGGCAGCAGACCGGCCCGGGTGGTGGCGCCGACGGTCGTGAACGGGGGGATCTCCAACGGGATGGCGGTGGCCCCGGGCCCCTTGCCCACCACCACGTCGACGCGGAAGTCCTCCATCGCCATGTAGAGGAGCTCCTCGGCCGGACGGGACATCCGGTGGATCTCGTCGATGAAGAGCACGTCGCCCTCGTTGATGCCCGAGAGGATCGCGGCGAGGTCGCCTGCGTGCTGGATCGCCGGACCGCTGGTCAACCGCAGGGGCGTGGCCAGCTGGTGGGCGATGATCATGGCGATCGTCGTCTTGCCGAGGCCGGGCGGGCCCGACAGCAGCACGTGGTCGGGCGTGCGGTCCCGCGCCACGGCAGCCTCCAGCACGAGGGAGAGCTGCTCGCGCACGCGCTCCTGCCCCACGAGCTCGCCCAGGCTGCGGGGGCGCAGCGCCGCCTCGAAGGCGCGGTCGTCGGCCGAGGCGTCGGTCGCCACGGCGCCGACGTCGTCCGGGCGGTCCTCGGGGAGGTCGTCGTGCATGTCCACCATCCTGATCCCTAGGTCTTGGAGAGCGTGCGCAGGGCGGCCCTCAGCAGGATGGCCACGTCCGGCGGGCTGCCGACCTCACCGGACTCCTCGACCGTGTCGACGGCCTTGAGGGCGTCCTTGGCCGACCATCCCAGACCCTGCAGGGCCTCCGTCACCTGCTCGCGCCACGCGGCGGCGGAGGCTGCGGGGGCGGAGCTGGTGCTCGCCGGTCCGACGCGGTCCTTGAGCTCCACGACGATGCGCTCGGCTCCCTTGCGGCCGATCCCGGGAACGGCAGTGAGGGCCGCGTGGTCCTCGGTGGCGATGGCGTGACGCAGCCGGTCCGGGGGCAGCACCGCGAGCATCGCCTGGGCGACCTTGGGACCGACACCGCTGGCCGTCTGCACGAGCTCGAACATGTCGCGCTCCTCGACGTCGGCGAAGCCGTAGAGCGTCAGGGAGTCCTCGCGCACCACCAGGGACGTCGCGAGCTGGCACTCCTGGCCGTGCCGCAGCCCGGCGATCGTGCCCGGGGTGCAGAAGACGTGGTGCCCCAGGCCGCCGACGTCGATGACCGCGGCGTTGAGGGTGAGGGCGGCCACGGTGCCGCGCACATGGGCGATCACCGCGCCACCTGCTGCGGGCCCGCAGCCTGCGCGATGGCCTGCTGCAGGCGGTTCTGTGCGCCACCGCGCCACACGTGGCAGATGGCCAGCGCCAGGGCGTCGGCGGCATCGGCCGGGCGGGGGGCCTCGGAGAGCCGGAGCACGCGGGTGACCATCTGGGTGACCTGCTCCTTGCCGGCCCGGCCGCTGCCGGTCACCGCGGCCTTGACCTCGCTGGGGGTGTGCAGGTGCACGGGAACGCCGTGGCGGGCGGCCAGCATCATCGCGACACCACTGGCCTGGGCGGTGCCCATCACGGTGCGGACGTTGTTCTGGCTGAAGACGCGCTCGACGGCGACGACGTCGGGACGCAGCCGGACGATGCGCTCCTCCAGCCCCTCGGCCAGCAGGTTCAGCCGGCGGGCGGGGTCGAGGTCGGGCGGCGTGCGCAGGACGTCGACCTCGACGAGCGACAGGGGTCGTCCCACCGAGCCCTCGACGACACCGACCCCGAGGCGCGTGAGCCCGGGGTCGATGCCCAGCACGCGCAGGTGGGCTCGATCGGGAGAACGCATGTTCGAACGATATCCCGACGCGCGGACGGAGCGCGGGAGCAACACGCTGGCGCCAGAGCTGGCTCGTTCGGAGGGGCTCGTCAGAGCTGGGCCATGACCTCATCGCTCGCGTCGAAGTTGGCGTAGACGTTCTGCACGTCGTCGCAGTCCTCCAGGGCGTCGATGAGCTTGAGCACCTTGGTGGCCCCATCGACGTCGACCTCGACCTGGACCGACGGCACGAACGAGGCGTCCGCGGAGTCGTAGTCGAGCCCGGCCTCCTGCAGCGCCGTGCGCACGGCCACGAGGTCGGTGGGCTCGCTGACGACCTCGAAGACCGAGCCGAGATCGTTGACGTCCTCGGCACCGGCATCGAGCACCGCGACCATCACGTCATCCTCCGTGGTCTCGACCTCGCCCTGCTCCCGCGGGACGATGATGACGCCCTTGCGGTGGAACAGGTAGGAGACGGAGCCCGGGTCGGCCATGGTCCCGCCGCTGCGGGTCATCGCCGTGCGGACCTCCATCGCGGCGCGGTTCTTGTTGTCGGTGAGGCACTCGACGAGCATCGCGACACCGTTGGGGCCGTAGCCCTCGTACATGATCGTCGTGTAGTCGACGGCATCGTCACCCACGCCACCGCCGCGCTTGACCGCACGGTCGATGTTGTCGTTGGGGACCGAGGACTTCTTGGCCTTCTGGATCGCGTCGTAGAGCGTCGGGTTGCCATCGGGGTCCGCGCCGCCGGTCCGGGCCGCGACCTCGATGTTCTTGACCAGCTTGGCGAACATCTTGCCGCGCTTGGCGTCGACGGCGGCCTTCTTGTGCTTGGTCGTCGCCCACTTGGAGTGACCTGACATGCCGGTTCCTTCCCTCGATGTGACGAGCCCTACGACGTGACGATGTCCACGAAGTGACGATGCAGCCGCAGGTCGTCGTCCACCTCGGGGTGGAAGGACGTGGCGAGCACCGATCCTTGCTGGACCGCCACGATCCTATCGGCTGTGCCCTGCATCTCCTGCCGGCCGGGACCCTCGCCGTCGATCGGGACGGAGGCGAGCACGTCCACGCTCGGGCCCACCTGCTCGATCCAGGGCGCGCGGATGAAGACGGCGTGGACGGGGTCGTCGAAGAGGGTGAAGTCCAGCTCGGCCTCGAAGGAGTCCACCTGGCGTCCGAAGGCGTTGCGGCGGACCGTGACGTCCAGGCCGCCGAAGGTCTCCTGACCCACGGCACCGTCGCGCAGCCGGTCGGCCAGCATGATCATCCCCGCGCACGTGCCGAAGGTCGGCAGCCCGGCGGCGATGCGCCCACGAACGGCGTCGAACACGTCGAAGACCCGGGCCAGCTTGACCATCGTGGTCGACTCCCCGCCGGGGATGACCAGGCCGTGGCACCGGTCGAGCTCCTCGACACGACGGACACCGATGGCGTCGACGTCGAGCCGTCGCAGCGCGTCCAGGTGCTCTCGGACGTCGCCCTGCAGGGCAAGGACGCCGATGGTCGGTGTGCTCACCGGACCAGCCTAGTGAGCACGGCCGGGGCGCTCGCCCCACCCAAGACGACGGCGGCCGGGCGGGGTCTCGGGTCCCGGCACCGCACCGCCGTCGCTCCCTCTCGGATTCCCTCCCGACAGGCTGGGGGTGAGGTCACGGCGACGCCACGACCAGCACGCCGCCAGCTCCCTCGAAACGCCACGGCGGGGGCACTCCTCCCCCACGTGTGACGTGGAGTGAATAGTACGCCCGGACCCGGGTCCTGTCTCGCCGTACGCGTGAACGCATACCCCGCTGGCTCCGTGGGCGAGGGCTCGGGCCAGTGCGCCCGGTCCCGCGTCCGTCTCACCAGCCGCGCTGGGCCAACCGGTGCGGCTCAGGGACGTCGTCGACGTTGATGCCGACCATCGCCTCGCCCAGGCCGCGCGAGACCTTGGCGATGACGTCGGGGTCGTCGTGGAACGTGGTGGCCTTGACGATGGCCTCGGCCCGCTCGGCCGGGTTGCCGGCCTTGAAGATGCCCGAGCCCACAAAGACGCCCTCGGCGCCGAGCTGCATCATCATCGCGGCATCGGCCGGGGTGGCGATTCCGCCGGCCGTGAACAGCACGACGGGCAGCTTGCCCGCGGCCGCGACCTCCTTGACCAGCTCGTAGGGCGCCTGCAGCTCCTTGGCCGCGACGTAGAGCTCGTCGGTCGGCAGGCCCTGCAGGTGGCGGATCTGCTGGCGGATCTGGCGCATGTGCCCGGTCGCGTTGGAGACGTCGCCCGTGCCGGCCTCGCCCTTCGAGCGGATCATGGCCGCGCCCTCGGTGATGCGTCGCAGCGCCTCACCGAGGTTGGTGGCGCCGCACACGAACGGCACCGTGAACTCGAACTTGTCGATGTGGTTGACGTAGTCAGCCGGGGTGAGGACCTCGGACTCGTCGACGTAGTCCACCCCGAGGCTCTGCAGGACCTGCGCCTCGACGAAGTGCCCGATCCGGGCCTTGGCCATCACGGGGACGGAGACGGCCTCGATGATCCCGTCGATGAGGTCGGGGTCGCTCATCCGGGCGACGCCCCCCTGGGAGCGGATGTCGGCGGGCACGCGTTCCAGCGCCATGACGGCCACCGCACCGGCGTCCTCGGCGATCTTGGCCTGCTCGGCGTTGACGACGTCCATGATGACGCCGCCCTTGAGCATCTCTGCCATGCCGCGCTTGACCCGCGCGGTCCCGACGACGTTCTCTTCGCTCACGGTGACTCTCCAGACGGTGGTTCGGACGTCGCCGATACTACCCTCGGGGGCTCAGCGCCGGCGCCGCCGTCCAGGTGCCGAGCCGACGACCTGCCGCACGTCCTCGACATCGGAGAGCTTGACCCGCGGACGGCCCTGCTCGCGCCCCCGTCGGCGCTCCTCGGCGTCCACCAGGCGCCATGCCGACAGGTCCATGGGCGCCGCGCCCCGCTCGCGCAGCAGGCGGTCGAACGCGCGCGCGGTGCTGGGTGCCGGGGGGAGCCGACCCGCCGCCACGTCGGCGAGCAGATGGTTCACCGTCTCCAGCGAGCACGACTTGTTCGTCCCGATGAACCCGGACGGACCACGCTTGGCCCACCCGACGACGTACGTCCCAGCCAGTGCGTCTCCCCCGGGCTCGTCGACGACGCGCCCCGCGACGTTGGGCACGACGTACCGCTCGGCGTCGAACGGCAGACCGGGCAACGGCTCGGACCGGTAGCCGACCGAGCGCAGCACCAAGGTTGTTGGCACGTCCGCCTCCGGGCCCACGTGGTCGAGCCGCGCCCGGCCGTCGACCTCGCCGAGCCGGGTCGTGGTCACCCGCAGACCGGTGACACGGTCGTCTCCCAGCACCTCCACGGGCGCGGTCATGAAGCGTAGAACGATGCGTCGCCGGGCCGGGTCCGGCGTCCGCGTGACGCCTGCTCGCAGGGCCAGCACCTTGGGGTGGTCGTCGATCGCGTCGAGGTCGACGCCCTCCACGAGGACGTCGATGTCGTCGCGCTGGAGCAGCCCGACGATCTCGGGAACCGTGAACGCGGCCTCGGCGGGGCCGCGTCGGCCCAGCACGACGACCTCTCGCACTGCACTCGTGCGCAGCACCTCGACGGCGTGGTCGGCGATGTCGGTCGTCGCCAGACGGTCCGGGTCGGTCGCCAGGATGCGAGCGACGTCGAGCGCGACGTTGCCGTTGCCCACCACGACCGCGCGCTCACCGCTGAGGTCGACGTCGAGGCCGACGCGGCCCGGGTCGCCGTTGTACCAACCGACGAACCGGGTCGCCGTCTCGCTGCCGGGCAGGTCCTCGCCGACGATGCCGAGCCGTCGGTCGGTGGAGGCCCCGGTGGCGTACACGACCGCGTCGTGGTGCGCGGCCAGCTCGTCGTGTGTGACGTCGCGGCCCACCTCCACCCCGAGGCGGTAGTCGAAGCCCGGCTGGTCCTCGATCTGGCGCAGCAGCCGATCGATGCCCTTGGTCTCCTGGTGGTCCGGCGCCACTCCCGCGCGCACGAGGCCGTGCGGGACGGGGAGACGGTCGATCACCGTGACCTCGACCCCGTCCTGCTTGAGCAGCTCATCGGCGGTGTAGAGACCCGCCGGCCCCGACCCGACCACGGCCACTCGCAGCCGGGTGCCGCGCGGCAGGCGCACGACGGGCGGGACGGGTGCCTGGCTGGGTCGCGGTGTCGTCAGGCCGGGCTGGTCCTCGGCGTGGAAGAGCCGGTTGAGCTCGAGGAACGGCAGGTCGTCGTCACCGAGCTTGGTGTGCGGCTTGATCGCCCCGACCGGGCAGGCCTTGACGCACGCACCACAGTCCACGCAGGTGTCCGGGTCGATGTAGACCATCTCCGCCGTGGCGAACCCCGGCTCGTCCGGCGTGGGGTGGATGCAGTTGACCGGGCAGGCGAAGACACATGACGCGTCCCCGCAGCACGCCTGGGTGACGACGTGCGGCACGTCAGGCGGCGCGCTCGGCGTCGACGAACGTCGCTGCCGGCTCGCTGCGGAAGCGGGACGCGCGACCATCGATCTTCAGACGACGCCACACCCAGCGCGACGACCGCGTCATCAGGCCGGAGTCCTCGGCGAGCATCCGCACGTCGGCGAACAGCTCGGACAGGAAGGCCCGCGACTCCGGGGAGTCCCAGTACAGCTCCTTGAGGACGTGCTCGGGGATGTCGAACTTCTCGCGCATCTCCCTCGGCGGCACCAGGATCGCGTCACCGAGGACGCGCATGATGACGGGGAACAGCAACGCGGTGATGAAGCGGTCGCGGCGGTTCAACCGCGGTGCGTTGCGCATGACGTAGTGGTGCGCGAAGGAGATGTGCCGGGCCTCCTCGGCCACGTGGATCTCCATGATCCGGCGCAGGACCGGCGGCATGTCGTCGGCGTCGCGCAGGATGCGCTTCTGCGTGTGGTCGATGGGCTCCTCGCCCGCGAGCACGCCGATGAAGAACGCGACGGGGAACTTGGAGGCCGCCCACGGCATGAAAGTGGCCACGCGACGCAGCCAGCGAGGCATCCCGGGCACGTCCTGGCCGATGCGGTTCACGCCCTGCTGGAACATCTGCGTGTGGTGGCACTCCTCCGTCGCCTCGTGGGTGAGGTAGCGGAACTCGGCCGAGCCGTTGGGGCGGGTGAAGACGTACTGCATGATGCCGCGGATCAGGATGTTCTCGAACTGGAGCCCGACCTTCATGATGTTGGACTGGCGCCACAGGCCGATCTCGATGCGTCGTTCAAGCGGCAGCGCCCGGTACCAGCGGTGGGCGCCGAGCGGATCGCCCTGGGGCAGGACCCAGCGCTCGTCCGTGGGGTCCACGGAGAAGTCCGGGTGGTCCCACGGGATGTCGATGAAGGCGTCGAAATGCCGGTCCACCGAGGCCTGCGACAGCCCGATCAGCGCATCCTGGTACTCGCGCTCGTCCAGGTCGACAGGCAGCTCGGGCGCCTCGTCGTGCGTGTCGTGGTCTCGAGCATCGTGCTCGATGGTCTGGATCGGGGTGGACATCATCGACCTCCTCGGTGGGTGTGGTCCTCAGGATCACCCATACCGAGGGTATGTGTCAACGTCGATGTCACATACGGCGTGTCACGTCGAGCACATCGTGGTCAGCGGGGCTCGTCGAAGGCCTGGCGATGCACGATCACCATGCGCTGGACCACGGTGACCAGGCTCGCGAGGGCCAGCACCCACAGCGTGAGCTCGCGCAGGATGGGCAGGTCCAGCAGACCGGCGAACCCCGTCATCACCAGGATCGCCACGAGCCGGTCGGCCCGTTCCGCGATGCCCCCCTTTGCCTGCATCCCCAGGCTCTCGGCCCGGGCCCGGGCGTAGGACGTGAGGTTGCCGAGGAACAGGCAGGCCAGGCTCAGGCACAGGTACAACCACGGGCTGCCGAGCGTCGCCTCGGCATCGGACTGCGCGTAGTACAGGACGAGTCCGCCGAAGATGGCCGCGTCGCCCACACGGTCGAGCGTGGAGTCCAGGAAGGCGCCCCACGGCGAGGACTGCCCCGACTGGCGGGCCATGTAGCCGTCCATGATGTCGCTGAAGACGAAGGCCGTGATGACCAGAACGCCCACGAAGAACTGCCCCCGCGGGAAGAACCACAAGGCACCGGCGGAGACGCCGATCGTGCCGACGATGGTCACGTGGTCGGGCTTGACGCCCATCCTCAGCAGGAGGTCGGCGAGCGGCGCCCAGACGTTGGTCCAGAACTGGCGGAAGCGTTCGAGCATCAGGTCCCCCCTGCGTCGTCGGACTCGTCCCACGCCTCCCGCAGGAGGCCGCACGTGTCCTCGAGGAGCTGGGGCATCGTCTTGGTGCCGCCCAGCACGGTCATGAAGTTGGCGTCGCCGGCCCAGCGCGGGACGACGTGCTGGTGCAGGTGCTGCGAGATCGACCCGCCGGCCACTCCCCCGAGGTTGATGCCGACGTTGAAGCCGTCCGGCGCGCTCACGTCGCGGACGGTCACGATGGCACGCTGCGTCATCGCCGCGAGCTCGGCCGTCTCGGCGGCGTCCAGCTCGGTGTAGTCCGCCACGTGCCGCATCGGCAGCACCATCAGGTGCCCGGGGTTGTAGGGGAAGAGGTTGAGCACGACGAAGCACGTCCACCCCCGCGCGATGATCAGCTCGGTCTGCCGCTCCCCCGCCACCATGAGGCAGAACGGGCAGGCGTCGGGCTCGGTGGGCGCGTCGCCCGCGCCCCGCACGTAGGCCATCCGGTACGGCGCCCACAGGCGCTGCAGGTGGTCGTCGTTCGTCACCGGGCCAACCTAGCGGGAGCCCGCGACGCACGGACGACCCACGGCCCCCACGGGTCCCCTGATTCCCATGTCCACATGGGAATCAGGGGATCGCTCAGACCTGGCTCTTGGTGGCGATGGCCTCCAGGATGCGGGTGACCGCCTCGTCGACGGCGACGCCGTTCTCCTGCTCCCCGCTGCGGTAGCGGAAGGAGACGGCGTCGTTCTCGACGTCGTTGTCACCGACGATGAGCATCAACGGCACCTTCTGCGTCTGCGCGGTGCGGATCTTCTTCTGCATGCGCTCGTCGGAGTCGTCCACCTCGAAGCGGATCCCGGCGCCCTTGAGCCGCTGGCCGAGCGTGCGCAGGTAGTCCACGTGCCGCTCGGCGACTGGGATGCCGACCGCCTGGACCGGGGCGAGCCACGGGGGGAAGGCGCCGGCGTAGTGCTCCACGAGCACGCCGATGAACCGCTCGATCGAGCCGAACTTGGCGGAGTGGATCATCACCGGCTGCTGCCGGGTGCCGTCGGCGGCGACGTACTCGAGGTTGAACCGGTCGGCCGCGGGCTGGTTGAAGTCGTACTGGATCGTCGACATCTGCCACGTCCGGCCGATCGCGTCCCGGGCCTGCACCGAGATCTTCGGGCCGTAGAAGGCTGCTCCGCCCGGGTCGGGCACGAGATCGACGCCGAACGTGCGCGCCGCCGTCTCGAGCACGGCGGTCGCGGTCTCCCACTGCTCATCGGACCCGATGAACTTGTCGGGCTTGGCGTCGTCGCGGGTGGACAGCTCGAAGTAGTAGTCGTCGAGCCCGAAGTCACGCAGCAGGCCGGTGACGAAGGTGAGCAGGTGCTCGACCTCCGCCGGCGCCTGCTCGGGGGTGACGTAGGAGTGCGAGTCGTCCTGGGTCATCGCGCGCACGCGCGTCAGGCCGTGGACGACGCCGGACTTCTCGTAGCGGTAGACCGACCCGAACTCGAAGAACCGCAGCGGGAGCTCGCGGTAGGAGCGCTGCCGCGAGCGGTAGATCAGGTTGTGCATCGGGCAGTTCATCGCCTTGAGGCGGTACTCGGCGTTCTCCATCTCCATCGGAGGGAACATCGTGTCCGCGTAGTACGGCAGGTGGCCCGAGGTGTGGAACAGCCCGTCCTTGCTGATGTGGGGGGTCCCGACATAGTCGAAGCCCTCCTCGAGGTGGCGGCGCCGGACGTAGTCCTCCATCTCCCGCTTGATCACGCCACCCTTGGGGTGGAAGACCGCCATTCCCGAGCCGATCTCGTCGGGGAAGGAGTAGAGGTCCAGCTCGTTGCCCAGGCGGCGGTGGTCGCGACGCTGCGCCTCCTCGATGCGGTGCTGGTGCTGCTCCAGGGCCTCCTTGGACTCCCACGCGGTCCCGTAGATGCGTTGCAGCTGCTTGTTTCGCTCGTCGCCGCGCCAGTAGGCGGCAGCCGACCGCATCAGGGCGAAGGCCGGGATCCGCTTCGTGGTGGGCAGGTGCGGTCCGCGGCACAGGTCCTTCCAGGCCAGCGAGCCGTCGCGCTTGAGGTTGTCGTAGATGCTGAGCCCGCCGTCGCCGACCTCCACGCTCGCTCCCTCGGCGGCGTCGGTGTCGGACTTCAGGCCGATGAGCTCGAGCTTGTAGGGCTCGTCGGCGAGCTCGACCCTTGCGGCGTCGTCGTCGACCTCGCGGCGGGAGAACTTCTGGCCCTCCTTGACGATCTTGCGCATCCGGGTCTCGATCTTCGCGAGGTCCTCGGGGACGAACGGCTCCGCGACGTCGAAGTCGTAGTAGAAGCCGTCGGCGATGGGGGGCCCGATGCCGAGCCTGGCGTCGGGGAAGAGCTCCTGCACGGCCTGTGCCATCACGTGCGCCGTGGAGTGCCGCAGGATGTCCAGCCCGTCGGGGCTGTCGATGGCCACCGGCTCGACCCGCTGCCCGCCGGCCAGCTCCACCGAGAGGTCACGCAGATCCCCGTCGATGCGGGCGGCGACGACGTCGGGGTCGTCGGCGAAGAGCTGCCACGCCTTCGTGCCGGGCTCCACCTCCCGCGCCTCATCGTTGACGACGACGTTCACGGTCATGGCGTACCCCTGCTTCCTCGGTGGACGACCCCTACGGCTGGGCCGTGCTGCTCGAACGCGATGCTATCGCCCGGTCAGGCACCCCGCCGGCGCGGTCCCGAGCCGGCTCAGACCCGGTCGGCCGGGACCTTGGTCACGCTCACCCAGCCGATGGCTCCCGCCACCTCCGAGATCTCCTGCGGAGAGAGCTCGATCGCGGAGGCCGCGTTACCGACCGCCGGGAACAGCGTCCCGAACCGGTGCAGGGACTCATCAAGATGCACCGAGGCGACCTCGGGATTCGCGAACGGGCACACCCCGCCGGGTGCGTGGCCGGTCAGCCGCTCCACGTCCTCGGTCCTGAGCATGCGGGCCTTGAGGCCGAAGGTGCGCTTGAAGGCCGCGTTGTCGACCCGCACGTCACCGGCAGCGACGACGAGGATGCTCGTGCCCTCCTCGGCCCCGTAGAACGCCAGGGTCTTGGCGATCCGGGCCGGCTCCACCCCCAGCTCGGCGGCGGCGAGCTCGACGGTGGCGCTCGAGCCGGACGTCTCGATGACGTCGCCCTCACGTCCGAAGCGGGCCAGGTGGGCGCGGGCGCTCTCGATCGACATGCGGCTCATCGTAGGCGGCCCGCTGGGGCCCTCGGCCTCACACCTCGGCGATGCCCATCGGCCGCAACCGGGGCTCGGGCAGCAGCAGCGCCGCCGGCGCCCCCGCGGGTACGGCGGGGGCCACCGGGTCGACGGGCGGGACCCGCCGGTACGGCTCCCCCGGCTCGGGCCGCTCGTCGATCTGCCCCTTGTTGGGCCACATCGCCATCGCCCGCTCCGCCTGGGCGGTGATCGTCAGCGAGGGGTTGACCCCGAGGTTGGCCGAGATCGCGGACCCGTCGGCCACGTGCAGCCCGCGATGGCCGTGGACCCGCTGGTACGGGTCGATGACGCCCTCCTCGGCGCTCTCGCCGATGACGCAGCCGCCGATGAAGTGCGCCGTGAGCGGCACCCCCACGAGCTCCCCGACCGAGCTGCCGGGGTGGCCGCCCACCGCCTTCGCGAGGTCCTTGGCGGCGCGGTCGGCGACGGGGATCCAGTCCGGGTTCGGCTCTCCGACGCCCTGGCGGCTGCTCAGCCGCAGCCCGAACGGCCCACGACGCAGGTGGGTGGTGATCGAGTTGTCCAGCGACTGCATGACGAGCACGACGATGGACTGCTCGGCCCAGCGACGCGGCCGGTGCAGCTGCCACGTGCCCCGCAGACCGAGCTGGCGGTACCCACGCAGCACCGCGCGCAGCCGGCCGCCCGGACCGGGTCGATCGGGCAGGGCCATGTTCATCAGGCTCAGGGCGCCCGAGCCCCGGCCGTAGCGCACGGGCTCGACGTGCGTCACCGCGTCGGGGTGGAAGGAGGACGTGATGGCCACGCCGTCGGTCACGTCGGCGTCCTTGTCGACCGCGCGGGCGCTCAGCACCGCCTCGGAGTTGGTCCGGCTCAGCTCACCGATGCGTGGCGACAGGCGCGGGAGCGAGCGCCGCCGCAGTCGGTGCAGGAGGTCCTGGGTGTTGAGCGCGTTGCCGGCGAAGACGACCTGCTCGGCGGTGAACCTGCGGCGTCGGAGCGGGTTCCCGGTGCGACGGGCCCGGACCTCGTAGCCGCCGCCGGGCAAGGGGCGGACGTCGTGGACCGTGGTCAGCGGGTGCACCCGGGCCCCGGCCTGCTCGGCGAGGTACAGGTAGTTCTTGACCAGCGTGTTCTTGGCGTTGTGCCGACACCCCGTCATGCAGGCACCGCAGTTCGTGCACGTGGAGCGGGTCGGGCCGGCGCCGCCGAAGAACGGATCCTCCACCTCGACCCCGGGCCGCTCACCGAAGAGCACTCCGACGTCGGCGGGGTGGAAGGTGTCCCCGACGCCGTAGTCGTTCGCGAGGGCCTGCACGAGGTTGTCGGCCGTGGTCCGACCGGGGTAGGTGGTGACCCCGAGCATCTTGCGCGCCTGGGAGTAGAACGGTGCGAGCTCGTCGCGCCAGTCGGTGATGTGCGACCAGTGCGGGTCGGCGTAGAAGCCCTCGAGCGGCTCGTAGAGCGTGTTGGCATAGACCAGCGAGCCGCCCCCGACGCCCACCCCGCTGGTGACCAGGACGTCCTTGAGCAGGGTGATCCGCATGATGCCGAAGCACCGTGCCCACGGTGCCCACAGGTATCGGCGCAGGTCCCAGGACGTCTTGGGGAGCTCGTCGTCGGCGAAGCGCCGGCCTGCCTCGAGCACGCCGACGCGATAGCCCTTCTCGGTCAGGCGCAGCGCCGTCACGCTGCCGCCGAAGCCGGATCCCACCACCACCACGTCGTAGTCCAGCTCTGTCATGGACAGGAGGCTACGCCGCTATTGACACTTTGACAACAGTGGGGCGAGACTGGCGGCGTGACCCAGTCCACCGGCGTCGGCGCACGCCTCGCACCCGCGTCGCGCCGCCAGCAGATCATCGAGGCGGTGCGCCCCCTCTACCTCAGCAGACCCTACGACGAGGTCTCCACTGCTGAGCTCGCAGCGGCCGCCGGGGTGACCCGCAGCCTCATCAACCACTACTTCGGCTCCAAGCGCGACCTGTTCCTGGAGGTCATGCGCTCGTCGATCCGGATGCCGGCGGACGACCTGCCGGCCCTGGACGGCCTTCCTCTCGCCGAACGGGCCCGCCGCACCGTGGAATGGATCCTCGACGCTGCCGAGACCTACGGCCAGGCGTGGGTCAACGCGTCAGGAGCGGCGAACCTGCACGGCCAGTCCGACCTGCAGCAGGTGGTGGACGAGGCCGACGACCACGCGGCCCGCCTCACCCTGGACGCGCTGGGCCTGGCCGACGACCCCCGGCTGCGAGCGCGCCTGCGACCCGTCGCCGCGCTCGTCAAGGCCGTCTGCAGGGAGTGGCTCACCCGGGACACGCTGACCCGCGACGAGGCCTCGACGCTCATCACCGACACCGTCCTCGTGATCGTCACCCAGGAGAAGACATGACCTCGATCGGCATCATCGGCTCCGGCTTCGGCGCCATCGGGACGGCGGTGGAGCTGATCGAGGCCGGCCACGACGACGTCCGTCTCTGGGAGCGCTCGGAGTCCCTCGGCGGCGTCTGGCGCGACAACACCTACCCCGGAGCGGGGTGTGACGTCCCCTCCCCTCTCTACTCCTTCTCCTTCGCGGTCAACCGGTCCTGGTCGCGGCGGTACGCCAAGCAGCCGGAGATCCACAGCTACCTGCACCGGGTGGCCGAGGAGCACGACGTGGCACGGCGCATCAGGTTCGGCACCGAGGTCGTCGCGGCGCGGTGGGACGAGCCGTCCCAGACCTGGGAGGTCGGCTTCGCCGACGGGGGCTCGGAGTCCGTCGACGTGCTGGTCAGTGCGGTGGGCCAGCTCTCCCGGCCCCGCCTGCCGGCCATCGAGGGCATCGACGACTTCGCCGGCGAAGCCTTCCACTCCGCCCGCTGGGACCACGACGTGCCCCTGGAGGGGCGTCGGGTCGCGGCCATCGGCATCGGTGCGAGCGCCATCCAGTACGTCCCGCACCTGGCGGACGAGGCCGCCGAGCTCACCCTGTTCCAGCGCTCGGCCAACTACATCCTGCCCAAGCCCGACGGGCCCTTGCCGCGCTGGTACCAGCGCGGCATCGAGGTCGAGCGCGCCCTCTGGTGGCTCTTCGGCGAGCAGTTCTCCCGCGGCCTGGACGACGGCTCCCGGGTGGGCAGGATCAATGCCGCCGTCGCCCGATGGCACCTGCGCAGGCAGGTCCGCGACCCCAAGCTGCGCGAACGGCTGACGCCGGACTACCCCGTGGGCTGCAAGCGCATCCTCTTCTCCAACGACTTCTACCCCACGGTGACCCGCGAGCACGTCCACCTCACCGACGACGCGGTGCGGCGCATCGTGCCCGAGGGCGTCCAGACCGCGGACGGCACGGTGCACGAGGCCGACGTCATCGTCTACGGCACCGGGTTCGACGCGCAGGACTTCCTCTCCTCCATCGACGTCACCGGCGTCGGTGGCGAGAAGCTGGCGGCCCGGTGGACCGACGGAGCCCACGCCCATCTGGGCATCTACGTCCCCGGCTTCCCCAACCTGTTCGTCTCCTACGGTCCGAACACCAACCTCGGCGGCGGGTCGATCATCTACATGCTGGAGGCGCAGGCGGCCCACATGCGTCAGGTGGTCGACCGCATGCAGGTCGGTGGGTGGAGCCGGGTCGACGTCCGGCCGGAGGTCGAGGCGCGCTACGACGCCCAGGTCCAGGAACGCCTCGAGCACTCCGTGTGGGGACACTGCGAGAGCTGGTACCGACACCCCTCGGGACGCATCACGTCCAACTGGCCGGGCGCGACCCGACCGTTCGCCCGACGCGTCGAACAGCTCGACCCGGAAGACTTCGCATGGGCCTGACCTACCCGCCCGAGCCCTGGGACCTGCACGGCGACGCCACCGCCGCACTCTTCCTCGTGCCCGTCGCCGACGTCCCGGCCGCTCCACCTCCCGGCACCACCGTGGTGACGGTGGCCGGGCGCGCCGTCGTGACCGTGGCGTTCTTCCGCTACCGCGAGCCGAGTCCTCTTCGCTACGGCGAGGTCATGGCCACGGTTCTCGTGCGTCGCGGTCTGCGGCTGCGGGTCCACATCCCGCAGATCTGGGTCGACAGTCCCGCGTCGCGTGACGGCGGGCGGGACCTCTGGGCGATCCCGAAGGACCTGGCCGTGTTCTCCGGTGACCCTGGCACCGCCATGACCGGCGAGGGCATCGCCTCGGTGATCCTGGACCGGGTGCGCCGCCTGCCGGGTCGGTTCCCGCTGGGCTTTCGCATCGCGCAGCAGCGGGACGCCCGAAGCCTCGTCACCCCGGTCACGGGTCGGGTCACGACGGCGCTGGCCCGCGGACGATGGCGCTTCGAGGGGCCGCTCGCATGGCTGGGCGACCGACGACCCCTGCTGACCCTTCACGTCCGACGCTTTCACCTGCGGTTCGGACGGCCCTGACTCGGGATGCACGAGCGCTCGACCCGGAGCAGTCTTGGTGCCATGCCCGAGTACCGATTGATCACCGAGTCCGGCGACGTCGTCCAGACCGCCACGCACGAGCACGACCAGGCCGCCGTCGCGTGGCGCTCGGCCCACCCCTTCGAGGGCGCGTCGCAGGCCGACGACAGTCGCCAGCTGCGCATCGAGCGCCAGGACGGCGAGGAGTGGGTGCGCCTGCCCGCCACCCTCGGCACGGCCGACTCCAGCTGAGCCGGTCGCGGACCGGTAGGCTCGCTGTCGGCACGCACCGTGCCGCCGGACGAGGCCGGCCCGTACCCGGACAGCGACAAGACGGGCCTCAAGGAGGCTCGTCATGGCATGGATCGTCCTGGTCGTCTCAGGAGTGCTGGAGGCCGTCTGGGCCACCGCACTCGGTCGCTCGGAGGGCTTCAGCAGGCTCGTCCCCAGCGTGGTGTTCACCGTCGCACTCGTGCTCAGCATGGGAGGTCTCGCCTGGGCGATGCGTGAGATCCCCACTGGAACCGCCTACGCCGTCTGGGTGGGCATCGGCGCGTCCCTGACCGTCGTCTGGGCGATGACGACGGGCGAGGAGACCGTGTCCGTCGTCAAGATCGCGCTCGTCCTCGGCCTCGTGGGCTGCGTCGTCGGGCTCAAGCTCGTCGGCGACGCGCACTGAGCGACGTCGACAGTTCTGGCGAGGGCGGTCGTGGGGGCTCCTTACGGCCCGTCACACAGGGTCGGGCGGCCTTCCGCCGAGTGCTGTCCAGTGCTCCACGCAGACCGGGTTCGGCGGCTGCGTGAGCAGCTCTCCCGTCCCGCCTGCGTGCTCCGGCACGCGAGCGCGGGGCACCTCGTCGTGCCGCCGCGCAGCCCGACCGGGAAGCAGCCGGCCGAGCAGGCCGCCCCGGTCGGCCATCTCGTCGCTCCCCGTGGCGAGCGTCGGGCCGCCGGCGCCCCGACTCGTCGATCGAAGGATCGATCCATCCACGACGAGCCCGGTGCTGCACGGTTCACCGTGCCGAAGGGCCAGGCGAATCGTGCTCTCGTCCACCCGGTCCGTCGAGGTCTCCCAGTCGAGGCCGGCGAGGTCCGCTCCCGCCCGACGGGCGAGGTCCTGGACTCCGTCACCGACGTCGACCCACATCAGTGGGCCACGCGGGCGCAGCAGGTAGAGGTGGGCCATGGCACCAACGTAGGCCTACTGAGCAGCGAACTGAGCGCGGCCCCTGACCGCGTGTCCGCAGGTCAGGGGCCGTACTGCACTGGTGGGCGATACTGGGTTCGAACCAGTGACCTCTTCGGTGTGAACGAAGCGCGCTACCACTGCGCCAATCGCCCTCGTGTGCGTTGAGAACGATAACGCACGGGGCACGGGGCGTGACAACCGCGTGCGCGGCTCAAGGGTCGATCCGCACCCGCGACGCCGCCCGGGTGGCCGCCACCTCCCGGCTGACGGCCTTCGCCTCGTCGAGCACCCTCAGGACGTTGCCACCGGCCAGCCGCTCGCAGTCGGTGTCGCTCCAGCCGCGTCGGACCAGCTCGGCGAAGAGCACGGGGTACCCGGACACGTCCGGCAGGCCCTCGGGGAAGTCGTCGGTGCCGTCGTAGTCCCCACCGATGCCGACACCGTCGATGCCGACCATCTCGCGGGCGTGGTCGACGTGGTCGGCGACCTGCTCCAGCCTCGCTCGCGGCCGGGGGTCCACGCGGACGAGCTCGGCCGTCAGCGCCCGGACGGCCTCCCGGTCACCCGGTGACGCGCGACCGATGAGGAACGCGTCGCGCCTGGCCCTCCAGTCCCGGCACTCCGCCGAGACGAAGTCGGACACGAAGCTGACCATGCACAGGCCGCGGTTGGCCCGCAGCCTGGCCAGGACGTCGTCGGGCACGTTGCGCGGGTGGTCCACCAGCTCCCGGCACGAGGAGTGGCTGAAGATCACCGGCGCGACGCTCTCGTCGAGGGCGTCGCGCATCGTGGCCGTCGAGACGTGCGACAGGTCCACCAGCATCCCCAGTCGGTTCATCTCACGGACCACCTCGCGACCGAAGCCGGTCAGGCCGCCGGCAGCCGCCGTGTCCGTCGCGGAGTCCGCCCACGGCACGTTCTTGTTGTGCGTGAGCGTCAAGTAGCGCACGCCCAGCTGGTGCAGGGACCTCAGTGCCCCCAGGGAGCAGCCGATGGAGTGGCCGCCCTCCGCCCCGATCAGGCAGGCGATCCGGCCCGAGGACTGCGCCGCCGCGATGCCGTCGGCATCCACGGCCAGGGCGAAGTCGTCCGGGTGGGCGTCCACCATCTGGTGGACGAAGTCGATCTGCTCCAGGGTCGCGACGACCGCCCCGTCCATGTCGAGCTCTGGTGGCACGAAGACGGACCAGAACTGTGCGCCCACCCTCCCGGCCCGCAGTCGTCGGACGTCGGTGTGCGTCCGGTCGGCGGTGTCGATGAGGTCGAGCTCGACGTCGGCGGTCACCCGTGCGGCCCACGGCAGGTCGTTGTGCCCGTCGATGACGGGCTGGCGCGCCAGGATGCTCTCCGCCCGCGTGCGGGCCTCGTCCGGTGCCATCGTCATCGTGTCCTAGCCCGCCGCGGGCAGGGTCGGCCGGCCGACGGGCTCGACGACGCCGCCACGCTCCCTCTGCTCGACGAACGGCGAGGTCATGGCGCGCACGAGGGCGCTGTAGTCCAGGCCGAAGGGGAGCTCGTCACCGACCGTGAGCTCGTGATCGCCGACGTCCAGGACGAGGTGGTCGCTGCTGGCCCCCAGCACGGTGATGCCCGACGGCGGGACGAGTCCGTCAGGGTCGACGTCCTGACGACCCAGAGCGACGATGGCCTGGCGCGTCAGTCCCGCCGGGCGCTGCGCCGGACGGGTACCGAAGGCGGACTGGGCCACGTCGCCCCACGGTCGGGAGGGCTTCGTCCGCAGCTCGATCACCTCACCGACGAGCGCGAAGACCTCGGTGCTCAGGCCGTCGATCGGTCGGCGGTGCAGCGGCTCGGTGCCCAGCAGGATCGACTCCCCCAGTCGCAGGTCGTCGATGCGTGCCACGTCGCTCGTGGAGAGTGCCCACTCAAGGTTCGCCGAGTTGCCGCCCGAGACGACGGGCAGACGTCGGCCGCAGGCCCGCTCCGCATGCTCGACGAGGCGGGACAGCGCATCCATCGTCCGCTGGTCCGGCACGACGCCGTTCTGGCAGGCGAGGTTGGTCCCGAGCCCCAGCAGCGTGAGCCCGGGCAGGTCCTCGACGATGCCCACGACGTCCGCGACGTCCTCCACGGCGATCCCCTCACGCAGGTCACCCAGCTCGACCATCAGGACGACACCGTGCGTCAGACCGGCGCCGACTGCGGCGTTGGAGAGGGCGGCCAGGACCGTGGGCTCGGTGTTGAGGCTGATGTCCGCCGCCCGCACGACCCGCTCGGCCTGGCTGGGCATCGGGGAGCGGATCAGCGTGACGGAGGCATCGAGGCCGCCGGCGCGAAGCCGCTCGACGTTCTCGACCCGGGAGTCACCCAGTCCGCTGACGCCGCCGCGCAGCATCGCCGCGGCCACACCGCTCCCTCCGACAGCTGCCTTGGACACGCCGGTCACCCGGATGCCGCGCGGCGCCAAGAGGTCGACGAGGGTGCGCGTGTTGGCACAGATCGCGGCCAGGTCGATCTCCAGCCGCGGTGCGCTCACCGTGGGCTCGGGACGCGGGCCGTCTCCAGCTCGGGGAAGGCCAGCAGCACCATCTCGACCAGGCGGTCCAGCGGGCGGGTGAGCGGGTCCGTGGCGGGCAGCCCCAGCTCCAGCTCGAGGTCGTCGATGGCGTCGCCGATCTCGTCGTCGGTGGTCATCTGCTCGTGGTTGACCGTGATCCCGATGACCTTGGTGTCCGCGAAGGCCTCGACCAGCCGCACCTCGCTCGCGACCGTCGGCATCGCCACCATCGGGAAGTCGCCGAGCACCTCGCGTCGGGGCGCGTGCTGGACGATGACACCGGCCGGCCGGCTTCCGCGCAGGATGTGGGCGGACGTGAGGTAGGCCGGGTGGCTGAGCGCCCCTTGCCCCTCCACGATGATGACGTCGGGGTCCTCCCCCTCGAAGGCGGCGACCACCTGGTTCTCGACCTCGCCGGAGCAGAACTGCGGCACGAGCGCGTCCAGCGCGACACCGTACTTGCCGCCCTGGATGAGCGTGGTCTGACCGGTGCCCACCATGACGGCGTGGATCCCCGCGGCGTTCAGCGCCTGCACCAGGAGCGTCGCCGTCGTGCGCTTGCCGATGGCACCGTCGGTCCCCAGGATGGCGATGCGCGGGCAGGTGACGTCGGTGATGCGCCCGGAGAACAGGTGCAGGTCCTTCTTGGGCTTGGGGCGCCGGATGTCGGTGATCGAGACGCCGGCCAGGACGCTGGCGGCGACGAACTCAGGGTCCTCGTTGAGGAACTCGTGCAGCCCGTTGACGATGTGCATCCGGCGCGAGATGCCATCCAGCAGCACGACGCGCTGCGCGGGCGACAACAGACCGTCGGCGGGCGCGACCCCACAGATGAGGTGGTCGGGAACGTGGCCGGCATGGGCGATCGCCTCGGGCAGGTCCGCGAGCACGGGGATGCCATTGGCGACGCCGTCCAGCAGCATCCCTGCGTCGGCTCCGGCATGCGTGCTGTCGATGACGCTCAGGATCTGGTATCGCTCGGAGTGCCGCACCAGCCCGTTGGCCGTCTTGCCGTCCTGCTCACCGAACTGGCCCTCGCAGTAGATGATCGCCGAGCCACCGACAGGAGGACGGACGTCGCCGCCCTGACTACTGGTGGCGTTGGGGGCACGACGGGTTTGCTGCACGGACATGACTCTCCTCGAACTCACTCAGAGGAGGCGACAGGTTGTCGCGAGGGGCCAGAGGGCCGGGCGGTCGACGCGAGGTCTCCCTGAATCGCCGACAAGGTGTCGGCTCGTGCCCAACCTAGCAGCCGGAGCCTCGCCGACCGGCCGCACGAGCTCCGCTACGGGTCGGAGGTCTCTGCCTGGCGCCGGCCCCAGATCTCCTGGGCCCGGCGCGTGATCGGGCCGGGCGCCGCGAGCTCGCGATCATCGACCCGCCCGATGGCCTGGATGTTGCGGGTCGTGCCCACAAGCACCACCTCATCGGCCTCCTGCAGAACCGAGATCGGGGCGTCGCGCTCCACGACCTCCAGCTCCGACGAGAGCCACTCCAGACCCAGGGCCCGGGTGATCCCGGCGAGGCATCCGGAGGCCAGCGTGGGCGTGATGAGCTGCTCCCCCAGGACGTACATGATGTTGGAGCCGGTCCCCTCGCACAGGTCGCCCACGGTGTTGGGCATGACCGCCTCGCTCGCGCCGGCCACCTTGGCGGCCTCGATCATCTTGGCGTTCTCGGCGTACGACGTCGTCTTGAGCCCGGCCAGGGCGCCCCGCTCGTTGCGGGGCCACGGCACCGTGATGATCGAGGCGGTCGCCGGGGGCCGCTCGCACGGCTCGGTGGCCACGACGTGCGTCAGGGGTCCGGGGCCGCGCGGGGAGCCCAGCGGACCCGACCCGGACGTCACGGTGATCCGGATCCGACCGAACACCAGGTCCTGTCCCTGCATCGTCGCCGTGATGCCCTCGCGGATCAGGCCGACGTCGGGGGCGCCGATACCCAGTCCCTCGGCCGAGCGCACGAGCCGATCCAGGTGACGGGTCAGCGCGAACGGTTCGTCGTCCTCGACTGCGATCGTCTCGAAGACCCCGTCCCCCACCACCAGGCCGTGGTCCAGCACCCCGAGAGCAGGTTCGTCCGATGATTGCAGCACTCGTCCGTTCAGCCACGCCTTCATGCGTCCAGCCTACGGCTCCAGCGCCCCGACCCCCGTTTGGTCAGCCGTGGGGCATCGGCTAATGTTTCTTCCCGCGCCGGAAACGGTCGCGCTGCGGACATAGCTCAGTGGTAGAGCATCACCTTGCCAAGGTGAGGGTCGCGAGTTCGAATCTCGTTGTCCGCTCGGAGCGGGTCTCCACGCCCATCCAACGGTGGGTTGGCCGAGAGGCGAGGCAACGGACTGCAAATCCGTTTACACGGGTTCAAATCCCGTACCCACCTCGAACTGCACAACTGAAGAGCACCACCCACGGGCGATTGGCGCAGCGGTAGCGCGCTTCCCTGACACGGAAGAGGTCACTGGTTCAAACCCAGTATCGCCCACCCCAGAACCCCCGGAATCCCTCAGGATTCCGGGGGTTCGCACGTTCTCCACGGGCCGATGGGCGACCCCGGGCACCGAACGGCCGTCTCGACGCTCCCCCGACGTGCCGGAGGCCGCCCGGTGCGTGACCGGGCGACCTCGAGACCTGGCCCACGACCGTTCGGTGGTGGACCGTGGGTTCAACCTAGCCGCGTCAGCCAGGAACGCATCCGCACCGCGCCCCGGTCCCCGGCCCCGGTGTCGCCGGCTCGTGGGAGTCTTCGGACGTGAGCCGCCGCCCCCTCGTCCTGCTCGCGGTGGTCGCAGCCCTCCTGGCCGGGTACGGGCTCGTCGGTGGCGGGGACACCGATGAGCCGGACGGGCCCTTCACCTCGGCGACGACCCGACCCGCCTCCACTCTCTCCGCCGACGACGCCCGGCGCCGGTTGCCCGAGCTCGCCGTGCTCGAGCGGCGGCCCGCAGGCGTGCCCCGCTACTCCCGGGACGCGTTCGGACCGGCGTGGGCGGACATCGACGACAACGGGTGCAACCAGCGTGACGACGTCCTGCTGCGCGACGCCGTCCCGGACTCCACGGTCGCCCGCCCACAGGGTTCGTGCCCGCACGACGTGCTCGCGGGCACCTGGGTCGACCCGTACACGGGCACCGAGCTGACCTTCGACGACCTCAAGGCGCCCACGCAGGCACAGGCCCTGCAGATCGACCACGTGGTCCCGCTGGCCGAGGCATGGCAGTCCGGTGCCCATCGATGGCGCGACGAGCGTCGAGTCCGCTTCGCGAACGACCTCGACGGGCTCCTCGCCGTCGACGGCCCGACCAACGCCTCCAAGGGCTCCGACGACCCGGCGGCATGGCGCCCGCGCCAGGGGTACCAGTGCCGTTACGCCGCCCGTTGGATCAGCGTGAAGCACCGCTGGGAGCTGGCCGCCGACGTCAGCGAGGTCGCGGCGCTGGAGCAGATGCTCGACGCGTGCCCGGGGTGAGCCGTGCCCACGTCACGACGCAGCATCCTCAGCGAGGCGCCGAGCGCCAGACGTAGCGCAGGCCCGAGCCGACGATGTCGACCGTCGCGTCGGCCACCGTCTGTCCGGGAGCCTCGGCGAAGGCCACGGAGCAGCTGAACGACGTGCCGACCTCCGGCGAGACCGCCTGCGGGCACCGCACCGACGTCGCCGGACCCGAGCGGTTCAGCCGGGACTGAATGTCCGAGGCGATGCCGGACGGCGAGACGGCCCCTGCCGTCTCGTCGGACTCGTCGTCGGACTCCGAGGGAGTGGGGGTCGGGGACGCGCTCGGGCTCGGCGATGCGCTGGGCTCGGGCGTCGCGTCGGGAGAAGGGGTCTCGGTCGGCGTCAGGGCGGGAAGGGCGTCGTCACCGGTGAGGCTCTCCCCCTCCTCGATGCCCACCCACGAGCGGAGTCCGAGCACGCCCGCCGCGGCCACCAGCACCACGACGACGGCGATCGCTGCGATTCGGCTCTTGGGCATCGGCACGGTCCTAGCTGTTGGGTTCGGCGTTCCAGGTGAACGCGCCGTCGGGTCCGTTGATCTCGACCTTGGCTGTCGAGACGGCCTCCGTGTCGGGCTGGTCGGCGAAGAAGACCTCGCAGTCGAAGGTGGTGCCGATCTTCTGCTGGACGCGCTCTGGGCACTCGATCCTCGTGGGCTGGCCGGCGTTCGCGTCCAGCCGCTCCTTGATGTTCTCCTCGATGACCCCTGTCGTCATCTCCACGGGGGCCAGGGACTCGCTCGGCGATGCGGAGGCCGACGGGGACGGCTCGGGGTCGCCACTCTCGTCGGCACTGCATGATCGAAGACCGAACAACAGTGCGCCGATGCCGAGCAGCAGCACGACGACGGCCGTCAGCTTGGTGCGGGCGCTCATGACCGGATCCTATCGATCCTGCATCCGGCTCAGCCCTCGGCCGTGCTCGGCGTCACGCGGCGGGGGTGCCGCTCGGTGTCGATGGCGGCGTTCAGCGCCGCCCCGATCAGCACCGCGATCGACAGGACGTACAACCACAGCAGGATCGCGATCGGGGCGGCGAGCGGCCCGTAGATCGACGTCCCACCGGTCGAGAATCCTAGGGCCCAGCGCACGAGGTAGCTGCCGAGCACCCACAACAGCATCGTGAACGCGGCGCCCGGCAGGTCCGACCGCCACGTCGTCCGGACCGGGACGGCGAGGTGGTACAGCGTCGTGAGGAAGCCGACCGAGACGACCAGCACGGTCGGCCAGTACAACGGCTCCAGGACCGCCAGCTCGGCCGGGGCGAGCTGCGCCGCCACCTCGGGCCCGGCGATCACGAGCGGCACGAGGACGATCCCGATCAGCAGGGCCACCACGTACAGCGCGAAGGACAGCGCCCGGGTCTTGACGATCCCCCGCTCACCACCCAGCCCGTACATGATGGTGATGGTGTCCAGGAAGACGTTGAGGGCGCGCGAGCCGGACCACAGCGCCAGCACGAAGCCGATCGAGACGACGTCGATGCGCCCGGAGGACAGGACCTCCTCCAGCGTCGGGGCGATGACTTCGTCGACCGTGTCCTCGGTGAGTGCCTGTGAGGCCAGGGCGAGCACCCGGTCCTGGAACACGTCGACCTGCGCGACGTCGTAGCGCCGGGCGACGAAGCCGATCGTGCCGGCGAGCCCGAACACCAGCGGCGGCAAGGACAAGATGGCGAAGAACGCCGCTTCTGCCGCCAGCCCGGTCACCCGGTTGTGGAAGCAGCGCCGGAACGTGGTGGCGGCGACCCGCGCCAGGAGATCGACGGCGGCCGACCTCGAGAGCACGGAGTCAGCCATGGGGCCACGGTAGGTGCTGCGCGAACCAGCCGCCGGGACGTCGAGCACGGCCGCGGTGTCGCCTGCGTCCCACTACCCTTGCCGCACCAGCCCCATCAACGCAGGAGTTCCGATGCGCGCCCTCGTCACATCAGCCGTACTGCACCTGGTCGGCACGCTCGCCGCCGGCCTGGCGCTGCGGGCCGGGGACGCGACGCTCGCCGTCGTCGCCGTTGCCGTCACCGCGGCGCTGCTGGTGTGGTTCGCCTCCCTGCACGGGACCGAGGAGGCCTCGGGGCTGCCGCTGGCCAGCACGGCCTCGGCCCTCGGGCTGTGCCTCACCGGACGCAGCGCCTTCGGCACGCTCCTGCCGCTGGCTGCCGCACAGGTCGTCGGCTCCGTCGCGGCCGGTGGACTGCTGCTGGCGCTGGGCCGCGCCGATGGCACCGCGACGCTCGTGTGGGACACGCCCGGTCTGGTCGCCATCGCGGCTGCGGCCCTGCTGGTCGGCGTCGTCACCGCCTGGGCCACGCTCGCCATCGACGGCGGGGAGCACCCGTCCTGGTGGATCGCCCCCGCGCTGCTCGCCGGTGCCGTGCTGAACGTGGCACTCGTCGCGGCGATCGCCCCGGCGATGGTGCTGGGGCTGGCCACGGCCGGTCTCCTGGGATGGGCGACTGCCGGCGTCGCCGCTGCCGGTGTGCTCGCCGGGGCCGCCGGGGGCGTCTACCTGGTCGCCGCCGTCACTCCAGCTGCTGCGTGACGCGCACCACACGTCCCTCCTGGTTTTGCGCGGCCTGGCGGCTCCCCGCTCACCCACCTGTCTTGCCATTTGGACACGTGTCCCAGCATGTGGAATCCCGCTTGTCCGTCGTCCCTGACCGTGGACAGACTGTCCGCATGTTGACCGCGCAGAACACCTGGCTCGTGGAGCGTCTCCACGTCGACCTCGGTCGTTCGCGCACCATGCTCTGTCGCTGACCCAGCCCCGGCCCGGTCCCTGTGTGGACCATTCCCTGCTGCAGGAAGCGACTTGCCATGACGACCGACACGACCGAGACCACCACCCCCAGCCGCCCCGCGCGCCGCCGCCGCGGCGAGGGCCAGTGGGCCCTGGGTTATCGAGAGCCCCTCAACGCCAACGAGCAGTCCAAGAAGGACGACAACCCGCTCAACGTGCGCGCACGGATCGAGAACATCTACGCGCACGGCGGCTTCGACAGCATCGACCCCGGCGACTTGCGCGGGCGTTTTCGCTGGTGGGGCCTGTACACGCAGCGCAAGGCCGGCATCGACGGCGGCAAGACTGCGACGCTGGAACCCGAGGAGCTCGACGCCCGCCACTTCATGATGCGGGTGCGCATCGACGGCGGACAGCTCACGCTCGAGCAGCTGCGCACCGTCGCCTCGATCTCGACCGACTACGGTCGCGACAGCGCGGACGTCACCGATCGTCAGAACGTGCAGTACCACTGGATCGACGTCCGCGACGTGCCCACGATCTGGGACCGGCTGGAGGCCGTCGGCCTGTCGACGCAAGAGGCCTGCGGCGACTGCCCCCGCGTCATCATGGGCAGCCCCGTCGCCGGGGTCTCCACCGACGAGGTCATCGACGGCCAGCCGGCGATCGACGCGATCGAGAGCCGCTACATCGGTGACCGTGCGTTCTCCAACCTCCCCCGCAAGTTCAAGACGGCGATCAGCGGGCACCCCGGCCACGACGTGGTGCCGCAGATCAACGACGTCGCCTTCGTCGGCGCCGTCCACCCCGAGCACGGCCCCGGCTTCGACGTCTGGGTCGGTGGTGGACTCTCCACCAACCCGATGCTCGCGCAGCGGCTCGGCGCCTGGGTGCCGATCGACGAGGTGCCCGAGGTCTGGGAAGGCATCGTCAGCATCTTCCGGGACTACGGCTATCGGCGCCTGCGCTCCCGCGCGCGGCTGAAGTTCCTCGTGGCCGACTGGGGCATCGAGACGTTCCGCGACGTGCTGCAGGGGGAGTACCTCGATCGGGAGCTCATCGACCTCGACGCGCCACCGGTTCCCGACACGCCGGTCGACCACGTGGGTGTCCACCGCCAGGTCGACGGCCGCAGCTACGTCGGGTTCGCGACCACCGTCGGCCGGATCTCCGGGTCGCTGCTGAGCAGCGTCGCCGACGTCGTCGAGGCCAGCGGCTCCGGCCGGGTCGCCTTCACGCCGATGCAGAAGCTGATCGTCCTGGACGTCGACGACGATCGCGTCGAGACGCTCATCGAGTCGATGGCGGCGTTGGGTCTGCACGCTCGTCCCTCCGCCTGGCGCCAGCACACGATGGCCTGCACGGGCATCGAGTACTGCAAGCTCGCGATCGTCAACACCAAGGACCGTGCCCGTGAGCTGGTGGCCGAGCTCGAGGAGCGCGTGCCGGAGCTGGACACGCCCATCACCGTGAACGTCAACGGCTGCCCCAACTCCTGCGCTCGGATCCAGACTGCCGACATCGGGCTCAAGGGCCAGCTCGTCATGGACGAGAACGGCGAGCAGGTCGAGGGCTTCCAGGTGCACCTGGGGGGTGCGCTCGGACTCGACGCGGGCTTCGGCCGCAAGCTTCGAGGACACAAGGTCACCGGCGACCAGCTGCCCGACTACATCGAGAAGCTCTCGCGCACCTTCCTGGAGCAGCGCGAGGACGACGAGCCCTTCGCTCGCTGGGTCGCCCGCGCCGACGAGGAGGTTCTGCGATGAGGGCGACTCCGTTCCACTGCCCCTTCTGTGGGGACGAGGACCTGCGACCGCACGGCGAGACCCACGGCCAGTGGGAGTGCCGCAGCTGCATGCGGGCCTTCAAGCTCGGCTTCCTCGGACTGCTCAACCCCAACGCCGACACCCCCGGCACGACTCCCTCCGGAAGGAGGACAGCACCATGACCGCACCAGCACTCATCGCCCTGGCGCACGGCAGCCGCGACCCCCGCTCTGCCGCCACCATCACTGCCCTGACGGAGAGGGTCGCGTGCCTGCGTCCTGACCTCCGCGTGGAGCCTGCCTTCCTCGACCTCAACGAGCCGAGCCTCGACGACGTCGTGGACCGCCTCGTGGCCGAGGGGCACGGCGAGATCGTCGTCGTCCCGCTGCTGCTGACCAACGCCTACCACGCCCAGGTTGACGTCCCGAAGGCCATCGAGGCCGCTCGAGAGCGTCACGAGGGCGTCGGCATCATCGGCACGCGCATCCTCGGGATCGAGAACGCGTTCTTCCACGTGCTCGACCGTCGGCTGCGTGAGTCGCTGAGTGATCATCGCGTCCGCGAGCTCGACGCGCTCGTGCTCGCCGGAGCAGGGTCGTCGGACCCCGTCGCGAACGCGCTCATCGCCCGGGCAGCTCGCGCCTGGGGCGCCCACCACAAGCTGCCCACCATCGCAGCGTTCGCCTCCAGCGCACCGCCGGCGGCGGGCGAGGCGGTCCGGACGCATCGCGCCGACGGCCGTCGTCACATCGCGGTGGGCGTCCTGATGCTCGCGCCGGGCTTCTTGCCCGACCGGGTCACGGAGCTGGCCTACGAGGCCGGGGCGGTCGCCGTGGCCGAGCCGCTCGGCGCGGCCGACGAGATCGCCGAGGTCGTCCTGGCCCGGTACGCCGTCGGTGCGGTCGACCTCGTCCCGCTGGACCTCACCTTCGCCTGACCTGCGGGCGCGGTGGGGCCGACCGCTCGGTCGCCCCACCGCGCCCCCGGGCCTCGCCTAGGGTCGAGACGTGGACGCCAGCCTGTACGCCTACCCGCCGTCGGACCGCGCATGGGTACGGAGCAACTTCGTCACGACGATCGACGGCTCCGTCACCGACGAGACCGGGGTGTCCGGCTCACTGGGCGGCGCGGCGGACCTGCGGGCGTTCACGATCATGCGCTCGCTCGCGGACGTCGTCCTGGTGGGGGCGGGCACCGCACGAGCGGAGGGCTACGGCCCGGTCGATCCTGCCAACCTCGACGCCACCCTCCCCCACGCGCGGGTCCCGACCCTTGCCGTCGTGACGCGCAGCCTCGACGTGCCGGAGCGACTGTGCACGGCGGGCGTTCTCGTCATCACCACCCGGTCCGCCGAGCCCACCGACGTGACGCGCCTGGAGTCCGCCGGGGTGGAGGTGCTGCAGCACGGGCGCGACGACATCGACTGGCCGGCTGTCATGGCCGACCTCGCCTCGCGCGGCCTGCTCCGCGTGCTCTGCGAGGGTGGTCCCGGTCTGCACGGCGAGCTGGTGGCCGGCGACCTCATCGACGAGGTGTGCCTGACCACCGCCCCCGTCCTCACCACCGGCGGGCCCGGCATCACTCGGCACGACGCGACGGTGCAGCACGACATGCGCCTGGCCCACGCCGTCGTCGAGGACGGCGTCCTGCTCACCCGCTGGCTCCGCGACCGCTGACCCGGCCCGCCGGTCAGGCGGACGCGCCGGGGGCGTGATGGCCGAAGGGCACCTCGTCGCGCTCGCCCAGGGCGGCCAGGAGAGAGGGCAGCATCGCGGCCGCCGTCCGCTTGTAGCCCAGCGCGCTCGGGTGGAAGCGGTCCAGACTGAACATCTCGTCGGGGTTGGTGATGAAGAAGGGCCCGACGACGTCGGCGAGGGAGACCGCGTAGGCACCCCGGTCCAGGGCGGCGGCCCGCTGGGCGAGCCCCAGCTGCCGCGAGGCCCGCGACCCCAGCGCACGCAGCGGTTGTGGCACCGCCCGCAGCGCACCGAGGTCCGGGCACGTGCCCACGACGACCTCGGCGCCGCGCTCACGCAGCCGCTCGATGCAGTCCTCCAGGTGCTTGACCGACTCCCCCACCGGGACCCGATGGGTGACGTCGTTGCCGCCCACGACGACGACCGCCACGTCGGGACGGTAGTCATCGGGCAGTGCGTCGAGCTGGGCACCCAGCATGCTGCTCTCCGCCCCCACCTCCGCGACGGTGCGCAGGCGGACCGCGCGCTCGGTCCGCTTGGCCAGCCGTCGCGCGAGCCGGGCGCCGAGGGTCCCCCTGGCATCGTCGGCGCCCAGCCCGGCAGCGATGGAGTCGCCGACGAGCAGCAGCTCGATCCGGTCGCCCATCTTCTTGCGATAGCTCCGGTCGGCGTCCGGTGCCCGGTGCCCGAGCGGCTGTCCGATGACCGACCGCGCCCTGGCGGCCTGGCGCCGCAGGATCGTGCGGGTGGTCAGCCCCGCGACGGCAGCGGAGGTGAGGACGCCACCGGAAGCGACCAGGAGGTACTTGCTGACGGGACGCACCCTCCCGTTGTCCCACACCGCCCTGAACGCGCGACCACGGCCAGATGAACATCTGCGGCGCTGGCCTTCCGACGTAGACTCAGAGCATGGCTCACGAGACTTCCGGCACCGCCCACGAGGTGCACAAGAGTGACGACGAGTGGCGTTCCGAGCTCAGCGCGCAGGAGTATCACGTCCTGCGCGAGGCCGGCACGGAGCGACCGTTCAGCAGCCCCATCGAGACCGACCAGACGGTCGCTGCCTACGCCTGCCGCGCCTGCGGTGCCGAGCTCTTTCGCAGCGAGACCAAGTTCGACGCGCACTGCGGCTGGCCCGCGTTCTACGCACCGCTGGCCGAGGACCGGGTGGAGTACATCCAGGACCGCTCGATGTTCAGCGTCCGCACGGAGGTGCGTTGCGCCAGCTGCGGCTCACACCTGGGGCACGTCTTCGAGGGCGAGGGGTTCGACACCCCCACCGACCAGCGCTACTGCATCAATGGCATCAGCCTGACGCAGGTCCCCGACTGACCACACCCCCGAGATTCGTGAACGCCTGCACACACATCCGGTCATTCGCGCCGAATCGAGTGCAGGGGCTCACGAATCTTGGGCAGGAGCGGGTCGGTCAGGGCCAGAGCTCGACGAGGTCGGCCACCGCGTGGCGTCGTCCCGTGTAGAACGGGATCTCCTCGCGGACGTGGCGACGGGCCCGACTGGCGCGCAGGTCGCGCATCAGGTCGACGATGCGGTGCAGCTCGTCGGCCTCGAAGGCCAGCATCCACTCGTAGTCGCCCAGGGCGAACGACGCCACGGTGTTGGCCCGCACGTCCGGGTAGGGACGTGCCTGCATGCCGTGCTCCTTGAGCATGTCGCGACGCTCGTCCTCGGGCAACAGGTACCACTCGTAGGAGCGGACGAACGGGTAGACACACACCCAGTCACGCACGGTCTCATCAGCCATGAAAGCCGGGACGTGGGAGCGGTTGAACTCCGCGGGACGGTGCAGCGCCATCTGTGACCACACCGGCGCCATCCGCGAGCCGAGGGCCGTGCGGCGGAAGGCGTTGTAGGCCGACTGCAGGGCGTCGGCCGTCTCGGCGTGCCACCAGACCATCAGGTCGGCATCGGCACGCATGCCGCTGACGTCGTACAGGCCGCGCACCACGACGTCCTGGGCCGCGAGGGTGGCGACGAGCTGCTCCACCTCGGCCGCCTCCGCGGCACGGTCGGCGTCGCCGAGCACACGATCGAGGCGGAAGACCGACCACAGGGTGTAGCGGATGGTCTCGTTGATCTCCTTGGCCAGCTTGCCCTGGTTCGGAATGCTCATGACCTCATTGTCCCCTCGGGTCCTGACCGGCGAGCAGCCGCTCCGCAGCCGAGCGCCCCGACGCGATGACGGCCGGGATGCCGATGCCGCGGTAGGCGGCTCCGCACACCTCGAGCCCGGCCACCTCGGCCACCGACCGCTCGACGGTCTGCACCAGGGCACCGTGGCCCACCTCGTACTGCGGGAGCGCTCCACCCCACCGCTGCACGTGGGAACCGACGACGTCGGGCAACCCGCCGAGCGCGGCGGTGAGGTCTGCGACGGCCAGCGCGGTGACGTCCTCGTCGGTGGCGAGCAGCGCGGTGCTCTCCCCCGCCCGGCCGATCGACGCCCGCACGACGCTGTGCGCCCCGGCCCGCTCGGCGAGCCAGCGCCACTTGGCCGAGCTGAACGTCGCACCCTTGATGGCAGTGCCGTCCACGGGTGGCACGAGAAACCCGGAGCCGTCAGCGCCGACAGGGCCATCGAGAACGAGGGTCACCACGGCCATCGACGCGTACTCGACGCCGGCCAGCGCGAACGCCGCGGCGGGAGCCACATCGCCCAGCAGCCGCGCCGTCGCCGGGGCCGGGGTCGCCAGCACGACGGCGTCCACAGCCTCCGTGCGCACGTCGGTGGTCGGACCGTGGTGGACCTCCCACGCATCCCCGGCACGCGTCACCGCCCTCACCGTGGATCCCGTGCGGACGTCCAGGTCCCCGGCATCGACGACCGCCTGCGGCAGCTGCCCCACTCCCCCGACGAGGCCGGCGAAGACGGGCCCTGTGCGCGTGGGGGCATCGCTCGAGCGGCCCGCCGCGGCGAGCGGGTCGGCCCCCAGGGCGGCGATCTGGGGAGCCGCGGCCTGCAGCGACAACCGGGTGGCGTGACCCGCGTACACACCACCGAGCAGCGGCTCGACCAGCCGGTCGACGACCTCCTGCCCGACCCGTG
This sequence comes from Aeromicrobium sp. CF4.19, assembly GCF_051262555.1. NCBI lineage: Bacteria > Bacillati > Actinomycetota > Actinomycetes > Propionibacteriales > Nocardioidaceae > Aeromicrobium > Aeromicrobium sp. CF4.19. Next base: position 158,478 of record NZ_JBIMEU010000002.1, on the reverse strand, counting down.
GCGCAAGGAAGTCGGTGACACTCACGTCCTCCTCCGGCGCCTCCACGGACCGCCCCTGTGGTCGCTCGGGGATGATCCCGGACCGCTCCAGGGCATCGAGGTCTGCCGGCACGCCCATGACGGTCGGCGGCAGCGGACGGATCGCCCCGCGGGTCCAGACTGCGGCGGAGATCGTCTCGGGCTGGGTGAGGCGATTACCCAGGCCGATGCGCTCGATGAGGTCCAGCGCCTCCGGACGCCGCGCCAGCATCGCCTCGGCCCCGAGGTCGACGCTCAGACCACCGACCTCCCCGAGGAGCAGCTTGCCGCCGATGCGGTCGGCACCCTCGAGCACGACGACCTCGGCCCCTGCCTCGACGAGGTCCAGCGCTGCGGACAGGCCGGCCATGCCGGCACCGACCACGGCGACGCGCATCAGTGCCGCTCGTGACCGTGGACGAACTCCACGAGCCGGGTGAGGGCATCCGGGTCGGTCTCGGGGAGCACCCCGTGGCCCAGGTTGAAGACGTGACCGCGGGCGCCGCGGCCCTGCTCGATGATGCGGGCGGCCTGTGCGTGCACCACCTCGGTGGGGGCGAACAGCGTCGTCGGGTCGAGGTTGCCCTGCACGGACCGCTCCGGGCCGATGCGCTGGACGGCCTCGTCGAGCGGGACCCGCCAGTCGACGCCCACGACGTCCGCTCCGACTTCCCCCATCGCCCCGAGCAGCTCCCCGGTGCCGACGCCGAAGTGGATCCGGGGGACTCCGAGGTCGGCCACGCTCTCGAGCACGGCCCGCGAGTGCGGGGCCACGAACTCGGTGTAGTCCGCCAGCGAGAGGGTTCCCGCCCACGAGTCGAACAGCTGCACCGCCGACGCCCCCGCCTGCACCTGCATCCGCAGGAACGCCCCGGCGATCGAAGCCAGCCGGCCGAGCAGGTCGTGCCACAGCTCGGGGTCGGAGTGCATCAGCTGCTTGGTGAGCCGGTGGTCGCGCGAGGGCCCGCCCTCCACGAGGTAGGAGGCGAGGGTGAACGGGGCACCTGCGAAACCGATCAGCGGCGTTGCCCCCAGCTCGCCGACCAGGCCATGGACGGCCTCGAGGATGCCTGCGACGTCGTCGGGTTCGATCTCACGCAGCTGGTGCAGCTGCTCGCGGCGGCGAATGGGCTCGGCGACGACGGGACCGGTGCCCGGCACGATGTCCAGGTCGACACCGATCGCCTTGAGCGGCACGACGATGTCGGAGAAGAAGATGGCGGCGTCGACACCATGGCGACGCACCGGCTGCATCGTGATCTCGACGACCATCTCCGGGCGGAAGCAGGACTCCAGCATCGGCACGCCCTCACGGAGCGCGAGGTACTCCGGAAGGGACCGTCCGGCCTGGCGCATGAACCACACGGGGGTGCGAGTCGTCGGCTCCCCTCGGCACGCACGCAGGAAGTCGCTGTCCGTCGTGGGGCGCGGCCGGGCGGTCGTCTCGGGCGTCGGGAGGTTCACGTCCCAATTCTGTCAGGGGTGAGGTCGGGCCGGTCGGAGTGTCGGCCTGACCGACCGCCGTCACAGCGCCTACCATCGCGGGGTGGGAGTCCACCGCGAGATCGATCACACTCCAGCAGCCTTCGAGTCCGCCGTCGAGCAGCTGAAGGCCGCGGTGCTGCGTCCGGAGGTCGTCGTGGACGCCATGCCGGCTCCGCAGCGCATCGCCCCGCACGCCCACGCCCTCAGCGGCGACGTGGTGGTGCACGGCGACGAGATCGCCACCGGCCGCTTCATCCTCCTGCACGACCCGGCGGGCAACGACGCGTGGAACGGCACCTTCCGCTGCGTGACCTTCGCACGGGCGGACGTCGAGCCGGAGATGGCCGCCGACCCCGCCCTGCCGTCGGTGGGCTGGAGCTGGCTCACCGACGCCCTCGATGCGCACGACGCCGAGCGCACGGCCGCCAGCGGGAGCGCCACCGTGGTCACCACGGAGGGCTTCGGCGAGATGGCCGACGACGGCTCGACGGCCCAGATCGAGGTCCGAGCCTCCTGGACCCCGACCTCGACGATGGGCGAGCACGTCAGCGCGTGGTCGGACCTGCTGTGCGCCATCGCCGGCCTGCCCCCACTCACGCCGGGAGTCGTCCCCCTGCAGCGCAGGCGGGGTGGGCGTTGACCCGGTCCGAGACCGAGTCCCCCGAGGTCCCGCTGCCGCGGCTGGCCCTGCGGGAGCCGCTCGGCGACGTCATCGACGACACCGACGCGTATGCCGCCTACTGCGCCCAGGTGACCGTCGGCACCGGACCTGTCGCCCTGGACGCCGAGCGGGCCTCCGGCTACCGGTACTCCCAGCGCGCCTACCTGGTGCAGGTCCGTCGCGAGCACGCCGGCACCGGGCTCATCGATCCGATCGCCTTCGACGACCTGCGCGACCTCGGCGACGCGATCGGCGACGCGGAGTGGATCCTGCACGCGGCCACGCAGGACCTGCCCTGCCTGGCCGAGATCGGGCTGCGCCCCGCCAAGCTCTTCGACACCGAGCTCGCCGGCCGGCTGCTGAACCTGCCGCGGGTCGGACTGGCCACTCTGGTCGAGCACTACCTGGGCATGAGCCTGGCCAAGGAACACTCCGCAGCCGACTGGTCGACCCGTCCCCTGCCCCGGCCGTGGCTGGAGTACGCCGCACTGGACGTCGAGGTGCTCACCGAGCTGCGCGACCTCGTGGAGGCCGACCTCGAGCGCACCGGCAAGCTGGAATGGGCGCGGCAGGACTTCGAGGCCCTGCTCTCCTTCACCGGAGCGCCGCCACGTGAGGAGCCGTGGCGCCGCACCTCCGGCCTGCACCGTGCGCGAGGGCGACGCATGCTCGCGCTGGTGAAGTCGTTGTGGGAGGCACGCGACGGCATCGCCGAGGCCAAGGACACCACTCCCGGTCGCATCCTGCCGGACGCCGCGCTCGTCGAGATCGCCAAGGAGGTCCCCCGGGACGCGTCGACACTGCGACAGCTGTCGGCGATGCGTGGCCGCGGCCCACGGCGCTACCTGCAGAGCTGGCTGGACGCCGTCGAGGCCGGTCTCGCGATGCCCGACGCGGACCTGCCGACGGCCTCGCCCCGAGGCGACGGGCCGCCCCCGCCGCGCGCCTGGGCCGAGCGCCACCCAGAGGCGGCAGCCCGACTCACCCGGGCTCGCGAGGTGGTCACCCGACTGTCCGAGGAGCACGACCTCCCGGCCGAGAACCTCATCACGCCGTCCCTCGTCCGTGCCCTCGCATGGGAGCCGCCGTCCGTGGTGACGGTGGGGCCCGTCGGCGACGCGCTGCTCGACGGTGGGGCCCGCCAGTGGCAGGTGGACCTCGTGGCCACCCCGTTGGCCGAGGCGTTGCAGGACTGACTCACCGGTCGCGCGGCGCTCGCCGCTGACCGGTCCGGGTCTACCGTGGTGCCATGCACGGGGAGGCGCGTCAGCGATGAGCGAGTATCGCCGACCGTCCATGCCCGGACCCGGACTGTTCGAGGCCATGGCCGAGGACGCCGACCCCGCGGAGGCGGCCGCCGCAGGCCACCGCATCGCCCACCTGCTGGTGCGCGGCCCGCACGACGGCGAGGACGAGGGTCTGGTGACGCGGGTCCTGCACCTGGCCGATGCAGAAGGGCTGGGCGTCATCGCGGACCTGTGGTCGCACGCCGCCGCCGACACGCTGGCGGGCTCGCTCTGGCGGCTCTACGTGCTGCGGGAGTGGGTGCACCGCCAGCCCGAGCTCGCGGCTCGCGAGTACGCCACCGGCCGCGCCTACGCACCCGTCCACGAGGTCCTCGCCGGGGTCGTGGAGCCGCCCGGTCCGCAGGAGGTGGCCGAGCTCGTGGACACCGTGGTGCGAGGCATCATCGGCTCCGACTTCGACGTCGCTCTGGATCGTGCCGCGGCATTCGCCCACATCGTCGGGGTCGGCCGCGGCCAGAGCGAGGGCGATGCCCGCAGCGCCGCCCGGCTCGTGGACATGGCCCAGCAGCTGCGTCACGCCGCCGTGCTGGAGCGCGCGGCAGCGCTGCACTGACGTCTCGGCCGGCGCTCCCGCCAGTGCTCCTGCGGGGGCGTCCGAGGATGTTCCCGGGCCTGCCTTGTGTGGTCCCGACGACCCATTACGCTGGTCAGTGCGCCGGGCTGAGGCAAGCCCCGGGTCCCAAAAATAGCCGCTACGAGCGGCCACGCGCCGTGAGGCGCTTTCCCAGCCCGGCGCATCAACCTCGGGCCGGAACCGAGCCTCAGCCGGGCGCGAAGGTCGTGTAGGACTGCGTCGGTCGGCCGATCTCGGCGAGTGCCGCCAGGTCGTCCTCGGAGGGCACCCAGGCGGCTGCCTCGGCGTTGGAGCGGACCTGCTCGGGCCGGCTGATGCCTGCGATGACGCTGCACACCGCGCGCTGGGCGACCAGTCCGCCCATCGCGAGCTGCAGGAGCGTGATGTCGCGCTCGTCGGCGAACGCCTGCAGGGCATCGATGCGCCCCCAGTCGGCGGACTCCAGGCGTCCGGACTGCTGCTCCAACCGAGAGCCGACCGGCGCCGGCTCCCCTCGGCGGTACTTGCCCGTGAGCAGCCCGTAGGCCAGCGGGAAGTAGGGCAGGATCCCCACGCCGAGGTCGGCGCACGCGGGGGCCAGCTCCACCTCGGCCGTCCGGTTGTAGAGCGAGTACTCGTTCTGGGCCGTCACGAAAGCAGGAAGCCCAGCCGACGTCGCCCGCCAGTGCGCGTCGACGACCTGCCAGGCCTGGAGGTTGGAGCACCCGATGGCACGCACGAGACCCTCCTCCACGAGGAGAGCCAGCGCGCCCAGGGTCTCGTCCAGGTCGGTGAGCGGGTCCGGCGTGTGCAGCTGGTAGAGGTCGATGTGGTCCGTGCCCAGGCGTCGCAGACTCGCCTCGACGGCCGCACGGACGTAGGCCGCCGACCCGCGACGCCCGTCGTCCTCGCCGGAACGGCCCTGCATGTCCATCCCGAACTTCGTCGCGATCACGACCTCGTCACGCCGGCCGACCAGCGCCCGGCCGAGCAGCGTCTCGCTCTCGCCGAGGCCGTAGACGTCGGCCGTGTCGAAGAACGTGACGCCGGCGTCGATCGCGGCGTCCACCACGGCGCGCGTCCCGTCAGCGTCCACGCGACTGCCGAAGGCGTTGCACCCGATGCCGACGACCGGCACCTCGATGCCGCTGGGACCCAGGGAGCGCTGCGAGAGAGTCATGACAACAGGCTAGGACCTCTCCTCCCGTCGGGCAGAGGGTGATCGAGGGGCCGGGCGCCCTCGTCACCGTAGGACCGGGAGCCCGGACGCCCAACCCTCCACCCGCGCGGCGTCGCCTACACTCAGGCGATGCCTCAGGACCGCACACGCCCCCGCCTTGCCGCCGCCGTCGCGGCGTCGCTGGTGGCGTTGTTCGTGGTGGTCGTGGGAGCGGCGTCCAGCCACGCCGCTCCCGTGCGGGTCGGCTCGGTAGCGGCCGGATCCGGGCCCGCCCTGGCCGGACCGGCCGACCTCAGCACGGCGTCGGACGACGACGCCGTGGCGCAGGAGCTGGGCGGCCAGGCCCCGGCGGCCGCCGGATCACCCGCGCCCACTCGGGTGCGGCTGGACGTCCCCGAGCTCGACGACGTCGCATCGACGGCACCGCAGCGCCCCACGGGAAGGGCTCCGCCGACGGCTTGAGCCGTCGCCACCGTCCCCACGCCCCGCCGCCGTCCCGAGAGAAGTCCCATGACCAACCGTGCTCCCCTGTGGCGTGCCATTGCCGCCTTCGTGGTGCTGGCCTCGGCCCTCGCCTTCGCGTACTTCCAGCCCGCCAAGCTCGGTCTCGACCTGAGCGGCGGCACCCAGATCGTCCTGGAGACCCAGTCCACCGAGCGTGTCGAGGCCGACGCCGAGGCGACCGACCGGGCCCTGGAGGTGCTGCGCGGCCGCGTGGACGCCCTCGGTGTCGCCGAGCCGACGCTCGCACGCTCCGGTGAGAACCGCATCATCGTCGAGCTGCCGGGCGTCCAGGACCCTCGCGAGGCGGCCGAGGCGATCGGCAAGACCGCCCAGCTCACCTTCCACGAGGTCCTGGGGGTCGCCACCGAGGGTCAGGAGCCCGAGGAGGAGGGACAGCAGATCCTCCCGGACGAGCAGGGAGAACCGCTCCTGCTCGCCGACCAGGCCCTCGACGGGAACGGCGTCAGCGATGCCGTCGCCGCCCAGCCGCAGGACAGCATCGGCCAGTGGGTCGTCAACGTCGACTTCAACGGCGCGGGCCGCGAAGGATGGGGCGGGCTGGTCGCGAGCGCCTGCGAGAACCAGGACGCCGGCAACCGGATCGCCATCGTGCTCGACTCCGAGGTGATCTCCTCCCCCGGCGTCGTGCCGGAGCTGTGCGCCTCCGGCGGCGGCAACGCCACCAGCATCAGCGGCGACTACACCCAGGAGACCGCCGACGACCTCGCCGTCCTCATCAAGGGCGGCGCCCTGCCGGTGCCGGTCGACATCATCGAGCAGCGGACCGTCGGCGCGACGCTCGGCGACGCCGCGATCGACGCCTCGATCGAGGCCGGCATCATCGGTATCGCCCTCACCGGCATCTTCATCGTCTTCATCTACCGCATGCTCGGCTTCCTCGCCACGATCGCTCTCGGCACCTACGCGATCATCTCCTACGGGCTCCTGGTCTGGCTGGGGGCGACCCTGACCTTGCCGGGCCTGGCGGGCTTCGTGCTGGCCATCGGGCTGGCGATCGACGCCAACGTGCTCGTGTTCGAGAGAGCCAGGGAGGAGTACGCCGAACGAGAACGGGAGGGACTCGCCCCTGCCCTCACGACCGGCTTCAACAAGGCCTGGTCGGCGATCATCGACTCCAACGTCACGACCCTGGTCGCTGCTGCGCTGTTGTTCTTCCTCGCCTCCGGGCCCGTCCGGGGCTTCGGCGTCACGCTGTCCATCGGCGTGCTGGCATCGATGTTCTCCGCACTCGTGGTCGCCAGGGTGCTCACCGAGTGGGCGGTCAAGCGTTCCTTCGTGCGCAAGCGGCCCGGCATGACCGGCATGGCCAAGGTCGGCAGGGTGCGCACCTGGCTGGACAGCAGCGGCCTGGACCTGATGAAGCGCAGCGGCACGTGGGTGGCCGTCACCCTCGTCGTGGCCGTGGTGTCCATCGGCGGCATCCTGCTGCGTGGGCTGGACCTGGGCGTGGAGTTCACCGGCGGCCGCATCCTGGAGTTCTCCACGGCGCAGACCGTCGACCCCGAGGACGCCCGCGAGGCGGTCAGCGACGCAGGCTTCTCGCAGGCCGTCGTCCAACGCTCCTCCGGTGACGGCGAGAGCGAGAACATCTCCGTCCGCCTCGACAACATCACCAACGAAGAGGCCGTCCAGGTCGAGGAGGCCGTCGCGTCGATCGGCGGCGACGCGACCAAGGAGCGTGACGAGCTCATCGGCCCCAGCCTGGGCGAGGAGCTGCGCAACAACGCGATCATCGCCTTCGCGATCGCGATCGCTGCGCAGATGGTCTACCTGGCGTGGCGGTTCCGGTGGACCTATGCGTTGTCGGCGCAGCTGTCGATGGCGTCGGTGGTGCTCACGGTGGTGGGCATCTTCGCCTGGTGGGGCAAGCCCATCGACGGAGTGTTCCTCGCCGCGGTCCTGTCGGTCATCGGCCTGGCCGTCAACGACACGATCGTCATCTTCGACCGCATCCGAGAACACACGGCCGAACGCAGCGAGAAGCCGTTGCGCGAGGTGGTCAACAACGCGATCCTGCAGACCATCCCGCGAACCATCAACACCGGTCTCGGCGCGATGTTCATCCTGGCGGCGTTGGCGTTCCTCGGCGGCGACTCGCTGACGGACTTCGCGATCGCCCTGCTGCTGGGCCTGTCGATCGGCATCCTGTCGACGATCTTCACCGCATCGGCGTTGGCGATCCTGCTGGAGGAGCGGTGGCCGCACAATCCGGAGAAGCCCGGGAAGGTCGTCGACCGGTACGCCACGATCGACGACGGCCGCGACGCCGGCCCCCCGGGTGGCGGATCCGGCGCGGTCGTCTGACCTCGCCCGTCCTCGACGCCTGACGTCCCGGGTGCGTCCGTCCATCGGATGCGCCCGGGACGTGGCGGTGCGTGGACCCGTCCGTGCGATCGGTCGTTCGTCCACAGGCGCGGGTGAGGGGTCGACGCCCTCGACGCGACTGGGCTATCTTCGTGCGCATCATTGGATCGGGGGATCTGGATGCGCACCATCGCCGCTCTCATCGCCGGCCTGCTCCTGCTGGCCGCCTGCACCGGCGAGCCCGACGTCCGCGAGCCGGACCCCACCCCCTCGGCGAGTGCCTCGCCGACGTCAGCTCCGCCGATGCCTTCATCTCAAGTGGCGGAAGACTCGCCCGAGGGCGCCACCGCTTTCGTCGACTTCTGGCTCAAGGCTTCGAACCACTCAGCTCTCACAGGTGACACGGATCTACTAGAGAACATCTCGGCGGACGAATGCCAGGGCTGTCGCAGATACATAGATCTGTACGAGCAGATCTACGAGGCGGGAGGGGCCTTGCGCGGGGGCGAACGAACCATCTCCGAAACGACCGTGGACTACTCCGCCACCGGCGAATCCTTCGTTGAGGCGAATGTGAATGCTGCCAAGGGTCAAGAGCAGCAGCGCGACGACTCGGAGGTCAAAGAGACGCCCGCAAACACTGTCGACCTGACCTTCGAGATCGAGAGAGCTGAGAGCGGATGGATTCTCGGCGAGATCGCACTCATCGAGGAGGATTGATGTTCGGAACAGCAGTCCTCTTGTTCATGCTTGGCCATATCGCCCCCGCCACCGACGGCGACACCGAAACGGAAGTTGGAGCACGCGGTGAGCGAGTGGTGCTCGAAGGGTTGAAAGTCACCCGACCGACGATGCCGCCTCCTGGGAAGTCCGGCGCGGAGTCCTCAACCGTTCGGGATGCCCAGGGACGTCCGAAGAACATAATCGAGGTATGCACGATCTACTCCACCGGTCGCGTGGACTGCCCTGAGGTGCCTGACGTTCTGGAGGGCGAGGGCAGGGCACCTCGAGCGCCGACCGAGGGAGAGATCCTGACCGCCATTCGGGAGATCGAGATGCCGAGCTTGGACCTGACGGTCCAGCCCGGCGAGCAGACGCTCGTCAACGTCCCCACCATCTTCCACACCCAGCCGGGCGCCGTGGACCGCAGCGTGGACCTCCTGGGCAACACCATCGACGTGCGGGCCACCGCCACCAGCTTCACCTGGCACCACGGCGACGGCACCAGCAGGACCACGTCCCGGCCGGGCCGCCCCTACCCGTCCAAGGACGTCACCCACACCTACCAGCGCGCCGCCGACGTGGTCAGGCCGCGCGTAGACACCACCTACACCGTCCGGTACCGCATCGGCGACGGCACATGGACCGACCTCGGCGAGACCCTCACCGCCACCGGGACCCCGACCAGCCTGCGCGTCCGCCAGGCAGCTCCGGTCCTCACCGGGCCCTGAGCGGGGGCCGGGCACGGTGCATCGCGCGAGTGGGAGGATGCAGACATGCGCATTGCTGAGCACGTGGTCGACCTCGTGGGTGGTACGCCGCTCGTCCGACTGAACAAGGTGGTTCCGGCCGGCGCGCTGGTGGCGGCCAAGCTGGAGTACCTCAACCCGGGCGGGAGCGCCAAGGACCGCATCGCCGTGCGGATGGTCGACGCGGCCGAGGCCTCCGGAGCGATCCGCCCCGGCGGGACCATCGTCGAGCCGACGTCGGGCAACACCGGTGTCGGCCTCGCCCTCGTGGCGCAGCAGCGCGGTTACTCGTGCATCTTCGTGTGCCCGGACAAGGTCAGTGAGGACAAGCGGAACACCCTGCGGGCCTACGGTGCCGAGGTCGTCGTGTGCCCCACCGCCGTCCCGCCGGAGCACCCCGACAGCTACTACAGCGTCTCGGACCGGCTCGTCGCCGAGACCGACGGCGCGTGGAAGCCGGACCAGTACTCCAACCCCGCCGGACCGCAGAGCCACTACGAGACCACCGGTCCGGAGATCTGGGCCGACACCGACGGACGCATCACCCACTTCGTGGCCGGCGTCGGCACGGGCGGCACCATCACCGGGGCGGGGCGCTACCTCAAGGAGATGTCCGACGGACGCGTCCAGGTCATCGGCGCCGACCCCGAGGGATCGGTGTACTCCGGCGGCACCGGGCGCCCCTACCTCGTGGAGGGCGTCGGCGAGGACTTCTGGCCCTCCGCCTACGACCCGGAGGTCCCCGACGAGATCATCGCGGTCTCCGACGCCGACTCCTTCGAGATGACCCGGCGCCTCGCCCGTGAGGAGGGCCTGCTGGTCGGCGGTTCCTGCGGCATGGCTGTGGTGGCCGCTCTCCGGGTTGCGGAAAAGGCCGGCCCCGACGCGGTGGTCGTGGTCCTGCTGCCCGACGGCGGCCGCGGCTACCTCACCAAGATCTTCAACGACGACTGGCTGTCCTCCTACGGCTTCCTGCGCGAACCCCTGGACGGGCGCACCGACCGGACCACCGTCGGCACGCTGCTGCGCCGCAAGGCCGGCAACCTGCCGGCCCTGGTGCACACCCACCCCTCGGAGACCGTCCGCGACGCCATCGAGATCCTGCGCGAGTACAACGTCTCCCAGATGCCCGTGGTCGGCCCCGAGCCGCCCGTCGTCATCGGGGAGGTCGCCGGCAGCGTCTCCGAGCGCATGCTGGTCAGCTCCGTCTTCGAGGGACGGGCCCAGCTGACCGACCCGGTCTCGGAGCACATGGAGGCCGCCCTGCCGCTGGTCGGGTCGCACGAGGACCTCTCCACGGCGTTCGAGGCCCTCACCTCCACCGACGCGATCATGGTCATCGACGAGGGCAAGCCCCTCGGCGTCCTGACCCGCCACGATCTCTTGGGAGTCCACGCATGAGCACCGAACCCACCACGGGGGCCCACGGCACGGGACACGGCTTCGCCACTCGAGCCATCCACGCCGGGCAGGAGCCGGACCCACGCACCGGCGCGGTCAACGTGCCGATCTTCGCGTCCTCGACGTTCGCGCAGGATGGCGTCGGCGCCATGCGCGAGGGCTATGAGTACGCGCGTACCGGCAACCCCACGCGCACCGCGCTCGAGGAGTGCCTCGCCGCGCTCGAGGGTGGTCGGTTCGGCCGGGCCTTCGCCTCCGGCATGGCCGCCACCGACGCCGCGCTGCGCTCGATGCTGCGTCCCGGCGACCACCTCGTCATCCCCGACGACGCCTACGGCGGGACGTTCCGGCTGATCGACAAGGTGTTCACCCAGTGGGGCGTCACCTACACGCCCGTGAGCGTCAACGACGTCGACGCGGTCCGGGCCGCGATCGGTCCGCAGACCAAGGTCGTCTGGATCGAGACTCCCACCAATCCCCTGCTCAACATCGGCGACATCGCCGCGCTCGCCGAGATCACGCGCGAGACGGGCACGCGCCTGGTCGTGGACAACACGTTCGCCTCGCCCTACCTGCAGCAACCCCTGGCGCTCGGTGCTGACGTCGTCCTGCACTCCACCACCAAGTACCTCGGGGGGCACTCCGACGTCGTCGGCGGCGCACTCGTCACCGACGACGAGGAGCTCGACGCCGGCTTCGCCTTCCTGCAGAACGGTGCCGGCGCCGTGCCCGGCCCCTTCGACGCCTACCTGACGCTGCGGGGCGCCAAGACGCTCGCGGTCCGCATGGAGCAGCACAGCACGAACGCCGAGGCGGTGGTGGACCTGCTCACCAGCCACCCTGGCGTCTCGTCGGTGCTCTACCCGGGCCTTCCCGAGCACCCCGGCCACGAGGTGGCAGCCGGCCAGATGAGGCGCTTCGGCGGGATGATCTCGGTGCGGCTGGCCGGGGGGCGTGAGGCGGCGCTGCAGCTGTGCAACCGCACGGAGATCTTCACCCTCGCCGAGAGCCTGGGGGGCATCGAGTCCCTCATCGAGCATCCCGGCGCCATGACCCACGCGTCGACGGCCGGGTCGGCGCTGGAGGTGCCCGAGGACCTCGTCCGGCTCAGCGTCGGCATCGAGACCACGGCCGACCTGGTGGCCGACCTGGAGCAGGCGTTGTCCTGAGCCTCGGGGCACTTCCCACGAGCTCTGCGAGTGGGGAAGCGAAGGGCGTTGTCCTGAGCCCTGCCTAGGGTGCTGTCCTGGACCGGCTCAGCCGACGTCTCGCTGCTCGTCGTCGACGATCTCGGCCTCGACCGCGAGGTCGAGCTCGGGACGCTCGAGGTCCTCGAACACCTCGAACTCTGGGCCGACCTCTGGGCCGACCTGTCGGTCCACACCCAGGCTGGACAGGCTGCGCGGGTCGGCCTCGACGGGCTCGACCGGCTGCAGCAGCTTGGCCTCGTCGACGGCGTCGAGCTTGCGGGCCGTCACCAGCACCCGCGACTCCAGCGTGCCGACGAACTTGTTGTAGTCGCGGACGGTGCCCTCGATCGAGCGGCCGAGCTTGGAGACGTGGTCGGACAGGGTGCCGAGGCGCTTGTAGAGCTCACGGCCCAGGTCGACCAGCTCCTGCGCATTCTCGGCGAGGTCCTCCTGCTTCCAGGTGAAGGCCACCGTCTTGAGCACGGCCCACAGGTTGACCGGCGTGGCCAGCACGATGCCCTTGCCGAAGGCGTACTCCATCAGGGAGGGGTCGGCGTCAAGGGCCGCGCTGAGGATGGCCTCGCTGGGGATGAAGGCCATCGTGAACTCGGGGCTGGACTCCAGGCCGGTCCAGTACTCCTTGCCGGACAGTGCGTCGACGTGGCTCTTGACCTGCTTGGCGTGCTGCACGAGCAGCTGCTTGCTGCGGTGCTCGTCCGCGGCGGCCTCGTGAGCCTCGATGAACGCGCTGTAGGGAACCTTGGCGTCGATCGCCATCTGCTTGCGGCCGGGGAGCTTGATGACCATGTCGGGTCGGCGCGCACCGGAGTCCGCCGTGATGGACTCCTGCGTCGTGAAGTCGATGCGGTTGAGCAGGCCGGCCGACTCCACCAGCGACTTCAGCTGGGTCTCGCCGTAGGCGCCGCGCTTGGCGTTGTTCTTCAGGGCGGAGGACAGCGCCTCGGCGGCCAGGCGGGACTTCTCGGCGGACTCCTGCGACGCCTTGATCTGCTCCGTCAGGTGCCCGTGCTGCTGCGAGCGCTGCTTCTCGATCTCGTCGACCTTCTGCTGCATCGTGCGCAGCTGTGAGGTGACGGGAGCGAGCTGTTGCAGCACCTTGCTCTCGCCCTGGGCTGCGGCATCGCGCTCCTTGGCCTCGCGCTGGTGGGAGTGGACCGTCTCGCGGTACTGCTGCTGGGCCGCCTCCAGCGCCTGCCGCAGCCCCTCCACCGACGCCTGGGCGGCAGCGAGCCGGTTCTCCACCTCCGAGCGAGCGGCAGCCTCCTGCTGACGGAGCTCCGCGACGACGGCGGCGTGCCGAGCCTCGACGACGGCCGGGTCCTCCCCCACGACCTCCGGCGGCGCGACCCGCGCCCGACCGGTCGACCAGCCGACCAGCCCACCGAGGGCGAGACCGACGACCAGACCGACGAGCAGAACGATGACGAGATCCATGCCGATCAGTCTGGCAACGACCGGGGACACTTCGGTGCTGCCGTGCCGAGAGCCCGGCGATGAGGTCGCCTCGTCGGCTTGGCCTGCGCATCTAGGCTGGTCGTCGTGTCCACGCGCCGCCGATTCCTCGGAGACCTCTCAGGGTTCCAGCTTGCCGCTGGTGCCCTCGCGGCCATGACCTCGGCGTGGATCGCGTCGACGCTGGGTGTGGCCGGCACGATCATCGGGGCCGCGGTCGGCAGCCTCGCGCTGAACGCGTCGTCCGCGTTCTTCAACCGGACGCTCGACCGCGGGCGCACCCTGATCGTCCAGACCTCCGACGGCTCGAAGGTCGAGACCCAGGCCGAGCCCGGAGGGACCCAGGAGGCGCTCGCGGCAGTCGAGGACGCCACCGGCTCCCCCGTCTCGGGCGCCGAGGTGGTCGACGACGAGGAGGAGGGCGAGCGCAGCTGGAAGACGCTGCCCTGGAAGCGCATCGCCATCTCCACCCTCGCGACGCTCGTGATCGCGTTTGCCGTGATGAGCGCCTACGAGGCCGTCTCCGGCCGCGCGTTCGGCACCGACCCCGACGCCCCCCGCATCAGCAGCCCGTTCTCCGGTGGCGGCTCGTCCTCGCAGGACCAGGACCAGCAGGACGACGGGGGCGGGTCCTCCGACACGGACGGCCAGGACGACCAGGGCACCGACACCGATCCCTCCGACCCCACGCAGCCGGAGGAGGAGCCCGAGCCCACCGCGACCCCGAGCCCGACGAGCGAGCCCACCACCCCGGCACCGACCAGGACCCCTGCCCCCACCGCGACACCCCCCGGCTGACGCAGGGAATGGTCACCCCCGTCCCCGCGTTGCAGCCGATACCCGGAAGGACCGGGACATCCACGGGAGGAGGCCCGCCATGACGATCTACATGACCCCCACCTACACCGAGGACCAGATCCACGCCATGGAGCCCTTCGAGGCCTTCCGGCTCGGTGAGGAGCTGCTGGAGTCCCGTTTCCCCCGGGATGCGGCCCGCGTGACGCGTCGGGTGGTCGACGCCGACCCGGACAACGCCTCCGCCTGGGAGCTGCTGGGACGCTCGCACTTCTCCGCGGCCCATCTCGCCCCCGCCGAGCAGGCCTTCCGGCGCCTCATCGAGCTCGAGCCCACGAGCGGCTGGGCGCACACGGCCCTGGGCCTCACGTTGGACCGTCAGAGCCGGCACCGCGAAGGGGCCGTGGCGCACCGCATGGCCGCCGCGATGGGCGCCTCGGGCCGCGACTCCACGCGCGTCGACCTCGTCGACGGCCCGACGGACTGAGCGAGCCCTGAGCACCCAGGTCTGGGCCCTCGTGGTCGGGAGCGGCCTCGTGCTGCTCCCGACCACCTGGCGCCAGGTGCGCCACCTGGTGACCCTGGTGCACGAGGCCGGCCATGCCGTCGTGGCGCTGGGCACCGGGCGACGTCTGAACGGGATCCGGCTGCACCGCGACACCTCCGGGCTCACCACGTCGGTCGGACGCCCCCGGGGCCCGGGCATGATCGCGACGGCCGCTGCCGGCTATCTCGCGCCGACGGTGCTGGGCCTGGGAGTGCTGCTGCTGGTCCGTGCCGGTCACGTCGCCTGGGCGCTGTGGCTCGCGCTCGTCGTCGTGGGATTCGTGCTGGCCTTCATCCGCAACTGGTACGGCGTCCTCGTGGTGCTCCTCGCCGGGGCGGGCGCCGCCGCGCTCATCTGGCGGGCACCGGCCGAGGTCCAGGAGCTGGCGGCGGAGGGTTTCGCCTGGACGTTGCTGGTGGGCGCCGTGCGCGCCACGCTCGACCTCTGGTCGCACCGTCGCCGCAGCCGCACGCGCACCAGCGATGCCGACGTCCTCGCCAGGCTCACCCATCTCCCGGCCCCGCTGTGGAACCTGCTGTTCGTCGTGGCGTGCGCCGCCCCGCTCGCGTGGGCCGTGCGGCCGCTGGTGATTGGATAGGCCGGTGCTCGACAATCCAGGGTTCACCATCGGCAGTCGGATCCCCGACGGCGCGGGTCGTACCGGCGTGATCGCCACCCCGCACGGCGAGATCCGCACCCCCGCGTTCGTGCCCGTGGGCACTCGGGCCACCGTCAAGGCGGTCCTGCCCGAGACGATGGCCGAGCTCGGCGCCCAGGCGCTGCTCGCCAACGCCTACCACCTGTACCTGCAGCCCGGCTCGGACATCATCGAGGAGGCCGGCGGCCTGGGTCACTTCATGAACTGGCCCGGGCCGACCTTCACCGACTCCGGGGGCTTTCAGGTGATGAGCCTGGGGGCCGGGTTCAAGAAGACCCTCGCGATGGACGCCAAGGGAGTCACGTCCGACGACGTCATCGCCGAGGGCAAGGAGCGCCTCGCGCACGTCGACGACGACGGCGTCACCTTCAAGAGTCACCTCGACGGGTCGACGCACCGGTTCACCCCCGAGATCTCGATGGGCATCCAGCACCGGCTCGGCGCGGACATCATCTTCGCCTTCGACGAGCTGACGACGCTCATGAACACCCGCGGCTACCAGGAGGCCTCGGTGGAGCGCACGCAGGCGTGGGCGGTGCGGTGCCTCGCCGAGCACCACCGGTTGTCGCATGAACGGGTTGGCATGCCGCACCAGGCGCTGTTCGGCGTCGTGCAGGGCGCGCAGTACGAGGACCTGCGGCGTCGAGCCGCCCGGGGCCTGGCCGACCTGGAGGTCGAGGGCCGCACCTTCGACGGGTTCGGCATCGGTGGTGCGATCGAGAAGGAGAACCTCGCCACCATCGTCGCCTGGGTCACCGAGGAGCTCCCCGAGGACAAGCCACGTCACCTGCTCGGCATCGGCGAGCCGGACGACCTGTTCGCCGCGGTCGAGGCCGGGGCCGACACCTTCGACTGCGTCGGTCCGTCCCGGGTCGCGCGTTCCTCGCGGGTCTACACCGCCGACGGCCGCGAGAACCTGCTGGTGGCGGCGTCACGGCGACGGTTCGAGCCGATCGAGGACGGGTGCGACTGCTACACCTGCGGCCACTACACGCGGGCGTACCTGCACCACCTGTTCAAGACCAAGGAGTACCTGGCGGCCACGCTCACCACGATCCACAACGAGCGCTACATCGTCCGTCTCGTCGACGCGATGCGCGACGCCATCGACGCCGGGAACTTCGCCGAGCTGCGCACCGAGACCATGGGCAGGCTGCAAGCTGGCTGAGCCCCTCCACTCACGCTGGCGATCTAGTAGCTCGGGTCGGCGTGCTTGAGACGGGCGATGACCGTGAGCGTCACCGGGAGCAGGACGAGCTCGACGGCCACCTTCAGGACGAACCCGACGACGAAGTAGTTGAGGAACTGCCCGCCGGTGGTGATGCCGATGGCCGTCGCGGCGATGGCGCAGAACAGGAAGGTGTCGACCAGCTCGCCGGCGCCGGTGGAGGCGAGGAGACGGCCCACCAGCCCCCGCTCGGCGGTGCGGCGCTTCATCCACGTCAGGACCCAGGCGTTGGTGAGCTGACCGGCGACGTAGCCGACCACGCTCGCCGCGACGATCTGGGCCACGGGGCCCAGCACCGCGTCGTAGGCGGCCTGGTTCTCGTAGAACGATGCCCCGGGGATGGCTCCGACGAGGGTGAACGTCGCCACGGCCAGCACGGCGCAGGCGAACCCCGTGAGCACGGCTCGCCGTGCGGCCTTGAAGCCGTAGACCTCTGACAGGACGTCCCCGATGACGTAGGCCAGGGGGAACAGGACGAGTCCACCGTCGACGATGAGCGGCCACAGCTGGATGGGCCCGATCGACAGCGCGGTCGACCCGATCTCGATCGGCTTGGCCGCCACGACGTTGGAGACGACCACGACCACGCAGAACAGCGCCACGAGGACGGCATAGGGCGACGACCCGGTCGAGGCGAATCGGACGTCAGGTTTTGGTGAGGTTGCCTGAGAACTCATGACCGCCATCCTCCCACGAGGGTGCCGGTGGGAGAATCGAGACATGAGCGAGCGCCAGCTGGGGGTACCACCCTGCACGAAGCGAAGCGAAGTGCTCGGGGGCGCGAACGAGCAGCATGTCACGCCGACACCGACGTACCCTCGCGCCCTTCAGACGGCGGTGCCGGCGTGACCCTGCCGACCGACACCGACGTCCTCGTCGTCGGTGCCGGTCCCGCGGGCGCGGCGGCCGCCGCGTGGGCGGCCCGCATGGGTTCGGACGTCGTGCTGGCCGATGCCGCGACGTTCCCGCGCGACAAGACCTGCGGCGATGGCCTGACGCCTCGCGCCATTGCCGAGCTGGATCTCCTGGGGTTGGGCGAGTGGGTGCGCAGCCACGGCACGAACCGCGGTCTACGGGCCGCCGGCTTCGGCCAGGAGCTCCTGCTCCCCTGGCCGGGCGGCAGCCTGCCGGACCATGGCTCGGCCGTCCCCCGCACCGTGTTGGACGCACGCATCCGTGACGTCGCCCTCGCCGCCGGAGCTGTGCCGCTGGAGGGCGCCAAGGCCGTCGCGGCCGAGCAGTCGTCCGACGGCCGGGTGACCTCGGTGACGTTCCGCGCGACCCCCGGCAAGATCAAGCACGTCGTGACCTGTCGCCGCCTCGTCGTGGCCGACGGCGTGCGCTCGCCGCTGGGCCGGATCCTGGGCCGGGAATGGCACCGCGAGACGGCGTACGGCGTCGCCGGTCGAAGCTACGTCAAGTCCGGTCGCAGCGACGACCCGTGGATCTCCTCGCACCTGGAGCTGCGCGGGGAGCCCGGCACTGGCACCGGGCGGCAGGCAGGAAAGGGCAGGGGCGAGCTGCTGCCCGGCTACGGCTGGATCTTTCCGCTCAACGATGGCGAGGTGAATCTCGGCGTCGGCGCCCTGGCCACCTCCAAGCGACCCGCCGACCTGCAGATCCGCCCGCTCATGCAGTACTACGCCGAGCTGCGGCGCGCCGAGTGGGACCTCGGCGCAGAGCTCCGGCTGCCGACGTCGGCCCTGCTGCCGATGGGCGGGGCCGTCTCGGGCGTCGCCGGTCCGAACTGGATCCTCGTCGGCGACGCCGCCGGGTGCGTCAACCCGCTCAACGGCGAGGGCATCGACTACGGCCTGGAGACCGGCCGGGTCGGCGCGGAGCTCCTGCACACCCAGGATCGGCTCGACGTGGCGTGGCCGCGCCTGCTGACGACGCACTACGGCGAGGCGTTCTCGATCGCACGGCGTCTGGCCGGCCTGATCACCGTCCCCGGTCTGCTGCCCCGGCTCGGGCCGGTGGGGATGCGCTCGCACTCCCTCATGACGATCGCGCTGCGCGTCATGGGCAACCTCGTCACCGACGAGGACCGGGACGCGACGGCGCGGCTGTGGCGGTGGGCCGGCCGGGCCTCGGTGCGTCTCGACGACCGTCCGCCGTTCACGGCCTGAGCGCTCTCGGCATCTCGCCGGTCGGTCGAAAACCCCCGCTGGGGGTCGTGCAACCACTACGTTGTTGGGCGCAGCCCATCATCGGAGGAGACCCATGACCCCTCAGGACCCGCCCCCCGGGAACCCGAACGATCCCGGTACCCC
Source organism: Aeromicrobium sp. CF4.19 (assembly GCF_051262555.1). Lineage (NCBI taxonomy): Bacteria > Bacillati > Actinomycetota > Actinomycetes > Propionibacteriales > Nocardioidaceae > Aeromicrobium > Aeromicrobium sp. CF4.19. The sequence goes on along the minus strand of NZ_JBIMEU010000002.1, from coordinate 139,411 downwards.
ACCCCCACCGCCGCCACCACCGGGTGGACCCGGTGGACCACAGGACCCCCCGCCACCACCACCGCCGGGCGGTCCCGGCGGACCGGTCGGTCCCGGCGGTCCCGGCGGCCCCGGCGGCCCAGCACCGGCCTTCAGCGTGGGCGACGCGTTCACCTGGGGCTGGGGCAAGTTCAGGGAGAACGCCGGGCCACTGGTGATCGGCGTGCTCGTGATCGCCGCCGTCGCGCTCGTGCTGTCCCTCATCTCCAACCTCGTCATCGCCGCGATCTTCGGCTCGGGCGAGCTCGCGGTGAGCGACACGGGCCAGATCTCCGGAGGACGGGGCTTCTTCGCCACGTTGATCCTGCAGCTGCTGGCCTCGGCCCTCGCGAGCCTGGTGGTCTACGTCCTGCAGGCCGGTCTGGTCCGGGCCACCCTCGGCATCGCCGACGGTCGCAAGCCCACCACCGGTGACGTCTTCACCTTCGAGCGCGTCGGCCCGCTGTTCGTGCTGGCCGTGCTGCTCACCGTGGGCGTCTTCATCGGCTCGCTCCTGTGCTACCTGCCGGGCCTGATCTTCGGTGTCCTCGCCTCGTTCTCGTTGTTCTTCTTCGTGGATCGTGGCTCGGAGGGGATCGAGGCGATCAAGCAGAGCGTCCGGTTCGTGATCGACAACCTCGGCAACCTGATCCTGCTGTTCCTGCTGTCGATCGCCATCCTCATCGCCGGCGCACTGGTCTGCGGCGTCGGGCTCCTGGTGGCCGCACCGGTGGTGCTGCTGATGTACACCTACGCCTTCCGCACCCTCCAGGGGCAGCCGGTCGCGCCGCTCGCCTGAGCACCCCCTCGCGTGGGGCTCGCCGATGGCGGGCCCCACGCGAGGAGAGCCGGGACGGCCATGGGGCAGGATGCAGGGCATGAAGGCTGACGTCATCGTCGTCGGCGCGGGCCTTGCGGGCCTCGTCGCCACCACCGAGCTCGTGGAGGCCGGCCGTTCCGTCCTCCTCCTGGACCAGGAGGGTGAGCAGGGGCTGGGAGGGCAGGCCTACTGGTCCTTCGGCGGGCTCTTCCTCGTCGACTCCCCGCAACAGCGCCGGATGGGCATCAAGGACTCCGTCGACCTCGCCCTGCAGGACTGGCAGGGCAGTGCGCAGTTCGACCGCGACGAGGACCTCTGGCCGCGCCGCTGGGCCGAGGCCTACGTGCACTTCGCCGCCGGGGAGAAGCAGGCCTACCTGGCGGACCGCGGCCACCGGTTCTTCCCGGTGGTGGGCTGGGCCGAGCGGGGCGGTGGTCTCGCCACGGGTCACGGCAACTCCGTGCCCCGCTTCCACATCACCTGGGGAACGGGTCCCGGCATCGTCGAACCCTTCGAGAAGGTGGTGCGCGAGGCCCACGCCCGCGGGTTGGTCCAGTACGCGTTCCGGCACCGGGTCGACGAGCTGGTGCTCACCGACGGCACGGTCACCGGCGTCAGCGGGTCCGTCCTGGAGCCCACCGAGGCTCCCCGGGCCGCCGAGACGTCGCGCACCGTGGTGGGCTCCTTCGAGGCGACGGCCCAGGCGGTCGTCGTCACGACGGGAGGCATCGGGGGCAACCACGACCTGGTGCGCGCACAGTGGCCGGACCGGCTCGGCACCCCTCCGACGCACATGATCTCCGGCGTGCCCGCCCACGTCGACGGCCGCATGCTCGGCATCGCCGAGACCGCGGGCGCCAGCCACGTCAACCGCGACCGCATGTGGCACTACGTGGAGGGCATCGAGAACTGGGACCCGATCTGGCCGATGCACGGCATTCGCATCCTGCCCGGGCCGTCCTCCCTGTGGTTCGACGGCTCCGGCCGACGCCTGCCTGTGCCGGGCCTGCCGGGGTTCGACACCCTCGGGACCCTCCGGCTGCTGCGCGAGAGCGGGCACGACCACAGCTGGTTCGTGCTGACGCAGGCCATCATCGAGAAGGAGTTCGCCCTGTCGGGCCAGGAGCAGAATCCCGACCTGACCAACCGCAGCGTCCCCGAGCTGCTCCGCCAGCGCCTCGCCAAGGGCGCCACGGGCCCGGTGGAGGCGTTCAAGGAGCACGGGTCGGACTTCGTCGTCGCCGACACGCTCGAGGAGCTCGTGCGCGGGATGAACGCCCTGACGCCCGACGCACCGCTGGACGTCGCGGAGATCCGCCGCCAGGTGCTGGCCCGCGACCGCGAGATGGACAACCCGTTCACCAAGGACCTGCAGGTCGCGGCGATGCGCCAGGCCCGCGCCTACCGCGGGGACAAGCTGATCCGCGTCGCCACCCCGCACAAGATCCTCGACCCCGGGAAGGGCCCGTTGATCGCCGTCCGGCTCCACGTCCTGACCCGCAAGTCGCTCGGCGGGCTCGAGACGGACCTCGACGCGCAGGTGCTGCAGACCGACGGCGAGCCGCTGCCGGGCCTGTACGCGGCCGGGGAGGTCGCGGGCTTCGGTGGCGGAGGGGTGCACGGCTACAACTCCCTGGAGGGCACGTTCCTCGGTGGGTGCATCTTCTCCGGCCGCGCTGCCGGCCGGGCCGCAGCGCGCCAGGTCGGCTGACGCAGCTGCTGGTGGTCCCCGACACGGCGCGCAGCGACGCTGCGTCGGTCGTAGCGTGGAGGGCATGACCTCCGCACCCCTCATCGACCTCAACGACGGCCGCACGATGCCGGTGCTCGGCTTCGGCACCTACTCCATCGACGATCCCGGCGTCATGACCGAGGCCATCGAGTCCGGCTACCGGCTGCTCGACACCGCCACCCGCTACGAGAACGAGCGTGCGGTGGGCCGCGCGGTCGCCGACGCCGGCGTGAGCCGCGAGGACCTCTTCATCACCACGAAGCTCCCGGGCAGCGAGCACGGGCGGGACACGCCGCGAGCGGCCCTCGAGGCGTCCTTGGAGCGGCTGGGGCTGGACCACGTCGACCTCTACCTCATCCACTGGCCACTCCCCCGCGTCGGGAAGTTCCTGCCGACCTGGGAGGCGCTCGTCGAGCTCCGAGAGGCCGGGCTCACCCGTTCGATCGGTGTCTCCAACTTCCTCCCGGACCACCTCGAGACCATCGTCGACGCCACGGGCGTCGCGCCCGCGGTCAACCAGGTGGAGCTGCACCCCTACCTTCCGCAGGCCGTGCAGCGGGAGGCGGACGCGCGGCACGGCACCGTGACGCAGAGCTGGAGCCCGCTGGGACGCAAGAGCGACCTGCTGGACCACCCCGTGCTGCAGCGGATCGGGCAGAAGCACGGGCTCGAGCCGGGACCGGTCGTGCTGCGCTGGCACACGCAGATCGGCGCAGCACCCATCCCCAAGTCGGCCACGCCGGAGCGTTTCCGCGCCAACCTGGGGATCTTCGACGTGACGTTGGACGAGGAGGACATGGCTGCCATCGCAGCGCTGGAGACCGGCGAGCGGCTCGGCGGCGACCCTGCGGAGCACGAGGAGTTCTGACACGGAGCCCCCCGCGCAGTGTCCTATAGCACGCTGGGCTTCCCGAGAAAACCCTGAGAGCGGAATCTCCCCCTCACGCGCAGCGTTGCACCAGTACAGGACGAGAGATGGGAGGGCCCGATGAGCACTGCAGTCACCGAGAGGACCGAAGGCAAGGACAGCGTTGGCATGTACCTGGCCGAGATCGCCAGGACGCCGTTGCTGGACGCCGAGCGCGAGGTGGAGCTCAGCAAGACGATCGAGGCCGGCCTGTACGCCAGGCACCTCCTGGAGGACGGCCGCGTGGGCCGCGCCAAGGGTGGCGCACCGAAGCGTGCGACGCGCGAGGAGCTGGAGTTCCTCGCCACCGAGGGCGACCGGGCCATCCAGATCTTCATCCAGGCGAACCTTCGCCTCGTGGTCTCGATCGCCCGCAAGTACGGCCGGTCGGCGATGCCGATGCTCGACCTGGTGCAGGAGGGCAACACCGGCCTGATCCGCGCCGTCGAGAAGTTCGACTACGTCAAGGGCTTCAAGTTCTCCACGTACGCCACGTGGTGGGTCCGCCAGGCCATCACGCGAGGCATCGCGCAGCAGGCGCGCGTCGTCCGGCTCCCCGTGCACGTCGTGGAGGAGCTCAACCAGGTCACGGCCGCGCGCCGGAACCTGGAGCGTCAGCTGGGCTACGACCCCGATCCCGCCGAGGTCGCGCTCGAGCTCGGCATGGACGTCGACCGTGTGATCGACCTGCTCTCCTGGGGGCGTGACCACGTCAGCCTCGACACCCCGGTGGACGACGACGGCGACACCTCCCTGGGCGACCTCATCGCCCGCGAGACGCAGCCGGGCCCCGACCTCGCCGTCATCGACGACGAGACCAAGGAGCTCATCGGCACGCTGATCGACCACCTCGAGCCCCGTGAGGCCGACATCGTCCGTGCCCGCTACGGCCTGCTCGACGGTCGCCAGCAGAAGCTCGCCGACATCGGCAAGCGGCACGGCATCTCCGCCGAGCGGGTGCGCCAGCTGGAGCGTCAGGCCCTCGTGACCCTGCGACGCATCGCGGATCCGGACCTGGCCGCCTGAGACTTGCGGCCCAGTACGCCTGGGTCGCCAACGAGCGAGAGCCGTCCGGACCCCCGACCGGGCGGCTCTCGTGCGTCCGGGGGCGGTGGGTCAGCGCGCGGCGAGATCGTCCCAGAGCGCGTCGACGGCGATCTCGAGCGCCTCCGGGGAGCCGGCGTTGTCCAGCACGACGTCGGCGACGGCCAGGCGGTCCTCACGTGAGGCCTGTGCAGCGATGCGGGCCCGGGCGTCGGACGCGCTCATTCGGCGCTGCTCGACCAGTCGCTCCACCTGGACCTCGAGCGGGACGTCGACGACGACGACCACGTCGCACTGTCGAGCCATGCCCATCTCGGCCAGCAGGGGGTGGTCGTGCACCACGACGCCCGCGTCCGAGGCCTCGTCCTCACGGCGCAGGCCCAGCTCACGGATCGCGGGATGGGTGATCGCCTCCAGGTCGCGGCGGGCGGTGTCGTCCGTGAAGACCACGGAGCCGAGCGCGGGGCGGTCCAGACTGCCGTCGGCGGCGATGACGGCGGCACCGAAGCGCTCGGCGATCTGCTCCAGCGCCGGTGTACCGGGCTCGACGGCCTCCCGGGCCAGCAGGTCGTAGTCGATGACGACGGCGCCGTGCTCGGCCAGGCGTGCACTCACGGTGCTCTTGCCCGAGCCGATGCCTCCGGTGAGGCCGACGCGCAGCACCTCAGTAGCCGCTGGCGCCGGAGCCGACCGTCGTGACGTGGACGTGGTCCATGTGGTTGGCGGTGTCGCCGCCGCGGTTGCTCATGGGGCGCCAGCTGGCCGACGTCGCGGGACGCCAGATCTGCTGCTCCCAGATGAGGTACTCGATGCCCAGCTCGTCCTGGTTCTCCTGCAGGAAGGCCGCGATGCTGTCACCCGCGGCGCCGCGCACCATGATGTCCAGGGCGTGGCCGGTGGCGTGCTCGCCACGACCGGCGACTCCGCCGTACTCCGAGACCTCCGGGAACTTCGCGCACACGGCACGCAGCACCTTGACGGTGTTGGGCTGCAGCCCGCTCTCCGAGCCGGTGGGGCAGGGCTCGGTGCCCAGCGCCGGTTCCGGGGGCTCCGGGAGCTTCTTGGCCACGGAGGCCGACTTGACCCAGCGCGAGAGGTCCTTGTGCACGACCTCCGTCCAGCCCTCGGCAGTCTCGCCCGTGACGTCGATCTTGTCGCCCTTGTCGAGGGTCGCGAGCACCGGCGCGTCACGCTTGGCATCGGCGCGGACGGCCACCCCGTCCTTGAGCGCGACCCGCGTGCCGGTGACGTCCACGGACTCCTCGGACTCGGCCGGGAGCTCGGGACGCTCGGCGCTGCGGTTCACCTCGATCGTGGCGTCCTGGTCCTCGAGGGCCTGGGCGATGATGTCGTCCGAGGGTGCGACCTCCGCGATCGAGGCCGAGGCGGGCGCGATCTCGGCGTCCTGGCTGATGACCGCGGCCGAGGTGCCGACGAGCGTCAGCACGCCGAGCGCCGGCAGCGCGACCTTGACGGCGCGACCGCGCCACGGCGACGCAGTGGCGGGTGCCTTGCGGCGAGCCGCGCGGGCACCACCGGGGGTCGCGGAGCCGGACGGACGGGACAGGCCGGCGCGCTTGGGCACCGCGTGCTTGTGGCGTGAAGAAGCCACAGATGATCACCTTCGGACGGAACGGGGCGGGGGACACGTACCAACGACCGAGTCAAGCATACTTTCGACAATGGTTCACGCGCGCGACATCATCCTCAGGCCATTCTCGGGAAGCCGTGTGACGGACGCCTCAGGACGATGCGCCCCATGAGCCCCACCACTCCCATGAGCCCCACCGATCCCACCGTCCTCACCGCGGAGCGCAGCGAGAGCGACCAGGAGGCCGTGGCCGCCGCACTGCACGCCCACGGACTCGGTGACGGCGACCGGCTCGTGCTGTCGCTCCCGGGGTCCGCGGACTACGTCAGCGTCGTGCTGGCAGCGTCGCGGGCAGGCATCGTCCCGGTCCCACTGGACCCGCGGCTCACCGACCACGAGCGCCGGTCGATCCTGGCCGACATCGAGCCGAGCCTCGTGGTGCGCGAGACCGAGCAGCTGGCCGAGCTCCTTGCCGGCCGCCCGAGCATCTCCACGTCACTCGCGCCGTGGCCGCGCTGCCGGCCGATGCACTTCACCTCGGGCACCACCGGACGGCCCAAGGGCGTGTGGTCCGGCCTGCTGGACGCCGCCGACGCCCGCTCGCTCGTGCTGGAGGAGCGCGACCTCTGGGGCTTCGACGCCGCGGACCTCGACCTCGTGGTCTCCCCCGTCTACCACTCCGCTCCCCTGCGTTTCGCCGCCGGCACCCTGCTCGCCGGTGGCGCGATCGCCGTGCTGGAGCGCTTCGACCCGGCAGCGCTCGTCGAGGCGGTCGAGCACCTTCGCCCCTCGACGATGTTCTGCGTCCCGGCCCACCTCCAGCGCCTGTTTGCCCACCTGGACGAGACGGGCTCCACGCTGGACGCGTCCAGCTTCCGGCTCGTGGCGCACGCGGGGGCGCCGTGCCCGGAACCGGTGCGTCGTCGGGCCCACGACCTGTTCGGGCTGGACACCGTGTGGGAGTTCTACGGCTCCACCGAGGGGCAGATCACCGCCTGCCCGGCCCCGACATGGGTGCGGCACCCCGGGACGGTCGGTCCCGCCCGCCCAGGACGCGTCGCCACGGTGGACGCCGACGGGCAGCTGTGGTGCGCCGTGCCCTCGTGGGGTCGCTTCACCTACTGGCGCGACGAGGAGAAGACCGCCGCCGCGTGGCGCGAGACCCCTGACGGGCCGGCGTTCACCGTCGGCGACCTGGGGAGGGTCGAGGACGGCCTGGTGCACCTGGACTCCCGCCGCAGCGACCTGATCATCACCGGCGGGGTCAACGTCTATCCCGCGGAGGTCGAGGCTGCCCTGGAGGACGTGCCCGGGGTGCAGGAGATCGCCGTGTTCTCGCGCCCGGACGAGCACTGGGGCCAACGCGTCTGCGCGGCCTTCGTCGGCGACGTGAGCGAGGACGACCTCCAGCGTCGCGCCCGGGAGAGGCTCGCCCCGCCCAAGCGCCCCAAGACCTACGAACGCATCGATGCGCTGCCACGCACCGCCACGGGCAAGGTTCGACGCTCCGAACTGTGACTCAGGCGGTGGGCTGCAGGCTGCAGAAGGTGCGGCGGTAGGCCTGCGGCGTCGTCTCCAGCACGGCGCCGAAGTGGTGCCGCAGCGTGGCGGCGTTGCCGAAGCCCACGCGGCTGGCGATCTGCTCGATCGAGAGCCGGGAGTGCTCCAGAAGCTCCGAGGCCAGCGAGACCCGCTGCATCGTCACCCATCGCAGCGGGGTGGTGCCGGTCTCGTCCCGGAAGCGCCGGGCGAACGTGCGCGAGGACATGTGAGCCTCGCGCGCCAGCCGCTCGACCGTGAGCGGCTCCTCCAGGTGCTCCATCGCCCACGCCAGCAGGGGTGAGAGGGACTCGGCCTCCACCTGGCCGATGGGCGCCCGGACGAACTGCGCCTGTCCCCCGGCCCGGTGCGGCGGCATGACGATCCGTCGGGCGGCCGTGGCCGCGGTGCGGGCCCCGAAGACCGAGCGCATCAGGTGCAGCGACGCGTCGATGCCGGCGGCCGACCCGGCTCCGGTGAGGACAGCGTCGTCCAAGACGTACAGCACCTCCGACCGCACGATGGCCTCCGGGAACGCGGCTTGGAGCTCCGCGCCGTAGCGCCAGTGCGTCGTGCACTCCCGCCCGTCCAGGAGCCCGGCCTCCCCGAGCAGCCACACACCGGTGCAATGTGCGGAGACGTAGGCCCCACGCTCGGCTGCCCGGCGAACGGCAGCGACGACGGCAGGGTCGTTCTGCGCGCGGTCCCGCTTGGGCGCGATGCACACCAGGTCGGCAGTCTCGACGACCTCGAGACCGTGCTCGACGTACAGGTCGAACCCCGTCGCGCCCCGCACCCTGCCGGGACGCGCCGTGCAGACGGTGAAGTCGAAGACCGGGTTGTCGTCGTCGGGGTGGTACTCCTCGCCCCACACCTCGCAGATCGATCCGAGGCCGAAGGGCTCGACGCCGTCCTGGACGATGACCACCACGTTCTTCATGGGCACACCGTCCCACAGTGTTGGCGGAATATCAATGAACCATGGCATTGCTGCCACTCGTGGCGGGATCTGAATGAGCGAAGAATTACTGCCATGTTGACGCTCATCCTTCTCCTGATCCTGTCCGTGACGATCATCGCGCTCGCCGCGACCGTCTCGCACGACGGCTACGGCAGCCGCCCCGGTCCTCGCAGCCACGAGAACCCCGACCTCTACTCCTTCGAGCAGCACCGATCCCTGCGCTGAGACTCCTGGATTGAACGCAGGAACGACGAAGCCCCCGGTCCAGGTGGACCGGGGGCTTCGGCTGTGCCGGAGAGTGGCTCAGCGGGAGTGGATCACTCGCCGCCGGTGAGCTTCTCGCGCAGTGCCTGCAGAGCCTCGTCGGAGGCCAGCGAACCGCCCTGCTCGGCCTCGGGCGCTGCGGTGGCGTCGTCGCCATCGTCGCTCCCACCGGAGGAGTAGCTGCTGGTGTCCGGAGCCTCGAGGTCGGCGTTCTCGGCCGCCTCGATCTGCTTGCGGTGAGCCTCCCAACGCTCGTGCGCCTCGGCGTACTGCTTCTCCCACGTGGCGCGGGCCTCGTCGAAGCCCTCCTGCCACTCGCCGGTCTCGGGGTCGAAACCGTCGGGGTAGATGTAGTTGCCGGCGTCGTCGTAGGACGACGTCATGCCATAGAGCGTCGGATCGAAGTCGTCGGCCTCGGCGACAGCGGTCTCGTTGGCCTGCTTGAGCGACAGCGAGATGCGGCGACGCTCGAGGTCGATGTCGATGATCTTGACCATGACGGAGTCGCCGATCTGGACGACCTGCTCAGGGATCTCGACGTGACGCTCGGCCAGCTCGGAGATGTGCACGAGGCCCTCGATGCCCTCCTCGACGCGAACGAACGCGCCGAACGGGACGAGCTTGGTGACCTTGCCGGGCACGATCTGACCGATCTGGTGGGTCCGGGCGAACTGCTGCCACGGATCCTCCTGCGTCGCCTTGAGCGACAGCGAGACACGCTCGCGCTCGAGGTCGACGTCGAGCACCTCGACGGTGACCTCGTCGCCCACCTGAACGACCTCGTTCGGGTGATCGATGTGCTTCCAGGACAGCTCGGAGACGTGGACGAGACCGTCGACGCCACCGAGGTCCACGAACGCACCGAAGTTGACGATCGAGGAGATGGTGCCCTTGCGGACCTGCCCCTTCTTGAGCTCGTCGAGGAACTTCTGGCGCACGGCGGACTGCGTCTGCTCCAGCCAGGCGCGGCGCGACAGGACCACGTTGTTGCGGTTCTTGTCGAGCTCGATGATCTTGGCCTCGATCTTCTGACCGATGTACGGGTCGAGGTCGCGCACGCGGCGCATCTCCACCAGCGACGCCGGCAGGAAGCCGCGCAGGCCGATGTCCATGATCAGGCCGCCCTTGACGACCTCGATGACCGTGCCCTCGACGACGCCGTCCTCGGCCTTGATCTTCTCGATGTCGCCCCAGGCGCGCTCGTACTGTGCGCGCTTCTTGGACAGGATCAGACGGCCTTCCTTGTCCTCCTTCTGGAGGACGAGGGCCTCGACGTGATCACCGACGCTGACGACCTCACTGGGGTCGACGTCGTGCTTGATGCTCAGCTCGCGCGAGGGGATGACGCCCTCGGTCTTGTAGCCGATGTCGAGGAGGACCTCGTCACGGTCCACCTTGACGATGGTGCCGTCGACGATGTCGCCGTCGTTGAAGTACTTGATGGTCGAGTCGATGGCGGCGAGGAAGTCCTCTTCGCTGCCGATGTCGTTGACCGCAACCTGCGGGGCCGCAGAGGGAGTTGCGAGGCCAGATGTCATAGAGGATGGGCTCCGTTGGGTGGATAGGAAATTTGTGGGACGCGACCGGCCGCCCTTGGATCGCGGCGCGTCGAGAGCATCCCGACGGCGCACGAGCACGGTCCTGCTCTTTCCGAGGAACGCACAGGCCGCCAGCGCATCGACCAGACTACGCGACCGGGCCCCGGAAGTGGAAGCCGGGACCCTCCGGCCCGGGACCGGATCGGGCCTCGGGTGCGAGGAAGGCGGTGAGGGCCCGGGTGTAAAGGTCGACGTCGGCTGCGGCCATCGTCTCGCGGATGGAGTGCATGGCCAGCTGGGGCGCTCCGACGTCGACGGTGGTCATGCCCGTACGGGCCGCACTGAGGGGCCCGATGGTCGATCCGCAGGGCAGGTCGGCCCGGTGGACGTAGCGCTGCAGCGGGACGCCGGCCTGCTCGCAGGCCAGCGCGAAGGCCGCCGTACCGACGGGCTCGGTGGCGTAGCGCAGGTTCTGGTTCACCTTCAGGACCGGTCCGCCGCCCATCGTGATGCGGTGCAGCGGCTCGTGCTTGTCCACGTGGTTGGGGTGGGTGGCGTGGGCCATGTCGCCCGAGGCGCACACGGAGGAGGCGATCGCCCGGTGGTAGTCGTCGCGGCCACCCCCGGCAGCGAGGACGATGCGCTCCAGCACCGTGGTGAGCAGCTCGGACTGCGCACCCCGCTCGGAGGTGCTGCCGATCTCCTCGTGGTCGAACATCACCAACACCGGCCGGACGCCGGGCACGGCGTCTGCACCGAGCAACGCCTGCAGGCCGGAGAAGCACGTGGCCTGGTTGTCCAGCCGCGGTGCGGCGACGAGGGCGCCGTCGGCTCCGACCCGCTCGCACGGCTGCGTCGGGCAGGCCATCAGCTCATGGCCCAGGACGTCGTCGGCGCGGAACCCGCTGCGCTTGCCGACCCAGTCCAGGAAGCGGCCCTCCCCCAGGCCCCAGACCGCGTTGAGGTGCCGCTGCTTGTCCGGCGTCCCGGCAGCCTGGTCACGGTCCAGGTGGATGGCGAGGTTGGGGACGCGCAGCACCGGCTCGTCGACGTGCACGAGGTGCTCGGTGCCGTCGCGCAGAACTATGCGGCCGGCGATGCCGAGATCGCGGTCGAGCCACGTGGTGAGCAGCACTCCCCCGTACGGCTCGAGCGCCACGCCGCTGATGCCGTCGTGCAGGAGGTCGTGCTGCTGCTTGAGGCGCAGGTTCGGGCTGTCGGTGTGCGCGCCGACCACCCGGAAGGGCGTGTGCGGGGCGTCGTCTCCCGACGTCGACCAGGCCACGAGCGACCCGCCCCGGATGACGTAGTGCCGCCCCGTCTCCGTGGGCCAGGGATCGGCCTCCTCGAGGCGGACCCACCCCTCTGCCTCCAGCGCCTCGGCTGCGGTGTGGCAGGCATGGAAGGACGACGGCGAGGCGTCGATGAAGCGGCACAGGTCGTCAGCGGCACTCATGTGCTCACCCTAACGACGCGATGGCCGTTGGAGAGGGCCCGGAGCAGCCGCGGAGGTCGGATCGGTGCGTGTGCAACCCAATGAGCGATCTCTGGGTTGCTGAGGCACCGATCCCGGGGTCCAGGGTTGATGGGTGCGTCCGCAACCGAATGTCGCGCCACTGGGTTGCTCAGGCACCGATGCAGCGGGTCCTGGGAACGCCGACGGCGCGCCATCTCGGGTGAGATGACGCGCCGTCGGCGGGATGGATCGAGCTCAGACCACGCTGCCCCGACGCCGCAGCGCCATGAGGGCCAGCGCACCGGCGGCCAGCAGCGCCACCGCGATGCCGCGCTTGGCGTTGCCCGACGTCTGCCCCGTCTCACCGGCCAGCTCGTACTTGTAGGCCGTGAGCTCGCTGGACTCCGACGGGCTGCCGTACGGCTGCGTGCTCGCGGCACGGGCGGACCCGGCCTCGATCAGCGCGTACTTGAGGCCGTAGTCCATCGCCGTGCCGTTGCCGACGTTGACCAGCTGCGAGGTGCCCTCGTCGGACAGCTGCTGGGCGCCCTCGGGCAGGTCGGGCGCGCTCTCCGCAGCAGTCTGCAGGCCCTCGGCCAGCTGACCGGAGCCGCTCGCCGCGTCGCCCAGGCCCGCCGACAGCGTGCCGGCCCCCGTGGCGAGCTCGCCCGAGCCGGCCGAGAGCGGACCCGTGCCGTCCGACAGGTCGCCCGTGCCACCGGCCAGGGTTCCCGCGCCGGTCCGGAGCTTGCCCGTGCCGTCCTTGAGGTCGCCCGTGCCGGCCTTGAGCTGATTCCCGCCCGCGGCGAGCTGGTTGATGCCGTCGACCAGACCGCCACCCTTGGTCTCGAGCTCGCCGAGGCCGGCAATCAGCTGGCCGACGCCATTGCGCAGACTCGGCCCAGTCCCACCGTCCGGGAGGGGGACTGTCGAGGTCGGCGTTCCCACACCACCGGCGACACCACCGGTGAGCTCGTCGACGCCATCGTTGACGCCACTCTTGAGCGCTGGGGCCAGGCCTTCCGCGCCGGTCAGCGCGTTGGTGAGACCAGCCACCAGAGCGGACTTGGTGCCCTGAACATTGGCGTCGAAGGTGCCCTTCTCCAAGGGAGTCGCCGTCTCTGAGTCCTGCACCAGGGCGTTCAAGTTGTCGAGCGCGCCGTTGATGGCGGGCGTGAGACCCGTGATCACTTGGGCCATACCGCCGTCGACTGAGCCCGCGAAGGTGTCCTTGAACTCCTGACCCCCCGCAGAGACACCGGAGTTGAGCTGCTGCAGACCGGCATCCACTCGCTCGGCACCAGCCTTGAGCTCCTGCACGCCCGTGATGAGCGCCGGCGCACCGGCCTTGGCGTCATTGAGGCCCTTGGAGAGATCCCCCGCGCCCTTGGCGAGCTTGCTCGCTCCGGCGTCGAGGTCCCTCGTACCGGCACGCAGCTCGCCGGCGCCGGCGTCCAGCTTCTTGGCACCGGCATCGAGCTCACCGGCTCCCGAGCTGAGCTGCCCCGCACCTGCCGCCAGCTCGGCCGCACCGGGTGCTGCCTTGCCGGCCAGGCCGGTGTTGAGCTCGTTGGCGCCGTCGCGCAGCTGGATGAGGCCGTCGACGAGGTCGTTGGCACCGTCGCGGATCTTGAGCAGGTTCTCGTCGATCGTCACCGCACCGGCGGTGAGGTCGGTGCCGGAGTCGGCGCCGCCCTTGTAGCTGGCCGCGCCGCCCTTGAAGGAGGTGTTCTCCAGCGGGTTGACCGGCAGCAGGGACAGGCTGGCCTCGGGGACGACGCCGTCCTCGATGGTGGCCTTGTAGCCGAACGTGGCGCGATCCGAGCCGATCGGCGGGAAGAGCGTCATGGTGAAGGAGAGCTGCGTGCCGCCCTTGCCGTCGCCGGCGGCGTTGGCGCCCTCGGTCTCGACGTTGCGGAACGTGGACGGGAGCACCGTGGTCATCGAGCCGACCATCGGGATCACGACGGCCTGCAGCGACGTCTTGGTGTTGCCCTCGCCGTCGGCGTACTCCACCTCCTGCTGCTCGGCGGTCTCGTTGGTCACCGTGTAGCTGACCTCGAGCTCACCGCTCTCGCCGACGACGTCGCCGGGCTCGACCTTCTTGCCGTCGAGCGTGTAGCGGACGTCGATGGAGACCGGGAGGTCCTTGTCGTAGTTGGCGACGGAGCGGTACTTCTGCTCGCCGTCGACGTCGGTCTTGATGCGCTGGGCGCCGTCGGTGACCTCCCAGCCGCTGAACCCGTCCAGGTTGCGCAGGCCGTCGGTGGAGACGGGGTTGCTGACGTCGACCGTGCCCTTGCCGCTGAGCACGAGCTGGTCGTAGACGCGCTGCGCGTCGACCTCACCGTCGGCACCCATGAGCACGGAGACGGTCTCGGTGTTGGAGATGTTGACCTCGCCGTCCACGGACTCGGCAGCGGCAGCACCGGGCGCTGCCAGGGCCGCGGCGGCCACGGCGAGGGCCGCGCCGGAGGCGATGAGCGTGGTGGTCTTCTTGGAGGTCCTCATCGGACGTCCTCCGTCTCTCGGTGCTGGGGCTCGTCGGCCGCTGGATGGGCTGGTGCGTCGGCCGTCGTGTCGGTCGGGGTCGCGACCGGGGTGGTGAGCGCGGCCACGAGGGCGCCGAGCATCACCGTGAGCAGGACCGAGGTGACCGCGACGACGGACTCGGACGTGAACAGTGGCGGGTTGGCGTCGAAGGTGAACTCGTACGCGCCCGCGAGGGCGGCGACCCCGGCGAGGATCGACCACAGGGGAAGCCGACCGGCGCTCGCGGCGGCGATGCCGGCGGCCACGAGGAAGACGCCGAAGAAGGCGATCGCCCGAGCGAGGTCGGTGTCCGGCAGGAAGCCGGCCCGCAGCGCATAGGCGAACCAGGTGAGCCCGACACCCATGAGCAGGCCGACGATGCGGCCGACGCGAGAGCTGTCAGGGACGAGGACGACGGCGGCGCCGATGGCGACCCCGAGGATGGTGACGTGGACCAGATCCAGGCCGAGCGCGTCTCCGAGCAGCACGGATGCTGCTGCGGCGACGGCCAGGCCCAGTCCGGTGAGGAACTGATTCTTCATGGCATTGTGGACCCACGCCGCAGGCCACGATGGCACGACGACGTTGCGTGGGACTCCCTCCCGAGGTCATCAGACCACGTGAACGCGTGAATCGTTCGCGACATGCAGGTTTCAATTCGGTTACGCACGAGTAACGGGACTTTGGTCCTGCCGTTCCAGGGGACTCGCCGGTGGCCCGCGCGGCAGCACCCGCCCGGATAGTCTTTCGACGTGAGCGACGTCAGGGAACGAGTGGGCGGGGGCTCGCTGGTGGCCCTCGGCATGGTCGTGATGAACGCGGCCGCCTACCTCTTCACGGTGGCCGCGGCGCGCATCCTGGCCCCGCAGGAGTTCGGCGCCGTCACCGCGCTGCTGGGCATCATCCTGGTCGGGAACGTCGCCGCACTGGGCCTGCAGGCCACCACGGCCCGACGGCTCGCGCTGCTGCGCGACCGTGCCAGCGACGTCGTCGCCACGACGATCAGCGTGACCGCCGCCGTCGCCCTCGCCGTGGGAGCCGGGGTCGCCGCGTCCACGGTCGTGCTGACGCCGCTGCTGCGGCTCGACTCCTACCTTCCTGTGGCGCTCTGCGGCCTGGCCCTGGTGCCGATGACCGTGGTGGGCGCACAGTTCGGCATCGCGCAGGGGTCGGAGCGCTGGCGACTGCTGTCCGGCGTCTACGCCGTCGCCGGGCTCGGCCGGGTGCTCGGCGGCGCCACCGCCCTGGCCGTCACCCCCACGGCCACGAGCGCGATGCTCGGCGTCGCCATCGGCGCCTGGCTGCCCGTCCTCGTCGGCGTGCGGCTGCTGCGTGGCAGCGACCCCCTGCACGCCAAGGGCCACCGACGCTCCTTCCTGCGCGAGGCCGTCCTGGGCTCGCACGCGCTGCTGGCCTACTTCGTGCTCAGCAACATCGACGCGCTCGTGGCCCGCAACATCCTCGACGCGCACGACGCGGGCCTGTACGCATCGGGTCTCGTGCTCGCCAAGGCAGCGCTCTTCATGCCGCAGTTCGTGAGCGTCGTGCTGTACCCGGCGCTGGCGCGGGACGACACCTCGCGCTCACGCATCCTGGCCGTCACGGTCGTGGCCGGGCTCGGTGCGGTGGCCGTGCTGGCCACCGCCCTGCTTCCCCGGGTGGCCCTGGTCCTCGTGGGCGGCGACCAGTACACGGAGGTGGCGGACCGCCTCTGGCTGTTCGCCCTCGCCGGCTCGCTGCTGGCCGTCGTGCACGTGCTCGTCTTCGACGCGCTCGCCCGCCACGCCCACGGCGTGGTCGTGCTGGTGTGGGCCGCCGTGGCCGCCGTCCTGGTGGCGGCCTACGCGATCGACGTGCACGTCACCGGCCTGGTGACGATCATGGCCACCGTGGCCGCGGTGCTGGCCGTGGTGGTGTGGTTCGTGCCCGGCCGGTCCACGGACGCGGCGAGCTCCTCACCCGCCTGAATCAGTGCGCGGCCTCGTGCCACGTGCAGCCGGTGCCGACGGAGACGTCGAGCGGGACGGAGAGGTCTGCGGCGCCGGCCATCTCTCGACGCACGAGCACCTCGACCTCGTCGCGCTCCCCCGCGGCGACGTCGAGCACCAGCTCGTCGTGCACCTGCAGCAGCATGCGTGAGGCGAGTCCGGCCTCGGTGAGAGCCTTGTCCACGCCGAGCATCGCGACCTTGATGATGTCGGCCGCGGAGCCCTGGATGGGCGCGTTGAGCGCCATCCGCTCGGCCATCTCGCGGCGCTGGCGGTTGTCGCTCTGCAGGTCCGGCAGGTAGCGGCGGCGGCCCATGATGGTGGCCGTGAAGCCCGTCTGCCGTGCCTCGTCGACCACGCCGTTGAGGTAGTCGCGCACGCCACCGAAGGTCTCGAAGTAGTCGTCCATCAGGGCCTGGGCCTCGCCGGTGGTGATCTGCAGCTGCTGGCTCAGGCCGTAGGCGGACAGTCCGTAGGCGAGGCCGTAGTTCATCGCCTTGATGCGGGCGCGCAGTCCGCCGTCGATGTCGGAGGGGTCGCGCTCGAAGACCTTGGCCGCCATGACGGTGTGGAAGTCGTGTCCGGAGCGGAACGCCTCGATGAGGTCAGCGTCCTCGGACAGGTGCGCCATGATCCGCATCTCGATCTGGCTGTAGTCGGCGGTGAGCAGGGTCTCGAAGCCCGAGCCGACGCAGAACGCCTCCCGGATGCGGCGCCCGGACTCCGTGCGGATGGGGATGTTCTGCAGGTTCGGGTCGGCCGAGCTGAGCCGCCCCGTGGCGGCGATCGTCTGGAAGTACGTGGTGTGGATGCGACCGTCGGCCTGGACGGTCTTCTGCAGGCCCTCCACCGTCTGGCGCAGCCGGGTGACGTCGCGGTGGGCGAGCAGGTGCTGCAGGAACGGGTGCTCGGTCTTGACGTACAGCTGCTGCAGCGCCTCCGCGTCGGTGGTGTACCCGGTCTTGGTGCGCTTGGTCTTGGGCATGTCCAGCTTCTCGAACAGCACCACCTGCAGCTGCTTGGGCGAGCCGAGGTTGATCTCGTCCCTGACGCCGAGCTCACTCTCGAGGACGTCGTAGGCTTCCTGCGCCGCGGCCAGCATCCGCTCGGTGAACTCGGCGTGCAGGGTGTCGAGGTGCTCGGTGTCGACGGCGATGCCGACCTGCTCCATGGCGAGCAGGACGTCGACGAGCGGCAGCTCGAGGTCCTGCAGGAGGTCGAGCGAGTCCTGCTGCTCCAGCTCCTCGCGCAGCACGGCCCAGAGGTCGAGCGCGGCGCGGGCGCGCTGGGCGGCTCCCTCGGCCCCGGCGGAGTCGTCGTCGAAGGCCAGCTGGCCGGAGTCGTCGCCCACCGTGAGCTCGCGCTTGAGGTGACGCAGGGAGAGGTCGGCAAGGTCGTAGGAGCGCTGGTCCGGGCGCACGAGGTAGGCACCGAGCGCGGTGTCGGCGACGACGCCGGCGAGCGTCCAGCCCTGGGCGGCCAGCGCGTGCTGCTGCCCCTTGCCGTCGTGCAGGACCTTGGGCCGGGAGGCGTCGGCCAGCCACGCGGCCAGGGCGCGGTCGTCGTCCGGGCTGAGCCCCTCGACGTCGATCCATGCCGCCCGCCCGGCCTCCGTGGCGATCGTGACGTGCTCGGCACGGGCCCCCACGGGCCGCACCTGCCCCGTGACCTCCAGGCCCACGGGGGCCGGGTCGACGGAGTCTGGGCCGCTGGAGTTTGGGCCGACGTGCTCGGTGAGCCAGCCGGCCACGCCGTTGGCGGGGACGACGTCGACCGCCACCTCCACCGAGGCCGCCTCGGTGGAGGACTCGTCGCCCCCGCCGAGGTACTCGAACAGGCGGGTGCGCAGGGCCGCGAACTCCAGCGCGTCGAAGACCTGGTGGATGGCGTCGCGGTTCCACTGCGTCGTGAACGCGGTCTCCGCCGGCGCGGCCGTGAGCTCCAGGTCGCGGACGAGGGCGTTGATGCGGCGGTTGCGCAGGACGGAGTCGAGGTGCTCGCGCAGCGACTCCCCCGCCTTGCCCGGCACCTGGTCGACGGCGGCGACGAGCGCCTCCAGCGAGCCGTGCTGGTTGATCCACTTGGCGGCGGTCTTGGGCCCCACACCGGGCACGCCCGGGAGGTTGTCGCTGGCCTCGCCCACCAGGGCCGCGATCTCGGGGTAGTGCTCGGGCGCGACGCCGTACTTGTCCTGCACCGCGGCGGGCGTCATGCGCACGAGGTCCGAGACGCCCTTGCGGGGGTACAGGACGGTCGTGGTCTCGGTGACCAGCTGCAGCGCGTCGCGGTCGCCGGTGCAGATGAGCACCTCCATGCCCGCCGCCTCGGCCTGGGTGGTGAGCGTGCCGATGACGTCGTCCGCCTCGAAGCCGTCCTTCTCCAGCATGGTGATGCCCAGGGCACCGACGACCTCCTTGATGAGGTCGACCTGGCCCTTGAACTCCGTGGGTGACGCGCTGCGGTTGCCCTTGTAGTCGGCGTACTCCGCGACGCGGAAGGTCTGGCGCGAGACGTCGAAGGCCACGGCGACGTGCGTGGGCTGCTCGTCGCGCAGGACGTTGATCAGCATCGACGTGAAGCCGAAGACGGCGTTGGTGTGCTGCCCCGTGGTGGTGGAGAAGTTCTCGACCGGCAGGGCGAAGAAGGCTCGGTAGGCGACGGAGTGACCGTCGATCAGCAGGAGTCGGTCCACCCGGCCGACTCTAGAGGGTGCCTCCGACGTCGGTCCGTGCGGCGGTCAGCCCTCGAGCCGCTCGCCCGCGCGGCGGCGCAGCGTGCGTCGCATCGCGATGAGGCGACCGGTGTCGCGGGAGTGCGTCACCTTGCCGGAGACGTGCGAGCGCAGCTTGCTGGCCTGGATCGCCCGGACGACGGCGACCTGGCCGAAGCCGATCTTCGTGAAGTAGCGGTGCGGCTCCCGGGCCCGGGTCGGGATGGCGGCCACCACCACCTCGCAGTCGTGCTCCTCGCCGTAGGAGGCCGCCGCCGACAGCAGCGTCAGGGCGATCGAACGGCGCCGGAACCGCGGCGACACCTGGATGTCGGTGACCCGCAGGATCCGCGTCATGGTCACCGGCGTCATCGTGCTCAGGTCGCACACCGTGGCACCCACCAGCTCGTCGTCCACGAGCGCGACGATGATGCGCTTGCCCGGGTGCCCGAGGTGGATCTCCAGTGCCTCCATGGCCTCCGGGACGGACGGCTCACGCCACTGGCTCTGCTGCGCGAAGGCCTCGTCCTCGTCATCGGTGGCGGCCGCGCACTCCGACCACAGGGCGGCGAGGGCCGCGGCGTCCTCGCGCGCCGCGTCACGCAGCACGACCGGCGAACGATGGGACATCGAGCCTCCAGCTGTCGGTGGCGCGGACACGCCGTGACGCAAGTGTCACACTGTTCGCTGTCCGAGGACCACGGGGAAGAGTGGGTCAACAGGTAGGGGAGCGTACAGGGTGGACGACCGGTGAGGCCCGGAGCATGGTGACCGGCGTCGGGACGCTGACCAACGTCGTGACGGTGCTCGTCGGCTCGGGCCTCGGGCTGCTCATCGGCCACCGCCTGCCGGAGCGTGTCCGCACCGCGGTGACGACGGCCCTGGGACTGGTCACGCTGCTCATCGCCGCCGACGCCGCGATGGACGTGGCCGCACCCGCGCTCGTGGACTCCACGGGCCGCGGCGCACCCACCCTGGTCGTCCTCGGCTCGCTCGCCGTCGGCGCGATCATCGGCGCCTGGGCCCGGCTCGAGCAACGGCTCGACGACCTCGGCGGATGGCTCCAGCGGCGCCTCACGCGTGGCGGTGAGGGCGATCGCGACCGCTTCGTGGAGGGCTTCGTCGTCAGCTCGCTCGTGTTCTGCGTCGGTCCGCTGACCATCATCGGCTCCCTCAACGAGGGCCTGGGCAACGGCGCCGAGCAGCTGCTGCTCAAGTCCGTGCTCGACGGCTTCGCGTCGCTGGCCTTCGCCGCGTCCTTCGGCATCGGCGTGATGGTCTCCGCGCTGTCGGTCGGTCTCATCCAGGGCAGCCTCACCCTTGTCGGCGTCCTCGTCGGCACCCTGCTGCCCGAGCCGCACCTGCTCGCCGTCACCGCCACGGGAGGCCTCATCCTCATCGGAGTCGCCCTGCGGCTGCTCGAGATCAAGCGGATCCCGGTGGCCGATCTGCTGCCCGCACTGCTCGTGGCACCCCTGCTGACGCAGCTCGCCGTCGTGCTGGCCTGAGGCAACTTCACAGAACCGTTACCCGCCAAGGGCTCGACTCCGGACATGTGACTCCCTTGTGGAGTTATGCTCCCCCGGACGACTGCGCCACGAGCGCTGCCCATCCTCACCAGGAGTCCTGCGTGCGACTGACACCCAAGGTCCTCGTCTCGGCGTTCCTGGCGCTGATGGTCCTGCTGGCACCACTGAGTGTCGCAGCGACCGCAGCGCCATCGCCCAGCCCGAGCGCCCCAGCCAACGACGCTCCACAGGAGCCCGGCGACGACCCGGCCGAGCAGGACAGCGGTCCGCCCGAGGGCGCCTTCATCAGTGTCGTGCTGCTGAACAGCGCCGAGGACGGCGAGCCGATCCCCGGCGTCACGCTGAGCGTCTCCACCGCCGAGGGCGAGGCCGTCGGCGAGAGCGTCACGAACGACGAGGGCCGCGTCTTCGTCGGGATCCCCGGGCCCGGTGGGTACACGGTGGAGCTCGACCCGGACACCCTGCCGGCCGGCGTCGAGTTCGACGGCAGCACCGAGCGAGAGGTCAACGCCGTGCTCGACGGCGCCAACTCGGCCCAGTTCCAGATCGGCGCGGCCGAGCGGGTCGAGACGCCGTTCGGCGAGAGGTTCACGACCGCGCTGCTCGGCGGCATCAAGTTCGGCATGATCGTCGGCCTCGCCGCGCTCGGGCTCAACCTGATCTTCGGCACCACGAAGCTCACGAACTTCTCGCACGGTGAGCTGATCACCTTCGGCGCCATCGCCACGTACGTCGCGAACCGCGGTCTCGGCCTTCCGGTCATCTACGCCGTCGTCGCGGCGGTGCTCGCCGGAGCGGTGTTCGGCTGGCTGCAGGACAAGATCCTGTGGAAACCCCTGCGCAGCAAGGGCGTGGGGATCATCGCGATGATGATCGTCTCGATCGGCTTCGGGCTGTTCCTGCGCAACATCTTCCAGTACACCTTCGGCGGGTCACGCCGCTCGCTCTCGGAGTACGGCACCCAGGCCCGGGTGGACTACGGGATCTTCTCCCTGGCCCCGAAGGAGATCGGCATCATCGTCGTCGCCTTCGTCGTGCTGACGGTGACGTGCGTCGTCCTGATGAAGACCCGCATCGGCAAGGCGATGCGCGCAGTCGCCGACAACCCGGCCCTGTCCGCCTCCTCCGGGCTCAACGTCGACGGGGTCATCCGCTGGGTGTGGGTGCTCGGCACCGCTCTGACGGCACTGTCCGGCGGCCTGCTCGCCATCAACAGCCAGGTGAACTTCCTGATGGGGTTCAAGCTGCTGCTGCTGGTCTTCGCCGCGGTCACCCTCGGCGGCCTCGGGACCATCTGGGGTGCGCTCCTGGGCTCGATGATCATCGGCATCCTGTACGAAGTCGGGCCCCTCTTCGGGGTGCCATCCTCCATCAAGGAAGTAGGAGCGCTGATCGTGCTCATCCTCATCCTGTTGATCAGACCGCAGGGGATCCTCGGTCGACGTGAGCGGATCGGCTGAGGGGGCGGACATGGACTTCGTACAGATTCTCAACGCAGCGCTCTCCTCGGCCCTGGGCCCGCAGGCGGTCGTCTTCGCCCTCGCCGCCATCGGCCTGAACATCCACTTCGGCTACACCGGCCTGCTGAACTTCGGCCAAGCCGGCTTCATGGCCGTCGGCGCCTACGGGCTCTCCGTGACCGTCGTGACCATGGACCTGCCGTTCTGGCTGGGCATCGTCATGGGTTTGATCGCCCCCGTCGTGCTGGCCATCATCCTCGGCGTCCCCACGCTGCGGCTGCGCGCGGACTACCTCGCCATCGCCACGATCGCGACGGCGGAGATCCTGCGCCTGGTCTTCGGCGCCGTGGAGACCAAGGACGTCTTCGGCGGCTCCAACGGACTCACCGGCTTCGCCGGCACCTTCCAGGACATGAACCCCTACGCCCGCGGCATCGACCTGGGCATCGTGTCCTTCCGGCGCGGCGACCTGTGGTCGCTCACCGTCGGCTGGGTGCTCGTCGCGCTGGCCTGCCTGCTGGTGTGGCTGCTCATGCGCAGCCCCTGGGGCCGCGTGCTGCGCTCGATCCGTGAGGACGAGGAGGCCGTCCGCTCGCTGGGCAAGAACGTCTACTTCTACAAGATGCAGGCACTCATCCTCGGTGGCCTGTTCGGTGGCATCGCCGGCATCTTCTACGCCCTCAAGCAGGCGTCGGTGGTCCCGACCGACTACTCCACGCAGTTCACGTTCTTCGCCTACACCGCGCTGCTCATCGGCGGTGCGGCGCGCGTGCTCGGCCCCGTCATCGGCGCCATCATCTTCTGGTTCCTGATGTCCGGCATCGGCTCGTTCTTCAGCCAGGCCGTGTCCGGGGCCGACCCGCTGATCCCGACGTTCATCATGACCGACATCCAGGCCAGCCTGGTGCGGCTCATCCTCGTCGGCCTGGGACTGATGCTGCTGATGATCTATCGACCCCAAGGAATCTTCGGAGACCGGAAGGAGCTGGCGATCGATGCCCGCTGAGACCACCTCCACCCCCCTCGCCGGGGTCGAGAACCGCCCCGGCGTCCCCAAGCCCGACCCGATCGTCGAGGGATCGAACATCACGCGCACGTTCGGCGGCCTGAAGGCCGTCGACGTCGATCACGTCGAGATCCAGCGTGGCGTCATCACCGCCCTGATCGGACCGAACGGCGCCGGCAAGACGACGCTGTTCAACCTGCTCACCGGGTTCGACGTCCCCGACTCCGGCGACTGGTCCTTCAACGGTCACTCGCTCGCCCGAGTCCCCGCCTACAAGGTGGCGCGCCGCGGCATGGTCCGGACGTTCCAGCTCACCAAGGTGCTCTCCAAGCTCACGGTCATCGAGAACATGCGACTCGGCGCCACGGGCCAGCGGGGCGAGAAGTTCTGGTCCGCCCCGTTCCGGGCGCTGTGGAAGGCGCAGGAGGACGAGGTCACCCAGCGTGCGGACGCGATCCTGGCGCGGTTCAAGCTCGACGCCAAGCGCGAGGACTTCGCGGGGTCCCTCTCCGGCGGACAGCGCAAGCTGCTGGAGATGGCACGCTCCCTGATGGTCGACCCCGAGCTGATCATGCTCGACGAGCCGATGGCCGGTGTGAACCCGGCTCTGAAGCAGTCCCTGCTGGGACACGTGAAGTCACTGCGCGACGAGGGCCGCACCGTGCTGTTCGTCGAGCACGACATGGACATGGTCCGTGACATCTCCGACTGGGTCATCGTCATGGCCCAGGGCACGATCGTCGCCGAGGGCACACCCGCACAGGTGATGGCCGACCAGGCCGTCATCGATGCGTACCTCGGGGCACACCACGAGACCGACATCACCGAGCTGGACGAGGGCGAGATCGATCGAGAAGCCGAGCAAGAGCTCAAGGGAGAGGCCGAGCATGACTGACGACATGACACCGGAGCTGCAGGCCGAGCGCGACAAGCACCTGGCCGGGGCCGACGGCGCCGTGCTGCGAGCCGACGACCTCACAGCCGGCTACCTGCCGGGGGTCAACATCCTCAACGGGACCGACCTCTACTGCCAGCCGGGCGAGCTCGTCGGCATCATCGGGCCCAACGGCGCCGGGAAGTCGACGCTGCTCAAGGCACTGTTCGGCCTGGTGACCATCCACAGCGGGACGGTGGAGCTCAAGGGCGAGAAGATCACCAACCAGCGGGCCGACACCCTCGTGACGGCCGGGATCGGCTTCGTGCCGCAGAGCAACAACGTCTTCCCGAGCCTGACGATCGAGGAGAACCTGGAGATGGGCTGCTACCAGGAGCCCAAGAAGTACTCCGAGCGGTTCGACTTCGTCACCAACATCTTCCCCAGGCTCGGTGAGCGTCGAAAGCAGCGCGCCGGGTCCCTGTCCGGTGGCGAGCGCCAGATGGTGGCGATGGGCCGGGCACTCATGATGGACCCCCAGGTGCTGCTGCTCGACGAGCCGTCGGCCGGCCTCTCCCCCGTGCTGCAGGACGAGGTGTTCGTGCAGACGCGCAACATCAACAAGGCCGGCGTCTCCGTCGTCATGGTGGAGCAGAACGCCAAGCGCTGCTTGCAGATCTGCGACCGCGGGTACGTGCTGGACCACGGCCGCAACGCCTACTCCGGCACGGGCCGCTCCCTCGCCGACGACCCCAAGGTCATCCAGCTCTACCTGGGCACGCTGGGCCAGAAGGCCGGCTGAGCCGCCCACCGGCTCCCCCACGGCGCCGCTCGTCCCGCACGGGGACGGGCGGCGTCGTCGTTCTCGTTCCGATCCTGCGCCGGGCCGGGGACGGCCGTCGCGCTCCCCGTCCTGGAGACCACCTGCACGGGCTGCCCCGGTGCTAGAGCCGCGGACACGACGATGCCCCCGGAGCCAGGCTCCGGGGGCATCGTGCTGGGTGTTGCTGCGTCAGCCGATCCTCAGATCGTTCCGTCGATGAACTCGATGGGGCTGTTCTGGTTGTTCTCATCGAACTCATAAACGCCGATCGACGCGGCCGTCGGACTGCCGGTCTCGCCGAACTCGATGGGTCCGGAGACGCCGTCGTAGTCGATGTCCTCACCCTCGGCGAGCAGGTCGGCGCACTCCTGGAAGGTGGTGCACTTGGTGCCCTCGCGCGTGACGTCGACCATGTTCTCCGCGATCGCGTCACCGGCATCACTCTCGGCCGCGATGGCCGCGAGTGCCGAGACGATCACCGAGTCGTAGGACTCCGGACCGTAGGCGAAGCTGTCGAGGTCGGGGTCGATCTCGAGCAGGCGGTCCTGGAACTCACCGGCGGAGTCGGCACCGGGGATGGTGCCCTTGGTTCCCTCCAGGATGCCGGGATCCAGGTCCTCGGAGTAGTCCGCGGTGTTGCCGTCCACGAAGTACGTGTCGACGTCCTGCGGACCGACCCCCGCGGTCACGAGCTGCGGGATGATCGTCGTGGTCTCCTCGAAGGCGATCAGGAGCACGGCGTCGGGGTCGGACTCCTCGATCTCGGCGACCTGCGAGTCGTAGGACTGCGCGTTCTCGCCGTAGAAGACCGTCGCGGCCACCGTCGAGCCGGCCGCCTCCAGGCCGTTGCCGACCTCTTCGGCGAGGGTCTCGCCGTAGGAGTCCTGGCGGGCCAGGATCGCGACGTTCTGCTTGCCGTCCTGGATCAGCAGGTTCGACAGCACCGCACCCTGGAGGATGTCCGAGGGAGCCGTGCGGAAGTACAGGTCCGGCTCGGCGTAGTCACCGGTGTCGAAGTCCGTGGAGGTGTTGGCGGGCGAGAACATGACCGACCCGGCCGACAGGATCTTGTCGATCACGGTCAGGGAGACACCCGAGGCCGCAGCGCCGACGATGACGTCGGAGTCGGCGTCGAGCAGCGCGTCGGTCTCGGCGGGAGCGATGCCGGTGTCGGTGTCGCCGGAGTCACCACGGACGTGGACGACGTCCTCACCGAGCACGCCACCTGCCTCGTTGATCTCCTCGACGGCGAGGTCGACGCCGGCGAACTCCGGCGGGCCGAGGAACGCGAGGCTACCGGTCTGGGGAAGCAGCGTGCCGAAGGTCAGCACACCGTCGGAGCGCGAGCTGCTCGCCTCCTCGTCGTCTCCACCGTCGTCGCCTCCGCCGCCACAGGCGGCGAGCACGAGAGCGCTGGCCGCGGCGACCGCGGCGAGGCGCATGGTCTTGGTACTGCGCTTCATCTATTTCTCCCGGGATTGGGTCGTGCGGGCCCATGATGGGTCCGAGTCATTAGGGATGAACCTAAACCGCGGGAGGGTCAGTTGGGGCATCGCCGACACAAAGACGCCCTTCGTAGCCAACTTGTAACCCTCAGGAGCCGTCGGATCGGTCGTCCGTCCCACCGAGGCCCCCTGAGGGGACTCCGTGCTCGACGATGCGCTCGGCGACGTCGCGCATCGAGGTGCGCAGGTCCATCGCAGTGCGCTGGATCCACCCGAAGGCGTCCGGCTCGCTGAGGCCCAGGCTGGTCTGCAGCAGCGACTTGGCCCGGTCGATCGCCTTGCGGGCGGCGAGCTGCTCGGTGAGCCCCTCGACCTCGCCACCCAGGGCCCTGAGCTCGGCGAAGCGGCTGCGGGCGACCTCGATCGCGGGGACGAGGTCGGTGACGGTGAAGGGCTTGACGAGGTAGGCCATCGCCCCGGCGGAGCTCGCCCGCTCGACGAGGTCGCGCTGGCTGAAGGCCGTCAGCATGACGACCGGCGCGATGGCCTCGGTGGCGATCACCCCGGCAGCGGTGATGCCGTCCATGCCGGGCATCTTGACGTCCATGACGACGAGGTCGGGGCGGTGCTCACGCGCCAAGGCGATGGCCCGCTCGCCCTCGGATGCCTGGCCGACGACGTCGTAGCCCTCCTCGGTCAGCATCTCGGCGAGGTCGAGCCGGATGAGCGCCTCGTCCTCGGCGATGACGACGCGCGGCGCGGCGGGGGCCGTCTCCTCAGGGCTGTGATCCACATGAGAAGGTTATCCGGCCACCAGGTCGGCCGGGATGGCGGAATGGCAGACGCGACGGTCTCAAAAACCGTTGTCCGAGAGGGCGTGCGGGTTCGAGTCCCGCTCCCGGCACCCCGAGTCACACTGGTGAGGGCCAGCTCGGTGGTGCGCCCCCTCGAGGTGCCCGACTCGCTGTGCCCGGTGCCGGCCCGCCGACGCACCCCCGACCTGCCCGCACCGGGTCGGTGTCACAGCAACTGAATGTTCGCCCATCAGGTTGCTGACGCACCGATCCGCAGCCCGCACAGCCCTTTCGGTTGCTGACGCACCGATCAGGTGGAGCTGCTGCCGTCGCGGTCACCGAGGTCGTAGGCCGGGACCACGCGGTTGATGGCGTCGCCCATGCGGTGGATGCGCAGGGCGTTGGTGGAGCCGGGGATCCCGGGAGGGGCACCGGCCACGATGACGACCTCCTCGCCGACGTCGCAGCGCGCCACCTCCAGCAGCGCCTTGTCGACCTGCAGGACCATCTCGTCGGTGTGGCGCACCTCCGGCACCAGGAACGTCTCCACGCCCCACGTGAGCGCGAGCTGGTTGCGCGTGAGCGCGTCCGGCGTGAACGCGATGATCGGGATGGGTGATCGGTAGCGCGCCATCCGGCGAGCCGAGCCACCGATGGTGGTGAAGGCGACGACGTACTTGGCGTCGATCGCCTCAGCGACCTGGGAGGCGCCCCGGCCGATGATGCCCGTCCGCGTCTTGGGGGTCCAGGTGTAGGCCGCCATGCGGGGCAGGCCGTGGTCCTCGGTGGACTCGATGATGCGGGCCATCGTGCGGACGGTCTGGATGGGGTACTCCCCCACGCTCGTCTCGCCGGAGAGCATGACGGCGTCGGCACCGTCGAGGACGGCGTTGGCGACGTCGGACGCCTCGGCGCGGGTGGGGCGCGGTGCCGAGATCATCGACTCCAGCATCTGCGTGGCGACGATGACCGGCTTGGCGTTGCGACGCGCCTTCTCCACGATGAGCTTCTGCACGATCGGGACGTCCTCGAGCGGCAGCTCCACGCCGAGGTCGCCGCGGGCCACCATGACGCCGTCGAAGGCGTCCATGATCTCGTCGAGGTTCTCCACGGCCTGGGGCTTCTCGATCTTGGCGATGACGGGTCGGTGGACGTCGACCTCGCGCATCACCCGACGGACGTCGTCGGCGTCGCGGGCGCTGCGGACGAAGGACAGCGCGACGAAGTCGACACCCTCGGCCAGGGCGAAGCGCAGGTCGGCGATGTCCTTCTCGCTCATCGCCGGGACGCTCACGGCCACGCCGGGCAGGTTGAGGCCCTTGTTGTTGCTGATCGGGCCGGGCACCTCGACGGTCGTGATGACGTCGTTGCCGGTGACCTGCAGGGCGCGCAGGCGGACACGGCCGTCGTCGATGAGGATCTCGTCGCCCGGCGAGACGTCTCCGGGCAGGCCCTTGTACGTCGTGGAGCAGCGCTCGGCGTCACCGAGGACGTCGTCGGTGGTGATCGTGTACCGCTCGCCGAGGGTGAGCTCGACCGGCCCGTCGGCGAAGCGGCCGAGGCGGATCTTGGGCCCCTGCAGGTCGGCCAGGACGGCGATCGGCTTGCCGGTCCGCTCCGCCGCGGCTCGCACGTGGGCGACGTTGGCCTCGTGGTCGGAGTGGTCGCCGTGGCTCATGTTCAGCCGAGCGACGTCCATACCGGCCTCGGCCAGCTGGAGGATGCGTTCGGCGGTCCCGACAGCGGGTCCGAGGGTACAGACGATCTTTGCTCTACGCACGGGTCGAGCCTACTCAGGGGTCGGTCGTACCCGCGAGTCACCTCGCTCTGGGCGCCACCACCGCCGACAGCTGCACGGTCTTCTTTCATCTGCACGGGTTGCAACCCGTGCAGATGGAAGATTCCCGTGCAGCTGTGCTGATTCCCATGTCGACATGGGAATCAGGAATCAGCCTCAGACGACCAGGGGGCGGTCGTTCGGGTTGATGGGTCGGGGCAGCGGGCTGGCGGTCTCGGTGAGCCAGGCGTCGACACCAGCGGCGGCGGAGCGGCCCTCGGCGATCGCCCACACGATGAGCGACTGGCCACGGCCGGCGTCGCCGGCCACGAAGACGCCGGGCACGCTGGACATGTAGGTCCGGTCGCGCGCGATGTTCCCGCGCTCGTCCAGGTCGACACCGAGCTGGTCCACGAGGCCCTCACGCTGCGGGCCGGTGAAGCCCATGGCGAAGAGCACGAGCTGGGCCGGAAGCACCTCTTCAGTGCCCGGGACCTCCTCGAAGGAGCCGTCCTTCATCTCGACCTGGGTGATGCGCAGGCCCGCGACGTTGCCCTCGCCGTCACCCACGAACTCCTTGGTGGAGACGGCGTAGGTGCGCTCGCCACCCTCCTCGTGGGCGGAGGCGACGCGGTAGATCATCGGGTACGTCGGCCACGGCTGGTTCTCGGGCCGGTCCTCGCCGGGCTGCGGCATGATCTCCAGGCTCGTCACCGACCGGGCGTCCTGACGGATGGAGGTGCCGAGGCAGTCCGCGCCGGTGTCACCGCCGCCGATGATGACGACGTCCTTGCCGGTGGCGAGGATCTGGTCCCCACCTCCTGGCACCGGCTCCTCGCCGAGCGCGGCCCGGTTGGCCTGGGGCAGGAAGTCCATCGCCTGGTGGATGCCGGCCAGCTCACGCCCGGGTGCCGGGAGGTCACGACGGACCGTGGACCCGATCGCGAGCACGATGGCGTCGTAGCGGTCCCGCAGCTGCTGTCCCGTGAGGGTCTCCCCCACCTGGACGCCACTGCGGAAGACGGTGCCCTCCTTGCGCATCTGGTCGATGCGTCGGTCGACGTGCACCTTCTCCATCTTGAACTCCGGGATGCCGTAGCGCAGCAGCCCGCCGGGCTTGTCGTCGCGCTCGTAGACGGCGACGGTGTGGCCGGCGCGGGTGAGCTGCTGGGCCACCGACAGCCCTGCCGGACCGGAACCGACGACGGCGACGGTCTTGCCCGTGAGCCACTCGGGCGGCTCCGGCCGCACGTTGCGCCACTCCCAGGCCCGATCGATGATCGAGACCTCGACGTTCTTGATCGTGACCGGGTCACGGTTGATGCCCACGACGCACGACGTCTCGCAGGGCGCGGGGCACAGCCGCCCGGTGAACTCCGGGAAGTTGTTCGTGGCGTGGAGGCGGTCGATGGCCTCGTTCCAGTCGTCGCGCCAGACCAGGTCGTTCCACTCCGGGATCAGGTTGCCCAGCGGGCAGCCCTCGTGGCAGAACGGGATGCCGCAGTCCATGCAGCGCCCCGCCTGCTCGGAGATGATCGGCAGCAGGGCCCTGCCCGCACCGCCGGGGTAGACCTCGTTCCAGTCGTTCACGCGCTCCTCGACGGGTCGCCGCTCGGCGACCTCCCGGGGGGTCGTGATGAATCCGCGGGGATCAGCCATTCGCGGCCACCTCCATCATCCGTGCGGTCGTGTCCTCGTCGGAGAGTCCCTCCGACTCGGCCTGCTCGCGGGCCTGCAGGACCTTGCGGTAGTTGACGGGCATGATCTCGGTGAACCGGGCCAGCGAGGCGTCCCAGTCCGCCAGCAGCTGCTCGGCGACGTCCGACCCGGTCTCCTCGTGGTGCTGGCGCACCAGGGCCTGGAGCTCCTCCGCAGCCACGCCTTCCACGGGCCGCAGCTCCACCATGGCCTGGTTCACCAGGTCGTGGTCGAGGTCGAGGATCCAGGCCTGGCCCCCGCTCATGCCGGCGGCGACGTTTCGCCCGGTGGGCCCGAGCACGACGACCCGGCCCCCGGTCATGTACTCGCAGGCGTGGTCACCGACGCCCTCGACGACGGCGCTCATGCCGGAGTTGCGCACGCAGAACCGCTCCCCGACCAGCCCGCGCAGGAAGATCTGGCCGCTGGTGGCACCGAACCCGATGACGTTGCCGGCGACGATCTGCCCCTCGGGCGTGAACCTCGCCTCCCGTGGTGGTCGCACCACGATGCGCCCACCGGACAGGCCCTTGCCGACGTAGTCGTTGGCGTCGCCCTCGAGCCGCAGCGTGATGCCCGGCGGCACGAACGCGCCGAAGGACTGCCCGGCCGAGCCGAGGAACGTCAGGTCGATCGTGTTCTCCGGCAGGCCCTCGCCGCGGTAGCGCTTGGTGAGCTCGTGGCCCAGCATCGTGCCGACGGTGCGGTTGACGTTGCGGATGGCCACCTGGGCGCGCACGGGCTCGCCGCTCTCCAGCGCCGCGGAGCACATCTCGATGAGCTCGGCGTCCAGGGCGACGTCCAGGCCGTGGTCCTGACCGGTCGTGCAGTACAGGTCCGTGCCCTCGGGGAGCGCGGGCTTGTAGAGGATCGGCGAGAGGTCCAGCCCCTCGGCCTTCCAGTGGTCGATCGCCTCACGCGCATCCAGCATCTCGGCGTGACCGACGGCCTCGTCGAGGGACCGGAAGCCCATCTGGGCGAGGTACTCACGCACCTCCTCGGCGATGAACTCGAAGAAGTTCACGACGTACTCGGCCTTGCCGGAGTACTTCTCGCGCAGCAGCTTGTTCTGCGTGGCCACGCCCACGGGGCACGTGTCCAGGTGGCAGACGCGCATCATGATGCAGCCACTCACGACGAGCGGCGCCGTGGCGAAGCCGTACTCCTCGGCTCCGAGCAGCGCGGCGACGACGACGTCGCGACCGGTCTTGAGCTGACCGTCGCACTGCACGACGATGCGGTCGCGCAGGCCGTTGAGCAGCAGCGTCTGCTGGGTCTCGGCGAGGCCGAGCTCCCACGGCCCGCCGGCGTGCTTCAGGGAGGTCAGCGGCGATGCGCCCGTCCCGCCGTCGTGACCGGAGATCAGCACGACGTCGGCCTTGGCCTTGGACACGCCCGCCGCGACCGTCCCGACGCCGACCTCCGAGACCAGCTTCACGTGGATGCGGGCCGACGGGTTGGCGTTCTTGAGGTCGTGGATGAGCTGCTTGAGGTCCTCGATGGAGTAGATGTCGTGGTGCGGCGGCGGGCTGATCAGCCCGACACCCGGCGTGGAGTGCCGGGTCTTGGCCACCCACGGGTACACCTTGGGGCCGGGCAGCTGGCCGCCCTCGCCGGGCTTGGCGCCCTGGGCCATCTTGATCTGGATGTCGTCGGCGTTGGACAGGTACTCGCTGGTGACGCCGAAGCGGCCGGACGCCACCTGCTTGATCGACGAGCGACGCTCGGGGTCGTGCAGGCGCTCGGAGTCCTCCCCGCCCTCGCCGGTGTTGGACTTGCCACCGAGGCGGTTCATCGCGACCGCGAGGGTCTCGTGGGCCTCCTGGCTGATCGAGCCGTAGCTCATGGCGCCGGTGGAGAACCGCTTGACGATGGCGCTGACCGGCTCGACCTCGTCGATCGGGACCGGCGGGCGCACGCCCTCCTTGAAGCCGAGCAGCCCGCGCAGCGTCATGAGCCGCTCGGACTGGTCGTCCACGCGGCCGGTGTACTGCTTGAAGATGTCGTAGCGGCCGGTGCGGGTGGAGTGCTGCAGGCGGAAGACCGTCTCGGGGTCGAACAGGTGCTCCGGTCCGTCACGCCGCCACTGGTACTCGCCCCCGACCTCGAGGTGACGCCGGCGTCCGAGGATGCCGTGGGTCGGGTAGGCGACGGCGTGCCGCGCCGCCACCTCCTGGGCGATGACGTCCAGTCCGATGCCACCGAGCTTGCTCGCGGTGCCGGTGAAGTACGCGTCGACGACCTCGTGGGAGAGGCCGATGCACTCGAAGATCTGCGCGCCGGTGTACGACGCGACGGTCGAGACGCCCATCTTGCTCATGACCTTCAGGACGCCCTTGCCCAGGCCGTACGCAAGGTTGCGGACGGCCTGCTCGGGCTCGACGTCGGAGACGAAGACGGCCTCACGGGCGAGGTCCTCGGCGGTCTCGAGCGCGAGGTAGGGGTTGACGGCCGTGGCGCCGTACCCGATGAGCAGCGCGACGTGGTGCACCTCGCGGACGTCGCCGGTCTCCACGAGCAGACCCGCCTGCGAGCGCAGCTTCTCGCGCACCATGTGGTGGTGCACGGCCGCGGTGAGCAGCAGTGACGGGATGGGGGCGAGGTCGGCGTTGGAGTGCCGGTCCGACAGCACGATGATGCGGGCGCCGTCGGCGACGGCGGCCGAGACGTCCTCGCAGATCTCGTGGAGCGTGGCCTCCAGGGCCTTGCCACCACCGGCCACGCTGTACAGGCCTCGGACCACGTGCACCGCGAAGCCCGGCATGTCGCCGTCGCGGTTCATGTGCCGGATCTTGGCCAGCTCGTCGTTGTCGATCACCGGGAACGGCAGCTGCAGCATCCGGCACGACGCGGGGCTGGGCGCGAGCAGGTTGGTCTCCGGGCCGATCGTGCCGGCGAGCGAGGTGACGATCTCCTCGCGCAGGGCGTCCAGCGGCGGGTTCGTGACCTGCGCGAACAGCTGCGTGAAGTAGTCGAAGAGCATCCGCGGGCGCTCGGAGATCGCCGCGATCGGGGTGTCGGTGCCCATCGAGCCGATGGCCTCGGCACCGGTGCGCGCGATCGGCGCGACGAGCTTGCGCAGCTCCTCCTCGGTGTAGCCGAAGACCTGCTGGCGGCGCGTCACCGACGCGTGCGTGTGGATGATGTGCTCGAGGTCCGGCAGGTCCTCGAAGCGCACCATCCCGGAGTACAGCCACTCGTCGTAGGGGTTCTCCGCGGCCAGACGGCCCTTGATCTCCTCGTCCTCGACGACGCGGTGCTCGTCGAGGTCCAGCAGGAACATCCGGCCCGGCTCGAGCCGTCCCTTCTTGGTGATCGTGGCCGGATCGAGGTCGAGGACGCCGGACTCCGAGGCGAGGACCACCAGGCCGTCGTCGGTGATCCAGTACCGCCCGGGGCGCAGACCGTTGCGGTCCAGGACCGCCCCGATCTGGGTGCCGTCGGTGAAGCAGACCGCGGCGGGCCCGTCCCACGGCTCCATGACGTTGGAGTGGAACTCATAGAACGCCCGGCGGGCCGGATCCATCTCGGCAGCGTTCTCCCACGCCTCGGGGATCATCATCATGACGGCGTGCGGGAGCTCGCGGCCCCCCAGGTGCAGCAGCTCCAGCACCTCGTCGAAGGAGGCGGTGTCCGACCCCTCGGGGTCGCAGACCGGGAAGAGGCGGCTCATGTCACCGGGGAACAGGTCGCTCTCCAGCGTCGCCTCGCGGGCGCGCATCCAGTTGCGGTTGCCGCGCGCGGTGTTGATCTCGCCGTTGTGCGCGACGAAGCGGAACGGGTGGGCCAGCGGCCAGCTGGGGAAGGTGTTGGTGGAGAAGCGGCTGTGCACGACGGCGAGCGCCGACTCGACCCGCTCGTCGCGCAGGTCCGGGTAGAACTCCTCGAGCTGCTCGGTGGTGAGCATGCCCTTGTAGACGAGGGTCCGTGCCGACAGGGACGGGAAGTAGACCTTGGCCTCGTGCTCGGCGCGCTTGCGCAGGCAGTACGCGAGCCGGTCGAGCTCGAGGCCCGTGCGCTCCTGGTCCGTGGCCGTCACGAACACGAGCGAGAACGACGGCATCGCACCGCGCGACATCGAGCCGAGGATGTCGGGGTTCACGGGGACGTCGCGCCAGCCGAGGACCGTCAGGCCCTCCTGCTCGGCAATCTGCTCGATGTCGCTGCGCGAGCGGGCGGCCTCGTCCGGCTCCACGGGCAGGAAGGCCATGCCCACGGCGTACGCACCGGCCGCCGGCAGCTCCAGGCCGCCGACCTCGTCCCGGGCGACCTCGCGCAGGAACCGGTCGGGGACCTGCATCAGGATGCCGGCACCGTCACCGGTGTCGGGCTCCCCTCCCACCGCGCCGCGGTGATCGAGGTTGCGCAGCGCGGTCAGACCGTGCGCGACGATCTCGTGGGTGGGCACGCCGGTGAGGGTGGCCACGAAGGCCACGCCGCACGCGTCGTGCTCCTGCTGCGGGTCGTACAGGCCCTGGGCCGGTGGCTGGGACGAGAAAAGCATCGGGACCCCTCAACGTCGGACGATCTGGCTCGGGAACGCCGAAGGCGTTCCGCTCGGGACGACGTTGGCCCAAGACAGCGTCACAAGATTACACGGCATCGACCACGTCGACGAGTGCTGCCACGTCCCCGCCCCTCGGGCCGGCCTACTCGCGCGTGGAGCCGCCGCCCGCGTCGTCGGTCCCGACGGCCACGTCGGGTTCCCGTCTGCTGCGCCGGGTGCACCACCAGAACATCACCGCTCCGAGCGCGAAGACGAGGATCGAGGTCCAGACGTTCAGACGGAACGGGCCGATCATGTTGGCGGTGTCGATGCGCAGCGCCTCGGTCCAGACGCGACCGGCGGTGTAGAGCATCACGTAGAGCCACCACGCCCGGCCGTGCGTGAGCCGGACCCGTCGATCGATCAGCACGATCAGCAGCGCCGCCGCGAGGTTCCACAGCAGCTCGTACAGGAAGGTCGGGTGGAAGGTCGCGAACTGCTCGAAGCCGTTCGGTCGGTTGGCGACGTCGATCTCCAGGCCCCAGGGCAGGTCCGTGGGGCGACCGAAGAGCTCCTGGTTGAAGTAGTTGCCCAACCGGCCCACCGCCTGCGCGACGAGCAGGCCCGGCGCGAGGGCGTCTGCCAGCTCGCTGGGCCGAACACCGTAGCGGCGACAGGCGATCCAGGCCCCCACGGCACCACCGGCGACCGCGCCCCAGATGCCGAGCCCGCCGTTCCAGATGTACAGCGCCTCGACGGGGTTGCGGCCCTCGCCGAAGTAGAGCTCCGGGGAGGTGAGCACGTGATAGATCCGGGCACCGATGATGCCGGACGGGATCGCCCAGATGGCGATGTCGCCGACCGCGCCGGCCCGGCCACCCCGGGCGACGTAGCGCCGCTCGGTCATCCAGATGGCCAGCAGGGCGCCGATGATGATGCCGAAGGCGTAGGCCCGCAGCGGGAGCGGCCCGAGGTACAGGACCCCGGTGTCCGGGCTGGGGATGGAGGCGACCAGAGCCGTCGTGCTCATGAGCGCTCCACCCCGGCTCGCAGCTCGCGGGCGAGCTCACGGACCGCATCGATCCCCGAGGCGTGGTCGGCCGCGTCGAGCAGGCACCGCACGATGGCCGAGCCGACGATGACGGCATCGGCGAACGCGGCGACCTCGTGGGCCTGCGTGCCGTTGCTGACGCCGATGCCCACGCCGACGGGCTTGTCCGTGACCTCGCGCAGGCGCGCGACGAGGGTCGGGGCGAGGGTGCTGGACTGCTCCCGCACGCCCGTGACGCCCATGACGGCCGCTGCGTAGATGAAGCCGCTCGCCGACTCGGCAGTCATGGCGAGCCGCGCGTCGGTCGAGGAGGGCGCCACGAGGTAGGTGCGGTCGAGCCCGTGGGAGCGTGAGGCGGCCTCCCACTCCTGCGCCTCGTCGGGGATCAGGTCCGGCGTGATGAGACCCGCTCCCCCGGCCGCGGCCAGGTCGGCGGCGAACCGGTCGACGCCGTAGCGCTCGACAGGGTTCCAGTACGTCATCACGACGGGCACGGCCCCGGCTTCGGCGACGGCTCGAACGACCTCGAAGACGTCGGGGACGCGAAAGCCCGCGGTCAGTGCCTGCTCGGCGGCGGCCTGGACAGTGGGGCCGTCCATGACCGGGTCGCTGTAGGGCAGGCCCACCTCGACGAGGTCCACGCCGCCCTCGACGAGGGCGCGGACCGCGTCCTTCGACGTCGCCAGGTCGGGGAAGCCGGCGGGCAGGTACCCGACGAGCGCGGCACGGCCCTCGGACCGCGTCCGCTCGAAGAGCTCGTCGATGCGGCTCACTCCTCCACTCCCTCGTCGAGCACGACGGGGCCGTCGATGAGCCCGAAGTACTCCGCCGCCGTGTGCACGTCCTTGTCACCGCGACCGGAGAGGTTCACCAGCAACGTCGCGTCCGGGCCCAGCTCCTCGGCCAGCCGCACGGCACCCGCGAGTGCGTGCGCGGACTCGATGGCCGGGATGATGCCTTCGGTCTTGCACAGCAGGTCGAAGGCCCGCATCGCCTCGGCGTCGGTGGCGGGGACGTACTGGGCCCGGCCGGTGTGCGCGAGGTGGGAGTGCTCAGGCCCGACGCCCGGGTAGTCCAGGCCGGCGGAGATCGAGTGCGACTCCACGGTCTGCCCGTCCTCGTCCTGCAGCAGGTAGGAGCGGGCGCCGTGCAGGACCCCGACGTCGCCGCCGGTGATCGTGGCCGCGTGCCGCGGGGTGTCGACCCCGTCACCACCGGCCTCGATCCCGACGAGTCGGACGTCGGCGTCGTCGATGAAGGCGGTGAAGAGGCCGATGGCGTTGGAGCCGCCGCCGACGCACGCGAGGGCCACGTCCGGCAGCGTGCCGGTGAGCTCCAGGCACTGGGCGCGGGCCTCGTCACCGATGCCGCGCGTCAGGTCGCGCACCATCGAGGGGAACGGGTGCGGCCCGGCGGCGGTGCCGAAGAGGTAGGACGTGTGGTCGACGCTGGCGACCCAGTCGCGCAGCGCCTCGTTGATGGCGTCCTTGAGGGTCCGGCTGCCCGTGGTGACGGGGACGACCTCGGCCCCGAGCATCTGCATGCGGGCGACGTTGAGCGCCTGGCGCTCGGTGTCGACCTCGCCCATGTAGACGGTGCACTCCAGGTCGAGGTAGGCGCAGGCCGTGGCCGAGGCGACACCGTGCTGGCCGGCGCCGGTCTCCGCGATCACCCGGGGCTTGCCGATGCGCTTGGCCAGCAGGGCCTGCCCGAGGACGTTGCGGATCTTGTGCGCCCCGGTGTGGTTGAGGTCCTCCCGCTTGAGCAGGACCCGCGCGCCGACGGCCTCGGAGAAGCGCGACGCCTCGTACAGCGGGCTCGGGACGTTGGCGTACTCCCGGAGCATGCGGTCCAGCTCTGCGGTGAACGTGGGATCGGCCTTGGCCTCGGCCCAGGCCCGGTCGAGCTCGTCGAGCGGCGCCACGAGCGCCTCCGGCATGAAGCGACCGCCGAAGCGGCCGAAGTGTCCGGTGGCGTCCGGCTGGGAGTACTGCGGGGCGGTCGTCATGGCGTCCTAGCGGTCTGTCGTCGAAGCATGGGCGGGCCGTCGGACCTCACCATCGGATCGCCACGTCAGGCTCGGTGCTGCAGTGCGGGGTGGGAGCCGGCCGCCACGAGATCGGCGACCGTCTCGCGCGGGTTCTCCCCCCGCACGAGGGTCTCGCCCACGAGCACGACCTGCGCACCGAGGCGCCCGTACTCGATCACGTCGTGCGGGCCACGGACGCCGGACTCGGCGACCGTGACGACGCCGGACGGCATCGACGGGACGAGCCGCTCGAAGGTGGTGCGATCCACCTCCAGCGTCTTGAGGTTGCGGGCGTTGACGCCGATCAGGTCCGCGCCGGCGTCGAGGGCTCGTTGGACCTCCGGCTCGTCGTGGACCTCCACGAGCGGCGTCAGGCCGATGGAGCGGGCCCGCTCCACCAGGCTGACGAGGGCATCCTGCTCGAGCGCGGCGACGATGAGCAGAGCCATGTCCGCGCCGGCGGCACGCGCCTCCCACAGCTGGTAGGAGGTGGTGATGAAGTCCTTGCGCAGCACCGGGACCGTCACCCGTGACCGCACGGCCCGCAGGTCCTCGAGCGTGCCGCCGAAGCGGCGCTGCTCGGTGAGGACGCTGATCGCGGCTGCGCCACCGACGGCGTAGTCCTCGGCGAGCGCAGCCGGATCCTTGATGGGGGCGAGCGAACCCTTGCTGGGGCTGGCGCGCTTGACCTCGGCGATGACGTTGACGCCGTCGGCACGGAACGTGGGCATCGGGTCCAGCGCCGGGTCCTGGCGGTGCGCCGACTCCTTGAGGTCGTCCAGCGGGCAGGTCTGCATGCGGACGGCGAGGTCGGCCATCACGCCGTCGATGATCTCGTCGAGAACGCTCATGTCCCTCCTCGACCTCGGTACGGTGACACGTTCGGTGACACCTCCAGCGTAGACCCGCAGTGACACGCCGGGGGCGGGGGTGCCGTCGCGGCAGGTTTCTCACTAGGGTCGGGGCCATGACGACCAACACTCCGCCCCCGGGCGATCCCCACGACCCCAACCAGCCGGGCGGCGGCTCGGACCTGCCCTCCTACGGATCGGTCCCCCCGCCCCCGGGCGACGGCGGCCAAGGCTTCCCGCCCCCCGGTGGTGGCCAGCCGTACTCGCAGCCGGAGACCAACAAGAAGGCCCTGTGGTCGATGATCCTGGGCATCGTGGGCCTGCTGTGCTGCGGCCTGCTGCTCGGCATCCCGGCGATCATCCTCTCCACGATGGCCAAGAAGGAGATCGCTGCCTCCAACGGCTCGCAGACCGGTGGCGGCATGGCCACCGCCGGACTCATCCTCGGCATCATCGCCGTGGCCTGGAGCGTCGTCTACGGCATCCTCATCGCCGTCGGCGTCGTCGACGTCGCCTTCTCGGGTGACACCTCCAGCACGTTCTGATCCGCCCCCTGGGGCCGGCCCGACGTCGAGGACCCGGCGAGCACGTTGCTCGCCGGGTCCTCGCACGTCCGGAGGCCTAGGGCGCGAGCCAGGCGCCCCAAGGCGTCAGGCGGAGAACGCCGAAGGCCACGAAGGCCACGAGCAGGGCGATGCCGGCCCGATTGCCGATGCTGATCATCCGCCCGTCGACCCGCTGCCAGCGCCGGACCACCCAGCCGATCCACGCCAGACCGACCGCCGCCATCATCAGCACGACGAACGCGTTGCTGGACAGGGCGCCGACCAGGTCGAACCGGGTGAGCTCGTTGACCGCGCGCAGGCCCCCGCACCCCGGGCACGGCTGTCCAGTGAGGAGCAGGAAGGGGCACATGCCCCACGACCCCTCCTCGTGCGGGTCGCGCAGCGCGAGCGCGGTGACGGCCGAGCCGGCGACGAGCGCGGCCAGACCCGGAGCGACGAGCAGCTCCGCACGGCTGCGTGCGGAGCGCTGCGTCACCGGGCTCGGGCTCGTCATGCGGTCGCGTCCTCTGCAAACCCACCGTTGGAGCGCGACCGCCTGAGGTGTCCTTGGTTCACGCCCCCTAGCTGCCGCTCGCTCACGCCTTGAGCACCACCGTGTTGACGACCTTGTCGTGCAGGGCCTGCTTCTTGGGGTCCCAGAGCGGCCACAGCGCGTTGATGTAGCAGGTGCACGTGGTCAGCAGGGAGAACAGCAGGGTGCGACCGACCGACAGCCAGGTGCCGAGCGTCGTACCGTCCTCCTTGACGACCTTGATGGACACGATCTGCTTGCCCAGGCTCTGCCCCGACCGTCCCTGGCGGACGCCGAGGTTCCAGAAGGTGAAGGCGATCACGACGAGGACCGAGAGCATCGACAGCACCACGCCGACGACCGTCAGCGGGCCACCCTCCACGGACCCCGTGCTGAAGTTGGTGTCGGCGATGAGGAAGCCGTAGCCCACGGCGTACAACGGGATGAACACCGCGCTGGAGATGAGGCTGTCGAGCAGGTAGCCCGCGAACCGAAGGCCCCAGTGGGCGTAGGGGTCGTGCCCTGGATGGCCCGGGGGAACGCCGTGCTGTCCTGCGGGCGGCTGACCCGGGTACGGCTGACCCGGGTACTGCTGACCCGGGTACGGCTGGCCGGGAGCCGGCTGGCCGTAGGGCGGCGGGGGCGGCGTCGAGCCACCCTGGCCCTCAGGCTCGTCGCCGGGATAGCTGGGGTACTGACCGCTCATTCTTGTTCCCTCCGAGGTGTCGTGCTGGGGATGGGGTCAGCCGTCCAGGGTGGAGCGGTGCTCGTCGACGCCTTGGGCCTTCTGGCCGTGGCCCTCGGCGCGCTCGACGCCCATGCCGGCGGCGGACATGACCAGGCCGACCGGGCCGGCCGCGAGGGCCACGACGGCTCCGATCGTGAACACCACCCAGTTGGGATTCGGGATCAGCGCGACGCCACCGATCAGGATGCCGAACAGACAGAGAAGGACGGCGGTCCAGGAGGCCTTCGACGATCCGTGCATGGGGTGCTGCTCCTCAAGGGACGGTTCAATGACGACCGCAGCCTACTCGGTGGGGTCGCGGCCCTCATCGAGAGCCTTCCAGAGATCGTCGTCGTTCTCACGCCTCGCGGCCTGCGGAGCGTCGTAGCGCCCGCCCATCGTCGGCCACCTCGGGGAGAGCATCACGACGAGCACGCCGAGGGCCGCCGCGAGCACGCCGCATCCGGCCGTCGCCCAGCGCCACCACGTGAGGTCCTGGCCCCCGGGGACGTTGCCCCCGGTGAAGGACGGCGAGGCGCTGATCGCATCGGCGAGTGCGTCGGAGGTGGCCCCCGACGCCGTGGCCGCGAGGATCGCGCTGGCGACCCCGAGAGCCGTCACCAGCACGCCGACCGCACGCCGGACCCGACCTCGCGTCGCGAGCACGGCGAGCGCACCGGTCACCACCACCAGGCCGAGGGCGGCGACGAGCGGGACCGCCTGGTTCCCGGTGACGGTCACGACGTCGTCGGGCACACCGGCTGCCTGCACGCGGGTGCTCGCCCACGGACGCCCCGCCGCGAGGACGATCGCCCCGCCCACGGCGAGGGTGGCCAGGACGACGGGGCCGTAGAGCCGTCGAGGCGTCACAGCAGCCGGTCTCGGTCGAAGCAGGTGGTCGCCCCGGTGTGGCACGCCGGGCCGGTCTGGTCCACGAGCACCAGCAGCGTGTCGCCGTCACAGTCCAGCCGGACCTCCCGCACGTGCTGGACGTGCCCGGAGGTCTCACCCTTGACCCACAGCTCGCCACGACTGCGGCTCCAGTAGGTGCCCCGACCGGTGGTCAGCGTCCGGTGCAGCGCCTCGTCGTTCATCCACGCCACCATGAGGACGGCTCGGCTGGAGGCGTCCTGCACCACGGCGGGGACGAGGTCGTCCTGGCCACGCGTGAGACGCGCAGCGACGGCGGGATCCAGTGCACTCACGGCGACATCCTCTCAGGCGCCACCGGGGCCACCGCCGAGCGCGGCCTGCGCGACCCAGCTGGCGTGCAGCCTCGCGTAGGCGCCCCCGGCCGCGACGAGCTGGTCGTGGGTGCCGTCCTCGACGAGGCGACCGGCGTCGAAGACCAGGACCCGGTCGGCGTTCTCGGCCGTGGAGAGCCGATGGGCGATCGTGACGCTCGTGCGTCCCTGCAGCAGCCGCTCCAGGGCACGGGTGGCCCTCAGCTCCGTCTGCGGGTCGACGGCGCTCGTGGCCTCGTCCAGCACCAGGAAGTCCGGGTCGGCCAGGGCCGAGCGGACGAGGGCGACGAGCTGGCGCTCCCCTGCCGACAGCGACTCGCCGCGCTGCCCGACCCGCGTGTCCAGCCCCTGCGGCAGGCTCTCGAACCAGTCGGTGAGCTCGAGGTCGTCGAACACCGCCACGAGCGCGGCGTCGTCGGCGTCGTCGCGGCCGTACCGCAGGTTCTCGCGCAGGGTGGCGTCGAACAGGAAGCCCTCCTGCGGGACCATCAGCACGTGCTGTCGCAGCTCGCTGAAGGCGACCGTGGCGATGTCGGTCTCGCCGAGGCGGACCGTGCCGGAGACGGGATCCATGAGCCGGGTCAGCAGCTTGGCGAACGTCGTCTTGCCCGAACCGGTCTCCCCCACCACGGCAACCCGCTGGCGCGGCGCGATCGCGACGTCGACGTCGCTCAGGACCTCCGGGCCACCGGGGTAGGCGAAGGCCACGTGCTCGAAGCGCGCCCCCAGCACCTCATCGGGCAGGTCCACGCCGCTCTCGCCCGGGTCGACGACGTCGGCCGGGGTGTCCAGGAGCTCGATCACCCGCCGCCACGAGGCGATCGCGTTCTGGGCCTCGGTGAGGACCTGCGTGGCCATCTGGGCCGGGCCGACGAGCAGCCCCACCAGGAAGGCGAAGGCGATGACGGTGCCCATCGACAGGCCTCCGGCGACGCCGAGCACCACGCCGGCGGCCACGGCCGCGGCGTTGGCCAGACCGCCGGCGAGGCCGGCCGAGGCGAACGTGACGGCTACGAGCTTCTGGGCACGGACGTTGGCGCCGAGGTTGTTGTCGATGCCGTCGTCCACGCGTCGCTGCGTGCGCTCCTCGATGGCGTGCGCCCGCACGACCGAGGCGCCCACGACCGGCTCGGCGATGACGGCCAGCATCTCTCCGACGGTCCGCCGGACGGTGTCGTAGGCGCGGCTGAGCCTGCTGGCGAAGTACTTCAGGCTGATGGCGAGCGGCAGGAAGCACAGCCACACGACGAGGGTCAGCTGCCAGGAGTAGAAGGCCATGATGACGGTGGCCACGGCCATCTGCCCCAGGCTGAGGACGATCATGATCCCGGTCATCTGCAGGAAGATCGAGACCTGGTCGATGTCGGAGGTCACGCGAGAGACGAGCACGCCGCGACGCTCGGCGTTCTGGGTGAGCATCGAGAGGTCGTGGACGTGACGGAAGGCCGTGACCCGCAGCTCGGCGAGACCGCGCTCGCTGGCCACGAACAGGCGGACCCGCATCCAGTACGACACCACGGCGGTGACCAGCACGATGGCGAGGGCACCGAGCAGGTACACGCCGATGTCGTCGAGCGACGTCCGACCACCCGAACCGAGCCCGGAGTCGATCGTCCGCTGGATGATGATCGGCACGACCGACCCGCCCAGCGTGCTGAGCACGGCGAGCAGGAGCGTGAAGCCCAGGCCCTCGCGGATGGCCGGCGACAGCGCCAAGCCCCTGCGCACGATCGTGCCGCCCGTCTCACGCAGCGTCGTGACGCCGGGCAGGCTGACCTCGGTGTCCGCGCTCATGACCTCGCCTCCCTCGCCTGGTCGTAGGCGTCGACGAGGTCACGGTAGGCGGCCGAACGGCCCAGCAGCTCGCCGTGGCTGCCACGGTCGACGACCCGGCCACCCTCCAGCAGCACGACGTCGTCGGCGAGCGCGATGGTGGCC
Organism: Aeromicrobium sp. CF4.19; assembly: GCF_051262555.1. Lineage (NCBI taxonomy): Bacteria > Bacillati > Actinomycetota > Actinomycetes > Propionibacteriales > Nocardioidaceae > Aeromicrobium > Aeromicrobium sp. CF4.19. The sequence goes on along the minus strand of NZ_JBIMEU010000002.1, from coordinate 95,502 downwards.
TTGCGGTAGGCCACGACCAGGACCGTCGGCCCGGACCCGCCGCTGGTGCGCTCGGCCAGGGCCCGCAGGATGCGCTGCTCGACCTCGGGGTCGACGGCGCTCGTCGCGTCGTCCATCACGAGCAGGCGGGGATCGCGCACCAGCGCCCGGGCGAGAGCGAGGCGCTGACGCTGGCCGCCGGACAGCGACGTCCCGCGCTCGCCGAGCTGCGTGTCGAGCCCGGCCGGCAGGGCCGCGACGAACTGGTCGGCCTGCACGGTGCGCAGGGCCTGCCAGACCTCGTCGTCGCTGAGGTCCCTGCCGAGGCTGACGTTCTCGCGCACGGAGTCGTCGAACAGGAACGTCGTCTGGGGCACCACCGCGACCGTGTCGGCCACGGCCCGGTGGGACAGGCTGCGCAGGTCCACGCCATCGAGCTCGATCCGGCCGTCGGTCGGGTCCACGAGCCGGGCGAGCAGGGTCGTGATGGTGCTCTTGCCGCTCCCGGTGGCTCCGACGAGAGCCGTCACGGTGCCGCGTGGCACCTGCAGGTCCACGCCGCGCAGGACGTCTCCCTCGGCGTCGTCGAAGCGATGGACGACGTCGCGCAGGCGCAGCTCCACGGCGTCGGTCCCGGGCACGGTGTCCGAGCCGTAGGCCATCTGCCCGTGGGTCTGCAGCACGCTGTCCGCGCGGTCCCATCCCACGACGCTGCGCGGCAGCTCGCCGAGCAGCCAGCCGATGGCCCGCACGGGGAAGGCGACCACGGTGAAGAGGTAGGCCACCTGCACCACGTCGCCGGGCTCGGCGGCACCGGAGGCGACGCGTCCCACCCCGAGGAGCACCACGAGCAGCACTCCGAGGTTGGGCAGGGCCTCCAGGATCGGGTCGAAGACGCTGCGGATGCGTCCGACCTCGATGTTGGCGTCACGCAGCTCGTCGGTGGCCGAGGAGAAGCGTGCCGTCTCGTCGGACTCCCGGCCGAGGGACTTGACCACCATGGCGCCGTCGAAGGACTCGTGCGCGACCGCGCTGAGGTCTCCGCGCAGGGCCTGCGCCCGGGCGACCTTGGGCGAGAGCCAGCGCTGGTAGAAGACGTTGATGCCGAACAGCGCCGGGAAGATGATGAGTCCGACGAGCGTCAGCACGAGGTCGGCCTCCACCATCGCCACGAGCGCGGCGGCGAGCATCGCGATGACGCCGACGGCCATCGGCAGCGGCATGAAGACGGCCCAGGCGGCCTCGACGTCGGCGTTGGCGTTGGACAGCAGCTGGCCGGTGGGGTGGCGGTGGTGCCAGGACATCGGCAGGACGAGGTACTTGCGGGTGACCTTGCGTCGGTACGTCGCGACAAGCCGGTAGTAGACGATGCCGCCGATGAGACGTCGTCCGATCACCCCGAGCGCGCGGAGCATGGCGACACCGATGAACAGGGCCGTCGCGACCATCAGCGCGCCCTGCTCGACGTCCCCCGCCTCGAACGACGGCCGGATGACGTTGTCGGTGGCCCATCCGAGGACCCAGGCGTCGGCCACCGTCATCGCGCCGAACACGATGCTTCCCAGGACGGACAGGGCGAACAGACCGCGCTGCTCGCTGATGCCGCGTCCGAGCAGGCCGAAGCCCCGCCGCATGATCCGGTCCGGCTGCGCCGAGCCCAGTGCCCCGTCCGCCCGCACCGTCGACCCGGTGTCCGGCGTGCCGTTCGAGGAGTCGTCGGCGACGTCGGGGCGCTCCGGGGCCGGGCGCTCGGGGGCGGCCCTACCTGACACGGTGTCCAGCTGCTCGCAAGGTCTCTTTCACCTGTTCGATGGTCAGCTCGCCGAAGTGGAAGACACTGGCGGCGAGCACTGCGTCGGCGCCGGCCTCGACGGCGGGAGCGAAGTGCTCGAGCCGGCCTGCGCCACCGCTCGCGACGAGCGGCACCTGTGTAACGTCGCGGACCGCCTGAATCATTTCCAGGTCGTAGCCGTTCTTGGTCCCGTCGGCGTCCATCGAGTTGAGCAGGACCTCGCCGACCCCGAGCTCGTCGGCCCGGCGCACCCACGCCACGGCGTCCAGCCCGGCCGAGCGCCGCCCCCCGTGGGTAGTGACCTCGAAGCCGCTGGGCTGCGAGCCCTCCCCGGACCGCGGAGCGCGCCGTGCGTCGACGCTGAGCACGAGCACCTGGTTGCCGAAGCGATGCGCGATCTCGGCGATGACCTCCGGACGCTCGATCGCGGCTGTGTTGATCCCCACCTTGTCGGCGCCGGCCCGCAGGAGCCGGTCGACGTCGTCCGGGGTGCGCACTCCCCCACCGACCGTGAGCGGGATGAAGACCTCCTCGGCCGTGCTGGAGACCACCTCGTACGTGGTCTCCCGGCTCCCGGAGGAGGCGGTGATGTCCAGGAAGGTGAGCTCGTCGGCCCCGGCCGCGTCGTACAGGCGTGCCATCTCCACGGGGTCGCCGGCATCGACGAGATCGACGAAGTTGACCCCCTTGACCACCCGTCCCGCATCGACGTCGAGGCACGGGATGACACGAACGGCGACACTCACGCGTGGAGCCTACCGGCGACCTACGGACCGTCCCTGCGGTGGCGTCGGCGTTCGAGGATCTCCTGCTCGAGGTCGTCCAGCCGGGACTGCTGGCCCGCGGCGGTGGCGGCCCAGCCGATCCCGAGGGCCAGGATCGGGAACACGGGCCAGAAGAAGTAGGGCCCGAGGAACAGGGCCGTCCCACCCCACACCCCCAGGGTCGTGAGGCTCACGACGACGAACCCGTTGCGCGCGTCACGGACCTCCCGGCGGAAGCGTCCGGACGCCTCCTCCCGCAGGTCCTGCCAGCTGCCACGGACCGCCGGGAGGGCGGCCAGGTCGGAGACGAGCGGCGACACCTCCCCGAGGCGGCGCAGAGCCAGGGCGGCGTCGCACCGCTCGTCGTACTCCGAGCGGCCGAGCCGGCCGTCGGCGAAGGCGGCGGCGAGCACGTCGAGCACGAGGTCGCGGTCGCCGTCGGACGCCCGCAGGTCGGCGGCCGCAGGGCTGCGCGGGTCGGACGTGAACCCGGACCAGACGTCCGCGGGCCCGGCGCCGCCGCCGCGAGCCATGTCAGGCCTCGGCCACCGCGGAGAGGGCCTCGGGCAGCGTGAACGCGCCGGCGTACAGGGCCTTGCCGACGATCGCGCCCTCGACGCCGATGCCGGTGAGCGTGGCGATGGCCCGCAGGTCGTCGAGGCTGGAGACCCCGCCGGAGGCGACGACGGGCTTCGGCGTGAACGCGCAGACCTCGCGGAGCAGGTCCAGGTTGGGGCCCTGCAGCGTGCCGTCCTTGGTGACGTCGGTGACGACGTAGCGGGCGCAGCCGTCGCGCTCGAGCCGCTCGAGCACCTCGAAGAAGTCGCCACCCTCCTGCGTCCAGCCACGGGCGGCGAGCGTGCGACCACGGACGTCGAGACCGACGGCGATCTGGTCCCCGTGCTCGGCGACGACCTTGGCGCACCACTCGGGGTCCTCCAGCGCCGCAGTACCCAGGTTGACGCGCCGGCAGCCGGTGGCCAGCGCCGCCGCGAGCGAGGCGTCGTCGCGGATGCCGCCGGAGAGCTCGACCTGGACGTCGAGCCGGCCGACGACGTCGGCAAGGAGCTCGCGGTTGGAGCCCTTGCCGAAGGCGGCGTCGAGGTCGACGAGGTGGATCCACTCCGCACCGTCGCGCTGCCACTGCAGAGCGGCGTCCAGCGGGGACCCGTACGTGGTCTCGCTGCCGAGCTCGCCCTGGACGAGGCGCACGGCCTGTCCATCGGCGACGTCGACGGCGGGGAGGAGCTCGAGAGTCACCTGCCCGACCCTACCGAGGGACCTTCCCCGGCGCCCGCGCGGACCGGTGCCTCAGAGCGTCGCGAGCCAGTTCTGCAAGAGGCGCCGACCGGCGTCGCCGGACTTCTCGGGATGGAACTGCGTGGCCCACAGGGGCCCGTGCTCGACGGCCGCCACGAAGCGGTCTCCCCCGTGCTCGGTCCACGTGACCTGCGGCCGCAGCGCACGCGTGTTCCCGTCCAAGGCCCACTCCCGCACGCCGTAGGAGTGCACGAAGTAGAACCGCTCCTCGGCCAGGCCGGCGAACATCCGCGACGCCTCGGGCGCCTCGACGGTGTTCCAGCCCATGTGCGGCACGACGGGAGCCTGCAGACGCTCCACCGTGCCGGGCCACTCGCCGCAGCCCTGCGTGCGCACGCCGTGCTCGATGCCCTCGGAGAACAGGATCTGCATGCCCACGCAGATGCCCAGCACGGGCCGGCTCGCGATGAGACGACGCTCGATCAGGCGCTCGCCGTCGACGGCGCGCAGACCCTGCATGCAGGCCTCGAACGCACCGACCCCGGGCACCAGCAGGCCGTCGGCGCTCTCGGTCGTCGACGGGTCGGCGGTGAGCACGACCTCCGCCCCGGCCCGCTCCACGGCGCGCACGGCGGAGCGGAGGTTGCCGGAGCCGTGGTCGAGGACCGCGACGAGCGGACGCGTCATGGGCGGCAGGGGGTCACAGGGCGCCCTTGGTCGAGGGCACGCCCGTCTCGCGCGGGTCGATCGCGACGGCCTCGCGCAGGGCGCGGGCGAGGGCCTTGAACTGTGCCTCGGCGATGTGGTGCGGGTCGCGGCCACCGATGAGCGTCATGTGCAGCGTGAGCCCGGCGTGGTGCGCGATCGACTCCAGCACGTGCGCGGTCAGCGAGCCTTGGTACTGCCCGCCGATGACGACGCTGATCTGTCGTTCCGGCTCGCCGGAGTGCACGAAGTAGGGACGCCCCGAGACGTCGACGACCGCCTGGGCGAGGGCCTCGTCCAGCGGGACGAGCGCGTTGCCGTAGCGCGTGATGCCGGCCTTGTCGCCCAGCGCCTCGCGCAGGGCCTCGCCGATGCAGATCGCCGTGTCCTCGACGGTGTGGTGCGCGTCGATGTGCAGATCGCCCTCGCTCCTGACGACGAGGTCGATGAGCGAGTGCCGCGCCAGCGCCGTGAGCATGTGGTCGTAGAATCCGACCCCCGTGGCGATGTCGTGCGTGCCGGTGCCGTCGAGGTCCAGCTCGACGACGACGTGGGACTCCGACGTCCTCCGCTCGATGCGAGCCCGGCGGGGCTGTGCCGTGACCGGCTGCTCAGCGCTCTTGCGTGCCATCGTTCGCGACCTCCTGGAGGGCGGCGTGGAAGACGTCCATCTCCGACGGCGTCCCGATCGAGACGCGCAACCATCCTAGGGGGCCGGTCTCGCGGATCAGCACGCCGCGATCGACGAGGGCCTGCCAGACGGCGTGCCGGTCGTCGAAGGTGCCGAAGAGGATGAAGTTGGCGTCGGAGTCCGCGACGGTGAACCCGGCGCCGCGCAGCCGGGCCGCGGTACGATCACGCTCGGCTCGCAGGGCGTCCACCTGGGCGAGCAGCTCACCGGAGTGACGCAGCGCGGCGAGCGCGGTGGCCTGGGTGACCGACGAGAGGTGGTAGGGCAGCCGCACGACGCGCAGCGCATCGACGACCGCCGGGTGGGCGGCGAGGTAGCCGAGACGACCACCGGCGAGGGCGAAGGCCTTGCTCATCGTCCGTGTGACGACGAGCCGCGGGTGCTCGTCGAGCAGCGCCAGCGCCGTCGGTGTGCCCTCGCGCCGGAACTCCGCGTACGCCTCGTCGACGACGACGATGCCTGGGGCGACGTCGAGGATGCTGGTCAGCGTGGAGGGGTCGAGCGCCGTCCCGGTGGGGTTGTTGGGCGAGGTGAGCAGGACGACGTGCGGCTGCTCGGCCTCCACGAGGGCCACGGCGGAGCGGGTGTCGATGCCGAAGTCCTCACGACGCTGTCCGGTGACCCAGCAGGTGTGCGTGTTCCGCGCGTACTCGGGGTACATCGAGTACGTCGGCGCGAAGGACAGCGCCGTGCGGCCGGGGCCGCCGAAGGCCTGCAGGATCTGCTGCATGACCTCGTTGGAGCCGTTGGCCGCCCACACCCGGCTCGCGTCGAGACCGTGCCCGAGGTAGCCGGCGAGGGCCTCCCGCAGGACCGAGGCCTCCCGGTCCGGGTAGCGGTTCAGCCCGAGCGCCACGGTGCGGACGGACTCGCCGATGTCCTGTGCGGCCGACTCGCTGGGGCCGTAGGGGTTCTCGTTGGTGTTGAGCCGGATCGGCACGTCGATCTGCGGTGCACCGTAGGGCTCTGCGTCCCGCAGCTCGTCGCGGATCGGGAGCCAGTCGGGAGCGCTCACCGGTCTGTCCGGATGGACACGGCCGCGCCGTGGGAGGGCAGGTCCTCGGCCTCGGCGAGAGTGACCACGTGGCCGCCGACCTCTCGCAGGGCGGTTTCGGTGTAGGTCACGACGTGCATGTTCTTGACGAACGCCCGCACGGACAGGCCGGAGGAGTGGCAGGCGCAGCCCGCGGTGGGCAGCACGTGGTTGGAACCGGCCGCGTAGTCGCCGAGCGAGACCGGCGTGTAGCTGCCGACGAAGATGGCCCCGGCGTTGACGATCCGCGCGGCCACGGCGGCGGAGTCGGCCGTCTGCACCTCCAGGTGCTCGGCCGCGTAGGCGTTCGCGACGTCGACGGCCTGGTCGATGTCCTCGACGAGCACGACGGCGGACTGGCGCCCGGACAGCGACGTGCCGATGCGCTCGCGGTGCCGCGCGAGGGGCACCTGGCGCTCCAGCTCGACCTCGACGGCGTCGGCGAGCGCCTCGTCGGGCGTGATGAGGATGCTGGCGGCCATCGGGTCGTGCTCGGACTGGCTGATCAGGTCCGCGGCGACGAAGGCGGCGTCGGCGGTGGCATCGGCGATCACGGCGATCTCCGTGGGGCCGGCCTCGCTGTCGATGGCGACGGTGCCGCGCAGGTGACGCTTCGCCGCGGCGACGTAGATGTTGCCCGGGCCCGTCACGAGGTCGACCGGGCGCACGGTGCCGCCCGTGGCGGTGGTGCCGTGGGCGAGCATCGCGATGGCCTGGGCACCACCGACGGCGTAGACCTCGTCGATGCCGAGCAGGGCGCAGGCGCCCAGGATGGTGGGGTGCGGCAGCCCACCGAACTCGACCTGCGGCGGGCTGGCCAGCGCGATCGAGGCGACGCCGGCCACCTGGGCGGGCACGGTGTTCATGACGACGCTGCTCACCAGCGGCGCGAGACCACCGGGCACGTAGAGCCCGACGCGCTGCATCGGGACGATCCGGCGCTCGACCGTGGCCCCCTCGGCCACCGTGGTGACGACGGTGGCCTCGAGCTCGGCCTCGCACGTGGCACGCAGCCGGGCAATGGAGACCTCCAGGGCGGCTCGGACCGCAGGGTCGAGCTTCTCCAGTGCCTCGGCGAGCTCGTCGGCGCTCACCTGCAGTGCTGCCGGCCGGACCCCGTCGAAGCGCTCGCCGTGCTCCAGCACGGCCTGCTCGCCCCGGTCGCGGACGTCGTCGCACAGCGGGCCGACGACCTGCAGCGCGTGCTCGACGTCCAGCTGCGCACGGGGCAGCTCGGCGGAGGGGTCGGCACGCAGGTCGAGTCGGCGGATCACGGATGAGCTCACCCTCCGATCCTAGATCCCGGCTCGCGAGTCACTCCGCCGGACCGAGGAGTCACTCGCACGGGGCCGGAGTGACTCGCGGTCGCGTAGGAGTGACTCGCGGTCGCGTGGGAGTGACTCGCGAGGGGTGGAGCGGGCGCGCCTACGATGCTCGGGTGCGCCAGGCCTCCCTCCAGCAGCCGATCGTGGCCGGGCTCGTCGCCTCGCTCGTGGGGTTCACGTCGTCGTTCGCGGTGGTGCTGGCCGGGCTGAAGGCCGTCGGCGCCACCGACGACCAGGCCGCCAGCGGGCTCCTGGCCCTCAGCGTCGTGTTCGGACTCGGCATGATCGGCCTGGGTCTGGTGACCCGCTCCCCCGTCACCCTCGCGTGGTCGACGCCGGGGGCTGCGCTGCTGGTGAGCACCGGACCGGTCGAGGGTGGCTGGCCCGCGGCCGTGGGTGCCTTCGTCCTGACCGGCGTCCTGCTGGCCCTCACCGGCGTCGTTCCCCTCCTGGGGCGTCTTGCGGCCAGCATCCCGGTGCCGCTCGCCCAGGCGATGCTCGCCGGTGTGCTGCTCCAGCTGTGCCTGGCGCCGTTCACGGCTCTCGCCGAGACGCCGGCGGCCATCGGTCCGGTCATCGTCGTGTGGCTGCTCGCGATGCGGTGGGCCCCTCGATGGGCGGTCCCCCTCGCACTCGTGGCGGCACTCGCGGCGATCGCGGTCTCGGTGTGGTCCTCCGGGGCCCGGATCGCCTCGGCGGACCTCGTCCCCCGCGTGGAGGTGACCAGCCCGACCCTCACGGTGGCGGCGGTCGTCGGGATCGCCGTCCCGCTCACGATCGTGACGATGGCCTCGCAGAACGTCCCCGGCGTCGCCGTGATGCGGACGTTCGGGTTCGCCGTCCCGTGGCGGGGCGCCATGCTCACCACCGGCATCGGCACGAGCCTGGCGGCGTTCCTCGGCGGCCACGCGATGAACCTGGCCGCGCTGTCCGCCGCCCTGGCCGCCGGCGAGGAGGCCGGGGAGCGGTCGCGGCGCTGGATCGCCGCCGTCACCGCGGGTGGGTCCTACCTGCTGCTCGCCCTGGTCTCCGGAGCTCTCGTGGCCGTCACCGCGGCAGCTCCGCCGGGCGTGGTGGAGACGGTCGCGGGCCTGGCGCTGCTCGCCACCTTCGCGACCTCGATCGTCGGGGCACTGAGTGCCTCCTCGAGCCGCACGGGTGCGATCGTGACGTTCCTGGTGGCAGCCTCCGGCGTGCAGGTCCTCGGGGTGGGTGCCGCCTTCTGGGCCCTCGTCCTCGGCCTGCTCGTCAGGATGACGATCGAGCGTCGAGCGCCCGAGAACGGCGAGGAGGGACCCGATGGCCAGGACGAACGACCGTGACGCGACGCCCGCGCTGGCCGCGCTGACCCGCGCCGGCGTCGCCTTCACCCGCCACGCCTACGACCACGACCCCCGCGCCGAGTCCTACGGGCAGGAGGCCGCCGAGCGGCTCGGCGTCGACGCCGCCCGGGTCCTGAAGACCCTCGTGGTGGACGTGGCCGGCGAGCTCTGCGTCGCCGTGCTTCCCGTGTCCCGGCAGCTGGACCTCAAGGCCGCGGCGGTCGCCCTCGGCGCGAAGAAGGCGGTCCTGGCCGAGCCCGGGCGAGCGCAGAGGTCGACCGGGTACGTCCTGGGTGCCATCTCCCCGGTGGGCCAGCGGACGCCGCTGCGGACGACGATCGACGCCTCTGCCACCGCCCACGAGACGGTGCTCGTCTCGGCCGGGCGACGCGGTCTGGAGGCCGAGCTGACGCCGGCCGACCTCGTGCGCGTGACCGGTGCGGTCGTCGCTGCGCTCACGCGCTGATCCTCAGGCGTCGGTGCCGTGGGTCTCGGCGTCGGCGGGGCCGCGGGAGCGGCGCGCGTCGACGGTCGTGACGAGTCCGAGCACGAGCCCACCGAGGGCGGCGATCGGCCAGACGAGGAACGAGACCGCGGAGTCCACGGTGATCTGGTCGGGGAAGGTGTCGCCGAGCGAGACGCCCGTGACCGTGGTGGGGTCGGGCGGTCCGAGGGCCAGACCGACCTGCCAGGCCAGCAGCGACGCGCCGAGCGCTGCCACGGCGAACACCGGCGCGAGCACCCAGCCGCCGTCACGGCACAGCGCACCGGCCACGCCCGCCCACAGCAGGCACACCAGGGCGCCGATCCCGACGAACAGGACCTCGACGCCGAACTGACCCTGCGCCGCCTGCTGGGTCAGCACCACGCCGGCCTCGGTGACCTCCCACCGGCCGGGCTCGGCCCAGAGCTGCCACGCCCACCCCGCCGCCACGGACAGCAGCAGCAGCGCGAGCACGCTGAGACCCAGACGCGCGCCGACGCGCCGACGCGTCGGTGCACCACCGGGCATCGACTCCACGCTCATGGCCGAACCTCGATCACGCCAGACAATGGGGCCCCAGAAGCTCCTTGAGGTCGGCGATGAGCGACGACGAGGGCTTGACCCGCAGGTTGTCGTCGAGCCGCATGACCTTGGTGGCGCCGCTGCCGACGAGGCGCAGGTGAACCTCCGTGGCACCGGGGTGGGTGCCCAGGACGCGCTTGAACTCACTGACGACGTCGGAGGTGCAGCGGGCCACGGGCATGCTCACGACGACCGGCACCTCGGCCTGGCCCGCGCTCATGGCCGGCATCGTGACCTCCTGGGCGTGCAGGTCCAGCTCGTCGTCGTCCTTTCGACGCACCCGTGCCTTCACCACGACGACGGTGTCGGGCACGAGGGCGGGAGCGGCGAGGGAGTACGTGGCCGGGAAGACCATCACGTCGACGCTGCCCTCGAGGTCCTCGACCGTGATCGAGGCCCACGTGTCGCCCTTCTTGGTGAGCCGACGCTGCACGCCGGTGATGAGGCCGCAGATGCGCACGGTGCTGCCGTCGGGGCGGTCGGCATCGGCGATCAGCTGGCCGACGCTCACGTCGCTGCTGGCCTTCAGGACGTGCTCCAGGCCCAGCAGCGGGTGGTCCGAGACGTACAGGCCGAGCATGTCGCGCTCGAACGCGAGCAGCTGGGTCTTCTCCCACTCCGGCATGTCCGGCACGGTGACGGCGACGCCGGTGAAGGCGTCGTCCATGCCCCCGAACAGGGAGTCCTGGCCGATGGCGGCGTTGCGCTTGAGGTCGATGTACTGGTCGACGGCGTCCTCGGCGATCGTGGTGAGGGCGCGACGCCGGTGCCCCATCGAGTCGAACGCACCGGCCTTGACGAGCGAGTCGAGAACGCGCTTGTTGCACACGTGCGTGGGCACCTTGTCCAGGAAGTCCGGGAAGTCGGTGAAGGCTCCACGCTCCTCCCGCGCGGCGACGATGCCGGCCACGACGTTCTCTCCCACGTTGCGCACCGCGCCGAGCCCGAAGCGGATGTCCTCACCGACGGAGGCGAAGTTGGAGACGGAGTCGTTGACGTCCGGCGGCAGCACCTGGATGCCCAGGCGCCGGCACTCGGCGAGGTAGATGGCGGACTTGTCCTTGTCGCCGCGGGTGCTGGTGAGCAGCGCCGCCATGTACTCCGCGGGGTAGTTGGCCTTGAGGAAGGCCGTCCAGTAGGAGATGACGCCGTACGCCGCCGAGTGGGCCTTGTTGAAGGCGTAGTCGGAGAAGGGCAGCAGGATCTCCCACAACGCGGAGATGGCGGGCTGGGAGAAACCCCGCTCGAGCATCCCGCCCTGGAAGCCGGCGTACTGCTTGTCCAGCTCCTCCTTCTTCTTCTTGCCCATCGCCCGCCGCAGGAGGTCGGCCTGGCCCAGGCTGAAGCCCGCCAGCACCTGGGCGATCTCCATCACCTGCTCCTGGTAGACGATCAGGCCGTAGGTCTCGCCGAGGACGTCCTTGAGCGGCTCCTCCAGCTCGGGGTGGATGGGCTCGATCTGCTCGCGGCCGTTCTTGCGCCGGGCGTACTTGTTGTGCGAGTCCGCGCCCATCGGACCGGGGCGGTAGAGCGCGCCGACGGCCGAGATGTCCTCGAACTTGTCCGGACGCATGCTGCGCAGCAGGGCGCGCATCGGTCCGCCGTCGAGCTGGAAGACGCCGAGCGTGTCCCCGCGCGAGAGCAACGCGTACGTGGCCGGGTCGTCGAAGGTGAGGTCCTCCAGCACGACGTCCTCGCCGCGGTTGGCCTTGATGTTGATGAGCGCGTCGTCCAGGACCGTGAGGTTGCGCAGGCCCAGGAAGTCCATCTTGACCAGCCCGAGCGCCTCGCACATCGGGTAGTCGAACTGCGTGATGATCGCGCCGTCCTGCTCGCGCTTCATGATCGGCACGATGTCGATGAGCGGCTCGCTGCTCATGATGACGCCGGCCGCGTGCACGCCCCAGTTGCGGATCTGGCCCTCGAGGCCGAGCGCCGTGTCGTAGATCTTGCGGACCTCGGCGTCGGACTCGTGCAGGTCGCGGAACTCCTTGCCGTCGTTGAACCGCTTGTGGGAGGGGTCGAAGATCTGCGCCAGCGGGACTCCCTTGCCCATGACGTCGGCCGGCAGGGCCTTGGTGATCCGCTCCCCCATCGCGAACGGGTAGTCCAGCACGCGGTTGGCGTCCTTGATGGCCGCCTTGGACTTGAGCCGCCCGAACGTGGCGATGTACGCGACGCGGTCGGAGCCGTACTTGTCGCTCACGTAGCGGATGACCTCGGCGCGTCGACGCTCGTCGAAGTCGATGTCGAAGTCGGGCATGGAGGGACGCTCGGGGTTGAGGAACCGCTCGAAGATCAGGCCGTGCTCCAGGGGGCAGAGGTCGGTGATGCGCAGCGCGTAGGCAGCGATGGAGCCGGCACCGGATCCGCGTCCGGGTCCCACGCGGATGCCGTTGTCCTTGGACCAGTTGATGAAGTCGGCGACGACGAGGTAGTAGCCGCAGTAGCCCTTGGCCCGGATGACACCGAGCTCCATCTCGACGCGGTCGCGCACGGCCTGCGTCAGCGCCTCGCCCGGGTAGCGCGACTCGATGCCGCGCCACACCTCGGCGACGAACCAGCTCTCCTCGGTCTCGCCGCCGGGCACGTCGGCGCGCGCCATGTAGCCGCCGGTGGACTCGGTGAACTCCACGTCGCACCGCTCGGCGATGAGGAGCGTGTTGTCACACGCCTCCTTCATGTCGAAGCGGTCCTCCCACAGCTCACGCATCTCCGCGGCGGACTTGACGTAGTAGCCGCCGCCGGCGAACTTGAGCCGGTTCGGGTCGGCCACGGTCTTGCCGGAGGCGACGCAGATCAGGGCGTCGTGGGCGGCCGCGTCGTCGGGGTGCGTGTAGTGGCAGTCGTTTGTGGCCACCGGTGGCAGGTCGAGCTGCTTGCCCAGGCGAAGGAGGTCCTCTCGGACCTCCTTCTCGATGGGAATGCCGTGGTCCATCAGCTCCAGGAAGAAGTTGCCCCGACCGAAGATGTCCTGGAAGTCGGCGGCCGCCTTGACGGCCTCGTCGAACTGGCCCAGGCGCAGCCTCGTCTGGATCTCGCCGGAGGGGCAGCCCGTCGTGGCGATCAGGCCCTTGCCGTAGGTCTGCAGGAGCTCACGGTCAGCGCGGGGCTTGTAGTAGTAGCCCTCCAGGCTGGACAGCGACGACAGGCGGAACAGGTTGTGCATGCCCTCGGTGGTGGAGGCCAGCATCGTCATGTGGGTGTAGGCGCCGCCACCGGCGACGTCCTTGCCACCCTCCTCCTCGTTGCCGCTCAGGCCCTTGCCCCACTTGACCTTGCGACGTTCGCTGCGCTGCGTCCCGGGGGTGAGGTAGGCCTCCAGGCCGATGATCGGCTTGACCCCGTGCTGGCGGGCCTTGGCGTAGAAGTCGTAGGCGCCGTGCACGTTGCCGTGGTCGGTCATCGCGATGGCCGGCATCTGCAGCGAGGCGGTGCGCTCGAACATCCCGTCCAGCAGGGCGTGCCCGTCGAGCATCGAGTACTCCGTGTGGTTGTGCAGGTGCACGAAGGACGAGTCGCTCGGCATCGGGTGATGCGCCTCCAGACATGACGGGCTCTGCCATCGACAACGGTGGCCGTCGACGGGATCGGGGTGCCGCTGACGGCGGGTTCTGGGGAAGAGCCTCAGCCTACGCGAGGTCGCCGACGGGTTCGACGAGCCACGCGGAGCCCACGAGGATCCGGTCGAGATCGACGCCGGGCAGCGCACGATCCTGCCCCGCCGCAGTCCTCGGGCGGGGCAGGATCGTCGGCCGGTCGGGCCTCAGCGGCTGCTGGCCAGCTTGTACTGACGCACCGACAACGGGACGAAGACCACCAGGATGATCACCACCCAGATGAGGGTGTAGAGCACCGGGTTCTGCATCGACCATGCGTCCGGGACGGGGATGGCGTCACTGGTGTTGCCGAACAGCTCGCGGCACGCCTGGGTGACCGCCGAGACCGGGTTCCACTCCACGAACGTGCGAAGTCCGCTCGGGAACGACTCCAGCGGCACGAAGGCGTTGGAGACGAACGTCAGGGGCATGATGACGATGAACGAGGCGTTGTTGATGACCTCCACGCTGGGGACCAGCAGGCCGATGTAGGCCATGATCCAGCTGATCGCGTAGGCGAAGACGAGCAGCAGCAGGAAGCCGGCGAGCATGTCGACCACGCCCTCGCGCGCCCGCCATCCGACCAGGAGGCCGGTCAGCGCCATGATGACCAGCGACAGCACGTTGTAGACGATGTCGGAGGTCGTGCGGCCCACCAGGACCGCCGAGCGGGACATCGGCAACGACCGGAAGCGGTCGATGATGCCCTTCTGCATGTCCTCGGCCAGGCCGGCCCCGGTGAACGTGGCGCCGAAGACCACGGTCTGGGCGAAGATGCCGCCCACGAGGAACTCGCGGTAGTTGAGACCGCCGCCGGGATCGATCGCCCCACCGAAGACGTAGGCGAACAGCAGCACGAACATGATCGGCGAGATCAGGACGAAGACCAGGATCTCGGGCACGCGGACGATCTTGATGAGGTTGCGCTGGGCCACGACCCAGCCGTCGGTGAGGGTGCGGGTCAGGCTCATCGGGCCACCTCCGGCTCGTCGTCGGCCGACTCCTCGGGAGCGGGCTCCTCGGCCGCGTGGCCGGTCAGGGTCAGGAAGACGTCGTCGAGGGTGGGTCGGCGCAGGCCGATGTCGAGCACCTCGATGCCCTGCTCCTGCAGCGAGCGCAGCACCACCATCAGCTGGGCCGCACCGCCCTCGACGGAGGCGGAGACCTCGCGTCCGCCGGCCGCACGCTGGACGTCGCCCACCGCCACGCCGGCCAGGATGCGGCCGGCGTCCTCGCGGCGTCCGGCATCGGCCACGACGACCTCGATGCGCTCGCCGCCGGTCTGGGACTTCAGCTCGTCGGCGGTGCCGCGGGCGATGGCCTCGCCACGATCGATGACGACGATGTCGTCCGCGAGCAGGTCCGCCTCCTCCAGGTACTGGGTGGTCAGCAGCAGCGTGGCTCCGGAGCCGACGAGGTCTTGGATGACGCTCCACATCTGCTGGCGGGCCCGCACGTCCAGTCCCGTGGTGGGCTCGTCGAGGATGAGCACCGGCGGCGCCGCGACGAGCGCACCGGCGAGGTCCAGCCGCCGGCGCATGCCCCCGGAGTAGGTCTTGGACGGCCGGTCGGCCGCGTCGCTGAGGTCGAACCGCTCCAGCAGCTCGCGCGCACGGGCCGACGCCGCCGAGGCACTCATGCCGTACAGGCGACCCACCATCCGCAGGTTCTCAAAGCCCGTGAGGTGCTCGTCGACCGCGGCGTACTGGCCGGAGAGCCCGATCCGGGACCGGACGCCGTCCGGGTCGCGCATGACGTCGACCCCGGCCACCGTGGCCGAGCCCTCGTCGGCCTCCAGCAGCGTGGCGAGGATGCGCACCGCCGTCGTCTTGCCCGCTCCGTTGGGACCGAGCAGCCCCAGGACCTTGCCCTCGGGCACCGTCAGGTCGAGCCCCTTGAGGGCCTCGACCTCCTTGTAGCGCTTGACCAGGCCGGTCGCGCTGATCATGGCAGTCATCCGGCCTCCTCGACGGGAGGCTTCCGATCAGGAACATTCATGACGACGATCCTGCCGCACACCGCCGACAGAATCGGCCCGAACCGTCACATCCGGTGTCGCGGACTCAGTCCCCTCCACGACCGGGGAGCCGGAAGAGTCCGACGTCGTACTGCGTCTCCGAGGGCACCTCCCGGCCCTGCGCCTCGAAGGCGTAGTCGAAGGAGTAGTCCTCCCTGGCCAGGGCCACGCCCCCACCGAAGGTCGTGACCTGCGTACCGGCCTGCAGCCCGTTGCGGTGCGAGGCCGGCACCGTCCACCGGCCCGTGATGCTGCCGGTGGAGGCCTCGACGGTGATCAGCTCGACGCTCGTCCCGTTGCTCAGCGTGACCAGGACCGTCTCGCCGCCGTCGACCAGGTCGAAGCTCTGGTCGGCCCGCAGGCCGGACCCGCGGTCCTGCTCCATGGAGCCCATGATCGACTCCAGGTCGAGGGACCACCGGATCTCCTCGTCCTCCAGGGAGTACCGCACTGCTCCGTTGCTCTGCGGCAGGACGACGTCCCCGTCCTCGAAGGCGGTCGTCCGGAAGTAGCCGGTGGCGGCTGCGGTGAGCGAGAAGGTCTCCAGGTCGTCGGCCAGGTAGTCCTTCTCGACCTTCCCCGTCTCGGCCACGACGCTGCCGTCGGCCGGGTCCAGCTGCGCCAGGGCGTCCTGCGTCGTCGCCTCGGGATCACTGATGTCCCCGAAGGTGGTGGAGACCCACAGGCCGTTGTCGCGCCACCCGACGACCTGGTTGTCCGGGTCGATGTCGGAGAACACCTCACTGCCCTTGGTGGACCAGACCGGCTCGAGCTCCGGCAGCCGGTAGGCATCGATGGCCCAGTCCTTGCCACCCTCGACCGAGGACGTCGCGACCAGCAAGGACGGGTCCTGGGCTGCCGTCTCCAGGGAGTAGGGGCCCCGCGCGAGCTCGGCGTGCTCGACGAGCCGGCCGTCCTCGATGCGGTGGACCCCGCCACCCTCGGTGAGGATCAGCACCGTGCGCTCGAACATCACCAGGCGGGTGACGGACGTGAGCTCCTCGGGGACCTCGACCTGGTCCACGACCTCGCCGTCGGCCACCGCGAGCCGCACGAGGTTCGAGCACTTCTCGCCGTCTGCGGTCCGATAGGACAAGGTGACGGTCTTGACGGCCTGCTCGGGCCGCGCCGGCGAGCAGACCCGGGCCGAGGGGTCCGGGCCGACCTCCCTCGACCAGACCTGCTCGCCGGAGGACGCGTCGAGCCCGGTGACCGTGCTCCCGGCGTACCCCACGACCACGCCCGACCCGGTGTTGAACGAGCCGGCCTCCCGCTCGGTGTCATCGGGTGTCTCCAGACCTCCGAACGGCACCGCCTCGTCGTCGCCCGGGCCTGCCGTCGAGACGCCCTCGTCCGGGGAGTCGTCGGGCTCGGGGAACGTGAAGACACCGATGTCGTACTGGTCACCCTCGGGCTGGACCAGGCCCTCCCGGTAGCTCGCGAAGGTGAACTCCCACTGCTCGAAGTTGCGCGTCAGCACCACGCCCCCGTCGAACAGCGTCATGCCCGGCTGCACCTGGAACCCGTTGCCGAACTCCTCCGGCACCGGCCACCGGGCGGCCAGCTCCCCGGACTCGGCGTCGACGGCGACGATCTCCGCGGCCGTGTTGTTGCTGACCGAGGCGACGAGGTAGCCGTCGGCCGTGACGCCCTGCGGCAGCACGTCGGTCAGCGGGAACTCCTCCTGCGACTCCAGCTCGAGCTGGCTGAGGTCGAGGTCCCAGGCCACCTCACCGGACTCCAGCGAGAGGCGGGTGAGCCCGTTGACCTGGGCGAAGACCATGTCGCCGTTCGACATCCCCAACGTGCGGTCGAACTGGTTGGCCGCGCTCGCGAGGTCGAACTCGCCCTCGGCCGCCTGCCCGCCGGAGTCCTTCGGGGCCTCCTCGCTGCCCAGCACCTCGCCCGTGGCGGGATCCACCTGCACCATCGTGTAGCTGTCAGTCGTCTCCTGCATGAGCCAGGAGGGGTCGCCCTCGGCGGCCGCGATCACGCAGGAGGGGTCGTCGACGTCAGGGAACAGCGTCGCGCCGTCCTGCGTCCAGGCGTTCTCGAATGAGGGCAGCGTGTAGCCGTCGACCCGGCAGCGATCACCGTCGCTGAGCCGGGAGCCGACCAGCATCTCCCCGTCGGGCGTCGGCACGAGGTCGAAGTAGGAGTCGGCCTCGAGCCGTGCGATCGCCTCCGGCTCGCCCTCGGCCATCCGCCAGACGACGCCCCGGAAGTCGACCAGGTGGTCCTCGCCCTCCACGGTGAACAGGTGCCTGACGGCTCCACCGGCAGGCTCCCCCTCGAACTCCGGAAGATCGCTGAGTCGCTCGGAGATGTTCACGACCTTCCCGTCGGAGACCCGGATGGTCGCGAGGCTCGGGCAGGAGCCGGACTCGCCATAGGCGACCGTGAAGTGCTTGACGGCCCGGTCGGGCTGGGAGACGAAGCAGACGGTGCCGCCGCCCAGGTCCAGCTTCGCCGTCCAGAGCTGCTCGCCGGAGTCCAGGTCGTAGCCGGAGATGTCGTCCACGGAGTACCCCACGACCGTGCGGCCGCTGATGAACGCGTCGGAACGGCGCTCCACCTGGGCCGAGCCGACCTCGCCGAGCTGACCCTCCAGCTCGTCGGTGGAGGAGAGCAGGACCTTGGCCTCCAGGCCCGGACCCGTGGCGGGACCGGCCGCTGAGGGTGCCTCGCTCGGCAGCGGCAGAGCGGCGCCGTCCTCGTCCTCGTCGCCCCCGGTGCACGCGGCCAGCACGAGGAGGACCGTCACCGCCAACGTCGCTGCTCGCCTCATGGCGTCCTGCTCTCTGGTGGTGCCGGGACTGGGCCCGGGTCGATGGTGCTGCGAACGCTGGTCCGGGGCCTGCAGGTGCCGGCCACCGGTCGGTTCACGCGTTCAGCCACGAGCGGGTGGCCGCCAGCAGCTTCGCGGTGTCGTCGTCGACCGCACCCTCGGCCTCGTTGACGGACTCATCACCCGCGTAGTACTTCTCCGCGGTCCCGAAGACGGCCTTCCTGCCCCCCGAGTCCTCCAGGTAGGCGTAGACGGCGCCGGCGCAGGCGTAGAAGTCCGAGCGGCGAGGTGAGTCGTAGAAGCCCTCCCGGCCGATCACCGCGGTCCGCTCGAACTCCCCGAAGGCCGACCGGATCCGCGCGCCGTCGCGGGCCATGTTCGCCGGGCCACCCCGCTCGCCCCAGACCGCGAGTCCCTCGGTCACCCACGCGGCCGTGGACCCGCTGTACCACTGGTTCGCCAGGACGTGCACCGCCTCGTGGCAGGCGACGTCGGTGAAGTCCGGACGGTCGAACGCCGACTCGTGCATGCCCACGCGTCCCGTGGCCCTGGGCAGGCCGGACACGTCGGTCGTCGCCTTCTGCCCGGTCGCGAGCTCCTCGGGGTCCAGGAAGGGGTGGTAGTACGCGTGGGCGTCGGCGTCACCCACCGCCACGCCACCGTAGAGCTTGCCGTCGACGTCGTTCCAGGTGAGCGAGTAGAAGACCTTCTCGACGCCCTTGGGCCTGGGCATGAGGTCGAAGGCGCGCTTCGCGCCGTCCTCGATCCGCGGCGCGAAGCGCTTGGCCCGCGCGGCGTCCTTGCCGCGGAAGACGATCCAGGCGTGCTCGGTCTCGATCGCGTCGACGTCGGCGACGTCCCAGATCGAGGGGTCGAAGGCCGCCTCGGCGTCCCCGAGATGCATCAGCTCCAGCGGGGCGTCCTCGGACTGCTTGCGGAACTCGGCGCTGTAGCTCTCCACGACCTGCTGGGCGTCACAGCCCTCGACCTGGTGCGCGAAGACGAGGTCGCCGCGGTACTCGACCTCGCCCCCGGCCCCGTTGCGGGTGCGTCCGGTCGGTGTGCCCACGTACCACTCACCCGTGACGAACCCGAGGCGGTCGAAGTTCTCGAAGCGGCGAGTCCACCGCTTCCGGACGTCCTCGATCGCGAAGCTCTCCGGGTCGATGAGGGCGAGGAGCTGCTCGACGTCGCCGGACCGGAACGCCGCGCCGAGCTTCTCGCGCAGGGCGGCCGTGTCCTCGGCGGTGACCACCGTGCCCGCATTCGGCTTGACGATGTTCGGACCGCTCGTCGCCTTCGTGTCCGGTCCAGAGCCGCCGCCGCACGCGGTGAGCACGAGGCCGGTGGCGCCCACCAGCAGCGTGCGTCGATCGATCCTCGTCATTGTCCCCCCGGAACCCCAGTACGTGCGCAGAGCGTAGCGAAGTCCGGCAGCACCTGGTGGCCGTACCGCGAACATTCTCGGGACGGGCCCGAGAACCCGGGTCGTGGTCGGAGCATCCGAGGCGCGACCGGTCACGGGCGACCACCGAGGACCACCCCTGTGCACGTAGTGCCGGCTACACCTGGTGGTAGCTGCTGAGGAAGTTGCCCAGCCGCTGGATGGCGTCGGAGAGGTCGCGGGCCCAGGGCAGCGTGACGATGCGCAGGTGGTCCGGCTCGGGCCAGTTGAAGCCGGTTCCCTGCGTCAGGAGGATCTTCTCGCTCAGCAGCAGGTCGAGCACGAGCTGCTGGTCGTCCTTGATGGGGTGCACCTCGGGGTCGAGCCGGGGGAAGACGTAGAGCGCACCCTTGGGCTGCACGACGCTCACGCCCGGGATCGAGCGCAGCTCGGCCACCGCGGTGTCACGCTGCTCCAGCAGCCGGCCGCCGGGCAGGATGAGCTCGGTGATGCTCTGGTACCCGCCGAGCGCCACCTGGATGGCGTTCTGGGCCGGGACGTTCGGGCACAGCCGCATCGAGGCCAGCAGCGTGATGCCCTCGAGATAGTCTCGGGCGGTCTCCAGCGGTCCGGTCGCGACGAGCCAGGCCGAGCGGTACCCGCACACGCGGTAGGCCTTGGACAGCCCGTTGAACGTCAGGGTCAGGACGTCGGGAGCCACGCTCGCGAGCGGGACGTGGGTGGCGTCGTCGTAGAGGATCTTGTCGTAGATCTCGTCGGCCATGAGCACCAGGCCGTGCTTGCGCGCCAGGTCCGCGATGCCCGTGAGGGTCTGCGGCGAGTAGACCGCACCCGTCGGGTTGTTGGGGTTGATGACCACGATGACCTTGGTGCGGTCGGTGATCTTGGCCTCGAGGTCGGCGAGGTCGGGGTTCCAGTCGTTGTCCTCGTCGCATCGGTAGTGCACCGGGGTGCCGCCGGCAAGGTTGGTCACCGCGGTCCACAGCGGATAGTCCGGGATCGGGATGAGGACCTCGTCGCCGTTGTCCAGCAGCGCCTGCAGCGCCATCTGGATGAGCTCGGAGACGCCGTTGCCGATCCAGACGTCGTCGATGTCGAGGTCCGGGAAGCCGTCCTGCAGCTGGTAGTGGTGCACGACCGCACGACGCGCGGACTGGATCCCGCGCGAGTCGGAGTAGCCCGCGGAGGCGGGCAGCGCTGCGATGACGTCCTGCAGGATCTCCGCCGGCGCGTCGAAGCCGAACGGTTGAGGATTGCCGATGTTGAGCTTGAGGATCCGGTGGCCCTCGGCCTCCAGCTGCGCGGCTCGTGCACTGACGGGTCCGCGGATGTCGTACAGGACGTCCCTGAGCTTCTCGGACTGGCGCACCGACGAGGTCATGGCGGCATCATTCCACTGGTCCCCGTGCCCCCGCTGAGTGGGACGTTTCCGCCCCCGAACACAGCGTTGTGGGGCGAGAACGTCCCACTCAGCGTGTCATCGCCACCGCTCCGCAAGGGACGATCCCTCCCACCACGGCGGTGGGTCGAGGGTCCAGGACCGCGGCCGGGGTCGCCGGGCGGCGCGGGCGGCGCGGTGCAGCCTCTCTGCGACCGCCCAGCGGTCCGAGAGATCGATGGGGCTCACCCGCACGACGACGCACCCGGCGTGCTCGAGGAGCTCCTCACGTCGGTTGTCGTGTGCATGCTGCTCCGCCTCGCGGTGGCCCGCCCCGTCGGTCTCCACGACGAGCCCGGTCTCGGGGTCGATGAGGTCGACGACACCGAGGAGCGTCCCGTGCCCGTCGAAGATCGGCACGTTCTCCAGCACCTCGTCCATGTCGGCGTCGAGGCGCGCAATCAACCGGGTACGGGTCTCGAGCGGGCTGGCGGACCGCTCGGAGGCCAGGGCCAGCGCTTCACGCGCCCGGACGATCCCACGGACCTTCCAGTGCGCGGCGATGATGCCGCCGACGGCGCTGAGGGTGGTCCGGGGCCCTTCCTGGACCCTGCTCGCCGCCATGTCGAGCGCCTGGACCGCCGTGCGCAGGTCCGGCGCGACCCGAGCCTCGTCGAAGGCGGCGCGCTCGATGGTGCTGGTGCGGACCCCCTCGTGCGAGGTGAGCTCGAACGGATGGACGAGACCGCGAAAGGGCTCGACCACGTCTCGCCGACGCAGCTGGGCACCGGGCTCGCAGTGCACCAGGGCACGTCGCAGGCCCTTCGTGGACCACCCGTCGAACCAAGCGATCCCCTGGTGCCGAAGGGAGGCCCACCCGCCGAGTGCGGTTCCCGGAAGGAGCAGACCGATCGCATCGTCCACGCGCTCGTCCTGTGGGGCGGCAGAGATCCCGGCCGGTCGCAGCAGGCCGTGGCTGCGTCGCTCCATCCTGGGGCCACGCAGCACCTTCGGGGTCGCTCCCGCGCGCATCAGGTCTCCGGTCCGGCGAGCATGCATCCGCGCAGCATCGCCGGTCACGGACAACCGCGGGCGGCGCCATCCACAGCCCCCGCTGAGTGTGACGATCCGGCCCCGAAATCAGTGATCTGGGGGCGGAAACGTCACACTCAGCGAGGGGTGGTCAGTCGGCGTCGCGGACGACGTCCAGGGCGCTCTGCAGGTCGGGCGGGTACTCGCTGGAGAACTCGACCCACTCCCCCGTGCCCGGGTGCTCGAAGCCGAGCCGCATCGCGTGCAGCCACTGGCGGTCCAGGCCGAAGCGCGCCGCCAGCGTGGGGTCGGCGCCGTACTGCAGGTCGCCGACGCACGGGTGGTGCAGTGCGCTCATGTGCACGCGGATCTGGTGCGTTCGGCCCGTCTCCAGCTTCACGGTGAGCAGCGATGCGTACCGGTGGGCCTCGAGCGTGTCGTAGTGCGTGATGCTCGCCCGGCCGTCGGCGCGCACCGTGAACTTGAAGTCGTGCTTCGGGTGCCGGGCGATGGGAGCGTCGATGGTCCCGGTGTGCGGGTCCGGGTGGCCCTGCACGAGGGCGTGGTAGGTCTTGTCGACCGTCCGGTCGCGGAAGGCCTGCTTGAGCACGGTGTAGGCCCGCTCGGACTTGGCCACCGTCATGAGACCGCTCGTGCCGACGTCGAGGCGCTGCACGATGCCCTGTCGCTCCGGTGCCCCGGAGGTCGAGATGCGCACGCCCGCTCCCGCCAGGTGGCCGACGACCGTGGGCCCCTCCCACCCGACGCTGGGGTGCGCGGCCACGCCGATCGGCTTGTCCACCACGACGATGTCGTCGTCCTGGAAGACGATCTGCATGCCCTCGACCTGCTCGGCGACGACGGTCGCCGTGCGGGGTGCGGGGATCGTGGCCTCCATGAGCATCCCGGGCTCCACCCGCTCGGACTTCTGCGGGACGTTCCCGTCAAGCCGGACGTGCCCGTCCGCGACGAGCTCGCTGGCCCGGGTCCGTGACAGGCCGAGCAGCCTGGACAGGGCGACGTCGACGCGCTCGCCGGCCAGGCCCTCAGGCACCGAGACGACCTTCTGCTCGCGTCCCTCGGTGCTCATGCGGTCTCGTCCCGAAAGATCGCTCATGTGCTCTCCTTGGTGCCGTCGAGCGCGATGCCGCGCCAGGAGCGCCAGACGATGACGACTGCGGCGACGGTGAGGTAGATGTCGGCCACGTTGCCCACGAACGGGCCGTAGTCGATGAAGTCGACCACGTGGCCACGCAGGACTCCGGGCTCACGCAGGATCCGGTCGGTCAGGTTGCCGAGGGCGCCCGCCAGCAGCAGACCGAGGCCGACCGCCCAGCCGGCATCGCGCAGGCGCGTGGCCATGCGAGAGACCACGACCACCACCGCGATGGAGACCAGGCTCAGCAGGACCGTCATCGAGGCGCCCATGCCGAACGCGGCCCCGGGATTGCGCAGGAACGTCAGCGACAGCAGTCCCGGCACGACCTCGACCGACGGCTCGCCCTCGAGCCTGGCGACGGCGACGACCTTGGTGACCTGGTCCAGGGCGTAGGCGAGCACCACTCCCACGGCCAGGCGGCCGGTCAGGCTCGGCCGGTCGGCCACGGGGTGGTCCGACCTGGTCAGCGACGCTCCTCGCGCTGCTTGCACTGCATGCACAGGGTGGCTCGGGGGAAGGCCTGCAGACGCATCTTGCCGATGGCCTCGCCGCAGGACTCGCACACGCCGTACGTGCCCTGCTCGAGACGCCCGAGGGCCTTCTCGGTCTGCTGGAGCAGCTCGCGCTGGTTGGCGGCGAGCGACATCTCCGCGTCACGCTCCAGACTGGTGGAGCCGACATCGGCCTGGTCGTTCCCGGCACCGTCGACGCCGTCGCGCAACAGGTCCTGCAGCTCCTTGGCGGAGAGGTCCAGCTCCTTGCGCAGGCGGAGCAGGTCTTCCTCCAGCTCGGTGCGCACGGCCTTGGTCTCGGCGGCGGTCCAGGGCTTCTCGTCCGCGCGCACGGCCAACGCGGTGGTCTTCGGCATGCGGGGACAGTACACCCGCAGGACGAACCCGGCCCACTCCCCCTCCACCGGGCCACCACCGGGCGCTGCGGACCATGACGGCGGTACTCTTCTCACACAGCGTTCGAGCCGTCATCAGCGGCGAGCCTCCGGAGGAACCGGGGTCGATGAGACTCCTCAGTAGAACCGGACGGGTGGGCCCGTCACAGCCTCGACGAGCGGTCGACGCCGGGTGAGCCGGCGCCGGCAACCGAGGTGGTACCGCGGCCCGCAGGGTCGTCCTCGCCAGGACGACGACGCAGGAGCACCCATGACGTACCCGAAGGTCCAGACCGGTCTCGAGACCTCCTCCGCCGCTGACAGCCGCCCGGGGGTCGGCACCCCGGCCCGCGCCGGTGTCCCCGCGACGCCGCGGTTCCCCGAGATCGAGGAGCGCGTCCTCGCCTACTGGCAGTCCGACGACACGTTCCGCGCGAGCGTCGAGGCCCGCGACGCGGGACCGGACGGGCAGAACGAGTTCGTCTTCTACGACGGGCCGCCCTTCGCCAACGGCCTGCCGCACTACGGCCACCTGCTGACCGGATACGTCAAGGACGTCGTGCCGCGCTACCGGACGATGCGGGGCGCCAAGGTGGAGCGCCGCTTCGGCTGGGACACGCATGGACTGCCCGCCGAGCTGGAGGCCATGCGTCTGAACGGCATCAAGACCACCGACGAGATCGTCGAGATGGGCATCGGCGCCTTCAACGAGGCGTGCCGCCAGTCCGTCCTGAAGTACACCGGGGAGTGGCGCGAGTACGTCACCCGCCAGGCCCGCTGGGTCGACTTCGACAACGACTACCGCACGCTCAACCCCGACTACATGGAGTCGGTGATCTGGGCGTTCAAGACCCTGTACGACAAGGGCCTGGTGTACGAGGGCTTCCGGGTCCTGCCGTACTGCTGGAACGACGAGACGCCGCTGTCCAACCACGAGCTGCGCATGGACGACGACGTGTACCAGAACCGGCAGGACCCGGCGGTCACGGTGGGCGTGGAGATCACCACCCCCGGCGAGCTCGCGGGGGCGAAGCTGCTGGTCTGGACGACGACACCGTGGACGCTGCCCAGCAACCTCGCCGTCATGGTGGGCACGCAGATCGACTACGTCGCGGTGGCCACCGAGGGGCCGGGCGGGCCGAACCGACTCGTGCTGGCCGAGGCACGCCTGCCCGCCTACGCCCGCGAGCTCGGCGACGAGCCTGACGTGGTGTGGCGCGGCACCGGCGCCGACCTGCTGGGCCTGACGTACACACCGCCGTTCTCCTACTTCGAGGGCCACGAGAACGCCTTCCGCGTGGTGGCGGCCGACGAGGCCGTCACCACGACCGACGGCACCGGACTGGTGCACAGCGCGGGTGCGTTCGGCGAGGTGGACAAGGAGGTCACCGACCGGGAGGGCATCGCCGCGGTCATGCCGGTGGGCAAGGACGGCCGCTTCACCGATCCGGTCCGCGAGTACGAGGGCATGCTGGTCTTCGACGCCAACCCGCACATCATCGACCACCTCAAGGCCGCCACCTCCGGGGCCGACGAGCAGGACCGGGGTGCCGTCACCGCCGGCACGCTCCTGCTGCGCCGCGAGACCTACGACCACTCCTACCCGCACTGCTGGCGCTGCCGCGAGCCCCTCATCTACAAGGGCGTCTCGTCGTGGTTCGTGGAGGTCACGGCGATCAAGGACCGCATGATCGAGCTCAACCGCGAGATCGAGTGGGTGCCGGACCACATCCGCGACGGCCAGTTCGGCAAGTGGCTGGAGAACGCCCGCGACTGGTCCATCACCCGCAACCGGTTCTGGGGATCGCCCGTGCCGGTGTGGAAGAGCGACGATCCCGCGTACCCCCGCATCGACGTCTACGGCTCGTTCGAGGAGCTGGAGCGCGACTTCGGCGCCGTCCCCAGCAAGGACGGCGTCCCGGACCTGCACCGGCCCTACGTCGACGACCTCGTCCGCCCCAACCCCGACGACCCGAGCGGCCGCTCGATGATGCGGCGCGTGCCGGACGTCCTGGACGTGTGGTTCGACTCCGGGTCGATGTCCTTCGCCCAGGTGCACTACCCGTTCGAGAACGCCGAGTGGTTCCTCGGTGCCGATCACGACGCCGCCGCATCGGGCCACTTCCCGGCGGACTTCATCGTGGAGTACATCGGCCAGACCCGCGGCTGGTTCTACACGCTGCACGTGCTGGCGACCGCGCTGTTCGACCGGCCGGCCTTCGAGGCGTGCGTGAGCCACGGCATCGTGCTGGGCTCCGACGGCAACAAGATGAGCAAGTCGTTGCGCAACTACCCCGCGGTCTCGGAGGTCTTCGACCGCGACGGGGCCGACGCGATGCGCTGGTTCCTGATGGCCTCGCCGATCCTGCGGGGCGGCAACCTCGTGGTCACCGAGCAGGGCATCCGCGACTGCGTCCGCCAGGTCATGATCCCGCTGTGGAACAGCTGGTACTTCTTCAGCCTGTACGCCAACCTCGCCGGCGGCGCCGAGGGGGACTTCGAGGCCCGCGGCATCACGGACGCCGAGGACCCGATGGACCGCTACGTCCTGGCCAAGCTCGGCCAGTGGGTCCGCGAGATGACCGACCACATGGACCGCTACGCGATCGCGGACGCCTGTGAGTCGATGCGCACGTTCCTCGACGTGCTGACCAACTGGTACATCCGACGCTCGCGCGAGCGCTTCTGGCTCAGTGACGGCCAGGCGGCCGAGGGACCGGCACGCGCACCGTTCGACACGCTGTACACGGTGCTCGAGACGGTGTGCCGGGTGAGCGCTCCGCTCCTGCCGCTCACCACGGAGGAGGTGTGGCGTGGCCTGACCGGGGGTCGCTCGGTCCACCTGGCCGACTGGCCCGACGACGCCGCACTGCCCGGTGACGAGGTCCTCGTCGCCTCGATGGACGCCGTCCGCGAGATCTGCTCGGCCGGGTCCGCGCTGCGCAAGGCCGCCGGCCTGCGCGTGCGGCTGCCGCTGGCCTCGCTCGACGCGGCAGTTCCCGACCCGACGGCCCTGCACGGCTTCGAGTCCGTCGTCGCCGGCGAGCTCAACCTCAAGCAGGTCCGCTTCGTGGCGCTGGACTCCCCCGAGGCGGCGAGCTACGGGCTCTCCCAGCGCCTGGTCGTGCACGCCAAGGCCGCCGGCCCACGACTGGGCAAGGAGGTCCAGCAGGCGATCAAGGGCTCCAAGAGCGGCGACTGGGCCGTGGACGAGGGCGGGACCGTGACGGCGGGTGGCATCGTGCTCGAGGACGGCGAGTTCACGCTCGAGCAGGTCGCAGACTCCGCCGACGGCACCGAGATCACCGTGCTGCCCGACGGCGGCTTCATCGCCCTCGCCACCGGGGTCACGCCCGAGCTGGAGCGCGAGGGCCTCGCCCGCGACATCGTGCGCGGTGTGCAGCAGGCGCGCCGCGACGCCGGCCTCGCCGTGTCGGACCGGATCGAGCTGGTGGTGGGAGGCAGTGACGCGACCCTGGCCGCAGTCCGGGCCCATGGCGACCTGATCGCCGGCGAGACCCTCGCCACGACCCTGACGCCGGGGGACGGCTCCGAGCCCGTCTCGATCGACGTGACCGGCACGACGGCCGTCATCTCCCTGCGAAGGGCCTGACCCGGGACGCACGACGGCCCGCCACCCGGGAGGGTGGCGGGCCGTCGTGGCTCTACGAGGTGCTCAGAGCGAGGAGCTCGACGAGGAGTTGTCCTCGTCACCGAGCAGGGACCGCAGACGACGCGGGGACGAGTCGCTGGGGTTCTGCACCGGGTTCGACGAGGGGTTCTCGTTCGCGGCGAGCTGGTCGAGCTGGCTCTGGAAGTAGTTCTTGAGCCGGGCTCGGTACTCGCGCTCGTACGCCCGCAGGTGCTCGACCTCGCGCTGGAGCTCATAGCGCTCCCGCTCGATGGCCGCGACGGCCTGCTGGCGCCGCTCGTTGGTCTCGTCGTCGAGCTTCTGCGAACGGATCCGTGCGTCGGTCTCGACCCGGTCCGCCTTGCCGCGGGCCTCGTGCGTGAGGCGGTCGGCCTTGGTGCGAGCCTCACCGACGATGCGGTCAGCCTCCTCCTTGGCCTGGTCCATGAGCTGGTCGGCGTTGTTGGAGGCGATCTCCAGCAGCCGCGCCGCGGCACCGGAGGCCTCGCCCATCGACGTGACCGGAGGGGCGGCCGGCACGGGCGCGGGGGTCGGTACGACCGCCACGGGCTCCGGCTCGGGCTCCGGCTCTGGTTCCGGCTCGGGCTCCGGCTCGACCTTCTCCTGCACGACGGGCTTGGGGGCCTCCTCGGCGGGCGTGACAGCGGGGATCAGCCCGGTCGCCTCACCGGTGGAGGCGGCGGCCACCTTGGCCCGCAGCTCCTCGTTCTCGACAGTCAGACGATCGAGCTCGGCTTCGACCTCGTCCAAGAACTGGTCGACCTCCCCCATGTCATAACCCTCGCGGAGACGGACCGGAGTGAAGCGCTTGTTGCGCACGTCCTCTGGCGTCAACGGCATCAGTTCACCTCGTGGTTGCTGGTAGTCACTCGACTCTGCTCCGACTACCGTACTCCGTGCCGGATCACTTCTGCCACACGCGTCTCAACGCGGGCGTGATGCATGGCTCACGGGCCCCGGACCAGCCCGCCCGCAGCGGGGTCGGGCCGGCTCAGCCGAGGGTCGCGCCGACGATGATGAACAGCAGGTAGATGGCCACCATCAGGATCATCGGCGAGAGGTCCAGTGCGGCTCCGCCCATGCGGACCGGGGGGATCACCCCACGGACGGCGCGCAGTGGCGGGTCGGTGACCGTGTAGATGCCCTCGCAGAGCACGGCCACGGCGCCGGACGGTCGCCAGGTGCGGGCGAGCAGCTGGACCCAGTCGATCACGAAGCGGGAGAGCAGGACGAAGATGCAGATCCAGAGGATGAACCGGATGATCTCGCCGATGGCGGCAACGTCCATGCGTCAGCTCTGGTTGTAGAAGCCGCCGGCGGCGATGCGCTGCTTGTCCTCGTCGGTGACCTCGATGTTCTCGGGCGAGAGGAGGAAGACCTTTGCTGTCACACGGTTGATCGTACCGCGCACGGCAAAGACCAGTCCCGCGGCGAAGTCGACCAGGCGCTTGGCGTCGTCGTCGTCGATCTCGGAGAGGTTCATGATCACCGGCACACCGGAGCGGTAGTGCTCCCCGACCGAGCGGGCGTCGTTGTAGGTGCGCGGGGTCACGGTCTCGATGCGCGCGAGCATGGAGGCTTGCTCGACCCTGGGCTCGGGGCGCGGCGCCGCGGCAGCGGGGACACTGCGTGCAGGTCGCCGGTCCTCGATGTTCGCGACGGGTGCCGGGGTGGCCTGACGCTCCTCACGGCGCGCGCGCTCACGTGGCGCGGCCTCGGCCGCGGCAGGGTCGTCCTCCCACTCATCGAGCTCGGCCTGCTCGACGAGGCCGAGGTACTCGCCTACTTTTCGCATTGCGCCAGCCATGAGATCTCCGTACGTCTGGTCTCGACGCTCGCCCGCGTCGCGTGAATGACAACGCTGAGATTACCCGAGAGAAGGCCTCGGACCGAGGACGGCGCGCCCGACGCGCAGGTGTGTCGCACCGGCGGCGACCGCGTGCTCGAAGTCCTCGCTCATGCCGGCCGAGATCGCGGTGGCCTCCGGGTGGGCCTCTCGCACCCGGGCGGAGAGGCCCACGAGCTCGGCGAAGACGGGAGCGGGCTCCGCGCCGAGGGGCGCCACCGTCATGAGGCCGTCAAGCCGGAGTCCCGGCAGCTCGGCGACGAGTCCGGCCAGCTCCGGGGCGTCGGCCGGTGCCAGTCCCGCACGCCCCTCGTCCGAACGATCGAAGTCGACCTGGACGAGGCACCCGATCTCGCGCCCGGCTGCCTCGGCACCGCGCGAGAGGGACCGTGCGAGCTTGGCCCGGTCGATGCTGTGCACGACATCGGCATAGCGCGCCACCGCACCGGCCTTGTTGGTCTGCAGCGCGCCCAGGAAGTGCCAGCGCAGGGGCGCCTGGACCTGCGCCGCCTTGTCCCCCGCCTCGGGGTGGCGGTTCTCCCCCACGTCGGCGACGCCCAGCTCGGCGAGCAGGTCCACGTCCGAGGCCGGGTACGTCTTGGTCACGACGACGAGGGTGATCTCCCCCCGGTCCCGACCGGCCGCGCGGCAGGCGTCGGTGATCCGCTGCTCGAGAGCGGCGAGGTTCTCGGCCAGCTCGTCGCGACGACTCATCGCAGCACCACCACGCCGCCGAAGCGTCCGGACTCGGTTCCTTGGCGACGATAGGAGAAGAGACGCTCGTCCTCGATCGTGCAGGCCTGTGCCCCGAGGTCGTCCACGACGACTCCCGCGGCCCGCAGCTGGGCCACGACGCCCGCACCCACGTCGACGGCGGGGGTGCCCCAGGACGTCGTGCTGCGGGTGCCGGGCACGGCGGCCTCGACCGCGTCGGCCATCTCGGCGGGCAGCTCGTAGCAGGAGCCGCAGGCCCGTGGTCCGACCCAGGAGCGCAGCGCATCCGCCCCGCGTGCCCGCAGCGCCTGCACCGCAGCCGGCACGACGGCACCGACCAGACCGGCGCGTCCCGCGTGCACGGCCGCCACCAGACCGGCGTCGGCGTCGGCCAGCAGGACGGGGACGCAGTCGGCCACCCGAACCAGCAGCGCGAGCCCCCGGGTGTCGGTCACCAGGGCGTCGCACTCCGGCACGGTCCCGGACCCGTCCTGGCGCAGTGCGTCCACGGCCACGACGCTCGCGCCGTGGACCTGGGACATGGACCCCAGCCCGTCGACCCCCAGCGCCTCGGCGACGCGTCGATGGTTGGTCACGACGTTCTCCATCGTGTCGCCACCGGCACTGCCGAGGTTCAGCGAGTCCCGACCCTCCGTGCTCACGCCCCCGCGACGATCGGTGAACGCGACCTCGACGTCGCCGAACGACTCACGGAACCAGAACACCTCCCGAGGCTAGTGACAACCCGCTCAGCGCAGGAAGTCGGGGATGTCGAGGTCGTCGCCGTAGGCCACCTCGCGCGGCTCCACCGAGGGCGGCACGGCGGCGCGGCGCGGCTCGGTGGGCGACGAGGAGCCCGCTGCCGCCTCCTTCTCCGCCTCGGGGGAACGGTGGGCGCCACCGGGGCCGGTCGCCCCTGCGGCGTCCTCGCCCGTGCGGCGGTCGGTCTCCTTGAGCAGCGCGGGCTGGGAGGCGTCGCGCGACTTGGGCTCGCCGCCGTCGAAGCCGGCCGCGATGACGGTGACGCGAACCTCGTCGCCCAGGGCGTCGTCGATCACGGCACCGAAGATGATGTTGGCGTCCTCGTGGACGGCGTCGCTGACCAGGCCGGCCGCCTCGTTGATCTCGAACAAGCCCAGGTCGGAGCCGCCGGCGATCGAGAGCAGCACCCCACGGGCCCCCTCGATGGAGGCCTCGAGCAGGGGACTGGAGACCGCCATCTCTGCCGCTGCGGCAGCACGCTGCTCGCCCCGCGCAGACCCGATGCCCATCAGCGCGGACCCGGCGTCGGACATGACCGACTTGACGTCGGCGAAGTCCAGGTTGATCAGGCCCGGTGTCGTGATGAGGTCGGTGATGCCCGAGACGCCCTGGTGCAGGACCTGGTCGGCCTGGCGGAAGGAGTCCAGGAGGCTGACGTTGGGGTCGCTGATCGAGAGGAGGCGGTCGTTGGGGATGACGATGAGCGTGTCGACCTCGTCGCGCAGGTCCTGGATGCCGTGGTCGGCCTGGGAGGACCGGTTGCGGCCCTCGAAGGTGAACGGCCGGGTGACCACGCCGATCGTCAGCGCTCCGAGCGAGCGCGCGATGCGGGCGACGACCGGAGCACCTCCGGTGCCGGTCCCGCCACCCTCGCCCGCGGTGACGAAGACCATGTCGGCACCCTTGATGGCAGCCTCGATCTCCTCGGCATGGTCCTCGGCGGCGCGTTGCCCGATCTCGGGGTTGGCGCCCGCTCCGAGGCCTCGGGTGGAGTCGCGGCCGACGTCGAGCTTGACGTCGGCATCGCTCATCAGCAGCGCCTGGGCATCGGTGTTGATCGCGATGAACTCGACACCCTTCAGGCCGACCTCGATCATCCGGTTGACGGCGTTGACGCCGCCGCCACCGATGCCGACGACCTTGATCACGGCGAGATAGTTCTGGACCGCCATGTGCGTGCCTTCCTGTGTGCCTGGGTGCCCCGGGACCGGGGCGGCTGCTGGATCAGGAGGAGACTGAAGTCTAACCCTGAGGTGGAGGTTTATAGTTATGTCAACCTGCTGACAGGAGAGACGCTACGCGCGCGACCACCGAGGCCCCGGCCGACACGCCGCGTCGCGACGGTGACTTCGTCAGGAGCGCGTCGTGGGCTGCTCGGGCGCGCTGACGTCGTACCCCGAGGCGTCGACGGCGTCCAGCAGGGAGCGCAGCACCGTCAGCTTCTCCTGCGTCTGGTCGGCCCCGCCCCACGTCACGGTGCGCCCCCGGGTGAGCGCAAGGACCACCGAGTCCCTGGACTGCACCTCCACGTACCGGATCACGTCCGTGAGCCCGGGGTCATCGGTGCGCAGGGAGTGCAGCACGCTCGCCGCGCTCGCGAGTGCCTGCTGACGCTGACGGGCCTCCAGGCTCGGGAAGCGGACCTCCACGATCGTGCGGGGCTCACGACGATAGGTCTTGAAGTCGACCCCGAAGCGGTCGATCGCCCGGAGCCGCCCGTCGAGCTGCACCCAGGCCACCGGACGGCGCTCGACGATGTCGATGCGCACCGTGCCCGGCCAGGAGCGGCTCACCGAGACCCGCTCCACACGCTCCATGGCGGCCACCCTCGACTCGATCGCGACCGTGTCGAGCCGCACGAGGGGCTCCCCCAGGGGCACCTGCGCGGCCTCGCGCACCTCGGCCGTCTCCAGGGTGTCGGCGCCCTCGACCTCGACGGCGTCCGCCGCCAGGACCGACGAGAACGCCACCAACCAGACGAGGCCACCGACGGCGGCGAGCCCCAGGACCGGGAGCACGTAGCGGAACAGCCGACGCCGCCGGTCGTGTCGTCGCTTGGCCTCGAACCTCTGCTGGCTCACCCCAGCACTCCCCCGCGCTCGCTCACGCACGGGTCCGCAGAGCGTCGAGGACGCGCGGCCCGACGGTCGTGATGTCACCGGCGCCCAGAGTCAGCAGGAGATCACCGGGGCGCAGCTCGGTGGCGAGGACCTCGTGCAAGGAGTCGACCGGCCCGCCCAGCACCACCGGCACGCCCTGGACGGCGCCCGCGACCAGGGCCGACGTCACCTCCGGGTCGGGGTCCTCCCGAGCGAGGTAGAGATCGGCCAGCACCACGTGGTCGGCCGCCGAGAGCTCAGCACCCATCCGTTCGCCGTACAGCCGGGTCCGACTCACCAGGTGCGGCTGGAACGCGACGACGAGGCGGTCCTCCCCCGCGATGGCCCGCGCCGCGTCCAGGTCCGCCCGGATCTCCGTCGGGTGGTGGGCGTAGGAGTCCACCACGCGCACGCCGCCGGCTCGACCCAGGAGCTCCATCCGCCGCTTCGCCCCAGTGTGGTCGGCCAGCCCGCGGGCCAACCCGGCCGGGTCGCGCCCCAGCCACAGCCCGGTCGCCAGCGCCAGCAGCGCGTCCTGCGCGTAGTGGGCGCCGGGAACGGCGAGCCGGAGATCGAGGTCGGCGTGCCCCCGTCGCCGCGCCGTCAGGCGGGTCGTGCTGCCGGAGACCACGACATCCACCCCGTGCACGTCCGGCACGCCGTGCGAGGTGCCGAGCCCAACGGTGACGACGTCCAGGCCCGCCTCCCGGGCGATCGGGACCAGCCGTGCGGCGCCAGGATCGTCGATCCCGAGCACGACGCACCGGCCCAGGGTTCCCACGAACTGCTCGAACGCCTCGGCGTAGGCCTCCTCGCTCCCCCACGTGTCCAGGTGGTCGGCATCGACGTTGGTGACCACTCCGACCTCGGGCGAGTACTCCAGGAACGCGCCGTCGCTCTCGTCGGCCTCCGCGACGAGGACGTCGTCGGTCCCGAGCCGCGCGTTCGTGCCGAGCGCCGCGACCTCGGCGCCGATCGCGAAGCCAGGGTCGGCCCCGGCGCCGCGCAGCGCGACGGTCAGCATCGCGGTCGTGGTGGTCTTGCCGTGCGTCCCGGCCACCGCGACCGTCCTGCGTCCCGTCATGACCGAGCGCAGACCGGCGGATCGGGGCCACAGCCGCAGGCCCCGCTCGAGAGCGGCCACGACCTCGGGGTTGTCCTCGCGCACCGCCGTGGAGGCCACGACGGTCTGCGCGTCACCGAGCTGGTCCGCCTCGTGGCCGACGAAGCACGTGATGCCCTCGCTGCGCAGCGCCGCCAGCACGGCGGACTCCGCCGCGTCACTGCCCGAGACCTGCACCCCCTGCTGCGCCATGAGCCGCGCGATGGCGGACAGGCCGGCTCCACCGATGCCGATGAAGTGCACCGGGCCGAGCTCCTGCGGGGAGAGGACCTGGCGGGGGACCTCGATCCTCATCGGCGATCGGCCGCGTCGAGGATCATGCGGGCCAGCTGCTCGTCGGCGTCGCGCGGCACGAGGTCGGAGGCAGCCGCGGACATCGTGGCCAGCCGGTGCGGGTCGCACACGAGCGGCACGACGACCTGGTCGACCCAGGAGGCCGTGAACGCCTCGTCGTCGATGAGCAGGGCGCCGCCCGCCTGCACCACCGGGTGGGCGTTGTGCGCCTGCTCCCCGTTGCCGATGGGCAGCGGGACGAAGGCGGCGGGGAGACCGACGGCCGCGACCTCGGTGACGGTGTTCGCCCCGGCGCGGCAGACGACGAGGTCGGCGGCCGCGTAGGCGAGGTCGATGCGATCGATGTAGGACGCCACGACGTAGGCCGGACCTCCCGGGCGGGTCGAGACGTCGACCTCCTCCGGTCGGCCGGCGGCGTGCAGCACCTGGACCCCGGCGTCCGCGAGGTCCGGCGCCGCGGCGGCGACGGCATGGTTGATGCGCCGCGCCCCCTGGGAGCCGCCGGTCACGAGCAGCGTCGGGGCATCCGCCGCGAGCCCGAAGTGGGCTCGGCCCTCGGCGCGCGCGGCCGCGCGGTCGAGACCGGAGATCTGCCGGCGGATCGGGAGCCCGACGTACTCGCCGTGGCGCAGGTCCGTGCCGGGGAAGCTCGTGGCGACGTGCTGGGTGAAGCGAGCGCCGAGCTTGTTGGCGATGCCTGGCACGGCGTTGCCCTCGTGCACGACGAGCGGGATGCCGGTGCGGCGCGCCACGAGGTAGGCCGGGACCGACACGTAGCCGCCGAAGCCCACGATGACGTCCGGGTCGATCCGTTCGACGACCTCCCGAGTGGCCTTGACCGCGGCACGCAGCCGGGCGGGAACGGCCGCCATCGCCCTGCCTGGGCGTCGTGGCAGCGGCACCGGGGGCACGAGCTCGAGGGGGTACCCGGCCTCGGGGATGAGCGTGACCTCCAGACCACGAGGCGTGCCCAGGCACGTGACCTCGACGCCCTCGTCACGCAGGACGGCGGCGGTGGCGAGCAGGGGGGAGGTGTGGCCGGCGGTGCCCCCGCCGGCGAGCAGGGCGCGCACGGGTCATCGCCTCCTGGCCGCGGCGCGACGCCGACGTCGTGCACGACCGGCGGCGAGGGCCTTGGCGGCCCCCGGCTCGGTGGTGGCGCACTGCAGCAGGACGCCGCACGCGACGAGCGTGACGAGCAGGCTGGACCCGCCGTAGGACAGGAACGGGAGCGGGATCCCGATGACGGGCAGCATCCCGAGCACCATGCCGATGTTGATGAGCGCCTGCGCGGTGATCCAGATCGTGATGCCGGAGGCGGCGTACCGCACGAAGGGCTTGGTGGTGCGGGTCGCGATGCGCACCCCTGCGACGGCGAGCATCAGGAACAGCAGGAGCACCACGATGCTGCCGACCAGGCCGAGCTCCTCGCCCACCACCGCGAGGATGAAGTCGGTGTGGGCCTCCGGGAGGGAGCCCCACTTCTGCCGGCTGCCGCCGAGCCCGACGCCCCAGAACCCACCACGGGCGAAGCCCATCATGGCGTGGATGGCCTGGTAGCCGTCCTTGTCGGGGTCGGC
Organism: Aeromicrobium sp. CF4.19; assembly: GCF_051262555.1. NCBI lineage: Bacteria > Bacillati > Actinomycetota > Actinomycetes > Propionibacteriales > Nocardioidaceae > Aeromicrobium > Aeromicrobium sp. CF4.19. Next base: position 59,231 of record NZ_JBIMEU010000002.1, on the reverse strand, counting down.
GAGCGGGTTCAGGAAGCTCAGCAGCCGGGCCAGGCGGTGTGGCGCGGTGGCCACGAAGAAGATGCTCACGACGCCGAGGACGGCGAGGACGGCGCCCATGTAGCGCCCCGGGAGGCCGGCCACCCACAGCATCCCGACGATGATGCAGAACACGACGAGCGCCGTGCCGAGGTCGCGCTGCAGCACGACCAGCGCGGCGACGGCCCCGGCGACCAGGATCATCGGCATCAGGATGTAGCGCGGATGACGCATCATCCGCTGCCGCTTGGCGTAGAGGTCGGCGATCCACAGCACGAGGGCCAGCTTGGCGAACTCCGAGGGCTGCAGGCGGAAGCCGCCGACCAGGGGGATCCAGTTGCGATTGCCGTTCACCTCGATGCCGACGCCGGGCACGAAGGTCAGCAGGACGAGGCCGATCGAGGCCAGCAGCGCAGGCAGGATCAGCTTGCGCAGCGAGTCAAGGGGGATCCGCGTGACGACGTAGGCGCCGACCAGCCCGAGGAGGGCGAAGATGACCTGGCGCTGGACGATGGCGAAGGAGTTGCCGTCGTACACCTGGAAGGCGAGGACGGAGCTGGCGCTGAGCACCATGATCAGACCGAGGCCGAGCAGCAGCGCCACGGAGCCCAGCACGAGCTGGTAGGACGCGAGGGGCCGGTCGAGGGTGCGGCGCGCCCGCTCGACGAGGCTGGCGGAGGCGGGGTCGGTCGTCGTCGCCACGCGTCAGCCCCGGGTGAGCCCGGCCCGGACGGCCGCCGCGAAGGCGTCACCCCGGGCGGCGTAGTCGCGGAACTGGTCCATCGAGGCGCACCCCGGCGCCAGCAGCACGGTGTCGCCCGGGTGGGCCAGGCCCACCGCGGTCTCCACCACACGAGTCATCACGGTCTCGCTCGATCCGCCCCCCTGGTCAGCGAATACGGCATCCATGCGCCCATCCTCCCCGGAACCGACGTGCACGACCGGCACATCCGGCGCGTGTCGGCGCAGGGCCTCGGCAAGGACCGGGGCGTCGGTGCCGATGAGGACGACGGCTCGCAGCCGGTCGCGCGCTGCAGTGACCAGGTCGTCGAAGCGGGCGCCCTTGGCCAGGCCCCCGGCGACCCAGACCGCGGAGTCGACGCCGCGCAACGAGGCGAGTGCCGCGTGCGGGTTCGTCGCCTTGGAGTCGTCGACCCACCGGACATCGTCCTGCTCGGCCACCAGGGTGCGGCGGTGCGGTCCACTGCGGAAGGACCGCAACCCGTCCCGGACGGCGGCCGGGGGGACGCCGTGGGCGCGCGCGAGCGCCGCGGCTGCCAACGCGTTGGCCACCTGGTGCGGCGAGTCGTCGTCGAGGTCGGAGACCGAGCCCAGCTCGGCGGCGCTGGTGTGCCGCTCGGCGATGAACGCGCGGTCGGCGAGCAGGCCGTCCACGACGCCGATCATCCCCGGCCCGGGGACACCCAGTGTGAACCCGACGGCCCGAGCACCCTCCTGGACGTCGGCCTCGCGGACGAGCCGCTCGGTGGCGGGGTCGTCGACGTTGTAGACGCAGGCCCGCTGGACGTGCTCGTAGACCCGTGCCTTGTCCGCGGCGTACGCCCCTGCGGAGCCGTGCCAGTCGATGTGGTCGTCGGCGAGGTTGAGCACGGTGGCGGCCTGCGCGGCGATCGAGCGGGTCCAGTGCAGCTGGAAGCTGGACAGCTCGACGGCGAAGACGTCCAGCGGCTCGGGGTCCATCACCGCCTCGAGCACGGGGCGGCCGACGTTCCCGACCGCCACGGCGCGGTGTCCCGCGGCCCGCAGGATCGCCTCGGTCATCTGCACCGTGGTGGTCTTGCCGTTCGTCCCGGTGATGCACAGCCACGGGGGTGCGTCGGGCCCACGGAGCCGCCACGCGAGCTCGACCTCCCCCCAGACCGGCAGCCCGCGGTCGGCGGCCTGCACCAGCACGGGTGCGTCGGGGCGCCAGCCGGGCGAGGTCACCACGAGGTCCCGCCCCTCCGGCAGCGATGCGGTGACCCCCTCTCCCAGGCGGAGCTCGACGCCGAGCTCCTCCAGCAGGGCGGCCCGCTCGGCGGCCGCCCCCTCAGGTGCCCGATCGTCGAGGACGAGGACGTCCGCCCCGAGGTGCTGCAGGGTGTCGGCCGCGGCGAAGCCGCTGACGCCGAAGCCCGTGACCAGCGCGCGCACGCCCTCCCAGGAGTCGGTGGGTCCGAGCCGTCCCGGTACGGCGTGGGCACCGTCCTGCTCGCGGGGCCCGCTCATCGACTCCCTCCACGCCGCTGCGTCATACCCCCGTGACCCACTCCCAGTAGAAGACGCCCAGCCCGGCCGCGACGAACAGCCCACTGATGATCCAGAAGCGCACCACGATGGTGATCTCTGCCCAGCCGAGCAGCTCGAAGTGGTGCTGCAGCGGGGCCATGCGGAAGATCCGCTTGCCGCCGGAGACCTTGAAGTAGGCCACCTGGAGGATGACCGAGGCCGTGATGAGCACGAACAGGCCGCCGATGAGCACGAGCAGCAGCTCGGTACGGGTCATCAGCGCGAAGCCCGCCATGGCTCCACCCAGGCTCAGCGATCCCGTGTCGCCCATGAAGATCTTGGCCGGCGACGCGTTCCACCACAGGAACCCGAAACAGGCGCCGGTGATGGCGGCCGCCACCACCGCGAGGTCGAGCGGGTCCCGCACCTCGTAGCACTTGAGCCCGGGGTTGAACGAGCAGTTCTGGTTGCTCTGCCAGATGTTGATGAAGATGAAGGCCGCGAACACCATGACGGAGGCGCCGGTGGCGAGGCCGTCCAGCCCGTCGGTGAGGTTCACGCCGTTGCTCGCGCCGGCGATCATGAGCAGCACCCAGATGATCAGCAGCACAGTCGGCATCTCGGTGCCGGGGATGTCGCGCGTGAACGAGACGGCGTGCGAGATGGGGGTGCGGCCGGTCTCGTCCTCCCAGCCGATCGCGAGCACCGCGAAGATCAGGCCGACGGTGACCTGGCCGATCATCTTTGCCTTGCTTCGCAGGCCCAGGCTGCGCTGCTTGGAGATCTTGATGTAGTCGTCCAGGAAGCCGATCAGCCCCAGGCCGCAGAACAGGAACAGCAGCAGGATGGCCGAGATGCTGGGCGGGAAGCCGGTCGCGAGCTTGGCGACGGCGTAGCCGAACACGGCCGCGACGATGATGACCAGGCCGCCCATCGTGGGGGTGCCGCGCTTGACGTGGTGCGAGGTCGGGCCGTCGTCACGGATCAGCTGGCCGTAGCCCTTCTGGACGAGCACGTTGATCGCCACCCGGGTGCCCAGCAGGGTCCCGAGCAGTGCGAGACCACCGGCGATCAGGATGGCGAGCATGTGGCTGGAAGGTCCTCTCGGTGGTCGCGGGCGCAGTGCCGATCTCGGGGCTGTCTCGGGGGCCGATCAGGCGGATCGTCCTGCCCGAGTATGCCGTCAGTCGGTGAGCAGCCCGCGGGTGACTCGCTCGAGTCTGGCACCACGCGATGCTTTCACGAGCACGACATCGCCCGTGACCAGCCACGCGCGCAGGGTGTCCAGCGCCACGGTGACGTCGGGCACCGCCACGCCGACGCCGCCGGCACCGGTGGCGATCCCGCGGGATCCCTCGCCCACGGCGACCACCAGGTCGTAGTCCAGCTCGGCGGCGAGACGTCCGATCCGGACGTGCTGGTCGTCACCGTCGTCCCCCAGCTCGAGCATCTCGCCCAGGACCGCGACCCGCCGACCGGCCCGCATGTCGCGCACGGCGTGCAGCGCGGCCGTCATCGACTCGGGGTTGGCGTTGTAGGAGTCGTCGACGATCACCACTCCGTCGGGGCGGCGGTGGCGCTCCATGCGCATCGGTGACGGCGAGCGGAACTCACCGAGACGTCCTGCCGCGTCGGCGAGGATCTCCTGCCGCCGCTCGTCGGACACGACCGCGCCGACGGTCGCCACCGCGGCCGCGAGGTTCACCGCGTGGTGCGAGCCCACGAGCGGCAGGTGGGCCGTCAGGATCCCGTCGCCCCAGGCGAGGGTCACGTCGGCCTCCCCCGCGGCGTCGAGACCCACGTCGACGATGACGACGTCCCTGGGGCTCGTGCTGGGTCCATTGCCGAAGAACGTCACGGCGGCGTCCTCGTGCAGGCGGTCCACCATGGACAGCACCCGTCGGTCGGCGCCGTTGAGCACGGCCGTCCCGCCCGCCCCCAGGGACTCGACCAGCTCGCCCTTGGCGAGGGCGATGTTCTCGATCGAGCCGAACTCACCCACGTGCGCCGAGCCGACGTTGAGCACGACTGCGACGTCCGGCGGGGCGATGCGGCACAGCGCGGCGACGTGGCCGACGCCCCGCGCCCCCATCTCGACGACGAGGTACTGCGTCGTCTCCTCGGCCCGCAGCACCGTGAGGGGCACGCCGAGCTCGTTGTTGTTGTTGCCGAGTGTCGCGACGACGTCGTGCTCGAGCAGGTGCGCGACGAGGTCCTTGACGCTCGTCTTGCCCTGCGAGCCCGTGATCGCGACCACGGTCGCGTCGATGTGGTCCAGGACGTGACGGGCCAGCAGCCCGAGCGCGGCAGTGGCGTCGTCCACCACGATGCAGGGTGCGTCGACGGGACGCGAGCAGAGCACGGCGGCGGCCCCACCGCCCACGGCGGCGGCCACGAAGTCGTGTCCGTCGACGTGCTCGCCGTCGATCGCCACGAACAGCCCACCCCGCGGCACGGTGCGGGAGTCGACGCTCGCGGCTGCACTGACGACGACGTCGGGGTCGCCGTGAGCGTGCCCACCCACGACCGCGGCGACCTCGGCAAGGCCCATCGCGATCACGAGCGGCGCTCGATCAGCTCGCGCAGCACCTCGCGGTCGTCGAACGCGTGCATGACGTCCCCGATCTCCTGTCCTCGCTCATGGCCCTTGCCCGCCACGACCACGGTGTCCCCGCGGTGGGCGAGGGCGACGGCGTGCGCGATCGCCTCTCGGCGGCCGGGCACCTCGACCGCCGCGCCGGGCCCCGCGCTCGACCCGGTCAGGACCGCCCGGCGGATGGCAGCGGGGTCCTCGGTACGGGGGTTGTCGTCGGTCACGACGACGAGGTCGGCGTGCCGCGCAGCGGCTTCTCCCATCAGCGGACGCTTGCCGTGGTCGCGATCACCGCCGGCACCGAGCACGACGACGAGGCGACCCGGGGTCACGGGACGCAGTGCGCTCAGGACCGCGATGACCGCGTCGGGCTTGTGGGCGTAGTCGACGATGGCGGTGAAGTCCTGGCCGGCCTCGACGCGCTCCATCCGGCCGGGCACGCCGTGGCTGCGGGCGATGCCGGCCGCGAGCTGCGCCGGGTCGTGCCCGTCGAGGGCGAAGGAGGCGATGACCGCCAGCGCGTTGGCGACGTTGAAGACGCCCGGTAGCGGAACGCTGAGATCGATCTGCAGCCCATCCGGACCATGGACCTCCAGGTCGGTTCCGAGGCGGTGGGGACGGACGTTGACGGCACGCCAGTCGGCCGCGGCACCGCGGGACGAGATCGTGGTCACCGGCAGCGGCGTGAGCTCGGTGAGCCGACGGCCGTGCTCGTCGTCGACGTCGATGACGGCGTGACGCGCGTGCTCGTGGGTGAACAGGGCGGCCTTGGCCAGGAAGTAGTCCTCCAAGTCGGTGTGGAAGTCGAGGTGATCTCGGCCGAGGTTGAGGAAGGTGGCGACGTCGAAGACGAACCCGTCGACCCGCCCCTGCACGAGGGCGTGGCTGGAGACCTCCATGGCGCAGGCCTCGACGGCCTCCTCACGCATGACCGCGAACAGGGCCTGCAGGGCTGGAGCCTCCGGGGTCGTGAGGGCGGAGGCGGCCGGACGGCCGGCGATCCGCGTCCCGATCGTCCCCACCACCGCGCTGCGTCGCCCCCCGAGCGCTGACTCGGCGAGGTGCGTGGTGGTGGTCTTGCCCTGGGTCCCCGTGACGCCGACGATCGTGAACGCCTCGCTCGGGTGGTCGTGGAACCAGGCGCTGAGCTCGGCGATGCGGCTTCGGGGCTCCGGCACGACGAGCGTGGGCAGCGAGGTGAGTCGCTGCGCTCCCTCGTCGTCGGTGAGCAGGGCCACGGCGCCGGCGGCCTCGGCACGGTCGAGGAAGTCCGCACCGTGGGCACGACTGCCCGGCAGGGCGGCGTACAGATCACCCGCGCGGACGTCGCGCGAGCTGAGGGCGATCCCGGTGACGGTGGTCGTGCCGGTGCCCTGCGGCACCTCGACCCCGAGGTGCTCGGCCAGCTCGGCGAGCTCTCTCACGGGCGGCGCACTGGGCCGCACCCGCATCTCCTGGCTGCTCATCGGAGCCAATCTACCGACCCCCGGCACCCGGCCACCGAGCCACGCCCGATCACCACGCGATCCCTGACCGCTCGGGGACCACCGACTCCGCCGAGGCTCCACCCGATCACTCACCAACCCGAAGCACCCGACCCAACGGCAAGCGAGCGCCAGCTGGGGGCACCTCCCTGCACGGAGCGCAGCGGAGTGCTTGGGGGCGCGCCGCCGAGGCGGCAGCGGTGAGGCCGCCCCGCGGCCGATCCGCGCCCGAGCGCGACGAGGAACGAGGAGCGCGCCCGCCTACTCCCCCGAGAGCAGAACCCACCCCAACGGCAAGCGAGCCCTGGCGAGCGCCGCCGAGGCGGCAGCGGTGAGGCCGCCCCGCGGCCGATCCGCGCCCGAGCGCGACGAGGAACGAGGAGCGCGCCCGCCTACCACTCCTGCGAGACCTTGGGCTGCTTGGAGCCGGTCGGCGGGACGCCGAAGCGCTCCAGCGCCATCGACATGATGTCGTGGAAGACCGGTGCGGCCGTGGAGCCGCCTCCGGCGTCGCTGTGTGGCTTGTCCAGCACGACGTAGGTCACGAACCGGGGCTCGTCGGCCGGCGCGAAGCCGACGAACGAGACCGTGTTCTGGCCGCGCACGTACGTCCCGGTCTCGGGATTGACTCGCCAGGCTGTTCCGGTCTTGCCCGCCACACGGTATCCGGGGATCTGTGCCGCCGGCGCCGTTCCGTCGTCGGCCGTCACCGCCTCCATCATCCGGGTGACCATGGAGGCTGCCTCCTTGGAGACGACCCGACGCGACTCCGGCTCCTTGGCCGGGGTCTTCTCGCCGTCAGCGTCGACGAAGCCCTCCACGACGGTGGGGTCGACCATGACGCCGCCGTTGGCGATGCCGCCGATCGCCCGGATCATCTGCATGGCCGTGACCGAGACGCCCTGCCCGAAGGAGATGGTCGCGTGGTTGGCGCGTGACCAGCCGGCGCTGGGCGGCAGGATGCCCTGCGACTCACCGGGCAGCTGGACGCCGCTGGTGCTGCCGAACCCGAAGCGGGCGAAGTAGTCGTGCATCGTCTCGTCGTCCATCTCCCGGGCGGCGATGATGGTGCCGAGGTTGGAGGACTTCGCGATGACGCCGGCGGCGGTGAGGTTGATCTGCCCGTGCTCCCAGTAGTCCGCGATCCGGAACTTGTCGATGACGAGCTGGCTGGGGACGGAGATCTGTGTCTCCGGTGAGACCTTCCCCTGGTCGGCGAGGGCGGCCATCGTGATCGGCTTCATGACCGAGCCGGGCTCGTAGACGGTCTGCACGAAGCGCGAGACGGTGTTGGCGTCCTCCATCGACTCCTTGGAGTCGGGGTTGAACGTCGGGGCCTGGGACATCTGGACGACCTGGCCGGTGCGGACGTCCATCGTCACCGCGAGGCCCCAGTCGGAACCGGAGGAGCGGACCGCGTCCGCGAGCCGCTGGTCGGAGTACCACTGCAGGTCGCGGTCGACCGTGGTCGTCACGTCGCTGCCGGGCACCATCTCCTTGACGGTGCTGTCGGCCATGGGGATGCGCTGCCCGCTCGGTGAGACCTCGTAGGTCGCCGAGCCGTCGGTGCCGGTGAGCACCGAGTCGTACTGACGCTCCAAGCCCTGGACGCCCTTGTCCTCGCCGTCGACGTAGCCGATGAGGTTGGCGGCGAGGCGCCCTCCCGGATACGTGCGCAGGGTCTCCTGCTCGGTGAAGACGCCGGTGAGCTCGGCCTCGCGGACTGATGTGACTGCCTGCTGGGCCTCCTCGGCCGGAACCTCCCGCTCCAGCACGAGGTAGCGCGAGTCCGGGGTCCGCAGCGCATCGATGGTCTCGAAGTAGTCGAGCCGCTCCTCCCCCAGCTCCTGCACCAGGATGCGCGCGATCCTCGGTGCGTTCTCTGCCGTCATGCTGGGGTCGGCCGTGATGGTCATGCCGTCCGCGCTCGTGGCGAGCGCCTCCCCGCTGCGGTCCAGGATCTGACCACGGGGTGCGGGCACCGTCGAGGTGGAGGTCCCCGCCTCGACCGCCATCGCCGCGTAGGCGCGGGCGTCGAGCCCCTGGATCTGGAAGAGCCTGAGTCCGAAGACCGTGACCACCGCCGTGACGAGCGCGAGGCAGACCGTGAGGCGGCGGCGCACCAGTCGTTGGCGGCTCATCGATCCACCTGCTTCACGTTGGTGCGGGACTCGGCCGGCACGGGCTTGCCGATGACTTCGCCTCCAGCAGGGTCGAGGAAGACCGGGTTGGCGTTGGGCACCATGCCCAGCCGTGTGGCCCGCTCGGCGACGCCGGCCGGTGCCTGGAGCCGCTCCACGTCACGCTGGAGTGCTTGCTGCTGTGTCTGCAACTCCGTGGCCTGCGCGGAGAGGCGTGCGATCTCGAAGGACTGTGCCTGCAGGACCGTGCTGATCAGGATCAGGCCGACCAGACCGACACCGAGGACGGTGAGCACGACGACGACGAACGGGGCGCGACGGGCCTGGCTGCGGATCGGGGACACCAGCCGCAGGGGCAGGGCGCTGATCGGGCTCTGGGCGCTCGAGCTCCGTGGACGCGGCGCCGCGGTGTGCGAGCTCATGCGAGCACGTCCTCAGAAGAACCACCGTAGGAGCGTGCTCGCACTCGGGGGTCCTTGTTCGCGCCCCCAAGCACTCCGCTGCGCTCCGTGCAGGGAGGTGCCCCCAGCAGAGCTCGCGGGAGGTACCCCCAGCTCATGCGGCCCTCCTCTGCACGGCGCGCAGCCGGACCGAGCGGGCTCGGGGGTTCTCGGCAGCCTCCTGCTCCCCCGCCTGCTCGGCGCCACGGGTCACCAGCTCGAAGTCCGGCTCATGACCGGGCGGGGCGAAGGGCAGGTCGCGCGGGAGGTCGTTCGTGGTGGCCCTGGTGAAGGCCCGCTTGGTGATGCGGTCCTCCAACGAGTGGTAGGCCAGCACCACGACGCGGCCACCGGGGGCGAGCGCGTCGAGGGACTGCGGAAGGGCTCGGGCGTACACGGCGAGCTCGTCGTTGACCTCGATGCGCAGGGCCTGGAAGGTGCGCTTGGCCGGGTGCCCCCCGGTGCGACGGGCCGGGGCCGGGATCGCCTCGCGCACCAGGTCGACGAGGCGCGCGCTGTCGGTGAACGGACGCTGCTCCCGCTCGGCCACGACTCGCTGGGCGATCCGACGGGCGAACTTCTCCTCGCCGTACTCGCGCAGGACCCGGGTGAGCTCGGGGACGGAGTACGTGTTCAGCACGTCGGCCGCGCTCGGCCCCCGGGTGGGATCCATCCGCATGTCCAGCGGGGCGTCCTGGGCGTAGGCGAAACCACGGTCGGCGAGGTCAAGCTGCATCGAGGAGACACCGAGGTCGAAGAAGACACCCTGCACGGACGCGTGGCCGAGCCGTGCGAGGACGTCGTCGAGCTCGTCGTAGACGGCGTGCACCAGCTCGACGCGGTCCGCGTACGGGGCCAGCCGCTCCCCTGCGCGCCTCAGCGCCTCCGGGTCGCGGTCGATGCCGACGACACGAAGGCCGTCGAACCGACGCAGCAGTGCCTCGGTGTGTCCTCCGAGACCGAGGGTGGTGTCGACGACGACGGGGGCCTCGACGTCGACGCAGGGGGCCAGCAGCTCGAGCACCCGGTCCAGCAGCACCGGAACGTGCCGAGCCGTGCTCACAGCAGCCTCGTCGTGAACGCGACCGCGACGGCGATCGCCGTGGAGGCCGCGAGGGAGAACACCATCACCAGGACGGAGTCGGCCATGTCGTGCCGGACGCGTCGCGTTCGCGTCATGACGGCCTCCTCGTCCTTCATCGATGCTCTCCGTGGTGGGGGGTGGTGGGGTGCGCGGTGGTGATGCGCGGTGGTGATGCGCTGGGGTTCGTCGGTCCTGATCCCCGTCCGTGCGGTTCTGACACCGGGGAAGTGATGTCAGAAGCACACAGCCGGAGGTCGGGGCCGGCGGGCCCTCGGTCGATCAGAAGATGCCGGGCATCACCTCGTCGGACATGTCGGCGAAGGGTTCCTCCTGCTGCGCGGAGAACTCCGCCCAGCGAGTGGCGTCCCAGATCTCGAGGCGATCCATCGCCCCCACGACCGCGACGTCGCGGTCGAGCTGGGCCCAGTCCCGCAGGACCGGGGGGATGGAGATGCGGCCCTGCTTGTCGGGCACCTCGGACGAGGCACCGGAGTAGAGCATGCGGACGAAGTTCCTCGCCTCGCGATTGGTGAAGGGAGTGTCGCGGATCCGGTCGGTGAAGGCGGCGAAGGACTCGGTGGTCCAGCCGTAGATGCACTTCTCCTGGCCGCGGGTGAGCACGACCCCGTGCTCGAGGCGGGGTCGGAACTTGGCGGGCAGGAACAGTCGCGCCTTGTCGTCCAGGCGCGGCGTGAAGGTGCCGAAGAAGTTGTGTACATCGACGCTCACCTCGCCCCTCCTGACTCGACACGGACCCTGAACGCTCCATTTCACCCCACCCTACTCCACGATCCACCACAGTCAAGGCATTTCGCGCCTCCTGCCCGGTGTCGCGCCTCCCGGCGCAGCCGTGGACGATCCTTCGGATCGCCCTGGAAGCACCACGAAAACGGCCACACCGTGTGCGGTGTGGCCGTGCGTGGGGCGTCGTGGAGGGCTCAGACCCCCGAACGCGCGAGAACCGCCTCGATCGAGGCGGTTCTCATGACGATGTGGGGATTGGGGCGGACGAGCCTAGAGGTCGTCGCGGTCCTGGCGTCGCTGCCAACGCTGCTCCATGCGATCGACGAAGGAGCCGCCGGACTGCTTGGAGGCCTTCTTGGGGCCGGCTCCCCCGGACCCACCGGAAGGCTGCGGCGCATCGTCGGAGCCGGTGAGACCGCTGCGCCACGCGGTGACGAAGAAGTAGGCCGCGACGAGCATGATGACGAAGCCACCCACGCCCAGCCACGTCTGGGCCAGCACGGCCCCGGAGAACAGCACGACGACACCGATGATGAAGCCGAGTCCGGCGACCACCACGACGCGACGGTTGCGCGCGGCCTGCTTGGACCCGCGCAGGGTGGAGGCGAAGTCCGGATCCTCGGCAGCCAACGACTGCTCCAGCTGGTGGAGCAGTCTGGCCTCTTCATCAGACAGCGGCACGGGGATCTCCTCGATCGATCATTGCTTGGCTCAAGTCTAGGCGCGCGATGCACTGCAGACCACCCGAGATTCCTGAGAAGTCCGTCGCCGAGCGAACGTCGCGCTCGAGCGCGAACAGCGCGGCCCTCGCGCCCGGCTCGACGTCGACCACGCTCGACGGCACGAGATCGGCGAAGACCCGCAGCGCACCGAGGTCCTCCAGCACGAAGCCCGCGGCGACGAGGGCCTCCTCCAGCTCGGACGTGACGAACCGCCGGGGCCCGTGCGTCCGCACGTCCCAGGCGTCGGCCCGCTGGGCGAGGACGGCGCGTGCTCCGTCGAAGTCGCCGGACAGGGCCCGTGCCAGCACGGCGGCGGGCCGGCCAGCCACCACGACACTGACCCGGCCCTGTGGGCGCAGCACCGGGGGGATGGACCTCAAGGCGTCGGACGGGTCGTCGACGTGCTCCAGGACGCCATGGCACAGGACGAGGTCCTGCGAGGCTGCCTCGACGGCACTGGAGAGGTCGGCGGCGTCACCCTGGACGCCCACGACCGATCCCTGCGGCACACCGGCCTCGACGGCGCGGCGGTTCAGGGAGGCCAGGGCGTCAGGGCTGGGGTCGACGACCGTCACCCGATGGCCCTCCGCCGCGAGACGCACGGCGTCGCCGCCCGTCCCGCCCCCGAGATCGAGGACGTCCAGCGGCGCGTCGCCGGGGACGAGCGCCACGGCATCGAGCACCGCCTGCCACATCACCTCGGCGCGCACCGGACCCATGGCGTCACTGTGCCACAGCGCGCGGGCCCGCCGTCGCCAGCCCGTCGCTCCCCCTTCGTCGCACCGTAGGCTGCCCGCATGGCGCGCATCGTGGTGGTGGGTGGCGGGTTCGCCGGGCTCGCGACGGCCGCCCGGCTCGCCAAGCTGCGCCACGAGGTGGTCCTGCTCGAGCAGTCCGAGGAGCTCGGTGGCCGACTGCGTCCGCTGCGCCGCGGTACCGGCGCCTGGCAGCTGTGCCCGGACACGATGACCATGCCGGGTGTCGTGCGCGATCTCTTCCGCAAGTCCGGACGGCCGCTGGACCGCGTCCTGCAGATCGAGACCGTCCCCGGACGCCGACACGTCTTCGCCGACCGGTCCACGCTCGACCTGCCCATGGGCCGGCGCTCGGACCAGCACGACGCCGTCACGGAGCTCATGGGAGGCGAGGACCCGTGGTCGAGCTGGCTGGACGCCATGCCCGACCAGTGGGAGGTCCTGCGTCGTCGGACGCTCCACACCCTGCCCGAAGGGCCCGCCGCGCTCGACCGGGAGGCACGGCGAACCCTTCGCGCCCGACGCTCCCTCGCGCGCGCCGCGCGCAAGGACCTGAAGGACGATCGACTGCGCGGGCTCGTCCTGGACCCCGTCCGTCTGGACGGTGACGACGCCCGCGTGACGCCTGCCTTCGCCGCGACCACGCACTACCTCGAGCGCAACTTCGGACGCTGGCGGATCATCGGCGGCATGCCCGCCCTGGCCGACGCACTGGTCCAGCGCCTCGTGGAGCGCCGCGTGAGCGTGCACACCGGGGTCCGAGGCCAGGGCCTGGACGTCACGGTCGGCGGTGCGGTGCGCGCAGTGACCACGACCGACGGCAGCCACCCTGCCGACGTCGTGGTCTGGGCCGCTCCCACGTGGCCGGAGCCCCTGCGCCCACCACGACTGCTGCCGAGCATCCCCGCCGCCAGGACGCTCGTGCGGCTCGGGGTCGACGCTCCGGTGCTCCCGCTGGACGTCGCGACGCACGGCGACCCACCGATGCGGCTGTGGTCGGACGGATCGGACTGCTGGACGATCACGCACCACAACGCCGAGGACCCGATGATCGCTCTCGCCCGCGTGGGTGTGGACCTGCGCGGGCACGTCGAGGAGCGGTACGACCTGAGCCCGTCCGACCTGGTCCGCACCGCGCACTGGGGCTGGCAGTGGCGCGGCTGGACCTCCCAGGTCAACCGACCGCTGCGCCCCGGCCCGGAGGGTCTGTTCATGGTGGGAGCGCACGCGCATCCGGGCCCGGAGCTGGAGATGATCGGCCTCGCCGCCGAGGCCGTCGCCGAGCACCTCGGCCCGGTCCCGCGCTGACCCACGCCTCTCGGGCGCCGACTCTAGAGCAGACCCTCGCGGCGCAGGACCTCGAAGATCTCCCGGGTCGCCCTGGACCGGTTGAGGGTGATGAAGTGCAGCCCGGGCGCACCGGCAGCCAGCAGGTCGCGGCACAGCTGGGTCGCGAGCTCGATGCCCTTGGCCCGCACGGCGTCCTTGTCGTCGGCAAGCGGCTCGACCTGGTCGAGGACCTCGCGTGGGAGGGCGGCACCGGAGAGCTCGGCCATGCGCGTGACCTGGGCCAGGTTGAGGATCGGCATGATGCCCGGGACGATCGGGAGGTCGCACCCGCGCGAGCGCACCCGGTCGACCAGGCCGACGTAGTCGGAAGCCCGGAAGAACAGCTGCGTGATCGCGTAGTCGGCGCCGGCGCGTGCCTTCCGCACCAGGACGTCCGCGTCCGCGTCGAGGCCACCGGCGTCGGGGTGCCCCTCCGGGAAGGCCGCGACGCCGACCGTGAAGCCACCCATGTCCCGCGCCATCGCGACCAGCTCGATCGCGTGGGTCATGCCGCCGGGATGGGTCTCCCACGGTGCCCGCGGGCCACCCTTGGGGTCACCCCGCAGCACCAGCACGTCGTCGATGCCGGCCGCCGCGTACTGCTTCAGGACGAGCTCGATCTCCTGACGGCTCTGACCTACGAGCGTGAGGTGCCCGACGGCGGTGATGCCGGACTGCTCGGCGATGCGTCCGGTCACGCGCACCGTCCGCTCCTGGCTGGTGCCCCCTGCGCCGTACGTGACCGACACGAACGTCGGCTCGAGGGGCTCCAGCTCGGAGATCGTGCGCCAGAGGACCTCCTCGCCGGCATCGTCCTTGGGCGGGAAGAACTCGAAGGAGTAGGTCGGCCGGGGTGCGGCCAGCGCGTCGGTCACGGTCGACGAGTGGGTCGTCGACGGGCCGCTGGTCGATGGGTTGGGTGAGTCACTCACCCCTCAACGGTATCGTCCGGACCGTGACGTCGGCCCACGAATTCCCTGCGCGAGACGCCGTGGACACGGCCCTCTCGTCCTTCCTGGCGGAGCGCCGCCTCGATCTCGGGCCCCTTGGCCCGGACCTCGAGCCACTGCTGGACGCGGCCGAGGTGGCCGTCGCCGGGGGCAAGCGGCTGCGCCCGCGGTTCTGTCGGGCGGGCTGGCTGGCGGCCGGCGGCGCCCCCCACGACCCGGCCATCGACGTCGCGGCCGCCGCGCTGGAGTGGCTGCAGGCCAGCGCGCTCGTCCATGACGACCTCATGGACGGCTCCGACGTCCGCCGCGGCCGGCCCAGTGTGCACCGCGAGTTCGAGGCGCGGCACGCGCAGTCCGACTGGGTCGGGAGTGCGGCGGGCCACGGAGCGGCTGTGGCGATCCTGCTCGGGGACCTGATGCTCTCCTGGACCGACCAGCAGCTGCGCTCGAGTGGTCTGCCCACCGTCGGGCGTGCGCTGGACCTGCTCGACCTGTGCCGCTCGGAGGTGGCCTCAGGGCAGTACCTCGACGTCCTGGCCCAGACGCGCGCCGAGGTCGATGTCGACCAGGCCCTTCGCATCGTCCGGTTCAAGGCGGCCAAGTACACCGTGGAGCGCCCCCTGCAGATCGGTGCGGCACTGGCCGGGGCCGACGACGCCCTCGTCGACGCCCTCAGCGACGTCGCCCTGCCGCTCGGAGAGGCCTTCCAGCTGCGCGACGACGTCCTCGGCGTCTTCGGTGACCCCGAGGTCACCGGGAAGCCGGCCGGGGACGACCTGCGCGAGGGCAAGCGGACCGTGCTGGTCGCTCGGGCCCTGGAGCTCGGTGACGCCGACGACCGGGGCCTCGTGCGACGTCTGCTCGGCACCTCCGAGGGAGTCGTCGCGCTACGGGACCTCATCGTGCGGACCGGCGCCCTTGCCGCCGTGGAGCGCGACATCGCCGAGCGCGAGCAGGACGCCACGGCCGCCTTGGCCGAGCTGGGCCCCGCGGCTCGGGCAGCCATCGAGCCGCTCCTGCTCAGAGCAACCCGTCGCTCCCGCTGAGCGAGCAGCTCCCCACCTGGACGACCGCGAGGTCGTCGGCGACGCCGACCGCGTCCCGCAGCACGCCGAGCAGCTGCGCGTGGAGCTCCGGCAAGGCCCGGGCGAGCTCAGCGGACCCGTGCCAGATCAGGACCGTCGACCCCTGGAGACGACGGCCCACCTCGTCGAAGAAGCCGTCGAGGTCGAGAAGCGCATCGGTCTGGAGGTCTCCCGCCCCGCCCCAGACGCGTCGCATCGCCCGCGCGACTCCTGATCGGGTGAGCTCGACGCCGGTGTCCATCGTCCAGGCCGTCCACCCGGCAGCCTGCGTCTCTGCCACCAGGTCCCGCTCCGCTCCGCGCCAGACGAAGACACCGCAGGACGTGCTCCCACCCAGCAGGGAGGCATAGGTCGCCGTCATCGCTGCCATCCCTGCGTGCCCACCGCTCCATCATCACGCCGGGAGTCGCCCTGTGCGACCGACATGGTGAGATCACCCGAGGAGCTGGTGACACGCACCGCGGCAGGGCGGAGGGGTTCCATGGGGCGCACTCACTAGAATCGGCTCGGGCCGTGCCGCGCCCGGATCATCGAGGAGAGGAGGCCGACGTGCCCGCCACCGGCGACGACGCTCTCGTCGGGCGACTCCTCGACGGTCGCTACCTCATCGGTGACCGGATCGCCCGCGGCGGCATGGCCAGCGTCTTCAAGGGGACGGATGAGCGGCTCGACCGCCCTGTCGCCATCAAGGTCATGCATGCCGGTCTGGGTGACGACACGGCCTTCACCGAGCGTTTCCAGCGAGAGGCCCGGGCCGCAGCCAAGCTCAACCATCGCGGCGTGGTCTCGGTCTACGACCAGGGTCACGACGGCGACGTGACCTACCTGGTGATGGAGTACGTCCCGGGTCGCACCCTGCGTGACGTCATGCGTGACGAGGCCCCGATGCCCCCTCGGCGGGCGTTGAACCTGCTCGCCGACGTGCTGCTCGCGCTCGCGACAGCGCACCGGGAGAACCTCGTCCACCGCGACATGAAGCCCGAGAACGTGCTCATCACCCCCGACGGTGAGGTGAAGGTCGCCGACTTCGGACTCGCCCGGGCCGTCAGCACCGCCACCACGGCCACCAGTGGCACGCTCATGGGCACCGTCTCCTACCTCGCCCCCGAGATCGTCGTCAACGAGGGCGTCGACCGGCGCTCCGACGTCTACGCCTGCGGAGCGATGCTCTACGAGATGCTCACCGGGGCGAAGCCGCATGCCGGGGACACTCCCATCCATGTCGCGTACAAGCACGTCCACGAGGACATCGGCGCGCCTTCCCAGGTGCAGCCGGACATCCCTGCGTACGTCGACGCGCTCGTCGCGCGGGCGACCGCTCGCGACCGGGCTCGGCGCTCGACCGACGCCCGCGTGCTGCTGCAACAGGTCCGCATGGTCCAGCGCGCCCTCGACGACGGCCTCCAGGACGATCCCGAGCTGGTCGCGGACCTGCTCCCCCGGACAGCGCCCGGGCCCACGGATCGTCGCGACGACGACGAGATGACCGAGAGGGTCTCCCTGGCACCCGCGGTGGCAGCAGGTTCCGCCGCGGCGCCGGGCGTCGAAGGGCAGGGCTTCGCCGGCGCCTCCGACCCCACGGTGGGCGTGCCACCCGTGGACGGCGAGCCCACGATGCGGTGGAGCTCCAGCACGTGGCAGGGCCCCGAGGAGACCCGCGAGCCTGATGAGCCCCAGGACCCGCACCGGCCGCTCACTCCCCAGGAGTACCAGGCAGCGACGCAGGCCGGTGACCACGGCCGTCGCGGCAGGATCCTGCTGATCGGCGTGGTGATCCTGGCCGTGCTGCTCGCCGGGTTCGGGTACTGGCTCGGGGTCGGTCGATACACCGAGGCACCACAGCTCGTGGGCCGCAGCGAGGCACAGGCGCTGGCCGAGGCCGAGGAGCTCGGGTTCGAGCTCACGGTCAGCAGGCGCGCGTTCTCCGAGAGCGCTCCGCTCGGCACCGTCATCTCCACCGATCCCGCCCCCGGTTCCCGCTTGCTGCCCGAGAGCGCCATCAGCGCCGTCGTGTCCAAGGGGCAGGAGCGCTACGAGGTTCCCAAGACCAAGGGGCTGACGGTGGACGAGGCCACGCAGAAGCTCGAGGACCTGAACCTGAAGCTCGGTGAGACCACCGAGGAGTACAGCGAGGACGTCGAGGAAGGTCGCATCGTCCGCCCCGTGGACCGCAAGGCCGGCGAGCCGGTCCGGCGGGGGACCTCGATCGACTTCGTCGTGAGCCGCGGCCGCGAGCCCCTGGAGGTCCCCGACCAGTCCGGGAGCAGCCGCGCGGACGCCGTGGCCGCCCTGGAGGAGGCCGGCTTCGCCGTCCAGGTCGAGGGTGAGTTCGACGACGACGTCGACAAGGGCGACGTCATCTCCCAGTCACCCGATGAGGGCACGGCCTTTCGGGGTGACACCGTCACCATCGTCGTCTCCCGCGGCCCGGAGGAGATCGAGGTGCCCGACGTGGTCGGCGACGACGCCGACGAGGCCGAGAGCACCCTCGAGGAGGCCGGCTTCAAGGTCCGGGTGCGCAACGTCATCCCCGGCAACGAGGTGCGCGCGCAGACGCCCGGTGCCGGCGATGAGGCCAAGGTGGGCTCCACCATCACGATCTACGTCTGACGTGACCAGCACCAGGGCACGTCTAGCCTGCTGCCATGGACTCCCCCCGCATCGCACCCGGTGGCCTGCGCGAGCTCGGCCTGGTCAACCACGTCATCAGCGGCCTGGCCGGCCGGGTGATCGGGGGGCAGCGACCCAACATCTTCACCACCCTGGGTCGGCGCCGTGGCCTGTTCCGCGCCTGGCTGCTCTACAGCGCGACGATGATGCCCGGGGGCAAGCTGCCGCGCACCGACACCGAGCTGGTGATCCTGCACGTCGCCGCCCTGCGCGAGTGCGAGTACGAGCGTCGCCACCACGAGCGTCTCGGACGCCGCGTCGGGCTCAGCGCCCAGGAGGTGGCGAACGCCCACGACGCTGCCTGGGACGGCTGGACACCACGCCGGCGCAGCCTGCTGACCGCCGCCGGCCAGCTGGTGCGCGAGCGCGACATCGACGACGCCACCTGGGCCGCGGTGCGCGACCACCTCGACGAGCCCACCGCGATCGAGCTGCTCATGCTCTGCGGCCAGTACGACTCACTGGCCACCACCCTCATGACGCTGCGCGTGCAGCCGGAGTGAGGCTGCTGCCGCTCAGCGGTCGCGGAGCATCTCCGCGACGAGGAAGGCCAGCTCCAGCGACTGCTCGCGGTTGAGCCGCGGGTCGCAGAGCGTCTCGTAGCGACGCGAGAGGTCGTCGGCGGAGAGCTTGGCGCCGCCCCCGACGCACTCGGTGACGTCGTCGCCGGTGAGCTCGACGTGCAAGCCGCCGGGCCAGGTGCCGAGGGAGCGGTGCACCTCGAAGAAGCCCCGCACCTCGTCGATGACGTCGTCGAACTCGCGGGTCTTGTAGCCCGAGGACGCCTCGAAGGTGTTGCCGTGCATCGGGTCGCAGACCCACGCCACCTCGATGCCGGCGGCCGTGACCTTCTCGACCAGGTTGGGCAGCAGGTCGCGGATCTTGCCGGCGCCGAAGCGCGTCACGAAGGTGACCTTGCCAGGCGTGTGGTCCGGGTTGAGCTTCTCATAGAGCGCGATGGCGTCGTCCGGCGTCGTCGTGGGGCCGAGCTTCACGCCGATCGGGTTGGCGATGTGGCTGAGCAGCTCCACGTGCGCTCCGTCGAGCTGGCGGGTGCGCTCGCCGATCCAGACGAAGTGGCCCGAGACGTCGTACGGGCGGTCGGTGCGCGAGTCGGTGCGCGTCAGGGCGTGCTCGTACTCCAGGATCAGCGCCTCGTGCGAGGAGTAGAAGTCGACGGAGTGGAGCTCGTCGGGGTCGACGCCGATGGCGTCCATGAAGGCGAGGGCGCGGTCGATCTCCGCGCCGATGCGTTCGTAGCTGACGCCCACGGGGCTGCGCTTGACGAAGTCGGTGTTCCAGACGTGCATCTGGCGCAGGTCGGCGTAGCCGCCGGTGGTGAAGGCGCGCGCGAGGTTCAGCGTGGCGGCCGAGGCGTTGTAGACGTCGACGAGCCGCTGCGGGTCGTGCGCGCGGGACTCGGGCGTGAACTCGAAGCCGTTGACGGCGTCGCCGCGGTAGGCCGGCAGCGTCTCGCCGTCGCGGGTCTCGGTGTCGCTCGAGCGCGGCTTGGCGTACTGGCCGGCCAGTCGGCCCACCTTGACGACGGGAACGCTGGCGGCGTAGGTCAGGACGACGGCCATGGACAGCAGGACCCGCAGCTTGTTGCGCACGTTCTCGGCGGTGACGCCCTCGAAGGTCTCCGCGCAGTCCCCTCCCTGCAGCAGGAATGCCTCACCCCGAGCCACGGCCGCGAGGCGGTCCCGCAGGTCGTCGCACTCGCCCGCAAAGACCAGCGGCGGCATGCGGCGCAGCGTCGCGACCGCGGTGTCGCGGGCGGCGGGGTCGGCGTACGTGGGCTGCTGGGCAGCGCCCATCGTGCGGAGGTCGTCGAGGCTGGGGATGCTCACCGCTCAAGGATACGCGCGCACTCGCGGGACCCCGGGGCCCGTCCACCCACTGTTCGGCCGCCCCTACCAGCCGAGGGTCCCCGGCGCTCCCTTGAACGGACCGTGCACGCGGGAGGTGACCCACCCGCCGTAGAAGTCGCCCTCCTGGGCCTGCACGACCTCGCCGTCGACCGTGCACCGGTCCATGCGTCCCGGGTAGAGGGCGAGGTGGTCGATCAGTGCCTCGAACCGCGGTGTCGGGCTCGGGTACGTCCAGGCGCCGGCGGGCACCGTGCGTACCGGGGCGACGACGTCGACGTAGGAGGCGGCACCCTTCCACTCGCACCACGTCGAGCCCTCGCGCGGTCGCAGCATCGAGGTGTCGACGTCGGCCATCGGCAGGTAGTACGTGGGCGGGTGACTCGTCTCCAGCACCCGCACTGCGGCCCGGGTGTCCACCAGGACGCGACCGCCGATCTCAACCACGACGTGCTCGGTGCTCGGGTCCAGGGCCGGGGGTCGGGGGTACTGCCAGACGTCCTCGACGTCCCGCTCGTCACTCATGCCGGCCCCCAGACGCCGAGCTCGTTTCCACTAGGGTCCGCGAAGTGGAACCTTCGTCCTCCGGGGAAGACGTACGGCTCCTGCAGGACCCGGCCACCGGCCGTCGTCACGGCGGCGACGCTGGCGTCGACGTCCTCGGAGTAGAGCAGGACGAGCGGCCCGCCGGTGCTCGGCTGCGTCATGGCGCTCAGCCCACCGACCTCGCCGGTACCGTCCGGGGCGCGAACGCCGGCGTACTCGGGACCGTAGTCGGTGAACTGCCAGCCGAAGGCCTGCTCGTAGAACGCCTTCGTCGCGGGGAGGTCCGTGGCGCCCAGCTCGACGTAGTCCAGGGTGTGGTGGATCGGGCTCATGCCAGGACGCTACTCGTCCGCCCCGACACCCGCCGGGTGCTGCAGCCGTCCTGCTGTGCCAGACCCTCCGGGGCCGGCGGTCGCCCCGTCGGCTCAGCCGAACAGGACCTCGGCCTCCTCGTACAGCTCGGGCCGGACCACCTTGAGCTCCTTGGTGCCCTCGCTCAGCGGTACCCGCACGATGTCGGTGCCGCGCAGAGCGGTCATGATGCCGAGGTCACCGTCGTGCACCGCTTGGATGGCGTGCAGCCCGAAGCGGGTCGCGAGCCAGCGGTCGAAGGCGGTGGGCGAGCCGCCTCGCTGCACGTGGCCGAGCACGACGGCGCGCGCCTCCTTGCCCGTACGGTGCTCGATCTCCGAGGCCAGCCGGTCACCGATCCCACCCAGCCGGACGTGCCCGAAGGCGTCCTTCGAGCCGCTCACGAGGGTCATCGATCCGCCCTCGGCGGGCACCGCACCCTCCGAGACCACGACGATGGGCGAGAACCGCGTCGCGAACCGGCTCTCCACCTGGGCGCACACCTTCTCGATGTCGAAGGGGCGCTCGGGGATCAGGATGATGTTGGCCCCCCCGGCAAGACCGGCGTGCAGGGCGATCCACCCGGCGTGGCGTCCCATGACCTCGACCACGAGGACGCGGTGGTGGGACTCGGCCGTGGTGTGCAGGCGGTCGATGGCCTCGGTGGCGATGTTCACGGCGGTGTCGAACCCGAACGTGAAGTCCGTGCCGGACAGGTCGTTGTCGATGGTCTTGGGCACGCCGACGACGGCCACCCCCAGGTCGGCCAGGCGTGCGGCGACGCCGAGCGTGTCCTCCCCGCCGATGGCGATGAGCGCGTCGCAGCCGTGCGAGGCGAGGGAGTCCTTGATGCGCTCGACCCCGCCGTCCACGGCGAACGGGTTCGTCCTGGAGGAGCCCAGGATCGTGCCCCCGCGCGGCAGGATCCCGCGCACCGCGTCGACGTCGAGCGTCATCGTGTCGTCCTCGAGCGGACCGCGCCACCCGTCCCGGAAGCCGACGAACTCATCACCGAAGGACTGCGCACCCTTGCGCACGACCGCTCGGATGACGGCGTTGAGCCCGGGGCAGTCGCCCCCGCCGGTCAACATCCCGACCCGCATCTGGTGCCTCCGCTTCAGTCGTACCGTTGGTTCTCGATCTCACCTGGCTTCGCACCGGGCGCCTTCGGCGCGAGACGCTCAACCCGTCCTGACGTTCGCTCGCAGGACTCGCTCAGTCAGGACGGATCTCGTCCCACACCTCGTCGGACTCGGCCCGGGCCTTCTCGGCCTCGGCCTCGCGCTCGATCTCCTTGGCCCGCTTCTTGGCGTCCTGGGCGTAGAGGTCCTCGTACTCCTGCCCGGACAGCCGCATGATCTCGTACATGATCTCGTCGGTGATCGCCCGCAGGATGAACCGGTCGTCCTGCAGGCCGTCGTAGCGGCTGAAGTCGAGCGGCTCGCCGAAGCGGACGCCGGGCCGGGCCATGCGCCCGAAGACCTTCCCGGGAGGCGCCACGACGTCGGTGTTGATGACCGCCACCGGGATCACCGGCACCTTGGCCTCCAGGGCCAGCCGGGCGACGCCGGTGCGGCCGCGGTAGAGCCGGCCGTCGTGCGAGCGGGTGCCCTCGGGGTAGATGCCGCAGACCTCACCCTCAGACAGCAGCCGGAGCTGGGTCGAGATGGCTCCGGCGGCGGCCGACCCACTCGACCGGTCGATGGGGACCTGGCCAGAGCCGGAGAAGAACTTCTTCTGGAACCAGCCCTTGATCCCGGGCGACTCGAAATACTCGGCCTTGGCGACGAACGTGACACGGCGCGGGACGACCAGCGGCATGAAGAGCCAGTCGCTGTAGGAGAGGTGGTTGCTGGCCAGGATCGCCGGACCGCTGGACGGGACGTGCTCGGTGCCCTCGGCCCAGGGACGGAAGATCAGCCTCAGCAGCGGACCCAGCGCCAAGAACTTCAGGAACCAATAGAACACTCGTCGCCTCCTCCAGCGTCATCCGGACTCTACTCGCACCGACGGCCCTGTCGTCGACGGACACGATGGGGGAAGATGGCAGCATGAGCACCGCGTCGTCGATCGTCCCCGGCGCCGAGCCGTACTCCACCGAGGGCGGCCGCACCGGCGTGCTGCTGAGTCACGGCTTCACCGGCTCCCCCGCCTCGATGGTGCCCTGGGGCCGGGCCCTCGCCGCCCACGGGCACACCGTTCGCGTGCCGCTCCTGCCCGGTCACGGGACGACGTGGCAACAGATGAACACCACCCGCTGGCAGGACTGGTACGACGCACTCGAGCACGAGCTCCTGGACCTGCGGACGCAGTGCGACCACGTCGTCGTCGGCGGCCTGTCGATGGGCGGCGCGCTGGCGCTGAGGCTCGCCGCGCTGCACCCGGAGGCCGTTGACGCCGTGGTCGTGGTCAATCCCGCGCTGGCCATGGGCGACCCGAAGCTCAAGGTCTTGCCGCTGCTGAAGTGGGTCGTCCCGTCGATCCCGGCGATCGGCGGCGACATCGCCAAGCCCGGCCAGGACGAGGTGGCCTACCCCCGCACGCCGCTCAAGGCGCTGCACTCCATGGTCCGCTTGTGGTCCGACATCATTCCGCGGCTGGGCGAGGTCACCACTCCGCTGCTGTTCTTCCGGGCGCCGCAGGACCACGTCGTCGACGGGCAGACGATCGAGCTCGTCCGCTCCCGCGTCGGGTCCAGGGTCGCGGAGTTCGTCGAGCTGCACGACAGCTACCACGTCGCGACGATCGATCACGACGCCGAGCTGATCGAGCGACGGTCGGCCGAGTTCATCGCCGAGCACGTGTCCCGCGATGGCTGAGCGCGACGAGGAGTTCGACGACATCGTCCGTCGGCTCGACCTCGACTGGGACGATCCCGGGCTCGTCCGCCGGCCCGAGCCCGAGCCCGACCGGGTTCCCGAGCTCGACCCGGCCGACGAGTCGGACCCGCCGGACGAGCAGTTCTACCGTCGGCTCCCGGACCGCCCCGCCCGCCCCTGGCACCGGGGCAGGGTGCTCGCGTGGGGCGGTGTCCTCGGCACCCCGGCGGTCCTCGTGCTCTGCACCATGGCCGGCGTCTGGCTGTCCGGGCCGGTGCTGCTGACGGCCGGGCTCACCTTCGTCGCCGGGTCGATCTACTTGATCTCCCAGCTGCCCGAACACGGACCCTCCCGCCCGGACTGGCCGGACGACGGCGCCGCGCTGTGATGCGAGCCATGTCGGCGGCACCGATGAGGCCGGCCTCCGGTCCGAGGTGCGCTCGGACGATGAGCGGCTCGGGACGGTAGCCGCGCCCGGTCAGCTGCTGGGAGAAGGCGGTCCGCGCCGGGGCGAGCAGGAGCTCGCCGGCATCGCTCACCCCTCCGCCGATCACGAACATGCCGGGGTCGAAGACCGCCGCGAGGTCAGCCATGCCGACCCCGAGCCAGTGGCCGACCTCGGCGATCGTCTCGGTGGAGGAGGCCTCCCCCAGCGCGGCGAGCTCGGTGAGGTGCCAGCCCTCGACCCGCTCGATGCTGCCGGCGAGCTCCAGCAGGCGTCGGCCGATGTCGGTGTCCTCCTCGACGGCGGCACGAGCGGCACGAGCGAGCACCCGCCCGCTGGCGTACTGCTCCCAGCAGCCACGGTTCCCGCACTCGCACGGCCGCCCGTCGGGCACCACCCGCATGTGACCGAACTCGCCGGCGATGCCGAACCGCCCGCGATAGGGCTGCCCGTCGATGACGAGCGCCCCGCCGATCCCCGTGCCGAGCGTGATGAGGACGAGGTCCGGCACGTTCTGCGCCGCCCCGAAGCGCCACTCGGCCCATCCGCTGGCGTTCGCGTCGTTGTCGACCAGCACCGGTAGGCCGGTCCGCCGTGAGGCTCGGTCGCGCAGGGGTTCGTTGCGCCAGGCGAGGTGGGGCGCGAACACGACGGTCGACTGGGAGGCGTCGACGAATCCGGCGGCGCCGATCCCGATGGACGTCACGTGGTGGTCGGTCCGCAACAGCTCGGTGACCTCGGAGATGGCCTCCACCACGGCGTCGGGCTCGGTGGTGGGCGTGTCCACCCTGGTCCGGGCCAGCACCTGCCCGTCCTCGTCGACGACCCCGGCGGCGATCTTGGTCCCGCCGATGTCGATCCCGATCGCGAGGCGTTGCGGGACGAGACGGCCCCTCGTCGGCTTCTGGTTGGTCCCCTGTGCCATCGGATCAGCCCCGCCCCGGCTCGGCATGGGACTCCCCGACCGTCACGATACGCCCGAGATCGGCCGCACCGACGAGCCCGGCGTCCTGCCCCAGCGTGGCCAGGCGGATCTCGGGGATCCTGCGGTGCGAGCGCGCCGGGAGGTGCTGCAGGAAGGACTCGACAACGGCATCGGTGAGCAGCGCCCCGGCCGCGCCCACGCCACCGCCCAGACCGATGACACTGGGATCGAGCACCGTCGCGAGGTCGGCGCAGCCCTCCCCCAGCCACCGCCCGAGGTCGCGCAGCAGCTCCAGGGAGAGCGGGTCGCCGGCCTGCGCCAGCTCCGTGACCATCGGGCCGGTCACCTGCTCGGCGGACCCGGCCCGCTCCACGAGGGGGCCACCACGGGGGTCGCTCGTCGCCCTCGCCCGCGCGTCCGCGACCAGGGCGGACCCACTCGCATACTGCTCGAAGCAGCCGCGCTGCCCGCAGCCGCAGGGCCGCCCGTCGCGCACCAGCCGCAGGTGGCCGATCTCCCCGGCCGCGCCGAACCCGCCACGCACGAGCGCACCTCGCTGGACGATGCCGCCACCGACGCCGGTACCGACCGTCACGAGCAGGAGGTCGCCTGCGTCCGCCCCGGCACCGAAGCGGAACTCGCCCCACGCGGCGGCGTTGGCGTCGTTCTCGACCACCACCGGCCGGCCCGTCAGGGCGGCGATGTCGGCGCCCAGCGGCTCGTCTCGCCAGTCGATGTTGGGGGCGAACGTCACTGTCGATCGGTCGACGGAGACGAACCCGGCAGCGCCCACGCCGATGCCCCCGATGCTTCCGCCGTCGGCGTGCTCGGTGCACAGTGCCTGCACGAGGTCAGCCACGGCCGCGGCGATCCTGCCGGCGTCCTCGGGCGTCGGGATCGAGCGGGAGCCCATGAGTCGTCCGTCCGCGGCCACCACGCCTCCGGCGATCTTGGTGCCGCCGATGTCGATGCCGACGCCGAGGTCCGCGCTCATCGCGAGGTCCCGGCAACGGCCTCGGAGAGCGTGTCCTGTGCCTCGCGGACCCAGCCCACCACCGTCTCGGCGACCTGCTCCACGAGCTCGGGGTGCTCGCGCACGAGCGTCACGACGGGGTGCGACATGCTCGAGCGCTCGGCCACGAGCTGCAGCAGCCGGGCCAGCTCCTCTCCCACGGTGCCGACCGTCGCTCCCCCGTCACCGGACCTGTCGTCGGACCCGTCGTCTCGGCGGTCGACGGGCTCGACGGGGTCAGCCGTCACGCTCCACCCGTCGCTTGAGTCCGCTCAGCGCGGTGTCGATGATGACCTTCTCAGCCTTGCGCTTGAGCATGCCGAGCAAGGGGACCGCGACGTTCACGGCCAGCTCGTAGGTGACCTTGGTGCCGCCGCCGACCGGCTCCAGCGCATAGCTGCCGTCCATCGACGTCAGCATCGAGCCCTTCTCGACCAGGCTCCAGGAGACGGAGCGGTCGCCGTCCCACGTGTAGGCGAGGTCGTACTCGTCACGGATCGGAGCGGCGTCGAGCACGAAGTGCACGCGATCGGGCCGGGAGGGGTCGCCCTCGACGACGTCCGCGCGGCGCACCCCGGTGGCCCAGTCCGGGTACGACTCGAAGTCCGCGATCACGTCCATGACGCGAGCCGGGTCAGCGTCGATGACGATGTCGCTGGCGGTGCGTGCCATCAGGCCTCCTCCGGGTCGCGGTTCACCGGACTCATCGTAGTGGTCCCCTCCCCCGGGTCCGGCGGCACCACCGCGGCAGGTCGAGCGACGTCGTGACCTCGCTTGACGTCGAGCACCCAGCGCTTCAGCGGGGCGGCCCATCGGCGGTGCGCTGCGGCCGAGGACGACCGGCGCACCGGGTCGGCCTGGAGGAAGACGTGGACCACCACGCCGCGGTGCGCCTGCTCCAGCCACACCTCGGCGGTCCCGCGCAACGGTCCGCCGACGTCCCACCGGACGCCGAGCAGGCCCCGGTCCTCCCGCGGCGTCACCGGGATGTCGAGACGGGCCCAGGCCAGCTCGTCGCACAGCACGGCCCTCAGCTCCGCGACCGGAGCCACCACGAACGTCTGGTCCAGCAGGTCCAGCAGGGGCACCGTGCACACCTTCCCGTGCGCTCTGCAGCGCACCGATCCTTGGGAGGTAGCCTGCCGTACGTGGTGACCAACGACGACCGCGACCTCGGCGACCTGACCCTGGACATCCTTGATCGACTGCAGTCCGACCCGGACTCCGTCGCCCTGGCCCGGCGCGGCCCGGACGGCTGGACGGACGTCCTCCTGCGCGAGTTGCACGCCGAGGTCGTGCAGGCCGCCAAGGGGCTCCTCGGCGCGGGGGTCCGGCCCGGGGACCGCGTCGTGCTGCTGTCCAAGACGCGCTATGAGTGGACCGTCCTCGACTACGCCATCTGGTGGGTCGGCGCCGCGACGGTCCCCGTCTACGAGACGTCCTCCGCCGAGCAGATCGGGTGGATCCTCGCCGACTCCGGCGCCGTCGCCGCCGTCGTCGAGACCGGCGAGCACCGCCAACGCCTGGAGCTGGCCCGCGGCGAGACGTCGAGCCTGGAGCACGTCTGGACCATCGAGGCCACGAACACCGACCGTCCGGCGCTGGAGGCCCTGGCCGGGGCGGCTGCCGACGTCACGGACGACGAGCTCGAGCAGGCCCGCGGCACGGTCGGGTCCGAGACGCTCGCCACCCTGATCTACACCTCGGGCACGACCGGTCGCCCCAAGGGCTGCTGCCTGACGCACGGCAACTTCCGGGCAGAGCTGGACGGTGCATTGGAGCAGCTGCCCGACCTGTTCGGCCGTGAGAACGCCTCCACCCTGTTGTTCCTCCCCCTCGCCCACGTCTTCGCCCGGATCATCCAGGTCGGCGCGATCCGTTCCGGCGCCCGGCTCGGGCACACCGCGGACGTCAAGGACCTCGTCGAGCACCTTGGCGAGTTCCAGCCGACCTTCGTGCTGGCCGTCCCGCGGGTCTTCGAGAAGGTGTTCAACTCCGCGAGCGCCAAGGCCTACGCCGAGGGCAAGGGACGGATCTTCGACCGGGCCGTCAAGACGGCCATCGCGCACAGCAAGGCGCGGGACGACGGCCGCCCCGGCCCGCTGCTGAGGGCGCGCCACGCCCTCTTCGACCGGCTGGTCTACGGCAAGCTGCGCGACGCCCTCGGCGGTCATGCCGAGTGGGCCATCTCCGGTGGCGCACCGCTGGGCGAGCGGCTCGCGCACTTCTACCGTGGGATCGGTGTCACGGTGCTGGAGGGCTACGGCCTCACCGAGACCACCGCCGCCCTGTGCGTGAACACCCCCGACGAGCAGCGCATCGGCACCGTCGGCCGGCCTTTCCCCGGCACCGAGGCCCGCGTGGCCGGTGACGGCGAGCTCCTCTTCCGCGGCCCCCAGGTCTTCTCCGGCTACTGGCGCAACGACGATGCCACCGCCGAGGTGCTCGACCCCGACGGATGGTTCGCGACGGGTGACATCGGCGACGTCGATGACGACGGGTACGTCCGTGTCACCGGCCGCAAGAAGGAGATCCTGGTGACCGCGGGCGGCAAGAACGTCGCCCCTGCCGTGCTGGAGGATCGCGTCCGCGCCCATTCCTACGTCAGCCAGTGCCTCGTGGTGGGCGACGGCAAGCCGTTCATCGCCGCCCTCGTCACGATCGACACCGAGTCCTGGGAAGGGTCGCTGGAGGACCCCGGCCTGCAGGCGGAGGTCCAGAAGGCCGTCGACGAGGCCAACACCCAGGTCTCGCAGGCCGAGTCGATCCGTACGTTCGTGATCCTGCAGGACGACTGGACCGAGGACAACGGGTACCTGACCCCCTCGTTCAAGGTGAAGCGCAACGCGGTGCTGCGCGACTATCACGACACGGTCGAGGCACTCTTCATCAGATAGTCCTGCCACTGCTCGGTGAGCCGGGCCAGCGAGCGGCCGAGGTGCTCGCGCGCGGCCGCCTCGACCTCACCCCCGGCCAGCACGTCCTCGTAGAACGCGACGACGTCGTCGTCCGGGACGTCCTGCTCGTCGAGCATGCGAAAGGCCATCCAGGCTCCTTCGTACACGGCACCGATGCCATGCTCTGCGGAGTCGAAGTCAGCCTGGGCCGGTAGCCGCTCCGGGGGGCCGTCCTGCTCCACCTGGCGCAGGACCTGACCGGCGCTGAGCGCCAGGGGTGCGTCGTCACCGCGCAGGGCCACCCAGTCGGCGAATCCTTCGGCGACCCACGTCTCGACCTCCGCACCGATGATGCCGGTGAGCTGGTGCACGGCCTCGTGACTCACCACCACCTGGGCGGCTCGGGCGTCCATCGTCTCGAAGAGAGCAGGGTTCAGGATGATGATCCGCGCGCTCTCGCGGGTGCCGTCGACCGTCGTCGTGACCGCCGCGATCCGCTCCATCTCCTGCTCGGACCGACCGAGCAGGTCTGCGGCCCCTCGCACCGTGGGGGGCGAGACCACCGTGAGGTCGCCACGAGTGGAGGGCAGCACCTCGCGCACCGTGCGGCCGGCCTGCTCGGCCAGCGCACCCACGGCCAGGTCCTCGTCCCCGCCGTCGACCCGCACGACCGCCGCTCCCTCGCCCCGATCGACGTCGATGCTGCCCGCGAGCCACAGTGGCACGGGATCCTCCCCGGCGTGCGCCGCGCGGATCTCGATGCGGCCACCACTCAGCCCCGCCACACGCAGCGTGAGGGTCGCGTCCCGCACCGTGGTGCCTGCCACGACGGAGTCCCCCGTGGCCGTCCATGATGCCCTGACCCGGGCGGTCGCGGTGCCGTCCAGGCTGTCGGCCACCTCTGCGCTGCCCACGAGCCTGAGCTCGACGTCCGTGACCTCGAGCGCGGTGCGGGCGTCCCAGGCGTCGGTGGCGAAGTCCCGCCCCGCCTCACCGGGGCCGGCGGCCTCGACGAAGGAGTCCTCGGTCTCCGCGCGGGACATCGCCCGCAGCATGGTGTCCAGCTGGCTGCCTGCGTCAGCGGGCAGCGCGACCTGCTCGGCGGACGGCTCGTCCTGCGACCACGGCTGCTGCCACAGCAGAAGGCCCCCGCCCAGCCCGAGCAGGACGAGTCCTGCGACGAGGTTGGGCGAGGGCCGCCGCCATGGCGCGATGGTCAGCCGATCCGGGCGGCCTTGGTGAAGCGCGGGATCATGCTGGCGACCCGGACGGGCGAGGAGGAGTTCGCGGCCTCGATGACCTGACCGTTGCCGACGAACATGGCCACGTGGGACATGTCGCCGTAGAAGACCAGGTCGCCGGGCTGGAGGGAGCCCATGGAGACCTCCTGGCCGGCGGAGAACTGGGCACCGGCGACGCGCGGGATGGACGCGCCCGCGGCCGCGTACGCACCCTGCATGAGACCGGAGCAGTCCCAGCCGTCAGGGCCGGTCCCGCCGTAGACGTAGGCGTCACCCAGCTGGGCACGGGCGAACTCGATGGCCTTGCCCGCCCTGCCGCTGGCGTCCACGTCGCCGAGCTCGACGTCGGCCTCGTCGGTGGCGCTCGCTCCGGTGACCTCGGCCTGCTGCTCGGACTCGAGCTCGGCGAACTGGGCCTCGGTCTCCTCGTGCTTGGCCTTGCGGTCAGCCAGGGTCTTGTCCAGCTCCTTGCGGTCCGCGGACAGCTCGGCCTTGCGGTCCTTCATGGCCGTCCGGCGGTTCTCCATCTCACGGGCGACCTCCTGGAAGGCGCCGAGCTCCTGGGCACGCGTGGTGTCCAGAGCGAGCTGGGCGCCGATCGCGTCGAGGAACGCTTCCGGGTCCTCGCTGCCGAGCACGCTGACCGAGGCACCGAGCGGTGAGTCCATCTGCTGCTGGACAACGGACTGGCCGAGGACGTCGCGCTGACGGTTGTACTCGGCCATCTGGTCGTCGATCTCGCCCTCGAGGTCGGAGATCTCGTCCTGGGTCTCCTCGAGGTCGGCGGAGATCGCGTTGACCTTCTCATTGACCTTGGAGAGCTCGGCGTAGGCGGCTCTGACGTCGTCGGCGGAGACCTCTGGGTCGGCGGTGGCCGAGCTGGCGATGAGTCCGGTGGTCAGTACTGCTGCGGCGGAGGCGGCGATCAGGCCGCGCATCCGGATGCTGGTGTCGTGTCGGAGCACGCACTCTCCTCAGTCCTCGTCGCCTACCGGGTGAGCTGACGGGTTCGGGCCAAGGTCGCCCTACGACGAAGGTCTTGCGACCTCCACCGATTCACCCCAAAGACCATGTGGGTCCCCGGCTCGGCACGACGCGCTTCCCCACGTTCGCACCGACTCGGCGGCGCACCCGATGTCGACCAGGTGGGTCGGCATACCCCGGGCACACGAGAAGGCAGTCTAGGGGGGCACGGTGGCGGTCTCAACTCACCCCGCCTCGAGGTGTGGAGATGTGACGGGAGTCACCAGGCGCAGCGGGGGGACGAGACCGCCCTTGGCGAGCTCGTCCAGGGCGTCGACCTCCTCGGACTCCAGGTGGATGCCCTGGGGCGGCCCCCCGAGCAGGACGGTGACGACGCAGTCCCCGCAGGCGCTGGGGCTGCGCACGAGGCAGTGGTCGCAGTCTATGACGACGGAATCGTTGCTCATGACGACGACGCTAGGGCCGCACCACGACACAAATCGATCATGCGTGCGGCCCGGGACACGTCTGACTGTCGGAGGTCGCGCCTAGCGTCTGGCCGCGTGAGCACCGCACCGCCAGCCCTCTACGCACAGGCCTGCTTCGACGACCTCGGCCGACTGCTCCGCGACGTCACGTTCTGCGTCGTCGATCTGGAGACCACCGGAGGGTCTGCGGCCAAGGGCTCACGCATCACCGAGATCGGCGCGGTGAAGGTCCGCGGCGGGGAGGTCGTCGGCGAGCTCCAGAGCCTCGTCAATCCCGATGAGTCCATCCCCGCCTTCATCACGGTCCTCACCGGCATCACCGACGCGATGGTCGTCGAGGCGCCGCGAATCGCCGAGGTCCTGCCCAGCTTCCTGGAGTTTGCCGCCGGGACGGTGCTCGTCGCCCACAACGCCCCGTTCGACACCGGCTTCCTGAAGCATGCCGCGCGCGAGCTGGGCATCACGTGGCCGCGCTTCGAAGTGCTGGACACGGCCGTCCTCGCACGGCGTGTTCTGCTCTCCGGTGAGACCCGCAACGTCAAGCTCGCGACCCTGGCACAGCACCTCGGTGCCAGCACCACACCCGACCACCGGGCACTGTCGGACGCCCGAGCCACGGTCGACGTCCTGCACGCCCTGCTGGAACGCCTGGGCCCGTTGGGCGTGGACTCGCTCGAGGAGCTCATGGCATACACCTCACGGGTCCGGCCGGAGCAGCGACGCAAGCGCCACCTCGCCGACGCCGTCCCCAACGCGCCCGGCGTGTACCTCTTCCGCGACCGGAACGACGAGGTGCTCTACGTGGGCACGTCACGCGACCTGCGGCGCCGGGTCCGCAGCTACTTCACGGCCTCGGAGACCCGTACGCGGATGGGCGAGATGGTGATGCTCGCCGACCGCGTGGACTCCGTCGTGTGCGCCACCGCGCTGGAGGCCGAGGTCCGTGAGCTGCGGCTCATCGCCCGGCACCGTCCGCCGTACAACCGGCGCTCGAAGTTCCCCGACCGCGTCTCGTGGCTCAAGCTCACCCGTGAGGCCTGGCCCCGCCTGTCCGTGGTCACGCGGGTCATCGACGACGACGCCGACTACCTCGGGCCGTTCCGGCGACGCAGCCTCGCCGAGGACGCCATGACCTGCCTGCACGAGGTCTTCGGCATCCGCCAGTGCACACCGCGCCTGCCCAGGACTCCCCGCGGCAACGCGTGCGCGCTCGCGGAGATCGGTCACTGCCTCGCCCCGTGCGACGGCTCGGTCACCGCGGAGGTCTACGCAGCGGAGGTGCTGCGCGTGCGCCGTGCCATGACCGCCGACCCCGACACGGTCGTCGCTGCCGTGACCCGTCACCTGCGTGAGCTGTCCGAGCACGAGCGCTACGAGGACGCCGCCCGCCGGCGCGACCGGATGGCGGCGCTGCTGCGGGGCGTGGACCGGACCCAGCGGCTGCGTCAGCTCACCGAGCAGCCCGAGATCGTGGCTGCCGCGCCCCGGCGGGACGGCTGGGAGATCCACGTGGTGCGCCACGGCAGGCTCTGCGCCACGGGAGTCATGCCCCACGGCACCGTCCCCGGGCCCTGGGTCGACGCCCTCCTCGCCACGGCCGAGACGGTCGCCCCGGGCCTTGGACCCACGCCGGCGGCGACGGCCGAGGAGACCGAGTGCGTCCTGCGGTGGTTGGAGCAGCCCGGCCTGCGCATGGCCCGAGGCACCTGGCACGCGTCCCTGCACTCCGCCGCCCGCCACCTCGCCCTGCTGCCGCCCCCTGAGCCACCAACCCCACGGGCCTCCTGATTCCCATGTCGACATGGGAACCAGCACAGCTGCATGGGATTCTCGCCTCTGCACGGGTTGCTTCCCGTGCAGACGCAAGAATCCCGTGCAGACCGCGGACGAGCAGACGATTGAGACGGGCGAGACGCGTCTAGGGTGGAGGGGTGATCACCGCGATTGTCTTCATCGAGGCCGACGTCTCCCGCATCTCCGAGGTCGCCGCCGAGCTCGCGGACCTCGACGGCGTGAGCGAGGTATACTCCGTCACCGGCGACCTCGACCTCGTCGCCATGGTCCGCGTCCGCGAGATCGACGACGTCGCGTCGGTCGTCGCCGACCGGGTCAACAAGGTCGAGGGCGTGCTCGCGACGCAGACCCAGATCGCCTACCGGGCGTACAGCCAGCACGACCTCGAGGACGCCTTCAGCATCGGGCTGTGACCCGAGCGACCCAGCATCGGGGGGTCATCGCGGCGGAGCGAGGTCCTGCGTGGCGGTCGCCCAACGCTCCAGCACGTCCCCGGCAGCACCGGAGTCGATGGACTCGGCTGCCCGCTCCATGCCCGCCGCGATCACCTCGGTGAGATCGCCCTGTCCCCCGGCGTGCGCGGCGATGGCAGCGCCGGCGTTGAGCAGGACGGCGTCGCGCACCGGCGAGATCTCCCCACTCAGCACCCGTCGGAAGACATCGGCGTTGTACGTCGGGTCCCCGCCACGCAGCGCGTCGGCCGACGACAGCTCGACGCCCAGGTGCGTCGGATCGACCACGCCCTCCACGACCTCGCCGCCCCGCACGCGCCAGGCCCGGGTCGTGGTGGTCGTGGTGATCTCGTCGAGCCCGTCATCGCCACGAAAGACGATGGCGTCGTGACCGCGTGCGGCGAAGACCTGCGCCATGAGGGGCGCCATCCGTGCGTCGGCGCAGCCGATCGCCGAGGCCTGCGGCTGGGCCGGGTTCACCAGTGGCCCCAGGAAGTTGAAGGTCGTGGCGATGCCGATCTCGCGCCGCACCGGTCCGGTGTGCCGGAACGACGGGTGAAAGACCGGAGCGAAGCAGAAGGTGATGCCGGCCCGCTCGAGGACGTCGAGGATGTGCTCGGCAGGGACGTCGAGCCTGATCCCCAGCACCTCGAACACGTCGGCGGTGCCGCTCGCGCTGGAGGCGGCCCGGTTGCCGTGCTTGACGACGCCGATGCCCGCTCCGGCCACCGTGACCGCTGACATCGAGGAGATGTTGACCGTCTTGGCCCGGTCACCCCCCGTCCCGACGATGTCGACGACCCGACCGGGGACGTCGAGCAGGGTGGCGCGGTCCAGCATCGCCGAGACGAGCCCCTGCAGCTCCGCCAGCGTCTCCCCCTTGGCGCGCAGGCCGACGGCGAACGCAGAGATCTGCGCAGGCGTCGCCTCGCCGCGGAGGATCTCCTCCATCGCCCAGGCGGTCTGGGCACTGTCGACGTCCTGCCCTGCGACGAGCGCGGTCAGGAGGTCGGGCCAGGAGTGCTCGGCCATGGTCGGGTCTGTCCCCTCAGCCGGGCGCGAGCACGCCGCGGGCGAGGGCGATGACCGCCTCCGCCAGCCGCAACGGCTCGATCGGGTGGGGCACCGCGGCCTCGGCACGCGACCACGTCGCCAACCAGGCGTCCTGGGGACGCCCGGTGAGCACGAGCACGGGAGGTGCCTGGAAGATCTCGTCCTTCATCTGGCGGGCCATGCCCAGGCCGCCGACGGGGACGGCCTCGCCGTCCAGGATCACCAGGTCGGGACGACCACGCCGCTCGTCGAGGTGCTGCCACACGACGGGCTCGGTGGCGCACTCGACGTACTCAAAGGCAGGGAGGTCCGGATGCGGACGGGCTCCCAGCGCTGCGATGACGGCCTCGCGGACGTCTCGGTCGTCGCTGTAGATCAGGACGCGTAGGGCCTCGTGCTCAGTCACGATCGAATCGTACATAATGGTCGCGTGGCGACTACTTCCGTGATCCCGGCCTCCCGACTGCACGGCACCGAGAACCGGCCCTCGATGGTGACCGTGGGCACTGTCGTGTGGCTCTCCAGCGAGCTGATGTTCTTCGCTGGCCTGTTCGCGGCCTACTTCACGATCCGCAACGTCGTGCCGGAGCTGTGGATGCAGGAGACGGAGCTGCTGAACCTCCCTTTCGCCACGGTCAACACGACGATCCTGGTGCTCTCGTCGTTCACCTGCCAGTTCGGCGTCTTCGCCGCCGAGCGGGGACGCGCCGGACGCACCGGCGGCATCATGGACCTCAAGCGCTGGGGCATGCGTGAGTGGTTCGTCCTCACCTACGTCATGGGCGCGATCTTCATCGGCGGCCAGGCCTTCGAGTACGCCGAGCTGGTCCACGAGGGGCTGACCATCGCCTCCTCGGCCTACGGCTCGGTCTTCTACCTGGCCACCGGCTTCCACGGCATCCACGTGGTGGGGGGGCTGCTCGCCTTCCTCCTGGTCATCGGACGAACCTTCGTGGCGCGCAGATTCACCCACGAACAGGCCATCTCGGCGATCGTCGTGTCGTACTACTGGCACTTCGTCGACATCGTCTGGGTGGCGTTGTTCGCCACCATCTACCTCATCCAGTAGCAAGGCTCACCTAACGCCCGGCGTTCCCTCTCTCACTGGGTACGCTGAGGTCACCTACCCCAGAAATGAGGTTCTCGGTGCGGACACTGTCGACCCGACGCCGGCATCCCTTGGCCGGCCTCGTCGTCCTCCTCCTCGGACTGTTGGCCGCGGGCGCCCTGTACGCCGCCTTCGCCCCCAAGACGGCGGAGGCCGAGACGGCCAGCGCACGCGACGTCGAGGCGGGCCAGGAGCTCTTCCTCGTCGGTTGCGCGAGCTGCCACGGCAAGAACGCTCAGGGCATCGACACCAAGGAGGGCGCCAACTACGGACCCCCTCTGATCGGTGTGGGCGCCGCTGCGGTCGACTTCCAGGTCGGCTCGGGACGCATGCCGATGGCCCAGTCCGGCCCCCAGGCTCCGCGCAAGGCTCCTGAGTACGACGAGGAGGAGATCCGCCAGCTGTCGGCGTACGTCGCCTCCCTGGCTCCCGGCCCGGCCATCCCGGAGGAGCGCTGGCTGCGCTACGAGGACGCCACCGAGGAGGACATCACCGAGGGCGGTGAGTTCTTCCGCACCAACTGCACGGCGTGCCACAACTCCGTCGGCGCCGGTGGCGCGCTGCCCGACGGTCGCTACGCCCCGACGCTCGACGGCGTCAGCGCCAAGCACATCTACGAGGCCATGCAGACCGGCCCCCAGCAGATGCCCGTCTTCAACGACGCGCTGATCACGCCCGAGGACAAGCGCAACGTGATCGCCTACATCCGCGCCGTGCAGGACCAGCCCAGCCACGGCGGCGTGGGCGGCGGTGGCCTCGGCCCGGTCGTCGACGGCGTGTTCGTGTGGATCGTCGGCATCGGCGGTCTGATCGGCTTCGCGATCTGGATCGGCATGCACGGAGCGAGAGTGAAGAAGAAGCAGTCATGAGCGAGCGGCAGCGAGTGAACAAAGGACATCTCATCCGACCACGTTCCTACGGTGGTTTTTCTGAGGACGTGGTCGTATGAGCGATGACCTGGAACCCACCTCGAGCCACGAGACCGAGCCGGTCCGCGATCCGGGCCTGCCCGAGCACCAGTGGCGGCCGACCGACGTCGACCCGGCGCAGGAGCGGCGGACCGAGCGGCAGATCTCGGCGATGTTCCTGGCGGCACCGGTGCTGTTCATCGGCTTCGTCGTCGCCTACTTCACCGTCGACTTCAACCAGACGTTCCTCGGCTTCTCCGCCCTGAACTTCGCCCTCGGCATGACGCTCGGCGGTGGGCTGCTGCTCATCGGCGTCGGCATCATCCAGTGGGCCAAGAAGTTGATGTCGGACCACGAGATGGTCGAGATGCGCCACCCCGCGGGCTCCTCCGACGAGGACCGCGCAGCCGTGATGACCGACATCAATGCCGGTCTGAAGGAGTCGACCATCGCTCGTCGGCCCATGATCCGCAACAGCCTCCTGCTCTCCATGGGTGTGCTGGCCGTCCCCTCGGTGGTGCTGCTGCGCGACCTCGGGCCCCGGCCGTTCGGCCACACCGAGACCGTGTGGGAGACGGGCATGAGGGTCGTCAACGACGTCTCCGGCCTGCCCATGCGTCCCGCCGACATCGAGGTCGGCCAGCTCGTCAACGCCGAGCCCGCCGCGTTCTTCCCCCAGGACGGCGAGGAGGAGGCCCAGGTCCACGGGCACGACCTGCTCGCCGCGAAGGGCAAGGCGGCCGTCATCGTGGTGCGGATGCGCCCGGAGGACATCACGGCGGAGTCCGGCAAGGAGAACTGGGGCATCGACGGGATCCTGTGCTTCTCCAAGATCTGCACCCACGTCGGCTGCCCGATCAGCCTGTGGGAGCAGCAGACGCACCACCTGCTCTGCCCGTGCCACCAGTCGACCTTCGACCTCGCCGACAACGGCAAGGTCATCTTCGGACCGGCCAAGCGGCCGGTCCCCCAGCTCCCCCTGGGGCTGGACGACGAGGGCTACCTCATCGCGATGAGCGACTTCCCCGACATTGTGGCCCCCAGTTATCCTGAGCTTGCTCGGGACCAGAAGAAGCTGGACGAGCAGAACCGGGACGGTGAGTCATGAGCGACACCTACACCGACGTCGAGAAGACTCCCATCGGCAAGAAGGCGGCCGGCCCGGTCGGCTGGCTCGACGACCGCCTCGGCCTGGCAGGCGTGGCCAAGAAGAACCTGCGCAAGGTCTTCCCCGAGCACTGGTCCTTCATGCTCGGCGAGATCGCCCTGTGGAGCTTCGTCGTGCTGCTGCTGAGCGGCGTCTTCCTGACCTTCTGGTTCCAGCCCAGCATGGCCGAGGTCGTCTACGACGGCTCCTACGGACCCATGAAGGGCCTGGAGATGTCGGCCGCCTACGAGTCGACCCTGCACATCTCCTTCGACATCCGCGGCGGCCTGCTGATGCGCCAGATCCACCACTGGGCAGCAGCCCTGTTCGTGGCATCGATGATCGCGCACATGCTTCGCGTCTTCTTCACCGGCGCCTACCGCAAGCCGCGTGAGATCAACTGGCTGATCGGCGTGGGCCTGCTGAGCCTGGGCATGGTCAACGGCTTCACCGGCTACTCGCTGCCCGATGACCTGCTGTCCGGCACCGGGCTGCGCTTCGTCGACGGCATGATCCGCTCGGTCCCGATCGTCGGCTCCTACCTGGAGTTCTTCATCTTCGGCGACGAGTTCCCCGGCGACGTCATCATCCCGCGTCTGTACATGGCGCACATCCTGCTCATCCCGGCCCTGCTGCTCGGCCTGATCGCCGCGCACATGCTGCTGCTCGTCTACCACAAGCACACGCAGTGGCCCGGGCCCGGACGCACCGAGAAGAACGTCGTGGGCTACCCCATGCTACCGGTGTACGCGGCCAAGGCCGGCGGCTTCTTCTTCGTCGTCTTCGGCTTCACCGCGCTGATGAGCGCGCTCATCCAGATCAACCCGGTCTGGGCCTACGGCCCCTACAACCCCTCCGAGGTCACGGCCGGGTCCCAGCCCGACTGGTACATGGGCTTCTCCGAGGGCTTGGTGCGCCTCATGCCGGCCTGGGAGAGCACGTTCCTGGGATACACCTGGAGCTGGAACGTCTTCATCCCCGGCGTGGGTGGCCTCGGGCTGCTGTTCACCTCACTGGCCCTGTGGCCGTTCATCGAGCGCTGGATCACCGGCGACGATCGTGAGCACCACCTGCTCGAGCGCCCGCGCAACGCCCCCACCCGCACGGCACTGGGCGTCGCCGGCATGACGGCCTTCGGCGTCGGCTGGGCGGCCGGCGGCAACGACATCATCGCGACGCAGTTCGGCCTGGACATCTTCACCCTGACGTGGATCTTCCGGTTCGGCTTCTTCCTCTTCCCGGTGATCGCGTTCATCATCACGCGACGCATCTGCATCGGCCTGCAGCACCAGGACACGGCCAAGGTGCTACACGGGTACGAGACCGGCATCATCGAGCGCACGCCCGATGGTGGCTACTCCGAGCGTCACGCTCCGCTGCCCGTGGCCCAGCAGTTCACCCTCACGTCGCACGACCGTCTGCCCCAGCTGGAGGCCCCGGCCGAGACCGATGAGAACGGTGTCGCGGCACCGAACGGCCGCAAGGCCAAGCTGCGGGCCCGCGCCCGCAGGTTCTACTACCACGGTGCGGTGGACAAGCCCACAGCGGAGGACGTCGAGCACGCCGAGGATCACCTCGGCGACCACGACGGCCATCCGGTCGCCCTCGGCGATGACTTCCATGGAGTCTCCGAGACGGGCATCCCCCGCTCGCACTGACGCACGTGAGCAGACGACGTCGAGCCTCTCCCCGTCCTGGGGAGGGGCTCGACGTCGTTCGTGACCCCGGCGGACGGTGGGAGGGAGCATGAGTGAGCGCGAGGACCTCCTGTCGCGCCTCGTGGAGCGCCTGCAGCACCGCCATCCGGCATCTGCGCTCCGACGAGCCCGCGCGCGGCTACTACGAGGACGCCTACGACCTCACGGCCCTGGCCGAGCAGGTGCTCGTCCCTCTCGGCACAGGGCGTCTGACCGTGCGTTCGGCGCTGTGCGACTTCCCCGCCGACGAACCCCGTCACACGACCGAGCGTGTGGGACGGGACGCGGTCGTGGTCTTCGAGTGCACGTTCATCCAGCGCGAGGAGCTCCGCGGCCTGTGGGACCTCGTGCTCCACCTGGAGGTCTCCCCCGACATCGCCCTGGAGCGGGTGGCCCGCAGGGATGCTGCGGCGTCGGGCGGTGAGGCCGCGGCCATCCGTGCCCACGCGAGGCGCTACAGCCCGGCCTGGGGCCTCTACGAGGCCGAGCAGGATCCACGGAGGTCGCGCCGACGTCGTGATCGACCAGGACGACCTGCGGCGTCCCTCCGTCCTTCGTGGTGACGCTCGTCGCTGCGGAGACGAGCAGTTCGTCCACGCCGAGGAGCTGCTCCACCACCGATGTCCACGCGTAGGCTCAGCGAGTGATCATCCTGCCGGAGCCGCCCCGTCTGGCCGAGCCCACGCCGGCCGTGCGCACGTCATACCTGACCGGCGAGCAGGCCGACATGAGGGCACGCGGCTCCGACACCGCCTGGCTCGGGCCGGCGAGCGAGGACTTCGAGCAGTTCGTGGCCGCCCGGAGCGGCACCCAGGAGAGGTGGGGCGTGCCCTGCAGCATCTGGTGGTACGTCTCGGGCCAGCACTACCTGGGCACGTTGGTGCTGCGCCACGAGCTGACCGAGGACGAGGGCGGTGGACACATCGGCTACCACGTGGTCCAGCCGTGGCAGCACCACGGCCACGCCACCCGCATGCTCGGTCTCGGGCTGGCCCGGTCTCGCCAGCTCGGCATCACTGCGGTGCTGCTGACCGTGGCGCCGGACAACGAGTGGTCACACCGCATCGTCAAGCACCACGGCGGGCAGCAGGACGGCATCAACCACGAGGGCGAGGTCCGCTACTGGATCGCCCAGGGAGGTCGACTCCACGACCTGGGCGCGTGACCTCGGTCGGCGCCGACGTCGTGACCGATCGTGACCACCCGCGGCGGTCACTCATCCCTCGGTGGTGCCGTCCTCGTCATCGCCCTGCCCGTCGAGGGCCGAGCCCTGCTTCCAGGTGTCCCAGTCGACGTTCCAGTCCGTCCAGCCGTTCTGGTCCTCCAGGCCCCGG
The DNA here is from genome assembly GCF_051262555.1 of Aeromicrobium sp. CF4.19. NCBI lineage: Bacteria > Bacillati > Actinomycetota > Actinomycetes > Propionibacteriales > Nocardioidaceae > Aeromicrobium > Aeromicrobium sp. CF4.19. Next base: position 17,939 of record NZ_JBIMEU010000002.1, on the reverse strand, counting down.
GGGCTGCCGACGAACTCCACGACGTCGCCTCGCTTGGAGTTCTGGTACAACCAAGCGGCGTCGGACGTGGTCATGCCTACGCATCCGGCGCTGACGTTGGAGTTGCCCTGCGAGCCCACGGACCACGGAGCCGCGTGGATGAACTCCCCGGAGTTCGTCACCCGCATGGCCCACTTGACGTCGCTGAGGTTGTAGTAGTCCGCGTCGTCCTCGGAGACGCCCGTGCTGGCAGCGTCCATGTCGACGGCGTCGTACTTCTCCATGATCACCTTGGTGCCGTTGCGCGAGTCCTTGCCGGGCTTGCCCGTGGACACGGGGATGGTGCGCAGGACCTTGCCGTCGGACTTGACGGTCATGGTGTGGCTGCGGGTGTCGACGGTGCTGATAACCTCGGAGCCGACCGTGAACGGGACCGACTGGTCTTCCTGGCCGTAGATGCCGTTGCCCGCGGGCAGGCTGTTGACCTCCAGGTCGACGGTCACGTCCGTGCCGGCCGGCCAGTACTCCTTGGGGCGGAAGTGGGCGACGTTGTCGCTGAACCAGTTCCAGGAGCCCTCGATGTCAGCGTCGGTACGGACGTGCATGTTCTCCTCGTACAGCGCCTTGTCCTGCACCGGGAGGTCGAAGGTGACGATGATCGGCATGCCGACGCCCACGGTCTCGCCCTCCAGCGGCGACACGGCGGGGTAGGTCTGCTGGTCCAGGCCGAGGTCCTGCGTGGTGAACCTCTGCTCCAGCGTGCCCTCGGTGTCGTCGTGGGTCCCCGACGCGGACATGACATAGGTGACGCCCGGCTCCAGCCTCTGGGTGGCCTTCCAGACACCATCCTCGATCTCACCCTCCACCGTGTACTTGCCCTTGCGGGAGGCCACGGTGACGTCGTCGAGCTCGCCGAGCGTGGCAGAGACCTCCACGAGAGTGTCGACGCTGACGTCGGTGGCGTCCGCCTCGATGTTCGAGGCGAGCTCGGCTGGGTCCGGCTCGGGTGCGGCGACGTCACGGACGGCGTCGGCAGAGCACGCTGAGACCACGAGGGCAGCGGCAACGAGCACAAGGGCAGGGCGAAGTCTCACCATCCCATGGTACGCGGTGGAACCGACGTTGCGAACCAGTGTCGGTCAGTGAGCGTGGACACCTCGGTAGTACTCGAAGATCCAGCCGCACAGCGTCACGACGCCGAACGTGGCGCCGATGATGAACAGCCACCAGCCGATGACCACACCGAGCACCATCGTCCCCAGCGTCATCGCGCAGAACAGCGGCCACCAGCTGTAGGGCGGGAAGAAGCCCTGCTCACCCGCGCCCTCGGCGATCTCGCCGTCACTGCGATCCTCAGGACGGTCCGGGATCTGCTTGGCGACCACGTAGAGATAGAAGCCCAGCAAGCCGCACAGCAGGAACGTCATGACCAGTGCCGTGGTCCCGGTCCAGTCGTTGCTCAGCAACCAGTAGACCGGCGTGATCAGGAAGAAGAAGATCCCGCACGCCATCACGGTCCAGTACTCGGCCTTCATGCTCGGTCTCCCTTGTCGCCCTTGTCGGCCGCACGGCCCGTGGCCTCGGCCTTGCCGTCGACGTCCGGTGCGTCAGCGAAGGCGCTCCCCTCGTCCGGGTTGTGCACGAGCTCGAGCTCGGCGATCTCCGGGTGGTGCAGGTCGAAGGCCGGACTCTCGCTGCGCACCCGCGGCAAGGAGTGGAAGTTGTGCCGCGGCGGCGGCGACGACGTGGCCCACTCCAGCGATCGACCCCAGCCCCAAGGATCATCCAGGCCCACCAACGGGCTCTTGCGGGACTTCCACACGTTGTAGAAGAACGGCAGCGTCGAGGCGCCGAGCAGGAAGGCGCCGATCGAGGAGATCTCGTTGAGGGTGGTGAACCCGTCCGTGGGCGAGTAGTCCGCGTACCGGCGCGGCATGCCCTCCACGCCCAACCAGTGCTGCACGAGGAAGGTCATGTGGAAGCCGATGAACAGCAGCCAGAAGTGAATCTTCCCGAGCTTCTCGTCGAGCATCCGTCCGGTGAGCTTGGGCCACCAGAAGTAGAAGCCCGCGAACATCGCGAACACGACGGTCCCGAAGACCACGTAGTGGAAGTGCGCCACCACGAAGTAGCTGTCCGAGAGCTGGAAGTCCAGCGTCGGCGAGGCCAGGATCACGCCCGTCAGACCGCCGAAGAGGAAGGTCACCAGGAAGCCGAGCGAGAAGATCATCGGGGTGTCGAAGGACAGACTTCCCCCCCAGATCGTGCCGATCCAGTTGAAGAACTTCACTCCGGTCGGCACGGCGATCAAGAAGGTCATGAAGCTGAAGAACGCGAGGTCCACCGCCCCGGTGACGAACATGTGGTGCGCCCACACCGCGACGGACAGCGCCGCGATCATCAGCGTCGCGCCCACCAGACCGACGTAGCCGAAGATCGGCTTGCGACTGAAGACCGGCAGGATCTCGGTGATGATGCCGAAGAACGGCAGCGCGATGATGTAGACCTCGGGGTGGCCGAAGAACCAGAACAGGTGCTGCCACAGGATCGGGCCACCGTTGGCGGCGTCGAACACGTGGGCGCCCAGGATCCGGTCTGCAGCCAGCGCCAGCAGGGCGGCCGCGAAGATCGGGAACGCGATGATCACCAGAAGGCTGGTGACCAGCGTGTTCCAGACGAAGATCGGCATCCGGAACATCGTCATGCCCGGGACTCGCATGCAGAAGATCGTGGTGATGAAGTTGACCGCGCCCAGGATCGTACCGAGCCCGGCCAGCCACAGACCCATGACCCACAGGTCACCGCCGACGCCCGGGGAGTTCACGGCGTCCGACAACGGCGCGTAGGCGAACCAGCCGAAGCTCGCCGCGCCACCGGGCACGAACAGTCCGGCCACGACGATGATGCCGCCGAACAGGTACAGCCAGTAGCTGAACATGTTCAGTCGTGGGAACGCGACGTCCGGCGCGCCGATCTGCAGGGGCATGATCGCGTTGCCGAAGCCGAAGAACAACGGGGTCGCGAACAGCAGCAGCATGATGGTGCCGTGCATGGTGAAGGCCTGGTTGTAGGCCTCGTCGCTCAGGACCGGTGAGCCGGGCTGGGCCAGGTTCGCCCGGATCGCGAGCGCGAGCACTCCGCCGATCAGGAAGAAGATGAACGACGTGACGAGGTACATGTTGCCGATCAGCTTGTGATCGGTGGTCGTCATCAGCACGACGATCTTCTGACCGAGCGTCGTCTCACGCACGGGAGTCTCGGCGCGGCTCTCCTCGAATGCGGCAGTGGTCGCCATCAGTCCTCTTCTCCGCCCTCGCCCAGTCCGGCGACGGTGTCGGCCTCGACGGCACCGGCGGGCTTGCCCGTCTGGCCGTTCTCGGCGAGCTCCTGCAGGTGTGCCTCGTACTCCTCGGGGGAGACGACGTTGACCTTGAAGATCATGCGCGTGTGGTAAAGCCCGCACAGCTCGGCGCAGCGCCCGGTGAAGGTGCCCTCGCGCGTCGGGGTCATGTCGAACTGGTTCTGCTGCGGTCCGGCGCCCGGCACGACGTCCATCTTGAAGTAGAACTCCGGGATCCAGAAGGAGTGGATCACGTCCGGGCTCGTCAGCTCGAAGCGCACCGACTCGCCGACCGGCAGCCACAGCTCCGGGAGGTTCTCGGTGTCACCGACGTCGTAGACGTTCTCGCCGGTGGCCTCGGGCTCGAGGTAGTTGAAGGTCCACTGCCACTTGGAGCCCACGACCTCGATGGTGTGATCGGGGTTCTCCACGTCGGCCAGGACCTCGTTCTGGCTCGTGACCGTGTGGAAGAAGAAGACACCGACGATGATGAGCGGCGCGAGGGTGTACAGCGCCTCGATCGGCAGGTTGTAGCGCACCTGGGTGGGGATCTCGTCGTCGCTGCGTCGGCGGTACCGCACCGAGGCGTAGATGATGAGCCCGAAGACGAGCAGGAAGATCGCCAGGACCGCGATCCACGTGCCGAGCCACAGGTCCCAGATGGGCTGGGAGCGGTCGCTGGCCGCCTTGGGCAGCGCCAGGCGCTTGAGGTCGTTGTCGCCGATCGGCGAGCACCCGCTCAGCACCACCACTGCTGCTGCGGCGGTGAGAACCGCCAGCTTCTTCCGACCCACGAGGCGCCTTTCTGGTCTGGGCGATCCGGTGCCAGGACAGCCGTCCGATGACCCGGACAGCGTATCGTGACGAATCCGCCGGATCGAAGGTAAGGCCACCCTTGGTCGGGGCGACGTGTCGTGCCCGTTGCGGGTGGTCCCGGGGGTCACGACAGTGCCAGTGCGGCGCCGACCTCATCGGCCGCGGCCTGTCCGTACGCACCGCCGAGGCGGGCGAGGAAGGACTCCCGGGCCAACGTGTACTCCTGGGTCCCGGTGGTCTCCACGACGCTCGCCGCGATCGTGCAGCCGACCTGCGCTGAACGCTCGTGGTCCAGCCCGGCGCCCACGCCGGCGAGGAAGCCGGCCCGGAAGCTGTCGCCCACCCCGGTGGGATCGACGGCCTCGACGTCGGGGATGGCCGGGACCTCGAGCACGGACCCGTCGGACGCGAAGATCGAGACGCCGTCCTTCCCGCGGGTGACGATGCGGGTCCCGACGCGTGACTGCACGTCCTGCGCGCTCCACCCGGTCTTCTTCTCGATGAGCGCGGCCTCGTAGTCGTTGCTGAACAGGAACGTCGCACCGTCGACGAGGTCGGCGATCAGCTCACCGTCGGCCCAGGCGAGCTGCTGCGAGGGGTCCGCGGCGAACGGGATGCCGGCGTCGCGCGCCGTGCGCGTGTGACGCTGCATCCCGGCCGGGTCGTCAGGGCCGATCAGCAGCACGTCGATCGGCCGCTCGGCATGGATCGCGGCGACGTCGATGTGCCGCGCCTCGGACATGGCCCCCGGGTAGAAGGTCACGATCTGGGCGTGGGCGTCGTCGGTCGTGATGGTGCACAGCGCGGTGTGCAACGTCGCCGAGACGTGCACCAGGGAGCAGTCGACCCCGGCCTTCTCCAGCCAGGCCTGGTAGCCCTGCTCGGCGAAGTCGGTGCCCACCGCGGCCACGAGCGTCGAGCGGTGCCCGAGCGAACCGAGGGCGAACGCGATGTTCGCGGCGCACCCGCCGCGCCGGATGTCCAGGTCCTCGACGAGGAAGGAGACGGCGAGCTTGTCGAGCTGGTCGGGGACCAGGGAGTCGGAGAACTGGCCGGAGAAGAGCTGGAGGTGGTCCGTCGCGACGGAGCCGGCGATAGCGAGATGCACTCCAGCACGATAGACGACGGCCCCCCGCGGTGCGGGGGGCCGTCGTGATCAGCCGGACTGCCGAGCTGGATGAGCCCGGCAAGAAAGGCTCAGTGGAAGGAGTCGCCGCAGGCGCACGAGCCCGTGGCCATGGGGTTGTCGATCGTGAAGCCCTGCTTCTCGATGGTGTCGACGAAGTCGATCGAGGCGCCGTGCAGGTACGGCAGGCTCATCCGGTCCACGACGACGTTGACGCCGTTGAAGTCACGGATCTCATCGCCATCGAGCGTGCGCTCGTCGAAGAAGAGCTGGTAGCGCAGGCCGGAGCAACCTCCGGGCTGGACCGCGATGCGCAGGGCGAGGTCGTCACGACCCTCCTGCGCGAGCAGGTTCTTGACCTTCTCGGCCGCACCGTCGCTCAGCTGGATGCCGTCGGCCGGCTTCTCGGTCTGGGTCTCGGTGCTGCTGTCGAGGCTCATGTCATCTCCGTCGCGTTCGGTGGCTCGTCCACGGGCGTCAACCTGCCCGCAATCGATTCTGTTCCCATCCTACGCTCCGTGCCACACCGTCCGGATCCCGGCGCGGGGGCGCAGACCCGGGGGCGCCACTCAGCGCGACCAGGTACGGGCGACGCGGGCGGCCAGCTCGGCCAGGCTCGCTCCCGGCTCGGAGAGGGCCCGCTCCCGCCCGGTGAGATCGACGACCGAGTACGCGGACTCCACGCCCATCGCTCGCATCTCCCGAGAGCCGACGGTCACCTCGCCGGCCAGGACGATGCAGGGCCGGGCCGAGCCCGCTGCCCGGGCAGCAACCCCGTGCACCACCTTGCCGTTGCGGGACGTGTGGTCGTACAGGCCCTCCCCCGACACGACGAGGTCGTGCCCGGCGCACGCGTCGCTCAGTCCGACCACGTCGGCCACGACGTCCACACCGGGCCGGACCTCGGCCCCGAGCAGGAGCAGGCCGAACCCCAGGCCGCCACCGGCCCCCGCTCCCGGCCCGTCCGCGATCCTGCGCTCCGCAGGGGTCGGGCCGCACGCCGCCACGACGAAGGCGTCGAGCAGCCCGTCGACCTCGATGATGTCCCGTTCGTCCAGCCCACGCTGGGGGCCGAAGGTCTTGGTCGCGCCGAACATCCCCAGCAGTGGGACGTCGACGTCGGTCGCGGCGACGAGCTGGACGCCCTCGAGCCGCTCGCGGGCCGGGCCGAGGTCGACGCGGCCGACGCCACGCAGTCCCCGCGGACCGGCATCGAGGGGGACGTCGGACGTGGCGCCCAGCGCAGCGAGCAGACCTGCGCCGGCATCGTTGGTGGCGCCTCCTCCGAGCCCGACGACGACCGTCCGCGCGCCCGCATCGACGGCGGCGGCGATCGCCGCGCCCACGCCGGCCGAGCCGGCCGCCCACGGCCGAGGCTCGGACAGCAGGTGCAGCCCGCAGGCCTGCGCCGACTCGACGTAGGCCAGATCGCCGACCCGCAGGACGGTCGCCGGGGTGGGCTCGCCGAGCGGACCCGCCACCGTGAGGACCTCCAGCTCTCCACCGAGGACGGCGTGGACCGTGTCGACGAAGCCGGGTCCGCCGTCAGCCATGGGCAGCTGGGTCACCTCGTCACCGGGCGCCTGCCGGGCCCACCCCTGCGCGATCGCCGCGGCCGCCTGCGCCGCGGTCAGCGTGCCGCCGAACCCGTCGGGAGCGACCAGCACCCTCACGGGCCGGCCTCCGCGAGACCGGTCACGTCAGGACGCGAGGTGCTGCTCGGAGGCGGCCAGCAGCACGCACGTGGCCAGACCGTCCATGGCGGCCCGGAGGTCGTCCATGGAGGGGAACGATGGAGCGATGCGGATGTTGCGGTCACGCGGGTCCTCGCCGCGGGGGAAGGAGGCCCCGGCCGGCGTCAGCGCGATGCCGGCGCCCTTGGCGAGCCGCACGACGTGCGACGCGGTCCCGTCCGGCACGTCCAGGCTCACGAAGTAACCGCCCCTGGGCTCGGTCCAGGTGGCGACGTCGTGGCCACCGAGCCGGTCGCGCAGGATCTCCAGGACGGCCTCGAACTTGGGCGCCAGGATCTCGCGGTGCCGGTCCATGTGTGCGTGCACGGCCTCGACGTCGGGCAGGAACCGGGCGTGCCTCAGGTGGTTGACCTTGTCCGGTCCGATCGTGCGCTTGCCGAGCAGCCGCGTGTACCAGGCGATGTTGTCGGCCGAGGCCCCCAGGAAGCTCACTCCGGACCCGGCGAAGGTGATCTTGGAGGTCGACGCCAGCACGAAGGGCCGGTCCGGGTGGCCGGCCTCCTCGCACAGGCCGAGGATGTCGGCGGTGCGAGTGCGCTGCTCGGTGAGGTGGTGCACGGCGTAGGCGTTGTCCCACAGGATCCGGAAGTCGGGCGCGGCCGTCTCCATCGTCGCCAGCTCCTGGGCGACGGCCTCGCTCACCACGGCCCCGGTGGGGTTGGCGTACGTCGGCACGATCCACATGCCCTTGACGGCAGGGTCCTGGACGAGCTCGCGGACCGCGTCCATGTCCGGCCCGTCCTCGAACATGTCGACGGTCTCCATCCGGATGCCGTACTGCTCGCAGATGGCGAAGTGACGGTCGTAGCCCGGGGCGGGGCAGATGAAGACGACCTCGTCCTCGGCCGACCATGGTCGCGGCGAGGAGACGGTGCCCTTGAGCAGGCTGAAGGCCACGAGGTCGTGCATGATCGCCAGGCTCGCGTTGTCGCCCGCGACCACCTGGTCGACGGGGACCTGCATGATCTCGGCGAACGTCGCACGCAGGTCGGCGTTGCCGGCGATGCCGCCGTAGTTGCGGGTGTCGGTGCCGGCACCGTCGCGGAAGTCCGGGCCCGGCTCCGTCAACAGGTCGCCGGAGAGGTCGAGCTGCTCGGGTGACGGCTTGCCGCGCGTGAGGTCCAGCGTGAGGCCGGCTGCCTGCAGCCTGGCGTACGCCTCCTCCTGGGCGGAGTGCAGGGACTGGATCTCGTCGGTGGAGAGGCTCTCGAACGTCACACCCTCAACCTATCCCCCGTCGGCGTCACGTCCACCGGGTGCGGGGCCCCGGCGGTCAGCGGGCAGAATCCAGGCCGGGCGCGCCCCACAGGGCGAGCCACCGCTCCAGCGCGGGCTCGATCGGCACGTCGCCCTGCGCGAGGCCGCGCAGCTGCAGCTCAGCAGCGTTGTCACGTCGCTGTCCGGGCAGGGGGACGAAGGGGTAGAAGGTGCCCTGCTTGAACAGGTACACGAGCGCGGCCGGCCCACCGGACGGGGTCGAGAAGAGCACGGTCGAGCACAGCAGGCTCGGTCCGTACCCGGCGTCCACGAGCGAGGAGTTGGCCGCGTGCAGGTCCGTCACCAGCCCGCTGACGTCGGCCCCGGGCCGGGTCACGGACAGCCAGCGGTAGCCGTGCGCGTCCGTGGCGAGCTCCACGCCGGCGGAGACGTCGGTGGAGATGACCTCCCGCACGCCCGCCACGACGGCGTCGTCGTGGTTGCCGTCGACGTCGCGGAAGCACACCGCTCCCTGACCGGTGGCGGGAAAACCGCCGGCCTCGAGGGTGATGGCTGCCTGGGGCAGACCGAAGAGCACGTCCAGGTCGGCCTGGGGCGGCTTGGTCCGGCCCAGGATGGCGTCGAACCAGCCCATCAGATCGGGTCCGAGAGCTCGGCGCCCACCGTGGCGAGGTTCTGCAGCCGCTTCTCCAGCGGCGGATGGGTGGACATCAGCGCCATGACCGAGCCCTTGCTGATCGCGGGGGCGAAGAAGAAGGCGTTCATCGACTCCTTGGCGCGCAGGTCCTCGCTGGGGATGCGGCTCATCTCCCCGGAGATCTTGGTCAGGGCGGAGGCCAGCTGCGAGGGCCGCCCGGTCAGGTAGGCACCGCTCCGGTCGGCACTCAGCTCCCGGTACCGCGAGAGAGCCCGCGTCATGAGGAAGCTCAGGAAGTACACGACCACGCTGACCAGGAGCACCACCAGGAACGGGACGGCGTTCTTGTTCCGCCCGCCGCCACCGAAGTAGAAGCCCCAGCGCGTGATGAAGCCCGCGAGCAGACCGAGCGAGGACGCCACGGTCATGACCGAGACGTCCCGGTTGGCGACGTGCGCCAGCTCGTGGGCCAGCACGCCCTCCAGCTCCTCGGCCGTGAGTCGCTGCATGATGCCGGTGGTGACGCACACCGCCGAGTGGCTGGGGGTACGGCCGGTGGCGAAGGCGTTGGGCATGTCGGTCTGCGCGATCGCCACCCGGGGCTTGGGCATGTCGGCCAGGACGCAGAGCCGGTCGATCATGGCGTGCAGCTCGGGCGCCTGGTGGGGCTCCACGACCTTGGCGCCCATCGACTTCAGCGCGAGCTTGTCGGAGAAGTACCACTGCCCCCAGGACAGCCCCAGCACGATCACGAGGCCGACGATGGCACTGCCGGAGGCGTAGATCAGGACGGCGCCGAAGCCGACGTAGAGCGCGCCGAGCCCCAGGCCGACGCCTCCCATGCGCAGGCTCAGCCCGCGGTCACTGCGAAATCTGGTCTTGGCCATCGCGCTTCTCGCCCTCCTCGGTGTCGTCGCCGAGCGCGGCGTCGAAGCGTCGTCGCTCCAGCTCGTCGGGATCGTCCCCCGGGCCGGCGATGACGCCCTCGCGCACCATCTCATCGACGGCGTCGGCCTGGGCCTCCAGCTCGCGCGTGTGCCGCTCGGTCTCCGCCATCTGCTGGTTGACCTCGCTCAAGGAGGAGGTGATCCCTCCGCCGACGCTGTTGACCTCTGACCGTGCCGTCGCCGCGGAGTGCCGAGCGGTCAGGGTGTCCTTGCGCATCCGGAAGTCCTCGATCTTGTCCTCCAGGGCGGCTGCCGCGTCGGACAGCGACGTCTCCTCCTGCTGCAGGCCGGCGTGTCGCTCGCGCAGGTCCTCGATGCCCTTCTCGAGCGTCATCCTGCGGCCCAGCACCGTGCGGGCCGCGGTGTCGTCGTCACGGGCCACGGCGTCAGCGGCCTGCTGGTCGAGCGCCTGGGACTGGGACTCCATCTGGCGCAGCCGCACCTCGACGCGCTTGCGGCTCGTGGTGACGTCGGCGACTCCGCGACGGACCTGCTGCAGCTGGGCGAGCTGGCGCCGGTACGTGGCGTCGAGGTCCCCGCTGATGTCGTCCATCTGCTTGGCGCCCTGGCGCGCGCGAAAGACCGCGCTGATCCGGTCGACGATGCCCATGGCCACAGGTTATCGGGGCGGCCCCACGACCGCTCCCGCCGACGCCCACGGGCGGCGGGCTGGGGTCCTTGTAGGGTGACGGCGTGAGCGAGGAGAGCATGTCCGGCAAGGGGCGACCCACCCCCAGCCGCAAGCAGGCCGAGCAGGCGCGCAAGAAGGCGATGAAGAAGCCGCGGTCGCGCAAGGAGCAGGTCGTGCGTGAGCGCGAGGCGCGCGCCAAGGCCCGTCGCAGGCAGCAGGAGGCGCTGCGCACCGGCGACGACGCCTACCTCCCGCCCCGCGACCGAGGCCCGGTGCGGGCGTTCGTCCGCGACGTCGTCGATCGCCGGATCAACGTGGCCGAGTACCTGCTGCCGATCCTGCTGGTCGTCGTGGTGGTCAACGTCGTGAACACCTCCGTGGTGCGCGTCCCTGAGGTCGACGCGTTCATCCTGCTGGTGTGGCTCTCGCTCATCATCGTGACGATCTTCGACGAGATCCGCATGGTCCGGCTCGTCAAGCGCGCGGTCCGGGACCGCTTCGGCGAGGAGAAGCGCCGGGGCATCACCACCTATGCGGTGCTGCGCAGCACCCAGCTGCGCCGCTTCCGGCTGCCCAAGCCGCAGATCGCTCGCGGCGGGGCGCTCAAGACGCACTACTGAACCGGCTCACGTGCCGGTGCTCCGGCTCGTCAGCGCGACTCAGGGATGCAGGGACATCGGACCGTAGACCTCGGTCCCGTCCTGCAGCAGTCTGACCTGGTCGACACCGTCCTCGACGAGGTCGCCGAAGGACTCACCGACCCAGGACTCCGCGTCGGACCGGCTGTCGAACGACTCCGAGCGACCCACCTCGGTCCCAGTGCCGTCCTCGTAGACCCAGCTCCAACCCATGACGATCTCCTTCCCTCCGCCCTCAGGCGGTGGTGTTCTCCACGAAGGGTGGCTTGACGACGGTGAACGGCTCGGCACGACGGCGTACCTCCACGACGACCTCGTCGTCGAAGGTGACCGAGCGGTCGAGCAGCGCCAGGCCGATGCCTTGGCGCAGGGTCGGTGAGAACGTCCCGGACGTCACCTCACCGACGACGTCCGCGGGCTGCCCGTCCGCACCGACCAGGCGCACGCTCATGCCCGGCCGAGGGATGCCTCGACCCTGCGACAGGAGGCCACGCAGCAGCCGACCCTGCTTGGCCTGCCGCTGACCGGTCAAGGCGTCCTTGCCCCAGAACGTCGGCTTGTCCCACCCGACGGCCCACGCTGCGCGGGCCATCACGGGGCTGATCTCCTCGGAGAGCTCGTGACCGTGCAGCGGGTAGCCCATCTCGGTGCGCAGCGTGTCACGCGCGCCCAAGCCGCACGGGCGGATGCCCGACGGCTCGCCCGCCGCCAGCACGGCGTTCCACACGGTCACCGCGTCCTCGGAGCGCACCACGAGCTCATAGCCCCGCTCTCCGGTGTAGCCGGTGCGGCACACGATGGCGTCGGCCCCGGCCACCGTCCCCTCGACGAACGACATGTACGCGTGGTCCACCACGACGCCCAGCGCCTGCAGCACCTCGTCGCTCGCAGGGCCCTGCACCGCCAGCACGGCGTACTCGCGGTGCCGGTCGGTCACGTCGATCCCGTCCGGCGCCGCCGTGCGCAGCCGTTCGACGACCGCTGCGGTGTTGGCGGCGTTGGGCACGAGGAGGACGTCGAAGTCGCTGCGCAGGTAGACGATGAGGTCGTCGACCGTGCCACCGTCCTCGTCACAGCAGAGGGTGTACTGCGCCTGCCCGGGTGCGATGCGCCCGAGGTCGTTGGTCAGGCAGCTGTTGACGAAGTCCGCCGCACCGGTCCCCTTGACCGTGGCCTTGCCGAGGTGACTGACGTCGAAGAGGCCGACAGCGTCTCGCACGGCTGCATGCTCGGCGAGCACGCCACCACCGGCGTACTCCAGCGGCATCGACCAGCCCCCGAACTCGGCCAGCTTCGCCCCGAGGTCGACGTGACGGTCATGCAGCGGAGAGTGCAGCAGGTCCATGCGGATCAACCTAATGCCTCGGGTACGGACGGGTCGCTCGGGCGGCCCGGAGCGGGCCCGACGAGGACGTCGTGGCACGTCGTTAGGGTGGCGGCATGCCTGTCGTCACCGCCAGCACCTCCAAGCCCACCACCGTCCGGGCCGACGCCCTCGTCCTGGGAGTTCGCACCGATGAGGACGCCGTCGAGGTCGCCGACGCGCTCGCCGCCGTCGGCTTCACCGGCAAGGAGGGCCAGGTCGCCACCTTCCCGGCCGGCGGACTCGGCAAGGTCCGGACGGTCGTGGCCGTCGGGCTGCCGGTCGAGCCCAGCGCCGAGAAGCTGCGCCGCGCTGCTGCCGTCGGCCTGCGTGCCGCAGAGAAGGCCGGGGCGCGCACCGTCGCCGTCGCCCTGCACCCTGCCGGCGTCGACGAGGTCGCCGCCGTCGCGGAGGGCGTCGGACTCGGCGCCTACCGGTTCGAGACGTACAAGTCCCCCGATCCCGACGACACCTCCACCCGCGTGGAGTCGGTGCAGGTCCTCACCCCGTTCGCCCGCCAGAGCACCACCACGGCCGCGGTCGAGCGGGCGGTCGTCGTGGCCCGTGCCGTGAACGCCGCGCGTGACTGGGTGAACACGGCCCCGGGCGACTTGCGCCCACCCGGCTTCGCCGACGCCATCGCCGCGCTCGGCACCAAGGGCGTCGACGTCAGCGTCTGGGACGAGAAGCGCCTCGCCAAGGAGGGCTGCGGCGGCCTGATCGGTGTGGGAGCCGGTTCCGACGTCCCCCCGCGGCTGGTTCGCATGACGTACACGCCGTCCGAGCCCGTCACCCACCTCGCACTGGTGGGCAAGGGCATCACCTTCGACTCCGGCGGACTCTCCATCAAGAGCGGCGCCGGCATGCAGACCATGAAGATGGACATGGCCGGAGCCGCCGCCGTCGTCGCCGCCTTCACGGCGATCGCCGAGCTGGAGCTGCCGATCGCGGTCACGGCGTGGGCCTGCCTGGCCGAGAACATGCCCAGCGGATCGGCCACGCGCCCCGGTGACGTCCTCACTCTGCGTGGCGGCAAGACGGTCGAGGTGCACAACACCGATGCGGAGGGCCGACTCGTCCTGGGTGACGGCCTGGCCCTGGCCGCCGAGTCCGATGCCGACCACGTCGTCGACGTCGCCACGCTCACGGGGGCGTGCCTCGTCGCGCTCGGTGAGCGGACGGCAGGCGTCCTCGGCAACGACGACGCCTTCCGTGACCAGGTCCTCGCCTCGGCCGAGCGCGCCGGGGAGGCCGCCTGGCCGCTGCCCATCCCCGAGGAGATCGGGACCTCCGTGACCTCCACGACCATCGCGGACCTGCGTCAGCACAACCCCAAGCCGTACGGCGGGACGCTCTACGCCGCGGCCTTCCTGCGCGAGTTCGTCGGCGAGAAGTCCTGGGCCCACCTGGACATCGCCGGACCGGCCTGGAACGACGGCGCGGTGCGCGACTACACCACGCCCGGTGGTACCGGCGCGGCCGTTCGCACCCTCGTCCGGCTCGCCGAGGACCTCAGCGCCTCGTGACCCTGGGAGCGGCCGCCTCCGCTGCGTTGCAGCAGCGTCTGGCCACCGAGCAGCGCGACAAGCGGCTGCCCTCGCTCACCGCAGCCGCGGTCCGGGCCGGTCAGCGGGTGTGGTCCCACGGCGTCGGTCACGTGGACGGCCGCGAGGGCTCGCCCCTGGCCACGACCGACACGCAGTACCGCATCGGCTCGCTCACCAAGACCCTCGTGGCCGTCCAGGTGATGCGGTTGCGCGACGAGGGCCGGCTCGACCTGGGCGACCAGATCTCTCGGCACCTGCCGGACCTCGACCTGCCCGTGACCATCGCGCAGCTGCTGACGCACACGTCCGGCCTGCAGGCCGAGACGGCCGGCCCCTGGTGGGAGCGCACGCCCGGGGACGACTGGTCCGCGCTCGTGGCGAGCGAGCCACGACTCCTCTTCACGCCCGGGACACGGCACCACTACTCCAACGTGGGCTTCGGGATCCTCGGCGAGCTCGTCGCGCGAGTCCGCGGGAGGTCCTGGCCACAGGTGCTGCAGGAGGAGATCCTCGCCCCGCTCGGCATGCACAGGACGACCTTTCGGCCCGAGCCCCCCAGCGCCCCGGGACTGGCCGTCCACCCCTTCGCCGACCTCCTGCACGCCGAGCCCGAGCACGATGCTGGGGCGATGGCGCCGGCCGGCCAGCTGTGGTCGTCCGCCGACGACCTCGCCACGTGGGCGGCCTTCGGCGCGGGGCACACCGGGGGTGTCCTGGCGCCGGAGAGCCTCGTCGAGGCCCAACGACCGGTCGCCCTGTGGGACGCGCCCACCCACACGTCGGTGATGGCCCACGCGCTCGGGTGGCAGGTGCTGGCGGTGGGCGGACGCCGGCTGGTGGGACACGGCGGTTCCATGCCGGGGTTCCTCGCGCAGCTCTGGATCGACGCGGACTCCGGGGACGGCGTGGTCGTCCTGGCCAACGCGACCTCCGGTCTGGGGCCGGTCGGCGTGGACCTGCTCTCCCTGCTGCGCGAGCACGACCCCCTGCCGGTCACGGCCTGGACGGCCTGTGCGGACCAGACCGACGAGCTCGACCTCGTCGGCGACTGGTTCTGGGGCACCGCCCGCTTCACCCTCACGCTGCGCGACGACGTCCTGCGCCTGGGTGAGCCCGGCGCCGGGCGAGGGGCACGGTTCGCTCGCGAGGGCGACCACTGGCGTGGACTGGAGGGCTACTACGCCGGCGAGGTCCTGGCCGTGCGCCGTGACGCCGCCAGCGCGCCCCTGCAGCTCGAGCTGGCGTCGTTCACGTTCACCCGCACCCCCTACGACCCCGCGGCCGACGTCCCCGGCGGCCTCGACGAGCGGAGCTGGTCGTGACCGACCTGTGGGCGGACTACGTCGATGCCTCTCCCGAGCAGGCAGAGGCCCTCCCCGCTCGCGGTCCGTTCGGCGACTCCCCAGCGCTCGCCGACGAGCTGTTGGCACTCGTGCTCGCCGGCGGCAAGCGTGCGACCTCCGGCCCGCCGGACCCCGATGAGCCCGTGACCGTCGGCGGCCACTGGGTCGTGAGCGACGGCAGCGATCGCGAGCGAGTCATCCTGCGCACCACCGAGGTGCGCGCCGGCCGCCTGGACTCCGTCGACGATCGGTTCGCCGCGGACGAGGGGGAGGGCGACCTGAGCCGGGGGTACTGGCTTCAGGAGCATCGCACCTTCGTCCGACGCGTCCTGGGACTGTCAGCGACGACCGACGTCGACGACGTCGAGATGATCTTCGAGCGCTTTCGCGTGGTGTGGCCGCCCGAGCACGCCGACGCGCTCGACTGAGTCAGCAGGGCCTGGCGGTCAGGACTCGGTGAGCCCCAGGGTGTCGGCCGCCTGCTCGACCTCGTCCCACTCCGTGCGGTCACCACCGCGGCGATCGGGATGGGAACGCACCCGGGCCTGCTTCCACCACTGTCGGAGCACGTCGTCCCCCGGACGCCCACTCACGCCGTCGGCGCCGGCCGAGACCTGCAGGGACGCGATCGCGTCCCGCTCGCTCGGAGACAGCGGTCGCTCGGCCGGCGGACGCGCGGGAGCGGACCGACCGGCCGAGGCCGCCCGACCGCTCTGCGCAGCCTTCTGGCGCACGGCGTAGTCACGCATCCGCTGCGGGAAGCCGACGCGGTTCGTGTCGTAGACGGGAATGCCGGCCTTCCGCGCGAAGTCGCCGGCCGCCTTGGCCGACGCCACGCGTCGACGGATCGACTCGCCGTCGGCCGCGACGAGCACGACGGTCGTCTCGGTGAAGTTCGTCGGAGGTTCGACGTAGGCCTCGACGCCCTGCCGTGTGGTGACCCACTCGCGCAGCGCAGCGAGGTCGTCGCGCGTCGCACGACGGTCCGATGTTCCGCGTCTGCGGCCGAACAGAGCCATGCCCCCAGTCTGCCCGACGGGCGGTCGCAGGACGTGCGTGAGGCTACTCGCGAGTCGCTTTCACCCGAGTGGTGCGGGCTCGTGCAGAGGTGACAAGATGACAAGAGATCACCCACGAGGAGGCGACAGTGGCGGCCAGCCCTGCGGACAGCAACAACTTCGACATCGTCATCTTGGGCGGGGGCAGCGGCGGCTACGCCTGTGCGCTGCGCGCGGTGCAGCTCGGCCTCTCGGTCGCGCTCGTGGAGAAGGGCAAGCTCGGGGGCACGTGCCTGCACAACGGCTGCATCCCCACCAAGGCCCTGCTGCACGCGGCCGAGGTCGCCGACAACACCCGTGAGTCCGAGACGTTCGGCGTCAAGGCGTCCTTCGAGGGCATCGACATGCCGGCCGTCAACGCCTACAAGGACGGCGTCGTGGACCGGCTCTACAAGGGTCTGCAGGGGCTGATCAAGTCCGGCGGGATCACCGTCGTCGAGGGTGAGGGCAAGGTCGTGGAGACCGCCTCCGACGGCGGCGGCAGCGTCGAGGTCGACGGCACCCGCTACACCGGCAAGAACCTCGTGCTCGCCACCGGCTCCTTCCCCCGGACGCTGCCGGGCCTGGAGATCGGCGGACGCGTCATCACCAGCGACGAGGCCCTCACCATGAG
Source organism: Aeromicrobium sp. CF4.19 (assembly GCF_051262555.1). Taxonomy (NCBI): domain Bacteria; kingdom Bacillati; phylum Actinomycetota; class Actinomycetes; order Propionibacteriales; family Nocardioidaceae; genus Aeromicrobium; species Aeromicrobium sp. CF4.19. The sequence continues at coordinate 929 of NZ_JBIMEU010000002.1, read as the reverse complement.
CGAGGTCCCCGAGAGCGTCGTCATCATCGGCGGCAGCGTGATCGGCGTCGAGTTCGCCTCCGTCTGGCGTTCCTTCGGTGCCGAGGTCACGATCGTCGAGGCCCTGCCGAACCTCGTCCCGCTGGAGGACCCCGCGCTGTCCAAGCTGTTGGAGCGCGCGTTCCGCAAGCGCAAGATCGCCTTCAAGACCGGGACCAAGTTCACCGGCGTCGAGCAGACCGAGTCCGGGGTGAAGGTCTCGCTGGAGAACGGGGACACCATCGACACGGACCTCGTCCTGGTGGCCGTGGGCCGCGGGCCGCGCTCGGAGGGCCTGGGCTTCGAGGAGGCCGGTGTGACGGTCGACCGCGGCTGGGTGCCCACCGACGAGCGTCTGCGCACCAACGCCGAGGGTGTCTACGCCGTCGGCGACCTCGTGCCCGGCCTGCAGCTGGCCCACCGCGGCTTCGCGCACGGCATCTTCGTGGCCGAGGAGATCGCCGGGCTCTCCCCCATGCCCGTCGTCGACTCCGGCATCCCCCGCGTCACCTACTGCGAGCCCGAGATCGCCTCCGTCGGCCTCACCGAGCCGCAGGCCAAGGAGAAGTACGACGAGGTCGAGACCTTGGAGTACAACCTCGGCGGCAACGGCAAGAGCCAGATCCTGGCCACGGCCGGCGTCGTGAAGCTCGTCCGCGAGAAGGACGGCCCGATCGTCGGCGTCCACATGCTCGGCTCCCGGTTCGGCGAGCAGGTCGGAGAGGCCTCGCTCATGGTCAACTGGGAGGCCTACCCCGAGGACGTCGCGCAGTTCATCCACGCCCACCCGACGCAGAACGAGTCGCTCGGCGAGGCAGCCCTCGCCCTCGCCGGCAAGCCGCTGCACTCCCACGCCTGAGACGAGAGAACGAGAGATCATGGCAACCGAAGTCACCCTTCCCGAGCTCGGA